>FR891980.1:0-22795 GCA_000434235.1 Alistipes sp. CAG:268 | reverse complement strand
TCCCCGCGGCATGCATCGCCGCATTGTCGGCATTCGCCGTAATGACGCCCCCGGCAATGGCTTCGGCGGCCTTCGCCTTCGCCAGTTCGGGCTTGACGTAGGAGAGCCGCATGGCCATGCGCAGTTTCAGCGAGTTGGCATACTTGAGCCACTGGGCGATGTTGCCGTAGTAGACGGCGTCGTAGCGGCTCCATGCCTCGGCCGGAAGCGTCGTGTTGCGGCCCAAGATCTCGATGGCTTCATCCAGCTCCTCGAACATCTTCGTGTAGACCGCCTCCTGCGAGTCGTAGGCTACATAGACCGACTCGTTGCTCTCGAGCTGCGAGTAGGGTATCGGACCGTAGGAGTCCGTCACACGATGCATGATGGCCACGCGCAACAACCTGGCGAAGGCTATGGCCACCTCGTCGTCCGTACCGCCGACGATGCCCTTGTAGGGTGTGTAGGTCTCCGTGATGACATTTGCAAAGGGCCATTTGCGCCAGTCGGCCGAGGGGTTGTAGGTCTCGAACTTCGTCTGCCACGTATCGACCGTCGCGCCGATATAGCCGCCGAACGGACCGCCCGAAAGCGACTCGTTGAACTGGTACATGTGTTCTTCGACCGGGATGACCAGACTTTGCAGCGATTTGAATTTTGTGCCGGTTTTGTAGTTCAGGGCCTCCATCTGGTCTTCGGTGACCTGATTGGGATTGCGGTTGATCTCTTCGAAATCCCCCGTGCAGGCTCCCAGACCGAGCAGCACGACCGCAAGCAGCAGCCGCTGCACCTTATGATTCGTAGTTTTCATGGTCTTGCTGTTCATTTAGAATTGGAATTTTACGTTGAAACCCAGGCTCCGGAGCGACGGCATCATGAAGTAGTCGATGCCCTGGTAGTTCAGGCCCGTCGAGGCGACGGCCTCGGGGTCGAACGGCGCCTTGCAGTAGATCATCCAGAGGTTGCGCCCGACGAACGAGACGGTCATGCGCATCTTGTCGCGGAACCACTTTGCGGGCAGCGTGTAGCCCAGCGACAACTCCTGCAGACGGATGTTCGTCGCCGAATAGGTGTAGTACTGCGGCAGGCCCGACTGCGAACCGATGGCCTGGTACCACTTCTGCGCATCGACCAGCTCGCGGCCGTTGATCCACACGCCCCCGGCATCGCGTGCTGCGGCCGAAGCTTCCGAAACGCCGTAGAGGTCCATGTTGGCCTGCGTCGCGGAGTAGCAGATGCCGCCGATGCGGGCCGTAAAGAGCACGCCGAGATTGATGCCCTTCCATGAGAAATCGTTGCGCCATGCCAGGTTGTGGTCGGGGAAGACCGAACCCAGGTAGATGTCGTCCCCTTCGTCCGTCAGCAGCAGGTTGCCGTTCTTGTCCACCTCGATGTATCCGTTGTCGTTGAAGCGCAGGTCGGAGGTCGTGTAGAGGTCGCCCAGCGTGCCGCCCTCCTTGAGGATGTATTTCGCCTTGCCCAGGCCCTTGATATCGAGTTTGTTGAGATTCAACGGCTCTCCCGTTACGGGATTCACGGCGTTGGCCGCCAGTTCGATGATCTCGTTGCGGTTCCACGAGTAGGTGAAGTTCGTCTCCCAGCGGAAATCGCGCCACTGGTTGTCATATCCGGCCGACAACTCGACGCCCGTATTGCGGACGTGGCCCGTCTGCAGGTAGATCGTCGTATAGGAAGACGAAGGCGGCAGCGAGGGGTCGAAGGTCTGGTTCTTCGTGTCGGCCTGATACCACGAAGCCGAGAGGCTGATGCGCTGCCACAGCCGTGCGTCGAGACCCACTTCGTAGGTGGTCGTGCGCTCGGGTTTCAGGTCCCCGATCGGATAGTGGGTCTTGTCCTTCCAGACGCGGTTCGTGGCGTCGTATTCGTAGGTCGGGATGGTCAGGTGACGCGGGAAAGGCATACCCACCGAGGCGATCGAGCCGCGGATCTTCAGGTAGCTCAACGCCTCACCCAGATCCCATGTGGATGTCGGCACCCACGACAGTCCGACCGACGGATAGAAGAACGACGAGGAGGGGGAGTTGGCCAGTTGCGAGGCCCAGTCGTTGCGGCCCGTCACCGTGAGGTAGAGCATCTGACGCCAACCCACCTCGACCGAGGCGAACAGAGACTGCGTCTGGTCGTGCCAGCCCGTCTTCTCGGCACGTTTTTTCGTGTCGTCGAGGTCAAAGACGTTGAAGACGTTCGGAAGTCCGTTCTCCTGGATCGGGCCGCGGTACGACAACTCATCGGTTTTGATGTTGTTGATCGAGGCGCCTATGTTCGCGTTCAGCGACCAGTCGTCGCCGAAGGTCTTGTTGATATTGACCATCACGTCACCGTAGGTCTGCGTGTTGTAGGCCCGGGCCTCGGTGTAGTGGCCGTTCTTGCCGCCGTCGGTGATGGTCGTATTCGACGAGGCGTAGAGTTTCTGCGTGTAGAGCGAGTTCATGTTGTCGATCCGGACGCGCCCCGAGACGTTCAGCCACGGCAGAATGTCGTACGAGGCCGAGAACGAGAGCATGTAGCGCTTCTTGTCCGTGTTGCGGAGGTTGCGGTAGGCGATCCAGTAGGGGTTCTGCATCCGCAGGTCGCCGCCCTCCATGTCCGACGACCAGAACTGTTCCATGAGCTTCGTACCCTCGTTGTAACGTTCGAAACGGCGGTAGAGGTCGAAGTTCTCGCCCCGCGGGAAGAGGTAGGCCGGGACCAGCGGGTTCGAGTAGACGCCCTGGTTGGTCATGTTCTGGTCCTGCTGGTAGATGTAGCTGGCCGAGGCATCCAGACGCAGCTTGTCGTTCAGGAAGTAGGAGGTGTTGCGGAAGGTGAAGTTATAGCGGTCGTATTCGTTGTTGGGGATGATCCCGTCGGAATTGACTGCCGCAGCCGAGAAATAGGTCTGGTTGCGGTCCGTACCGCCCGAAAGCGTAAAGGCATTCGTGTAGACGTGCCCCGTCTCGAAGAAGTCATCTGGCGTGTAGCCGTAGCGCGAGGCTGCATTCAGCCGTTCGCCCCAGCTGTAGATGTTCGATCCGCTGCGCTGCCCGTTGAGCCCCGTTCCGTAGCGGTTCTGGAACTCGGGTTGCACGAACGGGTCCAGAAACTCCGTATTGCTCGAAAGCGTCACCTTCAAGGCCCCGGCTTCGCCTTTTTTCGTCGTGATCATGATCGCGCCGTTCGCAGCCTCCGAACCGTAGAGGGCGGCGGCTGCAGCGCCCGTCAGCACCGACATCGACTCGATGTCCTCGGGGTTCAGGTCGGCGATGGACTCGGTGGCTCCGCGCGAGTCGAACTCCGTGCCGCCTCCGCCGCCGAAGTTGTACATCGGAATACCGTCGATAACGTACAGCGCGTTCGACGACTGCGAAATGGACTTGTTGCCGCGCAGCACGACCTTCGTGGCACCGCCGACACCCGACGACGAGGCGTTGATCGTCACGCCGGCCACCTTGCCCGACAGCGAATTGATGAAGTTGGCATCCTTGACGGTCGTCAGGTCCTCGGTTTTGACCTGTTGTACGTTGTAGGCCACGGCCTTCTCGGATCTCTTGATTCCCAGGGCCGTGACGACGACCGATTCGATTTGCGAAGCGGATTCCTCAAGCCTTATCTCGAAATAGGTTCGGTTGGCCACGGCCACGGTAACGGGCGTGTAGCCGATGAAACTGATTTCAAGCGACCGGTCGGCGGCCGGAGCCGGGACCTGAAGCGTGAATGTTCCGTCGATATCGGAACTGACACCTACGGTCGTGCCCTGAACCAGAATGCTGGCCCCGACAATCGGGCTGCCCGCCGCATCCAGAATCTTTCCGGAGACGGAAACCGGAGCCGAACGATCGTCCTTCCGGGTGAGTATGATGTATGAATCGTCGATCTGGTAGGATATGTCCGTATCGGCGAAGAGTTGTGCCAATACGTCCTGAACCGTTTTTTGTGCGGCGTCGATGCTGACTTTGTCTCGGGTATCGACACCTTTGTTGATGAACAAGTAACGAGTTTGATTTTCAATCTCTTTCATGACCTGCGCAATCGAAGCGTCTTCCATTTTGATGGAGATGCGGGCATTCTGTGCCGAAACCGCCCACACGCTTCCGAGCAGGGAGATTGTCAATACGAACCCAAACAGCCTTCGAAACCTGTGGAAGAATACTGTTTTATTCATATCTTTGCAATGTTTTAGGTAATAGGTTAGTTGGTTGTCTCAAAAACTCAATTCAATCTATTATCGGGCCTGCGGCATCCTACCTCCGCAGGCTTTTTGTTGAACGAGTTGCGGGTGGGTCTGCAGCTACGTTTTCATAGGCAATTCTGTTTAGGGTTGGACAATGGATGGAAGGGGATCAGTATATCGTCACCACATTCGTTTCCGGATTCTTTCTGTAGGAGAAGTCTGCCGTGTATTGCAAGATGCGGAGCGCTTTGTCGATGCCGTCGTTTACGCGGATTTTGCCGCTGACGTTCCGGATGTCCGGAAGAGTTTCGAGTTCGATCCTGATTTTGACATCGAACGCCTGCTCGAATTTCTCCATCAGCTCGTCGAACGGCAGGCCCGATATGCTGACGAGGCCCTCCGTCCAGCATGTAATCTCCGGATCGGTGATCGGTTCCACGAAGAGGTGGCCGTTTGACAGATTCGCGACATCGTTCGGATTCAATACGATCTCTTTCTGGGTCGGGTCGAGTTTGTTGGTGATCCGGACACGTCCCTCGAACAAAGCCGTGGAAAATCGCCGGCGTTTTTCATTGGCCACTACGTTGAACCGCGTTCCCAACACCCGTATGTCGGAGGCGAAGGTCTCTACGACGAAGGGCTGCTCCTCGTTGTGCGTTACATCGAACATGGCCTCGCCCGAGAGCCTGATGCGGCGGACGTCTTTGCCGAACACGGAGGGATATTCGATGACCGAGCCGGAGTTGAGCTGGACTCCGGTTCCGTCCGGCAGGGTGAGTTTCAGGCGTTGGCCGTTCGGGGCCTGCAATGTGTTGGTTTGTTCGGAGAACAGCTCGTAGGTCCGTTCCCGGCCGACATATCCTCCGATAAAAAGACCGACGGCAAGCATGGCGGCAGCCTGCAGCGCCATGCGCGCAACACGCTTCCAGTGGGTAACGATCCAGCTCGTAGGCCGCATCTGCTCGCCGTACAGCTCCATCATGTCGATCTGCAGATGCGCTTCATCGGCACATCGCTGGAACTCCTCCGGATCCTCCATGTACCACCGCTCGACCTGCTCCAGCTCTTCGGGCGACGCTTCTCCGCGCAAGGCCCTGTATATTACGTCCTGATTCATCTTTCGTTGAAATTTGTCTTTGTTTATGTCTTTTATCATTTAAACGCATGGCGCGGGGGAGTTTACAGACTTTTTTGCAAATAAATTTATTTAATAACCAAATAAGATATTTTATTTATTGCAATTGTTTTGCGATAAGTCAGTTGCCGCATGCTGTTTTTTTATGTGGTTTGCAAATCATGCCGGCATTTTCCCGATGGAGGATGGGAAAAGCTGCGTTCTGTCCTGCGATTCGGAATCTCTTTTCCGATAAAAGGCCGCTTTTTCGCAAATATTTATTATTTTTGATCGCAATAGCGAAGTTTGGGCATGGAAAAGCCGACGAAAATATTGACGGCGGAAGAGTTTGACAGGCTTTTCAACGACAAGGAGCGTTTTGTACGAATCGCGTACTCCTATGTGAATGATATCGAGGTTGCGACCGATATTACGACCGATGGCTTCATGTATTTGTGGGAACATCGGGACAAGCTCGATATCGACATAAACATCAAGGGGTATATCTATAATTACATCCGAACCCGATGCATCTCGTTCCTCCGCAAGCGGAAATCAATGCTCAAAGCCCACAGCGAACTCTACAGAAAGGAGTTGTGGCGAATAGAATCGGGTATCAATACACTCTCCAATGAAGAGCTGATCGACAAGTTGTTCGAGTCCGAAATAGTTGAGATATACCGCCGCGAACTGGCAAAAATGCCCGTACTGACCCGCAACGTATTTTTGGCCAGCAGGCTGGAGAACATGACTTATTATCAGATTGCCCAGAAGTTCAATCTGACGGTCCGGCAGGTAACGTCGGAAATCCAGCGCGCCAGTCTGCTGCTTCGTGCGCCGTTGAAAGATTATCTGTTGGCTGCCGCCGTCATCTTCCTCTCCTCGATGGGATCCGAGTGACCCCCTCCCCCAAAAAAATAAGTTCCGCGAGACGGGTGAGCGCCCGAAGGCGTTCCCGTTCGCGGAACCCGCTGTAGACCGACGGCTACTCCTTGTCGGCCTGATTCTTACCGGCTTTCTTGTCGGGAATGGGGTAGGGCAGGTTGCCGGCCTCGTCGCCCATCTGCTCGAGATAGGCGTCATACATGTCGAGAATCCAGGCGTCGTTCTCCTCGGCCTCCTTCTTGTGGACCTTGCCCTCGGGCCCCTTGAACCACTTCTTGCAGAAATCCTGCAGACCCGGGTAGCGATCCTTCATGAGCACCGAATTGACCAGCATGTAGGGGTAGACAATCCCTTCGGGATCGTTGTGGAAGCGGACGCCGAAGTTGGTCTGGAGCGATCGGCCCATGCCGTTTATTCCCGATGAGACCCATATTTTCCACCAGTAGGTGGTGGCATTCCTGCCCGCCTTATCGACGCAGAACAGCATCTGGAGGGTGTGGTAACGGCTGGAGAAATTAGGCTTGGCAAGCGGGTGCGACTCCCAGCGCAGCCCGTCCGGATGGTTCTCGGTCGTCTCGACATAGTCGATGCTCACAACATCGTCGGCCGTGTATTCGATCGGCTCCTTGTCGTCGGGTGTTTTGGTGACCTTGAACGAGTAGTTCTCCTTCTTGAATACCGAGTTCTCGGCATGCCAGCCCCGGTGGACGTAGCAATCGACCTGCTCGCCCGACTTGAGGGTGACGATCACATGATCCGACTCCGCCTCTTCGGGATCCTTGGCTTCAGCCCGGGAGATCGTGCAGACGGCGGCCAGCGCCGCCAGCGCACAGATAAAAAAGTGTTTCATACGATTTGGGGATTAGGGATAAAACGTTCAATCGTTTTCGGGATCGTACGCCTCGAGCATCAGGATGGTCTTGCTGCGGTCGGTTTTCGACTGCAGTATCCGTTCCGCGAGGTCGGGATCGTCGGCGATGTATGCGGCCACCGCCTCGCGGAACCGCTCCTTGCCCCGGCGGCTGGCCGAACCCACGACCTCGAAGTTCTCCTTACCGGCCTTGCGCAGGTAGTAGGCCGTGCGCGAGCGGCTGAGGTAGCGGTACTTGACCAGCACCTCGATGCCTCCGTTCGAATCGATGCCGTAGCCCTTGTGCGAGTAGACGCCGACACAGATGTGCGGAGTCTCGACGTAGACCCACAACCAGCCGGCATCGGGTGCCGGGATGAACTTGCGGGGGTGCTCGGGCGCCGTGGCATGCCAGCAGACGATCGAGTCGATCTCCTCGTAGCGGTAAATCTCCTTGCTCTTGTCCTTGTAGAAGGCCCGGCGCAGCAGTTTGACATCCCGCTCGTGTTTGGGGAGTTCGATGCGGTCCTTTTCGCCGCATTCGATGACCCGACCGTCCTTGAGGTAGATGCGGCCCTGAACCGTCGAGGCGGCCTGGACGACCGATACGGTTGCCATGCACAGCAGCGACAGCAGCATGGCGCGAATGATCCGCGGATTCATGGTGTTGGGGATTTGGGGTTTTGACGGATGTAAAGTTAAGTATTTTATCTCAAAAACAAAAGAAGGCAGCCGGAGCGGCAGGAACGGTCGTCCGGGACCCACCGTGTTGCGGGTCCCGAACGATGGCGCCGGTTGTTACTTCTGCAGCAGTGCGGCGAACTCCTTGAGCCGGTCGAGGCTGTCGAAGAAGTCGAGATCGAATTTGGCCTCCCTGCCGCCGCCGAGCGTCACGGTCAGGATGCCGTCCTCCTCGTCGTACGAGATGTTCGAAATCTCGGAGATGGAGAACGCCTCCGTCTCGACCTGGCCCTTGCGGATCACGGGATAGGTCACCCGGTCGTCGTCCACGGTGATGACGCCGCCCTTGGCCGAGAGGGCACGGGCCTGGCGGATCTTGCGGTAGGCCGTATAGAGCATGTAGAGTCCGGCGATGATCAGAAGGATCGTCGTCGGCAGGGGACCGAGCACCGGCTTGGCGCCGATGCGGATGCCGAAGGGATGAACGAGGGGGAAGACGATCAGGGCGGCGCCCAGGATCAGATAGGTCAGGTTCTCCTTGACGGCCGAAGTCGATGCGTAATTGAATGTTTTCATGGTCTGAAGTTTTTTGAATAAAAAAAACGTTTATCCTTTGATGAGGTACCAGATTACGGCGGCGACCAGCATAAGAGCCATCACAAGAGTCATCGTCTGGCGGTATTTCTCTACGGCCGGCGACTCCTCCTCCGCATCGGGGATCTCCACCATCGGGCCGCGGAAACGCAGCCCGCCGCCAGCCTCTCCGAGCATGGCGTTCGACAGGGGCTCGATCTCGTAGCCGTCGGGCTCCTTCGAGATTCCGAGGGCCGCATAGTGGCAGTCGAGCCGCGCCGCATGCTTGGGCGAGAATACCGTCCGGGTGAAGAGCACCAGGCCGTCGAACCGGTCGCTGACCTGGGCGACGACGTCGTCGTCCGCATCCATGCCGCAATGGTTTCCGTGTTCGTCCAGCACATAGTAATCGGCTCCTTCCGACTGTACGGAGTCGTAGCGTATGTGTCCGATTTCGAGCGAATCGATCTCGGCATGAATGGCCTGCAGGGTCTCTTCGTCGATCGTTGTGCCGTTAAGCGGACAGGAATAGAGACAGTAGCGGGAGTCCTCGTGCGAGACGCCGCGAACCGGGTAGAGATGGACTACCCGGGCGTTTTTCCAACGCAGGAAGCGCTTCGAGAGCTTCCCGATGGCCTTCGCATCGAACGAAGGGGGAATCTCTCCCCCTTCGAGCGCTGCGGTCAGTTGTTTGAGGTCCAGCATGGTCTATGCCTCGTTTTCCTGTTTCGAATAGGCCGAGAACTCGCAGCCGAACCGCTCGACCATCATGTTGTCCATCTCGTCGGCTTTTTCGGCCAGCTGCACGAGGTTCTGCTGGATCCGCTCCTCGGACGCCTCCGAGATGTCGGCCAGGTGGATGCGGTAGCACAGGTAGATCTGGCGCCCCTCGATTCCCATTTTGTAGGGATAGAAATCCGTGTCGAGCATGTAGTCCAACACCTTCTCCACATCCTTCTTGGGCAGGAGGTTGATCGGCGAGACGGCGAACAGGTAGGTGCGGTCATAGACGAACAGGCGGATCTCGGAGCTGCCCTTGTGGAACAGCCACGCCTCGTTGCCGTCGCGGGCCAGTACGGGGTTGATGCCCATCTTCTCGATGGCCGCCTCGCAGAACTCGCTCAGGGGCGAGAGCTGACGCTCCTCGAAGACCCCTTCGGGCAGTTTCTCGCCGCACGAGGGGCAGAACTCCTCCTCGTCCGAAATCAGTTCGTCGCAGCTCTCGCACTGCACCTGGAAGCAGTCGCGATCCAGCTCGCCGAGCGAGTCGAAGAGCTTGTGGAGCGTCTCGACGCGGATGCCGAAGCCCATGTTGTCGGCGTCGGAGTTGGTGAACTTGCTCACGGTGATGCCGACCACCTCGTTGCGGTCGTTGATGATCGGGCCGCCGGAGTTGCCGGGGTTCACCGCCGCGTCGGTCTGGATGTAGTACTGCCCGTTCATTAGCTGCTTGGGCGACGAGACGGTGCCCTCGGTGACGGTGAAGGGCATGCCGTAGGGATAACCCGCCACGCGGATCTTGTTGCTGATCGCGAGCGAATCGGCGGCCGCGAGGTTCAGCTCGGGGAGTGCCGAGAAGTCGTGATCGACGGCCAGCAGGGCGATGTCCAGCGTCGGATTCACGAGTACGACCCGGGCCAGATAGGGATTGCGCTCGTTGTCGTGGACGGCCACCGTGTGGAAGCCCTCGACCACGTGGTAGTTCGTGACGAAGAGGTCCCGGTCCTTCAGGTAGAAACAGCTTCCGGAGCCTCCGGCGTGCGTTACCTTGAATACTACGCTATAGATATTCTGTTCCATGGTGCATCGTTTTTAGTTGTTGTTGAAGAATCCGCTCATCATTTTCTGCTGCAGCTCGCCGGCCAGACGCATGTACTCGGCCATGTCGCCGCGCGCCATCGCCTCGGTCATCTTCTGCTGCAGTTCCTGAATCTCGCCTCCGCCCATCGCTGCGGCCATCTTCTGCTGCATGGCCTGCGCCTGTGCCTGGGCCTGTTCCATCATCTGCTGCGCCATTGGGTTGCCCTCCATCACCCCGGAGAAGAACCCTTCGTCGTCGTCCTCGTCGATCTCGCCCTCCATGACCTTGTCCAGCGCGTTCCAGAGCGTCTCGGCGGCCTTCTCCATCGGCTGGTCGGCGGCCTCACGCAGCGCCTTGACGAAGATCGCGTTCAGGTCGTCCTGCATGTCGTTGTAGAAGTAGGCCTCGTAGAACTTGTAGCAGATGCGCACGGCGGCGCGCTCGAGGTCCTTGTTCTGCATGGCGGCCGTCGCCTCCTCGTAGACATCCTTCATGTTCTCCTGCACGTTCTGCAGCGACGAGGGGCCCTTGATCGAGACGAGCGTATCGACGAAGTAGAGATCTTCGGCGAGCTTCTCCTTCGGCATCGCGAGCAGCTTCTCGAGGAAGGCCATGCCCTTCATGACAAGTTCGGCTACGGGCAACTCCTCGTCCATGTCATCGACGGCCTTGTCCAGGTCGTTTGCCAGCTGTCCCTGCGGCTGTGCGAAGTAGGAGATCTGGTAGAACGTCGTGTCGATCACGTTCCACGAATAGCCGTAGCGGCGCTGGTCGTTGTACTCCCTGACGGCATCGAGCGTCGCCCGGACGAGCGACTGGACGGCCTCGTAGATGCGGTCCACGGTCTCCGCGGGGTAGGGCGTCACGCGGGGTTCGTAGCAGCGTGTGGCCCCGAACTTCGTGCAGAACTCGTCGTCGTAGCGGTCGCCCACGCGGCAGATGTTCTGCAGGATGGTGACGATCTTGTGGGGATGGGTCTCCGCAAGCGGGCAGTGGTATTCCATCTTCAGGCGGTCACCCTCCTTCGTAAAGCGCGGCAGCAGCAGGCGGTTGATGTTCATGTCGGCCACCTGGCGCAGCATGGCCACGCGCCCCTTGGCCGGGAGGTTCAGGAAGTCGGCGTCGATATGCATCATTCGGTCGTCGAGGCGCACATTGACAACGATCGAGCCGTGGGGGAGGTGGAACTCCGTCCCCTCGGCATTGCCGTACTTGGTGCGGAATTCGGGATTCAGATGGTCGAGCAGCGTGTGGAACGCCTCGACGTATTGCTCCTCTCCGTACAGATCGATGCTCTTGTCGTAGAGGTCGCGCTGCATGGCACTCTGCGTGGAGTCCACAACCGGCGCAATAAAGGGAAGTGTACGTTTCATAGGTCGTTATCGGGTTTAACGGTTATTCTTCTTCGGGCGTGATCGTGCCGTCGGCATTTACCAGAATCTTGGCTTCGTAGTAGAGGTGCGTCACCTGGCCGCCGGAGGTCTCGGTCTCCTTGCCGTCCTCGGTGAAGCAGATCTTGAATTCGGCCTCCTGGGCGCCGATATCGCGGCCCCGGTTCATCAGACCGCTGCTTCGCGGAAGCACTTCGCTGATCTCGTAGACGCTGACCGACTGGAAGGTGTGTCCCTCGGGCAGGAGCTGCTTGGCCTCTTCGATCTGGCGTCCGATGGCTGCCGGGTCGATCGCCGAGAGGCTGATGCCCTTGATTTTCGCGTAGTCGATCTCATTGACGCTCGTCGAGTAGTCGTTCATCTGTCCCACGCGGCCGTCCAGGTAGTATGCCTGACGGAAAGCGAAGTTGTCCGCATTGACCATGTCGAGCGAGATGCTGCTCAGTTCGTTCGAGAGCTCCTCTCCCTCCTGGAAGCGCATGTCGAAGATCTTGAACTTCGTCGTGTCGATCTTCTCCTTGAGGATTTCCACGGCCTTGGCGTAGGATTCCGCCTGGTCGGCCGGATACTTGGCTCCTCCGAGCATCGAACTGACGTTGTTGCACGAGACGAACAGGGCGGCCATGCCGGCGACGGCGGCGAAACAAGCAAATCTTTTCATAGAAATAAGGTGTTTGAGGATTAGTTGTGTGTTTTGTGTCGGTTATCGTTTTGTTTCATTCCATTTCGGATTCGAGGGTGCGGCAGAAGTCGATCTCGCGCCAGAACTGCTCCAGCAGCCGTTCGTCGCCAAGCGACTTGCGGCCCGGGCGGAGGAATCCGTCCGGAGTCTCGGAGGCGAAATAGAGGGTGTCTCCCCGGAATGAAATCATCAGGTCGCGGTTGAACGACCGCCTCAGTTCGGTCATGCGGCGCATCATCGCGGGTGTCAGCACCATGCGGGCCTCGACCTCGTCGTCGGCATAGACCGCAAAGAGGCTCTCGAACTCGGGGTCCTCCAGGTGGACGAACTTCGCGCCGTTCTTCTGGCGGATGCGCTGGACGGTCTGTGCCAGATAGCCGACCCTGTTTTCCAGATGGTCGGGCAGCAGCAGGACATACCCCCGGAACTCGCGCCGCGTGCGGCAGTATCCGAACATGCCGCGGAAGGTGTGCATCGTGCTTTCGACCCGCGCGCCGAGGATCGGCCGGACGATCGAGCGGTAGAGCACCGTGAGCGGATTGGCCGCAAGGTCCCTGCCGTGCAGCGGGGTGATGCCCACGTCGCAGACCTGCATCGTCCGCTCGCCGACGGGAATCTCCAGCCGTCCGTACGAGGTCGCCTCCATCCCGGCCAGCGACGTGGATTCGCTGAAGAGCCGGCTGGTGGCCAGCGCCTCACGATGGACCGTTCCCGCAGGATTGAACCGGGCCTCGGGAAAGAGCTCGCCGACGATGCGGCCCATGAGCGCGGTCTCCCGCTCGCCGAGCGACTGGAGTCCCCGCATGAAGGCGAAGTGCAGCACGCAGAAAACGACGAATCCGTAAAGGATGTACTGGCTGGTCTGTACGTTTGTCGCGTAGTCGGCCGAGGCGAGCAGGTAGCCGCCGAAGAGACAGAATGCAAACCACAACAGCGTCGTCGAGTAGACGATCACGAGCAGCATCCTCACCACCCTTCGCAGGCGGGCGATGCGCGTCAGCTGCCGGCGCATCCGGCCTGAAAGTTCCTTGAAATCGGGAGTCGGGGCGCTCATGACCGGAAGAGTTCGGCAACCGAAGCCGCCTGTTTTTCAGGGTCGGGGATCTCGATCAGCGCCTCCTGCGTATGGCGGCCCCACGAGGCGATGATCGACGAGGGGAACATCTCGATGGCGTTGTTGTAGTCCGTCACGGCCGCATTGTACGTGCGGCGTATGGCCTGCAGCTCGTTCTCCATCTCCTCGATCTGCCCCTGCAGGTGGAGGAACTGCGCGTTGGCCTTCAGTTCGGGGTAATTCTCGACGGCGACATGGAGCCGGCCGAGCAGCGACGAGAGCTCGCCGCCTTCGCGGATCTGCTCGCTCTCCGCGGCCGAAGTCGCGCGCGAACGCAGGTCGGTGATGCGCGTCAGGAGTTCGTTCTCGTGGCCCATGTAGGCCTTGACCGAGGCCACCAGATTCGGGATCAGGTCGTTGCGCTGCTTCAAGACCACGCAGATACCGCTCCGGCACTGCCGGACACGGTTGCGTCGGGCGATCAGGCTGTTGTGCGTGACGATGCCCCATATGACCAGCAGCACGGCGACTGCAGCCACGATGACAATAAGGATTGTTCCGGTAGACATAATGTATATCTGTTATCGGGTTCGGTATTTTCCGGGTTGTTTCGAAATTTTCGTGTCTCCGCCGCATCCATCCTGCTCCTCCGGTATTCGGGCTTTCGGCCCGGGCCCTGATATACACAAAGCGTGGGTCTGCGGCCATATTGGGTTTTGGAGGTCCTGAGATTACCTTTAGCACGAATATGGTGATAGCAGCCCACGCGAACGTGAGAGCCGCCATGCCATCTCTCGTGCCAAGTTTGAAAATTTCTCAGGTTCCCAAAACTACAAGATCAGCATAACGCTTCGTATGTATCCGATCGGGTATGTCGCCCAATCTCTCTACAAATATAGTTTTTTTTCTTCATCCGCAAGGCGTCATGTGCAAAAAAGAACGATTTATTCCGCCGTAAAGACGACAATGGCGCAGCGGCCCCTTGTCCCCGTGTGATCCGCTCCTGCAATCCGGGACGATGCCGGATCCGAAAAATGTCGTATCTTTGGGAGGTTGTTGTATATTGGTATGAGGCGGTTGCGTGCAAGTCTGGAGCAGGCCTCCCTCCGAACGGAGTGGGACGGCTGGGTGAAACGGGTTCTGACGGCTGCGGGGCAGGTCGATTTTTCGCGGCCCGGGAGCTGGAACCCGCTGGTGTCGTTGTCGGGAAACATCCCGGCCATGCGCTGGCTGGTGCGGCAGATCCGCCTCTGCAACCCCGTGCCGCCCGAACAGCCGCACGGGGAGGCCGCATTCTTCATGCTGGCGGCTTTCTGTCCGGACAATCGGGTCCTCGGCTTCCTCATCGACACCTGGCGCCACTACTGCCGGACGGGGAACGGCCGCGGCCTGCTGTCCTGTGCGCGGGCCCAGTCGCTGGCCAACCGGCAGGAGGAATATCCCCATCTGAATGTCTTCTACAACCTGATGATGGGGGATGTGCTTCGCCAATACCGGCTTTATGCCGCGCCGGCCGACCGTGGCTCCGCAACCTCTTCGCTGACCGAGCGCGATTTCCGCGCCCTTGCGAAATACCTTCCCGACTTCCACCCCTTCGGTCTCCGGGAGCGGGTGCAGGCGGCACAAAACCGGATGACGGGGACGCCGACCGGCGGGGAGCTGGCCCGTGCATGCTGCATGTCCGACTCCGCCTTCCGCCGGCAGTTCCGGCAGGAGTTCGGCATCCCCGTCTCCGAATGGCTCCGCCGGCAGCGCATGGCCCGGATCGAGCGGATGCTCCGGTCGCCGGACATCCCGCTCTGTCAGGTGGCGGAAGAGAACGGCTTTCGGATGCCCTCCACGTTTGCGGATTACTGCCGCCGCAATTTCGGTGCGCCGCCCGGGCAGCTGCGGAGACGGCTTGCGGAGCCCGGAAACGGCCTCTGCTCCGAAATTTCCGATCTCTGAACAGAATTCGGGATCCATCGGCCTTCCCTATCTTTGTCTAACCGATGAATCCCGAATCCATGCCCGATCCGAATGGTCGAAAAATATCACTCGCGGCCATGTCGCCGAAGAGGGCCCGCCTCTCTTCGCGGCGTGTCTTGGAGGTCCTGAGCCCCGCCGAACCCGAACGCCGCCGGGGGCCGCCGCACGCAGGGTGATCCGGTCACCCGAGCAGCTCGTAACAGTGACAATCGACAAACCGCCCGTTCTTGAAGCAGGCCTTGCGCCAGATGCCGCACGCCCGGAATCCGGCCCGCTCCAGAACCCGCATGGAGGCCCGATTGCCGGCATAAACCCGGGCATGGATGCGCACGGCATCCGTCTGCCGGAGATACTCCCCGACAGCCTCTTTCAGGGCCCGGGACATGATTCCGCGGTTCCAGTAGGGCTCGGCAAGCCAGTAGCCCACCTCGGCATTGTAGCGTTCCACGTCCGTCCCGCGGATGAACCCGATATTGCCCGCCGCTTCCTGCCGGATTTCGATGCAGTAGTTCCGCGAGCCCTCCTGCTCCGAGGCGGATCGGATGAACCGCAGCGCATCCTCTTCCGTATATGGATAGGGTAGGCCGTCGCGGCAGTTGTTCCAGATCTTCCTGTTATTCAAATACTTCACCAGCGCGGGGCCGTCCGACTCGCGCCAGGGTCTCAATACAAACGGCTCCATCTCAGAATCTTCCGCCCATAACCGGCCGTTGTCGTTCCATTCGCCGTAGAGGATTCCCCTGCGGGTATTTTCCAAAAACTTGTCGAGGCGTTTGCGGAAAAGTTCAGGTTGGTTCCTCTTGATCTGAATGGTATCGATCCGCACCCGCCTGTAGAGTTCCGGCAGGCGGCGGAAGTTCTCCCAAAGCACGGGATCGGCCTGCAATTCGCGCAGAATATCAGGATCAATGGTGAATCCGGCTGCGCTCATATCCGGCAATACGGCCCGTCCCGCATCGGTCATCAGCCCCAGCCGCTCCATGCGGCGGCAGCGCTCCTTATTTAGCTCAGACCAGTTGCTGCGGGGCTTTCGCGGGCAAAGTTTCTGGACTGTCACCTCGTCGGAGATCTTCTTGACCGTGCTGTCGATCCATCCGAAACACAAGGCCTCCTCCACGGCATCGACATACCGGAAGGTGCCGTCATCAACGGGTCTTCCCCGCCTGACCGCCACCCAGCACTCCGTCTCCCTGTCGTGGTTCTGCCGAAGCCATTCACGCAGCTCCGACCTCGATTTCACCTCCAGCAAATTATGCATGATCCTTGTTTTTCAGGTATATTCTGTCGTCTTGACAAAAATACGAAATATAAATAGATTTTCAGTTTTCGCGCGGTGGAACTCAAGCCTTTCATGCATACCCTAATGTATACCCAATGCGTACCCTGCGCCCGAAAAAGGGCGTTTTTTGAGGCTCAAAACCCGAAATCGTGATAGGGTAGAGAAAATAAAAAGAGCCGACAATCGATTGACTGTCAGCTCTTTTCTGGTGAACCCGCTGGGGCTCGAACCCAGGACCCCAACATTAAAAGTGTTGTGCTCTACCTGCTGAGCTACGGATTCTCCCGTGCCAAAAGGGAATTGCTCCCCGATTTTGGTGGTGCAAATGTAGGGAATATTTTTGTTTTCCCAAAATAAAACGATATTTTTGTACTGCCAAGAATAAAAAACTTAAGAAAATAACCGTTAAATCCTACGATTCCTATGTGTAGAGCGCTTATTATCGGAGCCGGAGGCGTCGGTACGGTCGTGACGCAGAAGATCGCGGCCAATCCCGTCTTTTCGGATGTGATGCTTGCGAGCCGGACCAAGTCCAAATGCGACGCCGTCGCCGCAGCCATCGGCGGCAACCGCGTGAAGACCGCCCAGGTCGATGCCGACAATGTTGCGGAGCTGTGCGAGCTTTTCCGCGCCTTCAAACCCGATATCGTCGTGAACGTGGCCCTGCCGTATCAGGACCTCACGATCATGGATGCCTGCCTCGAGTGCGGCTGCAACTACCTCGACACGGCCAACTACGAGCCGCGCGACGAGGCGCACTTCGAGTACTCGTGGCAGTGGGCCTATCAGGACCGCTTCAAGGCCGCCGGCCTCACGGCCATCCTCGGCTGCGGTTTCGACCCGGGTGTCACGGCCATCTTCACGGCTTATGCCGCCAAGCACCACTTCGACGAGATCCACTACCTCGACATCGTGGACTGCAATGCCGGCAACCACGGCATGGCCTTCGCCACGAACTTCAATCCCGAGATCAACATCCGCGAGGTGACCCAGAAGGGCCGCTATTACGAGAACGGCGAGTGGGTGGTCACCGAGCCGCACGAGATCCACAAGCCGCTGAACTATCCCGGCATCGGCGAGCGCGAATCCTACGTGATCTACCACGAGGAACTCGAGTCGCTCGTGAAGAACTATCCGTCGATCAAGCGCGCCCGTTTCTGGATGACCTTCGGCCAGGAGTACCTCACGCACCTGCGCGTGATCCAGAACATCGGCATGGCCCGTATCGACCCGATCCTCTACAACGGCGTCGAGATCGTGCCGATCCAGTTCCTCAAGGCCGTGCTGCCCGATCCCAAGTCGCTGGGAGCCAACTACCACGGGCAAACCTCGATCGGCTGCCGCATCCGCGGTGTGAAGGACGGCAAGGAGCACACCTACTATATCTACAACAACTGCGACCACGAGCAGGCCTACAAGGAGACCGGCACGCAGGCCGTGTCGTTCACGACGGGTGTCCCGGCCGCTCTGGGCGCCTCGATGTGGGCCAAGGGCCTCTGGCGCGGCGCCGGTGTCTTCAATGTCGAGGAGTTCGACCCGGATCCCTTCCTGGCCGAGCTGGGCGAGCAGGGACTGCCCTGGCACGAGCTGTTCGACGTCGATATCGAAGTCTGACGCTTCGCGGACACCGGGACAGGCGCATCTCGTTTCCCTTCCGTATATGCTTTCGGGCGTATGGTCTTTCGGACCATGCGCCTGTTTTTTTTGTATAAAAGATACTTTTTTTATCTTTATTTTGTATCATATATGATACATTTTATTATCTTTGTGACAGAATAAGGAATCAGAGTGCAAAAATTAACCTTTCATAACATGAAACGCATAGCTTGTATCGCCGGGGCGTTGTTGTTGATTGCGACGCCCTATTCGGGTCGGGCAGCCGGGGATGGCGACCGATCCGGATTCAACCGTCACTGGTATCTGCAAGTACAGGCTGGAGCCGCCTATACGCTCGGGGAGACGAGTTTTGGGGATCTTGTCTCTCCGGCTGCGGCTCTCTCTGCCGGCTACCGTTTCTCGCCCGTCTGGGGGCTCCGTTTCGGTTTGAGCGGCTGGCAGGCCCGCGGTGCCTGGGCTTCACCCGCATCGCCCTACGACTACAACTTCCTGCAGGGCAATGTCGAGGCCACGCTCGATCTGGCTAACCTCTTCGGACGTTTCAATCCTACACGCACGGTCAATCCCTACCTCTTTGCAGGTGTCGGGCTCAACTACGCCTTCAACAACGACGAGGCCGTTGCGCTCAACGATGCCGGCTACACGATGGACAACATCTGGTCCGACAGCAAGGCCTTTGCCGTGGGCCGCATGGGAGTCGGCGTGAATTTCCGGGTCTCGAACCGCGTGCAGTTGGGCCTCGAAGTGAATGCCAACATCCTTTCGGACAAGTTCAACTCGAAGAAGGCCGGCAACGTGGACTGGCACTTCAACGCACTGGCCGGACTCTCGATCCGCCTGGGCAAGAGCCACCGCAAGGCCGCTGCGCCCGCAGTCGTACCCGCAACTCCGGTCAAACCGGCCGAACCGGCGGAGACTCCGCAGGAGTCCGAAACGCAACCGGCTCCCGAGCAGCCGGCACCGACGCCTGCCGTCGAGAAGCCCCAGCCGCTCCGTGAGAACATCTTCTTCCGGATCGGTAAGACGAATATCAGCGAAGAGGAGCAGCCGAAGATCCGTTCGCTGGTCGATTACCTGAAAAAGAATACCGTAGCGACCGTCCGCATCACAGGTTACGCCGACGCCGCTACGGGCAGCCAGCGCCGCAATCTCCAGCTTTCGGAGCAGCGCGCCCGCAACGTTTCCGATGCCCTGCAGCAAGCCGGCATCCCGGCCGACCGCATCAACATCGACTACAAAGGCGACACCGAGCAACCGTTCTCTACGGCTGTGGAGAACCGAGTGAGCATCTGCATTGCCCGGTAGTAGGCCTTAACAGCCCGTTTTCGAGCAACGGCGACGGAATCCCCGTCGCCGTTGCCATTTCCTCCCCGCAACGGATGCCCGAAGGGTAAGTATAAATACCTATTTCGCCGAGCGCCACGGGATTTTCCCCGCTAGGCAGGAGTGCGGATCGCGATGAAATTGTTACATTTGTCCCTGTTTTTGAACGGAACTTCCCAACGATGATTGACTTTCTGAAACTGCCGTCCCCGTGCTATGTGCTCGACGAGACGCTGCTCGATGCGAATTTGGCCCTGATCGACCGCGTAAGGCGCGAGTCGGGCGCCGAGATCATCGTCGCATTGAAGGCCTGCGCCATGTGGAGCATCTTCCCCGAACTGGCGCGCCACTCCGACGGAGCGACGGCGAGTTCCGCGGCCGAGGCCCGGCTCGTCTTCGAAGAGTTCGGCCGATCGGCCCATACCTATGCCCCGGTCTATACCGACCGCAACTTCGACGAGATCCTGCGCTGCAGCGACCACATCACCTTCAACTCCCTCTCCCAGTTCGAACGCTTCGGACAGCGGGCCCTGATCAACGGCATCTCGTGCGGTCTGCGGATCAACCCGGGCTATTCGCCCGTCGAGACCGACCTCTACAACCCGTGCGTCGCCGGCTCGCGTCTGGGCATCACACCCGAACAGCTGCGCGAGCTCCCCGAGGGCATCGAGGGACTCCATTTCCACGTCCTCTGCGAATCGCGCCCCGAGCACCTGCGGCTGGCCCTCGAGGCCGTCGAGCAGCGCTTCGGCCACCTGCTCGACCGCGTCAAGTGGCTCAACATGGGCGGCGGCCACCTGATGACGCACGCCGACTACGACTGCGATGAGCTGATCGCCCTGCTGCGCGAGTTCAGGTCGCGCCATCCCCACCTGCGGCTGATTCTCGAACCGGGCAGTGCCTTCACCTGGCGCACGGGCTATCTGGTCTCGACCGTCGAGGACATCGTCGAGAACGGCGGCGTGCGCACGGCGATGCTCGACGTCTCGTTCGCCTGCCACATGCCCGACTGCCTCGAGATGCCCTACAAACCGGCCATCGTCGGGGCGCACGAACCTGCCGAGGGAGAGCCCCGCTGGCGGATGGGCGGCACGAGCTGCCTGGCCGGCGACTTCTACGGCGACTGGGCCTTCGACCACGAGCTGAAGGTGGGCGAGCGCATCGTCTTCGAAGACATGATTCACTACACGATGGTCAAGACCACGATGTTCAACGGCGTGCAGCACCCTTCAATCGTCATCGTCCGCCGCGACGGCCGCACGGAGGTGATCCGCGAGTTCGGCTACGAGGACTACAAGAACCGGATGTCATAAATAAACAAACAAGCATACGATTTACATGGAAACATTTACACCTACGTCCTACACGCTCGAGTGCGTCGCCACGGGACGCGAGTTCGAGGACACGGGCTGGATCCTGACCGATCCGCAGTGCAAGGAGCCTTCGCTCGTGCGTGCACGCTATGCCAAGCGTCAGCTCGACGTGAAACCGGCCGAATGGGGCCTCTACCGCTACGCCGACTGGCTTCCCGTGCGGCGCATGCTCAAGGGGTCGTCGGCCCCGGTGACCTACCGCAGCAAGGGACTGGCCGAGCACCTCGGCCTGAGCAACCTGTGGATCACCTTCAACGGCTACTTCCCCGCCATCGGAGCCACGATGACCACCTGCTCGTTCAAGGAGACCGAGGCCTACAGCGTCTGCGGCCGCATTCCCGAGGATGAGAAGCGCGTGCTCGTGGTGGCCTCGGCCGGCAATACGGCCCGCGCCTTCGCCAAGGTCTGCTCCGACAACAACATTCCGCTGCTGCTGTCGGTTCCCTACGACAACATCGGCGCCCTGTGGTTCGACGCGCCGCTCAACCCCTGCGTGAAACTGATCTCGTGCGCTCCGGGCGGCGACTACTTCGACGCCATCTACCTGAGCGACCTGGCCCTCAAGGGTCCGGGCTTCTATGCCGAGGGCGGAGCGAAGAACATCGCCCGCCGCGACGGCATGGCCTGCACCGTACTCTCGGCCGTGACGGCCATCGGCCGCATCCCGGACTACTATTTCCAGGCCGTCGGCAGCGGTACGGGCGCCATTGCGGCCTGGGAGGCCAACCAGCGGCTGATCGCCGACGGACGCTTCGGGCAGAATACCATGAAGCTGATGGTCTCGCAGAATGCGCCGTTCGTCCCGATGTACGACGCCTGGCAGGCCGATTCGCGTGCGATGCTTCCCTATGACGAGGACAAGGCGCGACGCGACGCGGAGATCATCGATGCCAAGGTACTGTCGAACCGCCATCCGCCCTACGGCATCCGCGGCGGCCTCTACGATGCGCTGAAGGCCACCGGCGGCGACATCTTCGTGGCGACGAACGCCATGGCACGCAAGGCACGCAAGCTGTTCAAGGAGCTCGAGGGGGTCGATATCTACTCGGCCGCGGGCGTAGCCACGGCATCGCTCATCAATGCGGTGGCGGCCGGCAAGGTCGAGCGCGACGCCACGATCATGCTCAACATCACGGGCGGCGGCGAGGAGCACTTCCAGCAGGGCAAGGAGCTCTGGTACCTCAAACCGAGCCACGTCTTCCCGCTCGATCCCGACGCCGACGAGGTTGTGGAGCGGGTCGAGACGCTCTTCGCGTGATCGAATGATGCGAAAGCCTTGACTTTCGAAAAAAAAGCATATCTTTGCGACGGCTTGAACCGGGGGCATGCAGCCGGCCCCGGTCCGGGCCGTCGGTTTTTTTAATGTATTACCCAAACTAATTTCAACGGACAAATGGAACACATCCAGACAGAACAGCATCTTCCGGGTGGTCGCTGGCGTCGCTGGAACCGCAAAGGCTGGTCGGCCTTTGCGAGCATGCACCGCAGCGTGACCATCGGGGTCCTCGCTGTCGGGATGTCGATCCTGCAACTCGGTGTGCGAACCGCCACCGCGCAGAATGCCGACACGACCGCCGTCCTCCGGACGCTGCGGATCGAAGAGGTCGGCATATCGGGGAGCCAGACCTCCCCGACGCGGAACGCGCAGTCGCACACCCCGCTTTTCGACCGGAAAAGCCTCTATGCCGAGCCCGTCCAGACTCTGGAATCGGCATTGCGGCTCTCTCCTTCGGTCGATATCCGCGAACGCGGAGCGAAAGGTGCGCAGGCCGACATCTCCGTCCGAGGAGGCTCATTCGACCAAACCATGGTATTGCTCAACGGGATCGACTTCACGGATGCGCGCACGGGACACCAGTCGCATTCGCTTCCGGTCGATCTCGATTGCATTTCGGGCGTCGATCTGATCGACGGTGTACCGGGAGTCGGCGCCTATGCCGGCGCGGTCAATATCCGCACGGCGCCGTTGCGGCCGCGCTACCTCCGCTTCGAAGGAAGCGGCGGACAGTACGGCTACGCCTACGCCAACCTCTCGGGCGGCGTTACCGACGGCG
>FR891979.1 GCA_000434235.1 Alistipes sp. CAG:268 | reverse complement strand
GGGCCGATGGTCATCGTGTAGGCGAAGACGTTGCCCGAGCTGCCGCTCGAACCGTCGTCGTCGATCTGATTGTAGTGGAAGCGGGCGTAGGTGGCGTTGGCTCCCATCTTGAGCCAGTCTTTTGCCTGGTAGTCGAGTTTCAGACGGGTCGTGAAGCGATCCATGTCCGAATTGTAGGCGATACCTTCGTTGTTGAGGTATCCGAACGAAGCATAGACCGAAGTTTTGTCACCCGATCCGGCTATGCTGATGTTGTACTCCTGACGCAGCGACGTGCGGAATGCGGCGTCGGTCCAGTCGTCGGGGCGTACGTAGTATTCCTGGCCTTCGTATACGAGGCGGCGTCCGAGCGTCGCCTGCGGATTGACCTTGCCGTTGATGCCGATGAACTCCTGTCCTTCGGGAACGGTGTAGACCATGTAGCCCAGACCGCCGTCGTTGGCCGAGCCGGTGAGGTTCTGGTTGGCCTTCAGGTGCGCTTCCATGGTGCTCATGCCCGAGTCGAGGTAATAGTTCTTCAGGGCATTGTAGTGCGTTTCATAGAACTGCGCGGGATTGGTGATATACTCGTAGTCCTTAACGGCGCGCGAGTTTACTCCCCATTTGGCATCGACCGTGATGATGGCGTCCTTCGACTTGGCCTTCTTGGTCGTGATCATCACGACGCCGTTGGCACCGCGGGCACCGTAAAGTGCATTCGAGGCGGCGTCCTTGAGCACGGTCATCGACTCGATGTCGTTCGGGTTGAGGTTGTTCAGGTCTCCCGAGTAGGGCATGCCGTCCACGATCCACAACGGGCTGTTGCCTGCGTTGAGCGAACTGAAACCGCGGATGCGGATGTCGGGGGCAGCACCGGGCTGGCCCGACGAGTTCGTCAGCTGCACACCGGCGACCTTACCGGCCAGCGCCTGGGCAACGTTCGACTGTTGCGATTTGGCGATGTCGTCCGATTTGATCACGGTAGCCGATCCGGTAAAGGCCTCTTTCTTGGCCGTACCGAATGCGACGACGATGACGTCGTCGATGGACTGGGTGTCCTCCTTGAGGGTGATGTCGATTCTGGATTTGCCGGCTACAGCGATCTGCTGCGGTTGATAGCCGATGAAAGAGACGAGGAGAGTGGCATCCGAGGGAGCCGTGATAGAGTAGCTGCCATCAGCGTTCGAGGTCGTACCCGTGGTCGATCCTTCGACCAGGATGGTGGCACCTGCAACCGGATTTCCGGTGTGGTCCTTGACCGTTCCGGTTACCTGGAGCTGCTGCGCAAAGGCCGAGAGGCAGGCGCCCAGCATAACCGTTAGTGTAATGAGGAGTTTTCTTACCATAAAAAATTTGAGTTTTACACGAATATGTGTGCCGGGAATCAGTCGGTGGCGGTCGGTCCTCGGGTGAGTGGGCCAAAATCCCCCGTTTCGGGCCCGGTATTACGCCCTGTTACCGGGCCCGATTCAGAGGATTCGGTGGCCGTCAGCCTACCGATTCAGCGATTAATAGTCTTCGTCCGTGAGGTCGTTGGGTTTCGTCCCCGAGTACTTCGTGGCGGGGCCTTCCCACTCTACGACAAGTGTATTGGATGTACCTTCTTTGGCGAAGCCTTTGTCGATCAAGTCTTTAAACCGGAAGGTAATCTTCCAGTTCTTATCCACCTTCTCGATCTGAATGGAGCCTTCCTCTGGGCATCTTTTCATCCATGAGTTATACCCATATCCGAGGGAGTATAAGCTGAGATTGCGGTTGTTGAACTGGAAACTCCATTTGAAAGTATCTCCGGTTTCTTTCAGATTCGGGATGTTGTAGGATGTTTCCTGATCCGGAATAATCAGAACCGGGGTGCCAGTCGTATTGTCGACTCCACCATTTTGCTCCGTGTTGGCATTAACAAAGTAGAATATGTACGACGGGGAAGTTTCGCCCATGTCAGAATAGTTGGGATCATGGCGCATTTGCAGTTCCGTAATATCCCAATCAAGGTCGGTCGGAGAGCCGTCCTCTTTAGTGATGGTGATGTGCGGGTGGAACGGTTTGACGGGAGTCATGTCTGTCTCTTCAGACGTGGTTGTCAGTACTCCGCTCCATTCGCTCTCAAGTGTTACTCCATCCTTGTATTCGACAACGAGTTTCAGATAGGTCGTATTACCCTCCTGGCGGGTTGTAAGCGTTCCGTTCACCTCTGCATATGTGCTGTTGTCCCAGATTCGATATTCTAAATAGTCGAAAATTTGAATTTGGGCAAGAGGCTTTTGGAAAATAGGATCTTTTTCCGACAGATCTATTGAACATTCTTTGAGCTGGGTCTCCGTCAGACTTATTGATGCTGCATAGTTCCCCTCCATGAGATTGGCAGGTGCTTCTGCATCTACCATGCCGAATGTCAGAATATTGGTGGATCCTTTCTTGTAGACAAATACCTTGGCAAGAGCGGCCTCTTCGGGAGTTTCACCCTTGGTTACCTTGATGTAGTTCTGGCTTTCGAATCCGAACGTAAAGGCGCCCGAGTAGGCGGCGCGCAGGTGGTTGTCACCCTCCTCTGCGTCGATTGCGAGGGTCAGTACGTTGTTCTTGACCTCGATGGTCAGCGAACCCGTCGTGTTCTCGGTGTTCTGGAAGGCACCGTACTTGACCGAAACCTGTGCGGGATCTACCGTCGAGAGATCGAACGTTGTCTCCGTAGTCTCGGCTGCCAGCGTCACCGTCAGTCCGTTCAGACCGTCCTGCGGTTCCGTGACATCGGCCTCGTTGTAGAAGTAATAGGTCGTGGCACCGGTCGCTGCATTGGACCACTTCAATACGCTGCCGATCGCGAGGGCCTCACCATTAAGTTCGTACTGGTTGTTCAACTCGGGGAGTTTTGCCTCGGAGCAGGTGTTTTCATAACGAGCCAACAGCGTTTTGCCCGATTCCATCTCTACCTCGACATAGAGGTTCAGACGCGACGTTTCGCTGAGGTAGTCGGCCGAGAGCTTGACCGATTTCACATCCTTCATCGTAGCCTCCTTTACCGAAATGTCTTTGTAGGAGATTTCGAACGTGTCGGATTCCGTATTGACCGTTCCTTTCGGGTTGCGGACCATGACACGCAGGTAGTCGTTGGCTTCGCTCATGCCGTCCATGTCGGCAATGCCTGCCGTCGGGGAGAGGTAGAACGTGTAGAGATCGGTGTCCTCGATCTCGAAGATGGCCGACTTGATGTCGATGGGGGTGCCTCCGTCGTATTCGATCTGGTCTACCAGTTGAACCGGCGGGGGGGTAGGTCCGCCCTTGTCATCGTCGTCGGAGCAGGAAGCAAGGCTTCCGGCTGCGAACAAAACTGCCCATGTCAAGACGCGTAGTCTCGACCAATAGCTCGTTTTCATAGGTCTAAAATTTATTGATGAGAAAAGAGCGCGGGTGCGGGTGTGCACCCGCGCTCTTTTGGTGAATATCCGTAAGGCTTTACTGGAACTTTACCTGTCCGAACGGCTCCATCGGAAGGGGCTGCAGACCTTTAAGTTCGCTGGCAGTCGGGATTCTGTTCTTCGTCTGCTGCGAAACGGTCGAGGTCTTCTCGGCGCGCGTCGAGCCGAACTCCTTGCCCGAAGAGACTACCGGAGTATCCGTAGTGCCGAGTACGACCGGACCGGTCCACGTACCCGTGATGCTGTGGTGCAGAACATCTTCGCCGTCGATGATGAAGGTGAAGTAGTTATCGCCGCCTTCAGCCTTTTCGATCGTCACGGTGCCGGTATAGAGGCTGGCATATCCCTTCATCGAAGGAATGTTCAGCGGGCCGTCCTCTACGAATACCGGATCCTTCATGTGGGAGGGATATCCGTTACCGATTGCGTTGCCGATGAACAACCAACGGGTACCGATGTGATCGACCTCCTGAGCTCCGCGGAGGCAGACACCGGGCCACATCTGTGCCGGATAGCGGTTCGGCGAGATATTGTAGGTTCCCGGGGTGATCTTGTCGTCGTCGCCCGGATTTACGAGCAGGTCGAGACGGATGATGTCACCCTCGACGAGTTTGCCGGGATCGTTGTAGGCCGGATCCGGAACATAGGTACCCGTGGCCATACCGAGCTCAATGAACTGGTAACCGCAGGGCTCCGGAGCGGGCGGAACGAAGGAGGTAATATCGTTGATGTCACGGTAACCCAGGCCACCGATGTAGATCTGCGTCTGCGGGAAGCAGCGGGCCGGTTCATTTGCAGCAGTCAGGTAGCTCAGATCGAGCTCCAGGTCCTCGGTCAGCGTCGAGGATCCATCGTCCTCCTTGTCGTCCGACGAGTCCGTAAGCGTTACGGAACCTTCGTAGGAGCCGGTGACCTTGTAGCCGGTAACCGTTTCGAGGTCGTAGTCGATCTTGTATTTTCCGGCGTCGGCCTCTGCGATGGTGATCGTACCGTCCGTGCAGTAGCCGTACAGACCGCTGTCCGATACGCCGTCATCATAGAAGACGTAAGTTCCGATCGGAAGTACCATACCCATGATCTCAAGCTCATTGGGGCTCATCCACGTCCCCTTCTTGTAGGTCGTGCTGACCTCGTAAGTTCCCGGCTCAAGTCTCATCTCCTTTTTCGGATCGGCCCATTTCGTGCAGAAGATGCCGAGCGAAACCTGGTAGTAGGGGGTAACTCTGTTTTCGCGGTTCTCGTCATCGATCGTGATGAGCGTAAGACCACCGCCCGTACCGAACAGGTCACCCATATAGGTGCCTTCGGCGTATGCTGCCTTGTGCTCGACATCCTCCATGAGCTGTGTGAGCTTGGGCAACTTCGTACCGTTGCCGATGCGCAGGTCGCCTTCAAACGTGACGGCATGGTCCACACCTTACATTATCTATGAAGGTGGTCGAAATTTTGGTGGTATTGCCCTCGCGCGAGATGGTTACGTCGCTCGATACGTGCATCGTCGTGGAGGCCGAGCCATCGAAGTAGACAACGAAGCTGTTGGTGTCGAAATACGTGTGATCACCGAATTTGTTGCTCTCGGTGAAGGTGCCCGAGGGATAGGTCTTCCACTCGTCGCCGCTGTCGAGATAGCAGTCGAGGATCATGGCATATCCGGGCTCTTTGAGGGCGATGTTCGTGCCCTGGGTTACGAAATCCACATTGGCGACACCGAGGAGATAGTTGTTCGTTCCCGAAGTGGTCTGGCCTCTCCAGTATCCGAACATCGGCTTGTCCATCTTGAGAGCATCGCCCTGCTCGGCCTCGCTCTTGTAGAAGATGCACAGCCCGTTGTATTCGGCCTTCAGCGTTTCGCCGGAGGTCATGGCGGCATCGAGCGACAGCTTGACCGTCGTCTGCGAGGTCAGCAACAGCGAGAGAGCGCTGTTCTGGACGTTGGCTGCGGTCTCGGAGGAAATCTTTACGTTCTTGTAAACAAGCGAGTTGTCCTTCCCTGTCAAGTCGATATCACCCGTGGGCGTGTTTGTCGCGATCAGGATGTAGTCGTCAGCCAGAAGCATGGCGTCGAGGTCGATCAGGCCTTCGGTCGGGGAGATGTAGAACGTGTAGATGCCGCTTGCATCGTCTTTCGTATAGACTACCGAACCGATCGGGGTAGTCTCGTTGTTGTACGAGAACTCGTTCTCGAGAGTGGTCTTTTTCGGACCTCCTCCATCGTCGTCAGACGAGCACGACGTCAGTGAGTGGCTGCAGATTCCCATGACGGAGAACAGCATGCACAGTGAATAGAGTTTTTTCATAAAGTAAAGGATTTGGAGCGGCCGGTAAGGCCGGGGTTTTCTGGGGTTTTGCGCCATATCGGGTGGACGAACGGCGTCGTTGTTTTCCCCTGGCACCTCGGAGAAAAGTCTCGCTTTTTTGGGGTGAAAAAAAGAAGCGTGGTGCCGATGTCTACTTTAACAGTGAGGTTCTGGAATACCTTGGAGATAAAATAAGCAACAGCCCACGCCTATCCCTGGAAAATGGGTATGACGTAAGAAGTTGGCCGCTTATCCTCTCTCCAATTGAATTTACCAGATT
>FR891978.1 GCA_000434235.1 Alistipes sp. CAG:268 | reverse complement strand
ATCCGAAGGGATGCGGCCGCCGCCATTCTTCAGCGCCTCTCAAAAACAAGGGAGAGGCCCTGCGGCCGATGGGACGGACACGTTCCAGCAACACACTCCCGGCACACACCGACCGCCACACCGGCCACAAGGCCGCTCCTCTATTCCGCCGCCACCGAAAGGTGGAACGTCACGGGCTGCACCGTCTGCCGCCCCAACTCGTCGGTCACCGAAAGGGTAAACCTGTGGTCCGAATCCTCCTTGCAGATCATCGCAATCATCGGCACAAGAGCCGAGATGTCAAACGGCACGGAGGTCTGTCCCTTCACTTCGTCCCCGCACTTCAATCCGAGCGAGGCGAAGGCCGCCGCAGCCTCTTCCGACGGATGGGCCATATCGAGCGTCGTAGAGAGGTGCAGCGCACCGAGCAGCTCGTCGGTCAGCGCCGGCGAATCAATCTTCACGGTAAAGTCCCGGATCCGCTCCGGCGCCGAGATCAGGATCCGAGCCGTCATGCCCTGCACTATCTCCTGCGGCTGGGAGATATCCCCGCCTTCAAGCGTGATTACCGGCGCACTGCCCGGCTTGCCGTCCGACTCCTTCTTGTCGCTGCACCCCGCCGAGAGGGCAACGACTGCGGCAAAGAATGCCACAATCTTCATCCACTTTTTCATAGTTTCCATCATTTAACAGGAATTCGTTCCGATGGCAAAAGTAGAAATGCGCCCCTTTGCCGGCAAATCTATTCAACGAGCCGGCCGTTTTTCCCCGCCGAAAGGCATTTTCTGCGAACCAACCCCTCTCCGCACCATCGGCATCGCACCAACCGAAGACCGCTAAGGGACCGATCGCACACAACGGAACGGAGACGCCGGCAGTCAAGGAGACCGGAGAATGAACCCCGAAAGAGATCAGCGTGCGGAGGGCTCCCGACCCTCGCAGGAAGGCATCGGCAACGGAGTGCACCAACAAAAGAGAAAAGACAAACGGCAACTCTGCTGTTGCAAAATCGCCGTTTTCTGGTAGTGGATAGGGGATTCGAACCCCTATGTCATGCGTGAGAGGCATGTATCCTAACCCTTAGATGAATCCACCGGTTTATTTTCGTGCTGCAAAGATAGCGCCTTCTTTTGAATCTCCAAAATTTTTCGCGAAAATCTGCAATTTTTTTTCATTTTCGCCGCAAAAACCCGTTTTTTGGCTACCTTTAAGCAAATCAAAATGCCGCATTGCCATGAAAAAAACCCTCATCCTGCTGCTCCCGGCACTTGCCCTGCTCCAGATCGGATGCCGCTCGCACCGCCCCGTGCAACCCGAATTCGAACAGCTCGCCATCGACACCCTGCTCGAACGCCGGGGCGCAGACTGCCGCATCGAATACCGTTTCGCGACGATCCGCAACACGTCCGAGTCTGCAGCCCTCCAGGCCATCGAAACGGCCAACATCGGCTACTTCTTCCAGGTCGAGGCATTTGAAGGGAATGCGGCACAGGCCGCCGAACTGGCCATCCGCGAAATAGACACCACCCTGCTTGCCGACGTTCAGCCGACCCAGACCTACGAAATCTCAATCGAATCCGAGGGACACGCCTCCGACACGCTGGCCACCTATGTCATCACGCGCTCAAGCTACACGGGCGGTGCTCACGGCATCTACGGGATCGAATACCACACCTATTCGCTCAAGAGCGGTCTGGAGATCACTACGGGAGACCTGTTCACCGAATCCCAGGCCGAACGGCTCGACGAAGTAATCCGTAAAAAGATCTGCGAAACCTACCACGTGACGACCGACGACGAATTGTCGGAACTCGGTTTCTTCCCCGAATATATCGGCGCCACGGAAAACTTCCTGATCGACGACCGCGGCATCACCTTCTTCTACAACCCCTACGAGATCGGATGCTATGCGCTGGGCGGCATCGAGGTGACGCTTACCCGCGAGGAGCTGTCGGCCCTTTGAAGCCGCACATTTCCGCCAGCCTCCGACTCATCACGGGTGAAGCCACCGGCCGGAGCCGCAGACATGCAGGCCGACAACAGAAGGCTTTCGTCCAACCGGCAGAATCCATCACCCGGTAACTCCGCGAAACCGCGAAAAAGTATATAGACAGCAAAAGGAGAGCGCAAAAAGAAAAAAGGTCCGAGTCTTCACGACTGGGACCTTTTTTTGGCGGGGAACCACCCCCTCCAAAAACGAGGTTTAATCGGAGGTATTCGACCGTTCGGACGAGCACCGTCCTCGGGTCTTAGCAACGGACCGTTCCGCTGCAACCTGCCGATTTCCTCAACCAACCTAAAACTACTAACCTAAATGAACCTTAAAACTTCACTGCAAAGATAAGGGCGTTTTTTGTATTATGCAAATATTTTATGAATATATTAAATAAGTTTAACAATTTGGTAACATTGGGAGATCTCGTAAAGCTTATTTTAACCGGTTCAATACATTGATAATCAACAACAAACAAAACCGACCCACCTCAAGGAGACCAACAGGCAAAAAAACGCTACAAGAACACGTTCAAAGGCCAAACAATCGAAGCATGGGGTTCGAAAGGCCGCAATACACCCAACAAAAAAGTCCGGCCGCAAGTTCCGCCCATGGGCGATCCTGCAGTCGGACTAAAGACAAAAAAAGGAAACTCAGAATCGGGACCTCGGTCCGTCATCCACAGTTTCCTCACCAACCTAAAACTACTAACCTAAATGAACCTTAAAACTTCGCTGCAAAGATAAGGGGAAAAATCGAACCGCGCAAGTTTTTATTAAATTTTTTTGATATTTTTTGATATTTTTTTAATATGCCCGACAGCCACAAGCATGCATACTACTGATAATCTGCGCATTATCGTTTCAGATGGACCTCGGTATGAATTTTTCCACAGCCTCAGATGCAGTATTTGCACCGAAGGCTTGTTATAATAGTATGAAAAAAATTTGACGGATATGGATAAAACACTACATTTGCGAAATGAGTTTGAACCACGCATACGTCAATAGAGCCGGACAAAAACGCGACCTGCAACAAGAGTAACCGACCCATACCGTCTCGAACACCCCATCAATTTTCCTGTACGATGACCGTATCCCTGCTTGTTTCCACCTACAATTGGCCCCGCGCCCTCTACCTGTGTCTCGACAGCGTGATGCAGCAGACCATCCTGCCCGACGAAATTCTCATCGCCGACGACGGCTCGGGCATGGCCACCCGCGACGTCGTGAAGCATTTCGAACGGATCTCGCCCGTCCCGGTACGCCACATCTGGCACGAGGACCGGGGATTCCGCGTCGCCACGATCCGCAACAAGGCCATTGCCGCCAGCACGTGCGACTACATCATCCAGATCGACGGTGACCTGATCCTGGAACGCCACTTCGTACAGGACCACATCCTCTTTGCCAAACCGGGATGTTACGTTTCGGGGTCACGCGGCATCATCACCGAAGCCCTCACCCGTCAGGTCCTCAGCGGAGCCATCACGTCGCTCTCCGCCCTGACCAAGGGAGTCCGGTGCAGCAACAACGTCATGCGCATTCCGTTCATGGCCATCATCTACCGCATGATCGCCGGGAGCAAATCACCGCGCAGCTGCAACATGGCCCTGTGGCGCGAAGACGCCATCCGGGTAAACGGCTACGACGAATCGTTCGAGGGATGGGGCTACGAGGACACCGAACTGGGGCTGCGGCTCGACAACAGCGGGGTGCGGCAGCGCATCATGAAGTTCCGCGGGGTCGCGTTCCACCTCTACCACGAACAACGCTCCCGCGAGAACTGCCCGACAAACGAGCAGCGCTATCTGGAAAGTATCCGCGAGCACCGCACGCGATGCCGGTTCGGGCTTGACAGCCACCTGCCCTACACCTACACCTATCCGCCCATCATCCTGCCGACAGGCACTCAGGCTTCGGTCCGGTGAACACGACAAAACAAGCGCGGCAACCAGCAAGGTTGCCGCGCTTGTCGCTATTTCGAAAAAAGCCGTTCGAGAAGCGGCCAGTAATGATACTTGCGCCGCATCTTCCATCGCCGCACCAGATTGAGCGGCTTGCGCTTCAAACCGACATGCCCGCGCTCGAGGAAGTCATCCACGGCATCGAGCACCCGCGCCGCACAACGGCCGTCGCGATGCGGCTCGTGAAACATCGTATAATCGTGAATTTCGCGCATCAGGCCGTCCGGACGGGTCAAGGCCCGCTCAATGGCCGGACCCACTTCCTGCGGTTCCCGGACATCGAGCAGATAAGGACCCGGATGCGAGTTGCGGAACGTAACAACCGGCTTGTTGAGGAACATGAACTCCAGAATAATCGACGAACTATCGCACAACATCACATCAGACTGATTCATTGCTCCTGCATCAAAAGTATTTCCCAGAAAGGAAGCATTTG
>FR891977.1 GCA_000434235.1 Alistipes sp. CAG:268 | reverse complement strand
GTAAATCTGCTGGCGTACGCCTTCGGTGGTTCGAATCCATCACTTCCCACTCGAAAAAAGAGAAGAGCCGGTCGGAGTTGCAAATCCCGAAGCAGGTCGCCAATACGGCCCCTCGCGGGGAGGGCTGACTCTGATACGGTATATTTTTGCGGAAGTAGCTCAGTTGATAGAGCATTAGCCTTCCAAGCTAAGGGTCGCGAGTTTGAGCCTCGTCTTCCGCTCTATGCGCAGCCGGCGTGTGATGCGAATGGCTTTTAACCTACGGGGAGAAAGGCGTTTGTGTCGCTCGCTTGTTCTGCGGAATGAATTTTAAAACTTTAGGGCAATTTTTAACAATACTTTAAATAACTTAATACTATGGCAAAAGAAAAATTCGACCGTTCGAAACCGCATGTGAACATCGGTACCATCGGTCACGTCGACCACGGTAAGACCACTCTTACCGCTGCTATTACGACCGTTCTGGCTAAGAAAGGTCTGTCGGAGCTCCGTTCGTTCGACTCGATCGACAACGCACCCGAGGAGAAAGAGCGTGGTATTACGATCAACACTTCGCACGTCGAGTACCAGACGGCCAACCGCCACTATGCTCACGTAGACTGCCCGGGACACGCCGACTATGTGAAGAACATGGTTACGGGTGCTGCCCAGATGGACGGTGCCATCCTCGTGGTTGCCGCTACCGACGGTCCGATGCCTCAGACCAACGAGCACGTGCTGCTCGCCCGTCAGGTGAACGTGCCGAAGATCGTAGTATTCCTGAACAAGTGCGACATGGTGGACGACCCCGAAATGCTCGACCTGGTCGAGATGGAGGTTCGCGACCTGCTTTCGAAATACGACTATGATGGCGACAACGCCCCCATCATCCGCGGTTCCGCTCTGGGTGCCCTGAACGGCGAGCCGAAGTGGGAGGAGAAGGTCATGGAGCTGATGGACGCCGTAGACAGCTACATTCCGCTGCCGCAGCGTGAGAACGAGAAGCCGTTCCTGATGCCTATCGAGGACGTGTTCTCGATCACCGGCCGTGGTACCGTAGTTACGGGCCGTATCGAGACCGGTATCATCCATGTCGGTGATCCCGTTGAGATCATCGGTCTGGAGGAGAAGACCCTGACTTCGACCTGCACGGGTGTCGAGATGTTCCGCAAGCTGCTCGATGAGGGCGAGGCCGGCGACAACGTAGGTCTGCTGCTCCGCGGTATCGACAAGAAGGAGGTTAAGCGTGGTATGGTAGTCGCTAAGCCCGGCTCGATCACCCCGCACACCGAGTTCGAGGCTGAGGTCTACATCCTGAAGAAGGAAGAGGGTGGCCGTCACACGCCGTTCCACAACAACTATCGTCCGCAGTTCTATCTCCGTACGATGGACGTTACCGGTGAGGTTCACCTGCCCGCAGGCGTAGACATGGTGATGCCTGGTGACCACGTAACGATCACCGTGAAGCTGATCTACCCGGTAGCCCTGAACGAGGGTCTGCGTTTCGCAATCCGTGAGGGTGGCCGTACGGTAGGTGCCGGTCAGATCCTGAAGGTCGTGAAGTAATCACACGATACAATCCCGAGGCGGTGTTTCCGCGCCGCCTCTTTTTAGGAGCATAGTTCAAGGGTAGAATAGCGGTCTCCAAAACCGTTGATGGGAGTTCGAATCTCTCTGCTCCTGCAAAGATAAAGACGCAGAAATATGTTCAACTACGTTAAAGAATCCTATAACGAGCTTGTAAACAAGGTGACGTGGCCCACGTTCCCGCAGCTTCAGAGCTCCACGGTTGTCGTGATGGTGGCTTCGGTCATCTTCGCGATCGTCGTTTTGGCCATGGACCTGACGTTCGAGAATCTTATGGGTGTCATCTACAAGACACTGGGTAATCTTGGCCGTTAATTGTGCGTACAGGCGATGAGCAAGATTGAAAAACAGTGGTATGTTGTCCGCGCCGTTGGTGGCAAGGAGGGTAAGGTCAAGGAGTATATCGAGGCCGAAATCCGTCACAACCACCTCGAGGACTACATCTCCCAGGTCTTGATCCCCACCGAAAAGGTCTACACCATCCGCAACGGAAAGAAGGTCTCCAAAGAGAAGGTCTCCTATCCGGGTTATGTATTGGTGGAGGCTGCTTTCGTCGGTCAGATTCCGATAATTATTCGCAATACTCCCAATGTGCTTGGTTTCCTCGGCGATACGAAAGAGGACAGCCGCAAGATGATCGCCACGCCTCTGCGTCCACAGGAGGTCGCGCGCATCCTCGGCCGGGTCGATGAAATGAATGCCATGGAGGAGGAAAACGAAATACCATTCTTCGTCGGCGAGACCGTCAAGGTCACCGATGGTCCTTTCTCAAGCTTCCAGGGTACCATCGAGGCCGTCGATAATGAGCGCAAGAAACTCACGGTATCGGTGAAGATATTCGGGCGCAAGACTCCCATGGAGTTGAGTTTCACACAAGTAGAAAAAGAATAATTAACCAAGGAAAACTATGGCAAAAGAGGTTGCTGCATTTATTAAATTGCAGATCAAAGGTGGTGCCGCCAATCCTTCGCCCCCGGTTGGTCCCGCATTGGGTTCTAAGGGAGTCAACATCATGGACTTCTGCAAGCAGTTCAATGCACGTACGCAGGACAAGGCGGGAAAGGTTCTTCCGGTCATCATCACCGTTTACAGCGATAAGTCGTTCGACTTTGTTGTAAAACAGCCGCCCGTAGCGATCCAGCTCAAGGAAGCAGCCAAGGTGCAGAAGGGTTCCGCCCAGCCTAACCGCGACAAGGTCGGTCAGGTGACGTGGGAGCAGATCCGCGACATCGCGAAGGACAAAATGTCCGACATGAACTGCTTCACGCTGGAGGCCGCTATGCGCATGGTAGCCGGTACCGCCCGCAGCATGGGTATCAATGTAGTCGGCGAATTTCCTAACATGTAATTGCGAAGAAGATGAGTAAGTTGACAAAAAATCAAAAGATCGCCTACGCCAAGGTTGAAGCCGGTAAGGCTTACAAGCTGCCGGAGGCTGCCGCTCTTCTGAAGGAAATTACGTTCACGAAATTCGACGCTTCGGTTGATATCGACGTTCGTCTGGGCGTAGACCCCCGTAAGGCCAACCAGATGGTCCGCGGCGTGGTAACTCTTCCTCACGGAACCGGCAAGACGGTGCGTGTGCTTGTGCTTTGTACTCCCGAGAAGGAGGCTGAGGCCAAGGCTGCAGGTGCCGACTACGTGGGCCTTGACGAGTTTGTCGAGAAGATCAAGGGAGGCTGGACCGATGTCGATGTGATCATCTGCACCCCCAACGTCATGGGTAAGGTTGGTGCCCTGGGCCGTATCCTCGGTCCTCGCGGCCTGATGCCGAACCCCAAGACCGGTACGGTGACGATGGAAGTCGGCAAGGCCGTCGGTGAGGTGAAGGCCGGTAAGATCGACTTCAAGGTTGATAAGTTCGGTATCATCCACACCACCGTGGGCAAGATTTCGTTCTCGGCCGACCAGATCGTGGACAACGCCAAGGAGGTTCTCAACATGATTCTCAAGCTGAAACCGGCTGCTGCCAAAGGTTCTTATGTGAAGAGTATTTATCTCTCGACGACCATGAGCCCCGGCGTGCAGATTGATCCCAAATCAGTAGAAACCAAATAAGAAGGAGGATAGAAGAGATGACAAAGGAAGAAAAACTGGTTGTGATTAACAGCCTTGCCGAGCAGCTCCAGGCTTATCCTCACTTTTACATCGCCGACATCGAGGCGCTCAACGCCGAGCAGACCGCTGCCCTGCGCCGCAAGTGCTTCGAGAGCGACGTGAAGCTGGTGGTCGTAAAGAACACCCTGCTCACCAAAGCGCTCGAGAAGGTGGAGAAGGCTGATGCTGATCTGGTAAAAGTATTGGAGGGTCCTACCTCGATTATGTTCGCCAATGTTGCGAAGGCTCCTGCCGTTCTCATCAAGGAGTTCCGCAAGAAGTCGGACAAGCCCGTTCTGAAGGCGGCTTTCGCCGAGGGTTGTGTCTATGTCGGCGACAACCAGCTGGACGCTCTGTGTAACATCAAGTCGAAGGAAGAGCTCATCGGCGATATCGTCGCTCTGCTTCAGTCCCCGGCCAAGAATGTTATCTCTGCATTGCAGGCTAATGCAGGCCAAAAGATTGCGGGCCTCGTGAAGACGCTCGAATCGAGAAACAACTAATTTTCACAAACAAGAATTAAAAACAAATTAATAAGCTTACAACTATGGCAGACGTAAAGAAACTTGCTGAAGAACTGGTTAACCTGAAGGTGACCGAGGTAAACGAACTCGCACAGATCCTCAAGGAGGAGTATGGCATTGAGCCGGCTGCTGCCGCTGTTGCCGTTGCAGCCCCCGCTGCAGGCGCTGGCGAGGCCGCTCCCGCCGAGAAGACGTCGTTCGACGTGATCCTGAAGAGCGCTGGCCAGGCCAAGCTCCAGGTTATCAAGGTTGTCAAGGAGGTTGCAGGCCTTTCGCTGGGTGACGCTAAGGCACTCGTTGACGGCGCTCCGAAGGCCGTTAAGGAGGGTGTTTCCAAGGAAGAGGCTGAGCAGATCAAGGGCCAGCTCGAGGAGGCAGGTGCTGAAGTTGAGCTTAAGTAGCATTGCTGCTTAAGGCTGCATAGACGATCAGGTATAGGGCTTACCGGTGGTGTAAGCTCTATGCCTTTTCTTGGTCTAAAGACCGGAAGTGCCGAACATGTGCTGTGTCCGTTCTTTGGAAGATGAATGCTCCCGGGGCATGTTGTGCCTGCATACGGGGGCATTGGCGGGATAGATACCCGTCCACTTTTGGGAGCGTAACCCACCCAATTACACTTCAACTAATTTGGATTTTACGATGTCCACAGCAAAAACACAACAAAGAATTAGCTTTTCGACAGTCAAGAACCGGGTGCCCTATCCGGATCTGCTGGAGTTTGGATTTTACGATGTCCACAGCAAAAACACAACAAAGAATCAGCTTCTCGACAGTCAAGAACCGGGTGCCTTATCCGGATCTGCTGGAGGTACAGCTCAAATCATTCCGGGATTTTTTCCAGATGGACACCACGGCCGAAAATCGTAAGAACGAGGGGCTGTACAAGGTGTTTCAGGAGAATTTCCCCATCACGGATACCCGGAACAACTTCGTTCTGGAGTTTATCGACTACTATATCGACCCGCCGCGCTATTCGATCGAGGAGTGCCTCGAGCGCGGTTTGACGTACAGCGTCCCGCTGAAAGCCAAGCTGAAGCTCTATTGTACGGACGACGAGCACGAGGATTTCGGCGTCGTCGTGCAGGACGTGTACTTCGGTACGATTCCCTATATGACCGAACGCGGTACGTTCGTCATCAACGGTGCGGAGCGTGTCATCGTATCCCAGCTGCACCGTTCGCCGGGTGTGTTCTTCGGACAGAGCATGCACACCAATGGCACCAAGCTCTATTCGGCGCGTATCATCCCCTTCAAGGGTTCGTGGATAGAGTTCGCTACGGACATCAACAACGTGATGTATGCCTACATCGACCGTAAGAAGAAGCTGCCCGTCACCACGCTGCTGCGTGCCATCGGTTACGAGGCGGACCAGCAGATTCTCGAGATCTTCGACCTGGCCGACGAGGTGAAGGTGTCGAAGGCCACCCTCAAGAAGGCTGTGGGCCGCAAGTTGGCCGCACGCGTGCTTTCGACCTGGGTCGAGGATTTCGTGGACGAGGATACGGGCGAGGTGGTCTCCATCGAACGAAACAACGTCATCGTGGACCGCGAAACGGTCCTCGAGGAGGAACATATCGACCAGATCATCGAGTCGGGTGCCAAGACGATCCTGCTGCACAAGGAGAATCAGTCGGGCATCGACTTCTCAATCATCTACAATACGCTGCAGAAGGACCCCTGCAACTCCGAGAAGGAGGCCGTGGTCTATATCTACAGACAGCTGCGCGCCTCGGAGCCGCCCGATGAGGCCACGGCGCGCGACGTCATCGAGAAGCTCTTCTTCTCGGACAAACGCTACGACCTGGGCGACGTGGGCCGTTACCGCATCAACAAGAAGCTGGACCTGGACATCGATCCGGCTATCCGTACGCTGACGCGCGAGGACATCATCGCCATCATCAAATACCTGATTCAGCTGATCAACTCGAAGGCCGACGTCGATGATATCGACCACCTGTCGAACCGCCGCGTGCGCACGGTGGGCGAGCAGCTCTCGAATCAGTTCTCCGTGGGCTTCGTCCGCATGGCCCGCACCATCCGCGAGCGAATGAACGTGCGCGACAACGAGGTCTTCACGCCGGTGGACCTGATCAACGCCAAGACCCTCTCGTCGGTGATCAACTCGTTCTTCGGCACCTCGCAGCTCTCGCAGTTCATGGACCAGATCAACCCGCTGGCCGAGATCACGCACAAGCGCCGTCTGTCGGCCCTCGGCCCCGGCGGTCTGTCGCGCGACCGCGCCGGATTCGAGGTCCGCGACGTGCACTATACGCACTACGGACGTCTCTGCCCGATCGAGTCGCCGGAAGGCCCGAACATCGGTCTGATCTCGTCGCTGTGCGTCTACGCGCGGATTTCGCCGATGGGCTTCATCGAGACCCCCTACCGCAAGGTCGAGAACGGGGTGATCGACATGGACAACTCGCACATCCGCTACTACTCGGCCGAAGAGGAGGAGGGCAAGATCGTCGCCCAGTCGAACATGCCGATCGACGACGAGGGCCACTTCCTGCAGCCCGACCGCATCAAGGCGCGTCAGGGTGCCGACTTCCCCGTCGTGACGGCCGATGAGGTGAACCTCATGGACGTGGCTCCGAATCAGATCGCCTCGATCGCCGCGAGCCTCATCCCGTTCCTCGAGCACGACGACGCCAACCGTGCGCTGATGGGCTCGAACATGATGCGCCAGGCCGTGCCCCTGGTGACCACCGAAGCCCCGATCGTCGGCACGGGTATCGAGAAGGACATGATCTCGGATAGCCGCATCCAGATCGTCGCCGAGCGCGACGGCGAGGTCGTCTTCGCCGACGCCACGAAGATCCAGATCAAGTACGAGCGTACCGAGGACGAGATCCTCGCCTCGTTCGATCCGGAGGTGACGACCTACATGCTGCCGCGCTACCGCCGTACGAACCAGAATACCTCCGTAACGCTGCGTCCTACGGTGCTCACGGGCGACAAGGTGACCAAGGGTCAGATCATCACCGAGGGCTACTCGACGCAGAACGGCGAGTTGGCCCTGGGCCGCAACCTGAAGGTGGCCTACATGCCCTGGAAGGGTTACAACTTCGAGGATGCCATTGTGATCTCGGAGCGCATCCAGCGTGAGGACATCTTCACGTCGGTGCACGTCGATGAGTACATCATGGAGGTGCGCGACACGAAGCGCGGTGTCGAGGAGCTCACGTCGGACATCCCGAACGTTTCGGAGGATGCCACGAAGGACCTCGACGCCAACGGTATCGTCCGCATCGGCGCCAACATCCACCCGGGCGACATCCTCATCGGTAAGATCACCCCGAAGGGCGAGAGCGATCCGTCGCCCGAGGAGAAGCTCCTGCGCGCGATCTTCGGCGACAAGGCCGGCGACGTGAAGGACGCTTCGCTCAAGGCACAGCCTTCGCTGCACGGCGTGGTGATCGACACGAAGCTCTACAGCCGCGCCAGCAAGGAGGGCAAGAAGGGCAAGTCGGCCGAGAAGCTGCAGCTCGATAAACTCGACGAGAAGTTCGCCGCCGAGATCGCCGACCTGACCAAGCTGCTCGTGTCGAAACTCTGGACCCTGCTGCAGGGCAAGACCACGACGGGCATCACGGACTACTTCGGCGTGGAGCTCTATCCCGCCGGCACGAAGTTCTCACAGAAGATGCTCGTGGAGATCGCCCGCAAGTCGTCGGACGAGAAGACCGGCGTGGTGATGGGTTACCTGAACCTCGGATCGTGCAACTGGACTGGCGACGCACATACCGACGCGCTGATCGAGGCCACGATCAACAACTATACGATCGAGTGGAAGAAGGCCGATGCCGCCATCAAGCGTGAGAAGTACAACCTCACCAACGGCGACGAGCTCCCGCAGACGGGCGTCATTCAGATGGCCAAGGTCTACATCGCCAAGAAACGCAAGCTCAAGGTGGGTGACAAGATGGCCGGACGCCACGGCAACAAGGGTATCGTGGCCAAGGTGGTGCGCGACGAGGACATGCCGTTCCTCGAGGACGGAACGATCGTCGATATCTGCCTCAACCCGCTGGGTGTGCCTTCGCGAATGAACCTCGGACAGATCTACGAGGCCGTGCTCGGATGGGCCGGCCGCGAGCTGGGCGTGAAGTTCGCCACGCCGATCTTCGACGGAGCGTCGCTCGACCAGATCAACGAGTACACGGCCAAGGCCGGACTCCCGCACAGCGGCCGCACGTACCTCTACGACGGCGGCACGGGCGAGCGCTTCGACCAGCCGGCTACCGTGGGTGTCACGTACATGCTCAAGCTGGGCCACATGATCGACGACAAGATGCACGCGCGTTCGATCGGTCCGTACTC
>FR891976.1:47142-53502 GCA_000434235.1 Alistipes sp. CAG:268 | reverse complement strand
GCTCCCGTTGCGGCCGGAGCCGTCGGGGGCTGAAGGTCCGGCAGGGGATAGGCTTCCGGAGATGTCAGCGGATTATTTTTTTTTTGGCCGAGCCCTGCGATTTTCATCAGGCCCAGCTCCACGAGCAGCCGCTGGTTCGACGACTGCCGTATTTTCCCGTCGATGTCCGTCAGAACGGAGATGGCTCCGAAGAGGAAATCGACACTGCAGGCGCCCGCCTGCGTCCGGTATCGTTCGAGCAGTGTGCCGGTCATCTCGATGAGCCGCAGGGTCTCGGGCCGTGAGGCCATCAGCAGGTCGCGCATGTGGCGGTTGAGTCCCGCCATGAAGGTCTGGCCGGAGAATCCCTTGGCCAGCACGGCGTCGAACGAGACGAGTGCACGTACGTAGTCGCCCGCGAGCAGCATCTCGGTGATTCCGAAATAGGTGTCGTAGTCGAGGACGTTGAGCGTCTGGGCCACGTTGCGGTAGTCGAGCGTCGTGCCGCAGAACGAGACGGCTTTGTCGAACATCGACAGGGCGTCGCGCATGCCGCCGTCGGCCTTCTGCGCGATGAGGTTCAGCGACTCCTCGTCGGCGGTGATACCCTCCTGGGAGGCGATGTAGCGCAGGTATTCGACGGCATCCTCGACGCGGATGCGGTTGAAGTCGTAGATCTGGCAGCGTGAGAGGATCGTCGGCAGTATCTTGTGCTTCTCGGTAGTCGCCAGGATGAAGATGGCGTGGGCGGGCGGCTCCTCGAGGGTCTTCAGAAAGGCATTGAAGGCCGCGGCCGAGAGCATGTGTACCTCGTCGATGATGAACACCGAGTAGCGTCCGACCTGGGGAATGATGCGCACCTGGTCGATCAGCGTGCGGATGTCCTCCACGGAGTTGTTCGACGCGGCGTCGAGCTCGTGGATGTTCAGCGAACGACCCTCGTTGAACGAGCGGCACGATTCGCATTCGTTGCAGGCCTCGGCACCGTGGGGCGAAAGGCAGTTGATTGCCTTGGCGAAGATGCGGGCGCAGGTGGTCTTTCCCACTCCGCGGGGGCCGCAGAAGAGGTAGGCGTGCGCCAACTGTCCGCGCTCGATGGCATTCTGGAGCGTGGAGGTGATGTGTTTCTGCCCGACGACCGAACGGAAGGTCGCGGGGCGGTACTTGCGGGCACTGACGATGAAATCACTCATGGTCTTGCAAAGATAGGAATATTATTCTATTTTTAGCGCGGGGAGGTGAATTAATGCGGCCTCCCGAATTTGTCAAACCTTATAGTTTTCGGATGTTATGAAGTGGATTCGAATGGTGGCGATTGCGGTGTCCGTACTGCTTTTCGCCGTGCAGGTGTCGGCCAAGGACCCCGTATATCAGTTGAGTACGCACATGCTGGATGTCTCGCAGGGCGCTCCGGCCGCGGATGTCGCCGTGGCGCTTTACGCTGCGGAGGAGGACGGTTCGTGGCGCCTTGTGGCCGAGCGCCGGACCGATGGCAACGGGCGGGTCGGCGACCTGCTGCCCCTGGACGGGCCGAACGGCAACGACGGGGTCTATCGGCTCCGCTTCGAGACCGAACCTTACTTTGCGGCCCGGGGGCTCGGCTCGATCTATCCCTATGTCGAGGTGACCTTCCGTATTGCGGGCGACGGGCATTACCACATTCCGATCACCATGTCGGCGAACGGTTATTCGACCTACCGGGGCAACTGACGCCTCACCGGTCTGCCGGCCTTGCGGTCGGTGCCGCTGCGGCGGGAAGGTTCGGACCTTCCCGCCCGTTTTCTGCCGATTTGGCGGAGACTGTCAGTCGGCGTGTGTCATTTTGTGACATTTCGGACAAAATGTGTGTCGAAATATCCGGGCCGGCGGCCTGGCAGGCCTTTTGCGGTATTGAGTGTCGAACAACGAAACAAACGAAAACAACACGGATATGAACATCAACACTTTAACCATCAAGGCGCAGGAGGCGCTGCAGGCAGCGCTCAATCTGGCGCGGGAGCGCGGGCAGCAGGCTGTCGAGCCGCTCCATCTGTTGAGCGTCCTGATCCGCGAGGACGATTCGCTCGCGACGTTCCTTTTGGGACGTGTCGGCGTGAACGTGCGCGGGCTGCGCGACGAGGTGCAGCGCAGCGTGGGTTCGCTGCCGCGGGTCGAGGGAGGCAACGGCGAGCAGTACTTCTCGCAGGACGCATCGCGCGTGATCCAGCGTGCGGTCGATTTCACGAAGACCTTCGGCGACAAATATGCCTCGGTCGAGCACCTGCTGCTGGGGCTTCTCTCCGAGCGCGGTCAGGCCGCCGACCTGCTCAAGCGGGCCGGAGCCACCGAGAAGGAGCTCGTCGAGGCGATCCGCACCTTCCGCAAGGGGGTGACGGTCGATTCGCAGACCTCCTCGCAGGAGTTCGACGCGCTGGGCAAGTATGCCATCAACCTCAACGAGCAGGCGCGTGCCGGAAAGCTCGACCCGGTGATCGGCCGTGACGAGGAGATCCGCCGGGTGCTGCAGATCCTCTCGCGCCGTACGAAGAACAACCCGATTCTGGTCGGCGAGCCGGGCGTCGGCAAGACGGCCATCGCCGAGGGCATTGCACGGCGGATTATCGACGGCGACGTCCCGGAGAACCTGAAGTCGAAGGTGATCTACTCGCTCGACATGGGTGCGCTGATTGCCGGTGCGAAGTACCAGGGCGAGTTCGAGGAGCGTCTGAAGGCCGTCGTGCAGGAGGTCGTGCAGAGCGAGGGAGAGATCCTGCTCTTCATCGACGAGATCCACACGTTGGTCGGCGCCGGCAAGTCGTCGGGTGCGATGGATGCCGCAAACATCCTCAAGCCGGCACTCGCCCGCGGCGAGCTGCGGACGATCGGAGCCACGACGCTCGACGAGTTCCAGAAGTACTTCGAGCAGGACAAGGCCCTCGAGCGCCGTTTCCAGAAGGTCATGGTCGATGAGCCGACGCAGGAGGATGCCATCTCGATCCTCCGCGGCCTGAAGGAGCGCTACGAGAACCACCACCAGGTGCGGATCAAGGACGAGGCGATCGTGGCGGCCGTCGAACTCTCGACGCGTTACATCACCTCGCGGTTCCTGCCCGACAAGGCCATCGACCTGGTCGATGAGGCGGCGTCGCGGCTGCGTCTGGAGATGAACTCCGTGCCTGAGGAGATCGATACGCTGGACCGCAGGGTCCGTCAGCTCGAGATCGAGCGCGAGGCGATCCGCCGCGAGAAGGACAAGGAGCGCATCGACCAGCTCACCAAGGAGATCGAGGAGCTCAAGGCGAAGGATGCGGAGATGCGGGCCAAGTGGCAGGGGCAGCGCGATCTGCTCAAGAAGATCCAGGCTAACAAGGACCGCATCGAGCAGCTGAAGGTCGAGGCCCAGCAGGCCGAGCGTCAGGGCGACTACGGCAAGGTGGCCGAGATCCGCTACGGCAAGATCCAGGAGGCCGAGAAGCAGATCGCGGCCTTCCAGGAGGAGTACAAACTGGCTGCCGCCAATGGTTCGATGATCAAGGAGGAGGTCGATGCGCAGGATGTCGCCGAGGTGGTATCGCGCTGGACGGGAATCCCCGTAACGCGTATGCTTGCCTCGGAGCGTGAGAAGCTCCTGCACATGGAGGAGGAGTTGCACAAACGGGTTGTCGGGCAGGAGCAGGCCATTGCGGCCATCTCGGATGCCGTGCGCCGTTCGCGTGCCGGACTGAACGATCCCCGCAAGCCGATCGGGTCGTTCATCTTCCTCGGCACGACGGGTGTCGGCAAGACCGAGCTGGCGAAGGCACTCGCCGAGTTCCTCTTCAACGACGATCAGATGATGACGCGTATCGACATGAGCGAATACCAGGAGCGGCACAGCGTCTCGCGTCTGGTCGGAGCGCCTCCCGGATACGTTGGCTACGACGAGGGCGGCCAGCTCACGGAGGCCGTGCGCCGCAAGCCCTATTCGGTCGTGCTGCTCGACGAGATCGAGAAGGCACACCCCGACGTCTTCAACATCCTGCTGCAGGTGCTCGACGACGGACGGCTGACCGACAACAAGGGCCGTACGGTCGATTTCCGCAACACGATCATCATCATGACCTCGAACATGGGCTCGCAGGTCATTCAGGAGAACTTTGCCGAGGCGTTTGACGGCAAGCGCCTTTCGCCCGAGGTCATCGAGCGGACGCGCCGCGAGGTGATCGACCTCCTGAAGCAGCAACTCAAGCCCGAGTTCCTGAACCGTATCGACGAGATCGTGATGTTCGAGCCGCTGACGCGCAAGGATATCGAACGCATCGTGGATATCCAGATGGGCGGCGTGCGCCGCATGCTGGCCGAGAACGGCATCCGTCTCGAATACAGCGACAAGGCGCGCGAGTGGATTGCCAATGCGGGATTCGACCCGCTCTACGGAGCACGTCCCGTAAAGCGTACGATCCAGCGCTACGTGATCAACGACCTCTCGAAGCGGATCCTTGCCGGCGAGGTCGATCGGTCGAAGCCCATTTCGATCGACGCAGGTGCCGACGGGCTGGTCTTCACGAACTGACCGGTCCGGCCGAATGCAGAAGGGACCCCGGAGTTTTTCTCCGGGGTCCCTCTTTTTTTGTCGTTGCCGGCTGCTGCAGCGGCATTGGCTCCCAGCAGGACCGCTCCCTCGGGGTGCTCAGAGCCCTTTGCGGGCCAGACGCCAGGCCAGGGCGTTGTACAGGTTGAGCAGCGGGGCGCGCCATCCGACGGGCAGCCGGTTCAGCAGACGCACCTTGCGCAGCGTGCGGCGGTAGGTTTTCGTGTAGCCGAAGCAGGCGACGGCCCGGGCTGCGGCGGCGGTGTCGCCCTTGGTCGAGAGGATCAGGGCCTTGCCCAGGGCAGCGCGGGCGATGAACTCACGCTCCTCCTCGGGGGCTGCAGGGTCGTAGAGCGCCTCGAACGAGTAGCGGGTCCGCTCGGGGGTGTAGCTTGCGGCCGAGCGGTTCGAAGCGTCGCGTGCGTAGCGAACCAGCCGCTCGGGCGAGAAGCAGACGCGGTAACGGCGGGCGATCTCGATCCAGACGTAGAGGTCCTCGCCGATCTTCATCCCTTCGGGGAAGCCGCCTACCTCCTGGAGCACCCGGCGGGGGATGCAGACGGCCGAAGGTATGGCGATATAGCGGTGTGCCGAGTCACGGAAGAAGTTCCCGACGATGCCCCGTCCCTCGGGACACGGCGCGGGGACGAGCCCTTCGCGGCCGAGGATGTGGAAGGCCGTGCAGTAGATGCCGCAGCCGGGGTATCGGGTGATGAGCGAGACGATCTCCGAAAGGAACCCCGGTTCCCATTCGTCGTCGGCGTCGAGCAGGGCGACGTACTCGCCCCGGGCCTCGACGATGCCTCGGTTGCGCGCGGCGCAGACTCCGCCGTTCGGCTGCCGGATGAGCCGGACGAGCGGATCCCGGAAGGCTGCGACCTCGGCGGCGCTGCGGTCCGTCGATCCGTCGTCCACGACGATCAGTTCGAGCGGCTGCCGCCTCTGTGCGAGCACCGACCGCACGGCGCGGGCTACCTCGCGCTCCTTGTTGTAGAGGGGGATGACGACCGAGATGGTGGGTTCCGACATGCGTGTGGCTCTTTTGTTGCGAAGATATCGATCTTTTGCTACTTTTGCAAATAAAACTCCGCACGCATGACCCCATTCGAAAAGCTCGATCGATTCCTGCGCAACCTCTACGAGACGGCCTTTTACTTTGCCGTGATGGCTGTCAAGGAGAACTTCCGCAACTACGTCGGGCGTGCCGGTACGCCCGGAACGCCGCGGGGGACGATGGCCATCCTGGGCAACGGCCCCTCGCTTGCTGAGGAGCTGCCGGAGCTGCTCCGTGATCCGGGCGACCGCGACTTCATGGCGGTCAATTACTTCGCCCTCGACGAGCGCTTCACGCTCCTCAGGCCGTCGTATTATGTGCTTTCGGACCCGATGTTCTTCCGCGACAGTCCTCTGCGCGACCGCGTGGCCGAACTCTACCGGGTGATGAACGAGCGGGTCGCGTGGCCGATGACCCTCTACGTGCAGTATTACAACCCCGAGCGGTTCGACTACCGGGCTGCGCTGCCCAATCCGCTGATCCGCATCGTGCCGTTCCATACCACCCTGTTCCGGGGGTTCCGCTCGCTCGAGTTCCGTCTCTTCCGCCGCGGGCTGGGAAGTGCCAACTTCGGCACGGTGGTGCAGGTCGGCGAGTACATCGCCCTGCTGCTGGGCTATCGCCGGGTGGAGCTCTACGGCGTGGACCACACGCTGCTCGAGGGACTCTGTGTCGATGGCCGGAACCGCCTTTGCCGCGCCGACCGCCACTACTACGACGACGGGACGGTGCGCGAGCCGCAGCCCGTCTTCCAGCAGGTGCCGCCTGTACCCTACAC
>FR891976.1:7007-47117 GCA_000434235.1 Alistipes sp. CAG:268 | reverse complement strand
CGATGGCCTCCTATCTGGCGGAGGTTGCCGAACTCTTTCGCGGACATGAGGTGCTGCGCGACTATGCCGCATGGCTCGGGGCGCGGATCGTGAATTGCACCCGCGGCTCGATGATCGATGCCTACGAGCGGCTCGATGATCCGCACGCCTGACCGTTCCCGTTGCACGGGAAAGGGACGACCTGCATGCACAGGTCGTCCCTTTTTTGTCGGGCGGAAACCGCCCCTTATTGGGGCAGCTTGCGGCTTGCGGCGATGATCTCGGCCATGGCGAAATCCTCCGGGTAGTCGATGTCCAGCCCCTCGATGCGGTCTACGACGGCCATCCAGGGCCGGTCGCCGATGCGGCGGTGGCGGCTGCACCACAACTCCCGCGGGAAGATGAAGAAGGCGCTGGTCTCGATGTAGACCGGTTCGATGGTCTGCGTGCGCGGAATGTTGTCGAGCGAGTAGTTGAGCGGCCGGCCGCCGTACCAGGCGAAGGTCTGGATGCGCTCGGCGCTGAATGCCGAGTCGTGCTCGCCCGAGCGGATCTTCTGCAGCGCCTCCGAGAGGGTTTCGGCCCGGATGAAGGGCGAGGTGGCGTGCGCCAGCACGTAGAGGTCGGCTTCGACCTGCGCCGTAAAGCTGTCGTAGATTTCGCGGCCGAGGGTCTCGTCGCGGTCGAGCGCTTCGCTGCGGCGCAGGAAACGCACCCCGTCGGGCAACAGATCGCGCACCCGTTCGTCGCTGCAGAAGACATATACCTCGTCGATCTCGGGCACCTGCATCAGCGTCCGGAGGATGTGGCACATCAGCGGGGAGCCTCCCAGCATGCGGAGGTTTTTGCCCGCGACACGTTGGCTGTTGAGCCGTATCGGTACGAAAGCTACGGTTTTCATGCGTTCGGTTTTTCGTATTGGGCGGCCCGTTTCGTCGCGGTGTCGCGGCGTCGGAAGCCGTTTTGGTGGTTTGGTGTCATTGTACGAGCAGATTGCAGCCTCGGATCTCGGCATGGTCGATGCGTCCCTCGATGACGAACGATCCGTCGGGAGCGACGCTCCCGACGTCCTGCGTCTGGATGAAGGCGCACGACCACCGGTTGGCCAGGTCGGTGATGTTCAGTCCGCCGCGTGCCCCCGCCGGCAGCAGTTTGAAGGGGTCGTTCACGTCGCGGGTCGCAACGCGCATCCAGGCCGGGCAGCGGAAGCGGTTCCCGCCCTGGGAGTAGGCCTGCGACGTCAGCTCCGCCATGCCGTACTCCGAATGGATCTCCCCGACACCGAAGGCCTCGCAGAGGATGCGGTGGAACTCCTCCTTGGGCAGCTCCTCGCGGTAGCCCTTCATGCCGCCGGTTTCCATGACCACCGTGTCGTGCAGCTTCGGGGCATAGCGTTCGGCCAGATCCCACAAGGCGTAGCTTACGCCCAGCAGGATCTTGGGCTTCGGGTCCGCGGCCATGTCGCGCAGCAGGGTCTCGTAGTCGTCGAGGTAGAAGCCGCCCGAGCCGCAGTCGCCGATCAGGCGGTCGGCCATGTAGACCAGCGATGAGCCCTTGCGGCGCAGGTAGTTGGGCAGCAGGGCGTAGAGGCTCCAGCGTGCCGGATCACCGTAGAAGGTGCGGAACGAGCCGCGGAAGGCCTCCTCGTAGAGGGCCAGCGAGCGCATCGGATGGCGCGAGGGCACCATGCCTGTCGTAGCGCTCGAGGTGAAGACCGCCTCGGGCGGCGTCGGTGCGCAGTAGATCTCGTGGCTCTTGAACAGCTCGATGGGCAGTGCCGGGATGTCGCATGCGCGGCGGACCTCATCCGGCCGCACGCCGATGAGGCGGAGGTACTCGCAGTAGGGCGGGCACGTCGCGGCCTGCCGGTGGAACGTTTCGAGCGCGGCGGCCTCGAACGAAGCTGCGTCGGCGATGCGGAAGATGTCGTTGTCTGTCATTCCCGGAGTTCGGTTTGCGGGATCCGGCGGACGGTTCGGTCCGCCTGCCGGAACACCGTAGCAAAGATACGAAAAATCCCGGACCGGGCAATACGGAGGAGGCTCCCGGCTGCGGAACGGCGGCAGGTGGCGGTAAAAACGGCGCCGCTGCGAAGTTCCTGTCCGGAACCTGCAGCGGCGGCTGTTGTCGGTTGTCGCAACCGGTCCTGTGGGACTGTGCGGTTACTTTTTCGACTTGGGTGCGAGCATCATGTTCATCTTCTTGCCGTCGAGCTTGGGCATCATCTCCACCTTGGCCACCTCCTCGAGGTCGGTGGCGAAGCGCAGCAGGAGGATTTCACCCTGCTCCTTGAAGACGATCGAGCGACCGCGGAAGAAGACATAGGCCTTGACCTTCGAGCCCTCCTTAAGGAAGTTCATGGCGTGCTTGAGCTTGAAGTTGTAGTCGTGGTCGTCGGTCTGGGGTCCGAAACGGATCTCCTTGACGGTCACCTTCGCCTGGTTGGCCTTCAGCTCTTTGGCCTTCTTCTTCTGCTGGTAGAGGAACTTCTGGTAGTCGGCAATGCGGCAGACGGGAGGATCTGCCTTGGGCGAGATCTCGATGAGGTCCAATTCCATCTCGTCCGCAAGGCGCAGAGCGTCGCGGATCGGCATGACCTGCGGCTGTTCCACGTTGTCTCCGACGACGCGTACTTCGGGAGCCGTGATCTGTTCGTTGATGCGGTGCGGATTCTCCTTTTCGGGCAATCTGCGTCCGAAGCGGTTGTCCGATGCCGGTTTCGGTCTGTTATTCCCGGGGTTGAACGGCCTCGGCGGGAATGGTTTCGGTGCTGCGATAGTTGTAAAGTATTAGTTAATATTAAATAATATGGTCTCCGCCTCCGTCACCCGCCCCGGACGACTCCGGGACGGGTGTTCGGCGGTGAGGACGGTTACTCCTTTTTCAAGCGGTTGGCCTCGACCTCCTGCTTGACGAGTCCCGAGAGGAAGTCGCGGAAAGCCTCCATGGTCATCTGGCCCTTGTCGCCTTCGCCCTGTGCGCGGACCGAGACGAGTCCTTCGGCCTCCTCCTTCTCGCCGACGATCAGCAGGTAGGGGATGCGCTTGAGCTCGTTGTCGCGGATCTTGCGGCCGATCTTCTCGTTGCGGTCATCGACCTCGGCACGCACGTCGCCGGCGTTGAGGAACTCCGAAACCTTGTGTGCGTAGTCGTTGAACTTCTCCGAGATGGGAAGCACGACGACCTGCTCGGGCGAGAGCCACAGCGGGAACTTGCCGCCGGTGTGCTCGAGCAGCACGGCCACGAAGCGCTCCATCGAGCCGAACGGCGCGCGGTGGATCATGATCGGGCGGTGGAGCTTGTCGTCGGCGCCCTTGTACGTCAGGTCGAAGCGCTCCGGGAGGTTGTAGTCCACCTGGATGGTGCCCAGCTGCCACTTGCGGCCGATGGCGTCCTTGACCATGAAGTCGAGTTTTGGTCCGTAGAAGGCAGCTTCGCCGTACTCCACGACCGTGTTGAGACCCTTCTCCTTGGCGGCCTGCATGATGGCCGACTCGGCCTTCTCCCAGTTCTCGTCCGAACCGATGTACTTCTCGCGGTTGTTCGGGTCACGCAACGAAATCTGTGCCGTATAGCTGTCGAACTTCAGCGTGCGGAAGATATAAAGCACGATGTCGATCACGCGCTCGAACTCCTCGAGCAGCTGGTCGGGGCGGACAAACAGGTGGGCGTCGTCCTGAGTGAAACCGCGCACTCGGGTCAGTCCGTGGAGCTCGCCCGACTGCTCGTAGCGGTAGACCGTTCCGAACTCGGCCAGACGGACCGGCAGCTCCTTGTACGAACGGGGCTTCGAACGGTAGATCTCGCAGTGGTGCGGGCAGTTCATCGGCTTGAGCAGGTACTCCTCACCCTCGATCGGGGTGTGGATCGGCTGGAAGGAGTCCTTGCCGTACTTGGCATAGTGGCCCGAGGTGACGTAGAGTTCCTTGTTGCCGATGTGCGGGGTGATGACCTGCTGGTAGCCGTACTCCTTTTGCACGTTGCGCAGGAACTGCTCCAGACGGTCGCGCAGTGCGGCGCCCTTCGGCAGCCAGAGCGGAAGACCCTGGCCCACGCGCTGCGAGAAGGTGAACAGTTCGAGGTCCTTGCCCAGCTTGCGGTGGTCGCGCTTCTTGGCCTCTTCCATCATCTGGAGGTACTCGTCGAGCATCGACTTCTTGGGGAACGAGATGCCGTAGATACGCGTGAGCATCTTGTTCTTCTCGTTGCCGCGCCAGTAGGCTCCGGCCACGGAGGTCAGCTTGATGGCCTTGATGTAGCCCGTGTTGGGAATATGCGGGCCGCGGCAGAGGTCCGTGAACGCACCGTTCGTATAGAAGGAGATGGTACCGTCCTCGAGGTCCGTGATGAGCTCGACCTTGTACTGGTCGTCCTTTTCGGTGAAAGTCTTGAGGGCTTCGGCCTTGGGGACCTCGCGGCGGATGAGCTGCTCCTTGTTGCGGGAGAGCTCCTGCATCTTCTGTTCGATTCGCGGGAGATCGGCTTCGGTGATGGGCGTCGGGGAATCGACGTCGTAGTAGAATCCGTTCTCGATGGCGGGGCCGATGCCGAACTTGATGCCCGGGTAGAGGTTCTCGAGGGCCTCGGCCAGCAGGTGCGACGACGTGTGCCAGAAGGCGTGCTTGCCCTCGTCGTCGTCCCACTTGTAGAATTTGACCGAAGCGTCGGCTTCGATCGGGCGCGTCATGTCTACCGTCGCGCCGTTTACCGAGGCCGCCAGCGAGTCAGCAGCTAAACGAGGGCTGATGCTCTCCGCGATCTGGTAGGCGGTTGTCCCTTCGGCGTACTCCCGTACCGATCCGTCGGGGAAAGTGATTTTGATCATAAAAATTGGATGAATTAAGTTTTCGGGGCCTTCGGCGCTTCCACAATTACGAGACGGAATACGCCTCCGGTTTGCCCTTTGTTTTTCTCTTTACTCCTTTTCGGTCTGCGGCAGCTCTTTGAGAGAGACGTCGCGCGAGCTCTTCTCGCGTTCGGCGCGCGGCAGGGGGTTGCGGGTCCATTCGGCCCAGGCGCGGCGGCGCTGCACGACGTCGATGGCCGTGTAGATGGCGTTGCGCATCGACTGCGCGTCGGCGCGGTCCTGTCCGGCGATGTCGAACGCCGTGCCGTGGTCGGGCGAGGTGCGTACGGCCGTAAGCCCTGCGGTGAAGTTCACGCCGTCGGGCGAGAGGCTCTTGAACGGAGCCAGTCCCTGGTCGTGGTACATGGCCAGGATGCCGTCGTAGCGGGCGTATCCGCCTCCGGCGAAGAGCCCGTCGGCAGCGAAGGGACCGAAGGCGAGGATCCCCTTGTTGAAGGCCTCGACAATGGCCGGGCGGATCGTCTCCTCCTCTTCGCGGCCCAACAGCCCGCCGTCGCCGGCATGGGGGTTGAGCGCCATCACGGCGATGCGCGGCTCGACGATGCCGAAGTCCTCGATGAGCGAACGCCGCAGGGTCTCGAGGTCGCGGACGATCTTCTCGCGCGAGATGCTCCGGGCGATCTCCGAAACGGGAATGTGTTTGGTGACGAGCCCCACGCGCAGCACGTCGCTGCACATGATCATCATCGGCTCGCCTCCGAATGCCTCTCCGAAGAACTCCGTGTGGCCCGTGTGGCGGAAATCGTCGCTCTGGACCGTCTCCTTGTCGAAGGGGGCGGTGACCACGGCGTCGATATGCCCGGCTTTCAGATCCTCGACGGCGGCGCGCAGTGCCTCGACGGCGGCGCGGCCCGCTTCGGGCGTGGGCTTCCCGGGCTCGACGGCGGCGACCTCTCTGGCCGTCACGAGATTGACCTTCCCGCGGCGGGCTTCGGCGGCCGAGGCAGCCGGGACGAATGCGACGGGTTCCGCATCGCGGAGCGTATTTCGGTAAAAGGCGGCGGCTTTCGGCGATCCGTAGACGACCGGAGTGAAGAGTTCCGTCATGCGCGGGTCGCCCAGCGCCTTGAGAATCACCTCCCAGCCGATGCCGTTCGGATCACCCTGCGTGATGCCTATCTTGAGTCTGTGTTCCGACATAGTCGTGTGTGTTTCAATTTACAAAAGTACAAAATATTCAGAATGTGCAAACAGTTTGCACGGCGAATTGCGCGAAAAAAGTGCGGAGACGCCGGTCTCCCGGCGCCTCCGCATTCCGATGTGCGGGTCGCGTGCCCGGTGCGGCGGGCGGTCAGCTGAGCGCTCGCCGGCGGAACTCCGAGCAGACGATGCCCGTCGCCATGGCGACATTGAGCGATTCGGAGCCCTCCCTTCCGGCCGGATACGGGGGAATGAAGAGCCTTCGGGTGACCGTCCGGGCGACCGCGTCGGTCACGCCGCGTCCCTCGTTCCCCATCACGATGATCCCGCCCGGCGTGAGGTCGGCCGAGTAGATGTCTTCTCCGTCGAGGAACGTACCGTAGACGGCCACGCCCCGTGCGGCGGCTCCTGCGAGCAGCGGCGTGAGCGGTGCGTAGTGGATCCGTACGCGGAGGATGGCCCCCATCGTCGCCTGCACCACCTTGGGGTTGAAGCAGTCGGCCGAACCCTCGGAGCAGACGATGTCGCCGATTCCGAACCAGTCCGCGAGGCGGATGATCGTCCCCAGGTTGCCGGGGTTCTGCACCTCGTCGAGAGCCAGCGTAAGGCGGTTGCCGAGGTGCTCCGCATCGAGCCTGTGGCGGGGAATCTCGACGAGGGCCAGCGAGTTCGAGGGTGTCTTGAGCTGCGAGATCCGCTCCATGTCGCGCGGGGAGACCGTTTCGGTCTCCGGACCCTCGAAGAGCCCCTCGAGGGCGAAGATCCTGCGCACGCGGAGGTGCGAGGCGCGCAGCTCGCCGATGAGCTTTTCTCCCTCGGCGATGAAGAGTCCGTGTTCCGCGCGGCCGCGTTTGTCGGCCAGTGCGCGGACGAGTTGTATTTCGGCTTTGGTCATGGTCGCTTTTCGATGGTGAATGTGGTCCCCTCACGGGCGGCATAACTCTCGGGGAAGAGCGTCCGGGCCTCCTCGACCAGCTGTCCTTCATCCTTGTAGCGCGACGAGTAGTGTCCGATCACCAGCCGTCGGGCTCCGGCCTTCAGCGCCGCCTTTGCGGCATCGGTTGTCGTCGAGTGCCCCCGATCGCGGGCCGAGCGCTGTTCGGCAGCGGCATAGGTCGCCTCGTGGTACATCAGATCGACGCCCCGGCACAGCTCCGCGGCTTTGGCCGAGAAGTTCGTGTCCGAGAGGTAGGCATACGACCGCGGCGCATAGGGCCGGTAGGTCAGCATGCCGTTCTCGAGCTCCGTGCCGTCGTCGAGCCGTACCGCCTCGCCGCGTTTGGCCGCGGTGATCTGGGCGATCGAGAGGCCGTACTTCACAATCTGGAACTTGTCCACGTTGAGCGGCGGCTCCTTTTCGCGGAAGAGGAATCCGGCGCACGGCACCCGGTGGCGCAGCGGGATGCTCCACACCTCGAGCGTGCGGTTCTCATACAGCAGCGCGTGTTCGGTGGTCCGCACCTCGTGCCAGAGGACCTCGTAGGGCAGCTCCGTGTTGAAGTAGCGCAGGTGGCTTTCGAGAATCTCGCCGAAGGGGGCCGGGGCGAAGACGTCGAGCGGCGTCCGGCGCCCGTAGAGCCCGAGGGTCGAGATCAGCGGGAAGAGCCCGTAGACGTGATCTCCGTGCAGGTGCGAGATGAATACGGCGCGGAGCTTCAGCGGGTTGATGCCGTAACGGACGAGCTGCTGCTGCACGCCTTCGCCCGCATCCACGAGGTAATACTGCTCGTGGATGTTCACCGCCTGGGCCGACGGATGCCGGTCGGGCGTGGGCTTGGCCGAAGAGCTGCCGAGTATGGTGACCGCAAAACTCATGGGTTATTGCCGGAATTTGATGAGGGTCGCTTTGAGCTGGTACGAGACTGCGGCATCGCGCTTGGTTGTGGCCGTGCGGGTGCTGCTGCCGTCGCCGTTCTTCTCGATGTGCTCGGTGGTCGTGTAGGTCGGGTTGGATACCGACTGTCCGATGCCTTCGAATACCACGGCATCGGCCCCCTTTTCGCGGGTCCGTTTTTCGATGGCTTTCTGTGCATCCTCAAGGTTGCCGAAGAACTGGGGTGTGGCCGTCATGTGTCCCATGGTTTCGTAGTCGCCGGGGACATCGTTCCAGCTGAAAAACAGTTCCGGATTATCGGTTGCCGGATAGGCCTTGCCGATGTAGGTGGTCTCTACGGCGCATGAGCTCAGGGCGCAGGCGGCACTCAGGATACTTGCAAGGGTGGGGATGTGTTTCATTGAACCGTTTTTGGGGGGGGGTTATCGCAGCAGGAAGCGTTCGCAGTCGAGTGCGGCAATACAGCCCGAACCGGCGGCGGTGATGGCCTGGCGGTAGTGGGGGTCCTTCACGTCGCCCGCGGCGAAGACGCCCTCGACCGAGGTCTTCGAGGTGCCCGGCTCGGTGCGGATGTAGCCTTCGGCATCGAGCTCGAGCTGTCCGGCGAAGAGCTCCGTGTTGGGATGGTGACCGATGGCGAGGAAGAAGCCCGAGATGTCGATCGTGCGCTCCTCTCCGTCGTTCCTGCGCAGCAGGGCGCCCGTTACGCCGGAGTCGTCGCCCAGCACCTCGGCGGTGTTGTGCTCGAAGAGCACCTCGATGTTCTCCGTGCGGAAGACTCGCTCCTGCATGGCCTTTGAGGCGCGCAGGTAGGGCTTGCGGACGATCATGTAGACCTTGCGGCACAGCGAGGCGAGGTAGGTGGCCTCCTCGCAGGCCGTGTCGCCGCCGCCGACGACGGCCACGTCCTTCTTGCGGTAGAAGAACCCGTCGCATGTGGCGCAGGCGCTGACTCCCTGTCCGCGGAACTTCGTCTCGGAGGGCAGCCCGAGGTACTTGGCCGAGGCTCCCGTGGCGACGATCACCGCCTCGGCCTCGAGTTCCGTCGTGCCGTCCACGGTGACGTGGAACGGGCGGGCCGAGAGGTCGATCTTCGTGATCTGGCCCGTGCGGATCTCCGTGCCGAACCGTTCGGCCTGGCGGCGCAGGTCGGCCATCATCTGGTTGCCGTCCACGCCTTCGGGGTATCCCGGGAAGTTTTCGATTTCGGTGGTCGTCGTGAGCTGTCCGCCCGGCTCGATGCCTTCGTAGAGCACCGGCTGAAGGTTGGCACGCGAGGTGTAGATGGCGGCGGTGTACCCGGCGGGTCCGCTGCCGATGATCAAAACTTTTACCTTTTCCATTGTATTCGTTTTTTTGTGTTGTTGTTCCGTATGTTGTGGCGGAAAACTCTCCGCCCGGGTGTGCCCGTCGTTCAGGCTTCGGCCTCGATGTCCCCGAATTCGGTCAGCCGGTGCCCGAGGTAGTCGAACAACGCCCAGCGGCCGTCGAGACGCACGCGGACGATGCTCTCCGCCGGGTCGTAGTCCACGATCTCGTAGCGGGGCGGGATGACGTAACGGCCCTCGCGGTCGATGAGTCCCATGCCCGTGTCGGTCTCCACCTCGGCGCGGCCTTCGTGGAAATCGCCGGCCCAGCGAAACCGGGCGGGGATGACCTCCCGGTTCTCCGTATCGACGAATCCATAGCCGCCTTCGTCCTCGACGCAGACCAGCCCCTCGAAGATGTGGCTCACCCAGCGGTGGCCGTCGAAGCGGGGCAGGGCGGTGTAGGAGGCCATCGCGTCGGAGAGCGTTTCGGTGCCGGCCGAGAGCCGGATCCGCTCGAGCAACGCCTCGAATGCCGCATCGTCGCTGCCCGGCGTCCCGAACCGGGCGTCGTGGTAGCGCAGCGGGACGAAGCGGGTGCCGGTCCAGCGCAGGTTCTCGGGCCGCAGGTTGTTGTGCGAGAAGCCCAACTTGCCGAGTCCGTCGCGAAGTTCGCCGAGCGCTTCGGCCAGCCGTTCGGCCGGTACGGTGTGCAGCGCCTCATCGAAGGTGCGCCCTTCGGGCAGCCGCTGGAGGATGAGCAACGTGGCGCGGGGGACGCCCGAGGCATCGACCCAGCGGAGTTCGTCGGGCAGGATCCGGTATTCGGTGAGCAGTTCCGTGTTGAGGCGGGCTGTCTGCGAGGCCGTGCGCTCCACGGCGGCGAGGGCTGCCGGCGAGAGGGGCATGAAGAGCAGCCAGTGTGCTCCGTGCCACGAGATTTCGGCCTCGGCGAAGCGGGTGGTCCGCATCAGGCGGGGCATGCCGTCTGCGCCGGTTGCGGCGCGGGCCTCCGTAAGGGTGGCCAGCGACAGGTCGGGCGTCTGCAGGGCCTGCCGGAAGATTCCGAGCGTAGGGGTCATGGCTATTCGGTTTTGACGCTGATGGAGCCGATGTTGAGCATGGCGACGAGCTGGTCGGCCGAGGCGTTGTAGCTTACGCCGCGGAAGGGCGGCAGGGCTCCGGGTCCCTTCGCCTCGCGGATCGCCGCCTCGAAGACTTCGGGCATGATGCTCGAACAGTCGCAGAGCAGGGCGGCGTAGCGGTTCGGGTAGGCGCTCTCCTCTTCCGAGGGAAAGAAGACGCTGCGTCCTTCCGCATCGGCGGCGATGTGGATGTTGATCAGCAGCACCTTCCCGTCGGCGGTGCCCAGATCGCGAATCTGCCCGGCGACGGTGCGCAACTCCTTATCGTCGCAGTCGGTTGCCTCGCCGTCGGTGATGTGGAAAACGACGGGCGGGAAACTTTCGGCGTGTGCCGGGTCGGCACACCATGCGGCCGCCAGGTCGCGGATGCGGCGCAACGCCTCGCACATCGGAGTCTGCCCGACGGCGTGGGGCTCGATCCAGGTCGGGACGGTCACTTCGCGCAGGGCAATGCCGCCGTCGGGCAGCCGGCACTCGACCGCAGTGCGGCGCAGGGTCGGGGCGATTCCGGCCAGCTCCGTCACGGAGACCATCTCGCGGCCTCCGGGCAGGAGCGGGTAGACCTCGTCGTCGCCCGAGTAGCCGACCAGGGCGATGTCGTAGTAGTCGCGGACGCCGTCGCTGCGGCGGGCCCGTTCGATGAGCTCGAAAAGCAGCTCGTTGGCGACGACGGCCACGGCTTCGGCCTTGGTCGAAGCCCGTCCCCGGAAACGGATCTCTTCGGCCATCGACCCCGAGCCGTCGATGGCCAGCAGGAAGGCGGTGCGGTGCCGCCGGGTGATGCTTTGCGTATACATGGTGGTCTCAGGGTTCGTTCAGTCCGCGGACGGCGCGGTAGTCGGCCATGCGGTCGTTGTCGTCGCCGTCGAGTCCGTAGCTGACCGACAGCTCGGGGGCGCAGTCCCGTTCGCGGTCGGCGTCGGTCATGCGGCGGAGTGTGTCGGCGGCGTTGCGGCCGGCCGCGATGAAGTCGTTGAGCTCCCCGACCGACGGGGTGTGGCCCAGCAGGGCGGCGCAGGTCTGCTCGGCCCAGCTGTGGGCGTAGTCGCCGTAGTGGACAAAGAAGACGCGGAAGCGGTTGTCCACCTCGGCGGGGGTCGTCATCCGGCCCTCTTCCAGGGCGTCGAGCAGCGCCTCGACCTCGCGTTTGGTGACGTACTGGCCGGCGATATCGAGCCACCGGCCGCTTCCGTTGTAACGTTCGGACGATTCACCGCGGTCGAGCATCTGTCCCAGGGCGGCGACGATCGCCTTGTTGTACAGTTTCAGGCCGCGGCGGAGTGCCGCAGCGCGGATGACGGTCTTGTTGCAGGGGTATTCCGCAGCATCGGGATCCTGCTCCTCGAGGCCGTGGAGCGCATCCACGGCCTGCAGCATGGCCCCGGTGAGGTAAGGGTTGCAGGCCTCGAAGTTGATCGCGTCGCGTCGTACGGTCCGGCCGTTGCGTGCGGGCCACTTCTCCAGATCGCGCACGGTGCCGTAACTCGTCAGGTTGGCACCGGGCATGAGGAACGATCGCTCCTGTTTTTCGATCAGATACGAGAAGGGAAACGCCGAGGTGTCATGGTGGTGGGTGTGGTGCCCCATGACCATCGTGAAGGCACCCTCGAGGGCCGGCGACATGACATAGGCCCCGGAGGCGAACTTGCAGCCGCGCGGGTGCACGGCCTGGTGTACGGCGCCGCTCTTGAACAGGTGGTTGCTCTGGTTCGAGCCGCTGCCGGCGTTGAAGAACGAGAACATGCCGGCGATCAGCAGCGAGGATTTGTGGTGCGAGACGGTGTAGGGCCCGGCAAAGATCGATGCCGCCTCGCCGTTCTCGCAGTGGGAGTTGGCGAAGAAGAGCGATTCGGCGGCCGAAAATCCCTTGTCCAGACGGCAGTTCTCGCCCACGAAGCAGCGTTCGACCGTTGCCCCGTTGTCGATCCGGGCTCCTTCGGCCGCGATGAAGTCGTAGGCCTTGACATCTACGCCGATCCGGACGCCGTCGCAGAGCGTTCCGTTGCAGAGCATCGAGGCTCCATCGACGGTGACGTTGTCGCCGATGCGCACTTCGCGGATGAAGCGGGCGCCGACGATCCGGCAGTTGCGGCCCACCTCGCCCATCTCCGAGGTCCGGTTCCCGGCGTGCGCGTCGATCATACGTTCCAGGGCGGCGATGGCTTGCGGCCGGTGTCGGTAGACGGCCATCAGGTAGGCGATCTGGGCCGACATCGTATCGAAGATCTTCACGGTGCGGCCGCCGCATTCGTTCATCGTGGCTACCGGGACACCGTTGCCGAATGACGAGCGCGAGCGGCATTCGAGCGCCGTGACGCCTTCGACGAGCGATCCCTCTCCGATGCGGTAGTTGCTTACGCGCGAGCGGATCACGCGGGCGCCCGGGCCGATCTCGACAATCCCCTCGAGGCGGGCCTGGAGAAGCTGGTGCGGCCGAAAGTCCTCCGTCACACGGATCTGGGACCACGCCTCGGCCGAGTTGCCGAGCGCTTCGAGTGCGGCGATCTCTTCGGGGGTTGGATGTCTGAATGAAGCCATTGCGTCGATTGGTTAATCAGATGCAAATATAGGCAATTGGTGTCAATTCTCCAAGATGCGTCCCGACGGGTCGATTGCAGCCCTGCGGCCGTTGCGGATGATCTGCGCCCGGCCGTTGCGGAAGGGTTTCACGGCCTGGCAGCCGGGACACGAAAGGCGGGTGCGGCCCGCCGGGTCGATGTAGTGCCACGTCTGTCCGAGACGGACGGCTGCCAACCCTTCCGTGAAGTCGACCCCGTTGTCGTAGAGCGGCGGAATGACGACCTGACCCGCAAGGCGGAAGCCCCAGCGGCCCTCCCGCTCGAAGAGTTCGGGCTGTGGTCCGGCGGGGTCGGGAGTGCTCTCGGGGCGTTCTGCCATCCGGACGGCCTCCCGGAGCAACTCTCCGAGGCCGGGAAGCTGCGGGACGGGGGACTCCAGCAGGCGGGCGATGCGGTACTGCACTGCCATGCCGCGGAGTTCGAAGAGGGCGACGACTTCGCGATAGGCCGCCTCGCGGGGGATTCGGGCGGGGTTGAACAGCAGCCCGTCCGATCCGGCGTACCTTGCGCCCAGCCCGGGGTCGGCGGCCAGTGCATGGAGCGCCGTGGAGATCAGCGCCGCCGGGTAGTCGTCGATCCGCTCGTCGAACGTCTCTACCGTGCGGGCGGGGTGTTGGTAGGCCGCGGTGCCCAGTTCGGGGCTGCGCTCCCCGGCGAAGGCGGGGAGGAACATTGCGTCGAGGTCGATCGGGTGGAGCTGGCCCTCCGCCCCGACAACCAGGTTCTCGGGCTTCAGATCCCCGTGGGCCGTATCGTCGGCGATCAGCTCGGCGGCCAGCGCGTCGAAGCGCCGGGCCAGCTCCCCGAGGCGGGCCGCGTCGCCATCCGCGACGGCCCGGTCGATTGCCTCGCGGAGCGTCGGCCCCTCGATCCAGTCGGTCAGCACGACATCCGTCCAGAACCCCTTGTCCGGGGCGGTGTAGAGGAAGAGCTCCCGCTCGTGCAGCCGCTCTCCGTAGATCTCGCGCAGGTGGCGCATCGGCCGCAGGAAGCAGCGCAGGACCATCCGCCGGCCGCCGCAGCGGACGCGGAAGACGGCGGCCGAGTTTCCGACGGCGTGAACGGGGCGCCTGTCCGCACCGCTTTCGGGCTCCAGACCGTCGAGCGTCCGCAGCAGTCCGTGCGGATCGTCGAGCGAGAAGAGGTATTGGCCGAGGGTGTACATCGTACGAGGTCGGTTACGGAAGACGGGACCGTTCCGAAGAAGGTCCCGTCCTGTCGGTTTGGGGCCGGGAGTTCCCGGCCGGTGCGGTTTAGTGGCAGTTGCAGTGTCCGTGTCCGTGATCCTCGCAGCAGCCGTCGTCGCAGCCGTCGCCGCACGAACCGCAGGAGCAGTGGCCCTGCAGGTCCTCGGGCGTGACGTCGCGCACCGAGACCACCTCGACCTCGAAGTTGAGGGTCTTGCCGGCCATCGGGTGGTTGAAGTCCATCTTGACGTGCTCGTCGCCCACCTCCTTGACGATGCCCATCATGCGGTTGCCCTGGGCGTCGCTCATGGGCACCTGGCTGCCGACGAAGAGGATGTCCTCGGCCAGCTTGCCGTCCACCATGAAGATGTTCTTCGGCAGGTCCACGATCGCCTCGGCGATCAGCTCGCCGTAGCCGTCCTTGGGCTCGAGCGTGAAGGCTACCTTCTCGCCGGGCTCCTTGCCTTCGATGGCCTCCTCGAACTTCGGGAGCAGCATGCCCGTGCCGAAGATGAATTCGAGGGGTTGTCCCGGGCGCGACTGGTCCGCGATCTGTCCGTCTACGGTGAGCTTGTAGTCCACACCGACCATTTTGTTCTTTTCTACTTTCATACGTGTATGTTCTGTTTTGTTGTTGTGTTTCCGTGCATTGCCCCCTGCTTCCCTCCTCGGCAGACCGGCGCCGGCGGGCATATCCCGACAAAGATAAGCACTTCGGGGCGAGTTGCCAAATAATCGCCCGAAATAATCGTGCCGTCCGGAGCGTAAGGGGCTCCCGGGGATGAAAAAGCGGGGACCGATGCTCCGGTCCCCGCTTCGGGATTCTGCTCCCGGCCGCAGGCCGGGGTTACTCGCAGTTGCGGCAGCAGAGGTTGCGGTCTCCGTAGCCGTTGTCGATCTTGGTTACATAGGGGAAGAACTTGGCGTGGCGCACCCATTCGAGCGGGAAGGCGGCCTCCATGCGCGAGTAGGGGTGTCCCCACTCGCCGGCCAGTTCAACGGCCGTATGGGGAGCGTTCACCACGACGTTGTCGGCCTCTCCGACGGCTGCCTCGCATTCGCGCTTGATCCGGACGAGGGCCTCGATGAAGCGGTCCATCTCCTCCTTGGGCTCCGACTCCGTGGGCTCGACCATCAGCGTCTCGTGCACGGGGAACGAGAGCGTCGGGGCGTGGAAGCCGTAGTCCATCAGGCGGTGGGCGATGTCGCCGCAGTCGATGTTGTACTCCTTCTTGAAGTGCGTCAGGTCGAGGATCATCTCGTGGCCCACGCGGCCCGTTTCACCCGAGTAGTAGGTGCGGTATTCCGACTTGAGGGCTGAAGACATGTAGTTGGCATTGACGATGGCCATCTCGGTGGCGTGGCGCAGCCCCTCCTCGCCGAGCATCTTGATGTAGCCGTAGGTGATCGGCAGCAGCATGGCCGAGCCCCACGGAGCCGACGAGACGGCCGTGATGCCCTCTTCGCCGCCCGTAGCGACGATCGGGTGGGTCGGCAGGAACGCCTTGAGGTGTTCGGCCACGCAGATCGGGCCGACGCCCGGGCCGCCGCCTCCGTGCGGCATGGCGAAGGTCTTGTGGAGATTCAGGTGGCAGACGTCGGCCCCGATGTAGCCGGGGTTGGTCAGTCCCACCTGGGCGTTCATGTTCGCACCGTCCATGTAGACCTGTCCGCCGGCGTCGTGCACGGCATCGACGATCTCGCGGATACGGCTCTCGAAGACGCCGTGCGTCGAGGGGTAGGTGACCATCAGTCCGCACAGCTCCGAGGCGTGCTCTTTGGCTTTGGCCTCGAGGTCCGCCACGTCGATGTTGCCGTTCGCGTCGCAGGCTACCGTGACGATCTTCATGCCGGCCATGGCTGCCGACGCGGGGTTCGTACCGTGGGCCGATGCGGGAATCAGCACCACGTTGCGGTAGCCCTGGCCGCGGCTCTGGTGGTAGGCGCGGATGACCATCAGGCCGGAGTATTCGCCCGCGGCGCCCGAGTTGGGCTGGAGCGAGCAGGCGGCAAAGCCCGTGATCGTGGCCAGGTCCTTTTCGAGCTCGGCGATCAGCTCCATGTAGCCTTCGGCCTGATCGGCCGGGGCGAAGGGGTGCATCATCTGGAAGCCGGCCAGCGAGAGCGGCTGCATGAGCGCCGCGGCGTTGAGCTTCATGGTGCACGATCCGAGCGAGATCATCGAGTTGGCCAGCGAAATGTCGCGCAGCTCGAGCGTCTTGATGTAACGCATCAGGGCGCTCTCCGAGCGGTAGCGGTTGAAGACCGGTTCGGTCAGGTAGGCCGACTGGCGGCGCAGCGAAACGGGAATCGTCTCCTCGCCGGCGGCGGCCTTCACGGCCTTGGCCTTGCGTCCCTTGGCGGCGCTGAAGATACCGATGACCGTCTCGATCTCGGCGGGGGTTGTCACCTCGTCGAACGACATGCGTACCGAACCCTCCGACGGATAGTAGAAGTTGATGCCGGCCTCGAGCGCGAGCGACTGGACGACGGCCGCCTCGGCCTCGACCTCAAGCGTGTCGAAGAAGCATCTGGAGGCGAGCCGGTAGTCCATGGCCTCCAGGGCGCGGGCCACTGTCTCGGCGGCCTCGTGGGCCGTGCGGGCGGCACGGAGCAGCCCCTCGGGGCCGTTGTAGACGCAGTAGAAGCCGACCATCGAGGCCATCAGGGCCGAGGCCGTACAGATGTTCGACGTGGCGCGTTCGCGCTTGATGTGCTGTTCGCGCATCTGGAGCGCCATGCGCAGGGCGCGGTTGCCCAGACGGTCCACCGAGACGCCGATGATGCGGCCCGGCATGTTGCGCTTGAAGGTCTCGCGCGTGGTCATGTAGCCGGCCGAGGGACCACCGAAGCCCATCGGGGTGCCCAGACGCTGCGTGGAACCCACGGCGATGTCGGCTCCCCACTCGCCCGGAGCCTTCAGCAGGGCGAGCGAGAGCAGGTCGCAGGCGGCCGTGACGAGGGCCCCCTTGGCATGTGCCGCGGCGGTGAAGTCGGCGTAGTCGCGGATCTCGCCGTCGGCGGCCGGATACTGGACGATGGCGCCGAACTCCTTGCCCGAGAACTCGTAGTCGTTGTAGTCGTCGATGATCAGCTCGATGCCGAACGGTTCGCTGCGCGTCAGCAGCACGTCGAGCGTCTGCGGGAAGATGTTGCGGTCCACGAAGAGCTGGTTGCGCCCCTCCTTGACCGCCTCGCGCGAACGCAGCGCGAACATCATCAGCATGGCCTCGGCTGCGGCCGTGCCCTCGTCGAGCAGCGAGCAGTTGCCGATCTCCATGCCCGTGAGCGAGATGACGGCCGTCTGGAAGTTGAGCAGCGCCTCGAGGCGTCCCTGCGAGATCTCGGCCTGATAGGGGGTGTAGGAGGTGTACCAGGCGGGATTCTCGAAGACGTTGCGCGAGACGGCGGCCGGTACGGCGCACGGGTAGTAGCCCATGCCGATGAATGAGCGCAGGCAGCGGTTGCGGTCGGCCAGTGCGCGGATGTGGGCGGCGAATTCGTATTCGCTCATGCCCTCGGAGGGGAGGGCAAGGGGTTTCTTGAGCCGGATCGAGGCGGGGATGACCTGCGCGATCAGCTCATCGACCGAGCCGACGCCGATCGTGTCGAGCATCGCTTTCAGGTCTTCGGGGTGGGTGACGCCGATGTGGCGTCCGGAGAATTTGTCGAACATATTTTTGGATTTAGCTGTTGTGTCGGTCGGTTACTGTTTGTGTGTGGCGTTGCGGGCCGCCTCGTCGGGCCACGGGCAGGGTTCGCCCGTCGCACGGAACGAAGGGCGCTGTGCGTCGGCTTCGCGCAGCCGCTGCGAGAGGCGGCGCGCCAGGCGGCGGACCGTTTCGGGGCGCTCGGCAGCCAGGTCATGCTGCTCGCCGATGTCGTGCCGGATGTCGTAGAGACGCAGCCGGCCCGTCTCCCAGGTATAGATCAGGTGGTAGTCGCCCTCGAGGTAGGCCGAATAGGCTCCGTAGCCCTCCTCCTGATTCTGGGTCTCGCCCCACAGGTTGGGGAAGTGCCAGACGATCGGGCGCTCGTAACGCTTCCGGGGGTTGCGCAGCACCCCGGCGAAGCTCCGGCCATCGACCGTCTGCCGCGTGGTGCAGCGCCCGATGCCGGCCAGTTCGAGGATCGTCGGGAAGAAGTCCTCGATCATCACCGGCTGGTCGCACGACGTGCCGCCCGCGACGACGCCCGGCCACGAGACCATCATCGGTTCGCGGACGCCGCCCAGAAAGGCCGATCCCTTGCCGGCGCGTGCCGGATAGTTCGGGTCGCGGTTCTCGACACCCTGTCGGGTGTTGTTGAGTCCCTGTCCGCCGTTGTCGGACATGAAGAGGATGATCGTGTTGCGGGCCGTTTCGGGGTACTGCTCCAGAAAGTCGAGCAGGTCGCCCAGGCTCTTGTCCATCCCCTCGACCAGGGCGGCGTAGCGCGTCTCGCTCTCGTTGAGCGGGGCGTCGAACTGCCTGTCGTAGCGCCCCCGGTAGCGGGCAGTGAAGCGGGTGTCCTCGTCGTAGGGCGCGTGGACTGCATAGTGGGCCATATATAAGTAGAAAGGCTGGCGGCGGGAGACGGGCACCTTCAGCGCCTCGATCGCCTCGCGGGTCAGTACCTCGGTCAGGAAGAGATCCTCGCCGAAATACTTTTCGAGCCCGAGCACTTCCTGGGGCGAACCCTGTCCGAAATTCCGTTTTGCCAGATAGCTCCCGGGGGCGCCGTTGGCCCCGCCGGCGATATTGACGTCGAACCCCATCGCAAGGGGGTCGGCCCCGGCCGTGGTCTTGGCTCCGAAGTGGGCCTTGCCGCAATGGATCGTGTAGTAGCCGTTCTCGCGAAGCAGCTGCGGGAGCGTCGTCACGGGGGTGGCGTTTTGCGTGTTGTGCGCCGAGACGACGGTGTCGGGCTGGATGCCGTTCCAGTTCCAGTCGGGCAGCTCGAGCACGTCGCTCGAAGCGTCGGTCTGGCGCCCGTAGTCAAGTGTCCAGTTGGTCACGCGGTGCCGTGCGGCGTTCATGCCCGAGAGGATGCTGCAGCGTGACGGTGAGGAGACGGCGCAGGCGTAGGCCTGCGTGAAGCGGACGCCCATGCGGGCCAGCCGCTCCATGTTGGGTGTGTGGTATCGGTCGTTGAGCGGCGTGCGCTCGTCGTGGAAGGGCACCGAGGTGTCCTGCCACCCCATGTCATCGACCAGGAAGAAAAGTATGTTCGGCCGCGGGTCTCCGTTTGGGGCGGCGGCCTCCTTTTTCTCCCCGGCCGTTCCCTGTGCGGCAAGCGGCAGCGCGGCGAGTGTGAAGAGCAGGCGGTTGTTCATGAATTTCAGGCAGGTTGGCGCGGGTCAGTATTTGAAGCTGCTGCCGCCGATGAACTCCCGGAGAATCGACGTCGGCGGGATCTCGTCGGGGGCGATGGGGATGAAGTTGTCGAGGAACTTGAGCATGCGCCGCGCCTCGTCGTATTCGGGCACCGTGTCGGGTACTTCGCGGAGAATTTTCTCGGCGAAGGGCCGCAGGACCGAGATCTCGTAGAAGAGCGACGAGTTGAGCATCACGTCGGCATTCTCCTGATAGGGGAAGATGTGCTTCTCCTCGCCGCGGCGGACCGAGGCCCAGCGCGAGAGGGTGGCCAGCGCGTCGGAACCCCGCTGCGTGTAGTCGCGCGTCAGGCGGCGCAGCAGGCGGTTGTCCGTGGTGGCGATGCGCGAGAGGTTGTCCATCGCCACCGATGTGAAGCACGAGATGTAGATGCGGAACTTTTGCTGTTCGGGAATCGAGGGGGTCAGCCGCGGGTTGAGCCCGTGGATCCCCTCGATGATGAGGATCGACCGCTCGTCGAGCGTCAGCGGGGCGTTGTGCCACGTGCGGCGTCCGGTGATGAAGTTGTAGCGCGGGATATCGACGCTTTCGCCCTGCATCAGGCGGCGCAGGTGGTCGTTGAACAGTTCGAGGTCGATGGCTTCGAGCGCCTCGTAGTCGTAGTCGCCGTTCTCGTCCTTCGGGGTCTTCTCGCGATCGACGAAGTAGTCGTCGAGCGAGATCAGCACGGGGCTCAGTCCGAGCACGCCCAGGTGGATGCCCAGCCGTTTGGCCGAGGTGGTCTTGCCGCTCGACGAGGGTCCCGAGATGAGCACCACGCGGGTCCCGCGCGAGAGGTTCGCCTCGGCGATGGCGTCGGCTATTTCGGCGAATTTCCGCTCGTGGAAGGCCTCGGCCAGCTTGATCATGCCGCCGGCGTCGCCCGCGAGGACCTTCGAATTGACGTCGCCGACGGTCGGGACACCCATGATGCGCACCCACGACTGGTATTCGCGGAAGATGCCGAACATCTTGTCCTGATGGACATGGCGGTCCAGTCGGTCGGGCGAGGTGCGCGGCGGGAGCACCAGATAGAAGCCGTTGTAGTAGGGCTCGATGTCGAACAGCCGGATGTAACCCGTCGAGGGGGCCAGCGAACCGTAGAAGTAGCCGGCCGTGTCGGCCAGCGTGTAGAGGTCGCTGTAGAGTCGCGGGCGCGAGTCGAGCAGGGCGATCTTGTCGGCGAAGCCTTCGGCAGCGTAGCGGGCGCGCACCTCGCTGGTCAGGGCCTTGCGCCGTTCGATGGGCAGGTCGCCGGTCACGATCTCCCGCATGCGTGCCTTCAGGGCGTCGGTCTCTTCGCGGGAGAATTCGTCGATGCCTTCGATCTCGCAGTAGACGCCGCTCTGTCCCAGCGAGTGGCGGATGTGGAGCGTCCGGTCGGGATAGAGGTCCCGGACGGCCTTCTGGAGAATGAACCAGGCCGTGCGCTGGTAGACGCGGATGCCTTCGAACGAGGTGATGTCCACGAAGCGGATCGTCACCGGGGTGTATATCCTGTAGTTCAGTTCTTTGATGCGGTTATTCACGAAAGCGGCCAGGAACGGGTATTTGCCCGGGGTGAGCCGCTCCGCGATCTTCTGCAACGTCGTTCCCATCGGCACTTCCAGCTCGCCGCCGAGGTTGTCGCAGATGATTTTGATCGTATCGCTCATGGATCGAGGTTTTGCTTTATGCTGTGTAAAGGTAGAAATTATTTGTAACTTTGGCAACTCGGAAAGCAGTTTGTAAAAGCCTATGATGAAAAGATGGACCCGTTCGGCCCTGCTCGCCCTGATGCTGGCGGCGGCCGCCTGCTCGCCTCGCGAGCAGATGCTCGTGCTGTTGTCCACGAACGACATGCACGCCAGAATCCAATACTTCCCGCAACTGGCTGCAGCCGTCGCCGCCTGCCGCGATACGGTGCCCGGGGCGGTGCTCGTCGATGCCGGCGACCGCTGGACGGGCAATGCCTACGTCGATCTGGCCCCGACGCCCGGCATGCCGGTCATCGCGTTGATGAACCGGCTCGGATACGACGCGGCGACGCTCGGCAACCACGAGTTCGACCGCGGGCAGGCCTTCCTCGGCCGCATGATCGACAGCATGGATTTCGAGGTGGTCTGCGCCAATGTCGTCAGCGACACGTGTACCTTCCCGTCCCTGCCGCCCGTCACCGTCATTGAGCGTGACGGGGTGAAGATCGGCTTGGTCGGTGCGGTGACCAACTACGAGGGCCCGGGCCATCCGGCCGGAAATGCCTCGAGTTTCGAGGGGCTGCGTTTCCCCGACCCGCAGCAGCGGGCCATGGAGGTCGGTGCCGAATTGCGCCCGAAGGTGGACGTGCTGGTACTCCTCTCGCACATGGGCGACGACCGCGATGCCGAACTGCTCGGACGCTGCGGCCTGTTCGACGTGGTGATCGGCGGACATACGCATGTCGAGTGCGATACGGTGATCAACGGTACGCTCATGACCCAGACGGGGAAGAACCTCTCGAATGTCGGTGTGACGACAATCCGTCTGCGGGGAGGAAAGGTCGTGGGGAGTGACTTCCGGATCGTGCCGCTGGCCGGTTATGAGGCAGACCCGGAGTATCGAGCCGAGGTGGAGCGCTATTATGCCGACCCGGAGTTGAACCGTCCGGTGGGCGAATTCGCCCGGCCGGCCGACGGCTGGGGCGTTGCCAACTGGATGGCCCGTGCGGTGGCCGACAGGGCGGGTGCCGAGGTGGGCTTCTATCATGTGGGCGGTGTGCGGATCGATTCGATCCCGGCCGGCGGCATGAGCACCGCACGGGTATATGACCTCGAGCCTTTCGGGACCGAGATTGCCGTGATGCGGATGACGCCAGCCGACATGCGGCGCATGATCCTTACCAAGTACAACGATACGGAGAACCGCAAGGAGGCCCACCGGATCGATCTCATCTCGACAACTCCCTACGAGATCCTCGTCGATGTGCGAGACAGCGCCTTCGATGTGCGTTTCCCGCAGTTGCGCGAGGGACGCGGCTATCGGGTAGCCCTCAACGACTATGTCTTTAGGAACTACCGCGACCTGAACGGATCCGACGGGCGGATTACCGGAGAGAAGGTGGCCGGCGTACTGCTCGGAGAACTCGACGGAAAGTCGCCGATCGAGCCCGACAACCGCCCGCGGCAGCGCATCGTCCGTGCCGGAGCGAACCCGCGTTGAGCCGGCTTCGGACGCACTCCGCGGCAGAAGGACTGAAAAAAGACTGAAATTTTTGATTTTCAACGAAAAAGATATATCTTTGCAGTCCCGCGCGCGTACACGTCGTGTGCGTCGGTGCGGGTATGAACTTAATTATTAACCGTTTAACGAGCGATTGTATCGCAAAATTCAATTTCCACAATGGAAGAAGTAAAGAACGTGGTCGCAAACGAGAATTTCGACTGGAACGCCTTCGAGAACGATCTGGGCGTGTACGATCAGCCCAAGGAGCAGATCACCGAGGCTTATGACAAGACGCTTTCGAACGTCGCTGTCGGCGAAGTGGTCGAGGGTACCGTAACGGCCATCACCAAGCGCGAGGTGCTGGTGAACATCGGCTACAAGAGCGAGGGCGTGATCCCCGTATCGGAGTTCCGCTACAATCCCGATCTGAAGGTCGGTGACAAGATCGAGGTCTACGTCGAGTCGGCCGAGGACAAGAACGGCCAGCTGGCTCTCTCGCACAAGAAGGCCCGTCAGCTCAAGAGCTGGGATCGTGTCAATGAGGCCTTGGAGAAGGACGAGATCATCAAGGGTTACATCAAGTGCCGCACCAAGGGCGGCATGATCGTCGATGTCTTCGGCATCGAGGCCTTCCTCCCCGGTTCGCAGATCGACGTGAAGCCCATCCGCGACTACGACATCTATGTAGACAAGACCATGGAGTTCAAGGTGGTGAAGATCAATCAGGAGTTCCGCAACGTGGTCGTTTCGCACAAGGCCCTCATCGAGGCCGAGCTCGAGGCCCAGAAGCAGGTCATCATGTCGAAGCTCGAGAAGGGTCAGATCCTCGAGGGTACCGTCAAGAACATCACCTCCTACGGCGTATTCGTCGATCTGGGCGGTGTGGACGGTCTGATCCACATCACCGACCTTTCGTGGGGCCGCGTGAACCACCCCGAGGAGATCGTTTCGCTCGATCAGAAGATCAACGTTGTGATCCTCGACTTCGACGACCAGAAGAAGCGTATCGCCCTGGGTCTGAAGCAGCTCACCCCGCATCCGTGGGAGGCTCTCGATCCCAATCTCAAGGTCGGCGACAAGGTCAAGGGCCGTGTCGTTGTCATGGCTGACTACGGCGCATTCGTCGAGATCGCTCCGGGTGTAGAGGGTCTGATCCACGTATCCGAAATGTCGTGGAGCCAGCACCTGCGTTCGGCCCAGGAGTTCATGAAGGTCGGTGACGAGGTGGAGGCCGTTATCCTGACCCTCGACCGTGAGGAGCGCAAGATGTCGCTCGGCATCAAGCAGCTGACGCCCGATCCGTGGGAGAACATCGAGACCAAGTACCCCGTCGGCACGAAGTGCACGGCCAAGGTGCGCAACTTCACGAACTTCGGCGTATTCGTCGAGATCGAGGAGGGCATCGACGGCCTGATCCACATCTCGGATCTGAGCTGGACCAAGAAGGTGAAGCACCCGGGCGAGTTCACGCAGGTCGGTGCCGACATCGATGTGGTCGTACTCGAGATCGACAAGGAGAACCGTCGCCTCTCGCTGGGCCACAAGCAGTTGGAGGAGAACCCCTGGAACGGCTTCGAGGCTCAGTTCCCGGTTGAGAGCATCCACGAGGGTACGATTACCGAGATGACCGACAAGGGCGCCGTTGTCGCTCTGGGCGAGAACATCGAGGGCTTCTGCCCGGCCCGCCAGCTGGTCAAGGAGGACGGTACGACCCCGAAGGTGGGCGACAAGCTCAACTTTAAGGTGATCGAGTTCTCGAAGGCCACCAAGCGCATCACCCTCTCGCACCTGCGCACCTACGACGATGCACGTCGTGAGGCTGTTGCTGCCGAGAAGGCTGAGAAGCGTGCTGCTGCCGATGCTACGAAATCGACCGTGAAGAAGATCAACGCTTCGGTTGAGAAGACGACGCTGGGTGACATCGCCGGCCTGGCTGCTCTGAAGAGCGCCATGGAGGCTGCCGCCAAGAAGGAAGACAAGGAGTAACTTCCCGCAGGGGGAGTGATCCCGAACCGAGGGCCGCGGACGGAAGTCTGCGGCCCTTTTTTATGCCTTGCTGGAGCGGAGTGTTGGCGGGGAATGCTTGAGATCGGCTGACGGTTGGGCGGGGTGGAGCGAGGAGACGCGGCAACGGACTCTGGGAAGCATCTATGGGCCGGAACTTCAGTGAGGAAGGCACCCCGGAGTCCGGCTCGATGCAGGGTGTGGCACGCGCGGAATTGGATTCGCTCTCCCCGGCAGCCCCTCTCCCTCGGGGCACTGTGGGGACGCTTTGGAACGGTTTTGTGGGCAGGGATTCTGACGGACACAGTGTCGGAACAACGGAGATCTTGCTTCCGTGCCGCCGGTTTGCGTGGTTGCCGGATTCCGGGCTGCAGATCCTCCGTACACGTCGTGCCGGCAGAGCCTTTCGGGCCTGGCCGCATGCCGATCCAGACCAATGAAAACGAAAAAAGAGCTTTCCCGCGAGGAAAGCTCTTTTGCTTGATGAGTCGCTTGCGACCTTATTCTGCAGTGGTAACCGAGAATTTGATCGTAGCCTTGACCTCCTTGTGCAGGCGGGCCGTAGCCTCGTACTCGCCGACGGTCTTGATCGCATCGACGCTGATCTGCTTGCGATCCACCGTGATGCCTTTGGCGGCGAGAGCCTCGGCCAGGTCGGCAGCGGTCACCGTACCGAAGAGCTTGCCCTCCTCGGCCTTGACAGCCAGCGACAGCGGCAGGTTGGCGATCGTCTCGGCCAGAGCCTGTGCGTCGGCAAGGATCTTGGCATCCTTGTGGGCACGCTGGCGCAGGTTCTCGGCCAGCACCTTCTTGGCCGTAGCCGTGGCGGCCTTGGCGATGCCCTGCGGGATCAGGTAGTTGTTTGCATAACCGGGCTTCACGTTCACGATGTCGTTGGCGTAGCCCAGATTCTCCATATCTTTGATCAGAATGACTTCCATTGTAATGTCCTCCTTAAATTATTTCATACAATCGGTTACGAAGGGCAGAATGGCGAGGTGACGCGCACGCTTCACGGCCTGTGCGACCTTCTTCTGGAACTTCTGCGAGGTACCCGTCAGTCGGCGGGGAAGGATCTTGCCCTGTTCGTTGAGGAACTTCTTGAGGAATTCGCCGTCCTTGTAATCAACGTACTTGATGCCGAGTTTCTTGAAGCGGCAGTACTTCTTCTTCTTGACGTCTACCGATACGGGATTGAGGTAACGGATTTCCGACTGTGCTTTGTTCTCCTGTGCCATGGTTTACTCCTCCTGCTTGTTAGAAAGTTTTGCACGACGTTTCTCCGAATACTCTACGGCGTACTTGTCCTGCTTGAAAGTTAAGAAACGGATCACGCGCTCGTCGCGGCGGTACTGCGTCTCGAGCGTGTTGATGAGCGAGCCCTCGCCCGTGAACTCCATCAGGAAGTAGAACCCGGTGGTCTTCTTCTGAATGGGGTATGCGAGCTTGCGAAGCCCCCACGACTCCTTGTTCACAATCTGACCGCCGTTCTCGGTGATGACGCCCTGGAATTTGTCAGCGACCTCCTGCACCTGTGCATCCGAGAGGACCGGCGTGACAATGAAAACGGTTTCGTAATTGTTCATAATACCTTTTGATTAATGGTTAATCCCTTTTCGGGACCGCAAAGATAGGAAGAATTTCCCAATGATGGTAATTTTCAGCGTCTTTTTTTACTTCTCGGGAAACCCCTGGGCCCGGAGGCGGATGTCCTGTCCGTCGGGGGTGACCAGGAAGGCGCCTGTCGATGCGGGGGTGATGTGGCCGATGACGTCCACCAGCCCGAGCCGCATCACCTGCTCCTGCATGGCGAGCGGCACGGTGAAGAGCAGTTCGTAGTCTTCGCCTCCGTTGAGCGCCGCCACGACCGGGTCCATGTGCATCTCGTCGGCCAGCGCCGAGGTCTGCCGTGCGATCGGAATCCGGTCGAGGTAGATTCGTACGCCGCATTGCGAGGCCTTGCAGAGCTGCATGAGGTCGCTCGCGAGCCCGTCCGAGAGGTCGATCATCGACGTGGGGAGGATCTGCTCCTCACGCAGCGCTTCGATGATGTCGGTGCGCGGGCGGGGCTTGAGGTACTTCTCGAGCAGGTATTCGTAGCCCTTGAACTGCGGTTCGGGGTTCTTGACGTCGGAAAGGACGCGCTTTTCGCGCTCGAGCAGCCGCAGGCCCATGTAGGCGGCGCCGAGGTTGCCCGTCAGGCAGACCAGGTCGTTCTGCCGGGCTCCGCTGCGGTGGACAATCTGCTCCTGCGGGGCATGCCCCAGGGCCGTCAGGCCGATCGTCAGCCCGTTCATCGAGGCCCGCGTGTCGCCGCCGACAAGGTCGATCTCCTGTTCCTTGCAGGCGAAGCGTATCCCTTCGTAGAGGTCCTGCAGGGCCTCTACGGGCAACTTGGACGAGACGCCCAGCGAGACGGTCAGCTGCGAGGGACGGGCGTTCATGGCCAGCAGGTCGCTGATGGCCGCCGTCACGACCTTGTATCCCAGGTGTTTGAGCGGGAAGTAGGTGAGGTCGAAATCGATCCCCTCGAAGAAGGTGTCGGTCGTACAGAGCATCGCCTCACCGGCCGGGGGCATGATCACGGCGGCATCGTCGCCGACACCCCGCAGGGTCGAGGCGTTCCGTGCGGGAAAATCCTGCGTCAGCAGGTCGATGAGTCCGAACTCGCCCAGCGTGGCGATCTCGGTGCGTTTCTTGGCTTCCATGGGAATGTGAAATTTTTTACAAATCTAACGATTCTTTGCCGTTTCTCAAAAATTACAGTAATTTTGTCCGAACAATCACAAAAACGGATTCGGTTATGATAAACATCGTTTTATTCGGTGCTCCGGGCTGCGGAAAAGGTACGCAGGCGCAGCGTCTGAAGGAACATTACGGCATCGACCACGTCTCGACGGGCGAGGTGATCCGTGACGAGATCCGCCGCGGTACGGAGCTGGGCCGCAGCATGGAACAGTATATCAAGGAGGGCAAGCTGGCACCCGATGAGATCGTCATCGGCATGATCGCCAACTACGTCTCCGAGCACAAGGATGCCAAGGGCTGCATCTTCGACGGATTCCCCCGCACGACAGTGCAGGCCGAGGAGTTCGACAAGATCCTGGCCAAGGAGGGCCTGAAGGTCGATATCATGGTGGACATCCATGTTCCGGAGGAGGAGCTGGTCCGCCGGATCCTGCTCCGCGGCAAGGATTCGGGCCGCGCCGACGATGCCTCGGAGGAGGTGATCCGCGGCCGGCTGGACGTCTACCACAAGCAGACGGCCGTGGTGGCCGATTACTACGCCGGGCAGAACAAGTATGCATCGGTGGACGGCGTGGGTACGATGGACGAGGTCTTCGACCGGATCGCGGCCGTCATCGACGCCCTCAAGTAGCAATCTGCTGTATTGCGCCGCCCCGGCCGTATCGCGAGGTACGTCCGGGGCGGCGGCGTTTTCAGGCTGCAGCCGCACGGGGCCCTTCGGGCGGATCTGGGGATGCGCGGTCCTACCTCCATGCCCGCAAGTCCGAACGATCCGGTAGCCTCCTCTCTTGGAAAGTCCCGTCCTCCGGACAAGAGTGCCGGACTTCGGCGAACAAAAAAAGCTGACTTTGAAAAGTCAGCTTTTTGCTTGAAAGCGGATTCCCGCCGATCCCGCAGAATTAGAGTGCGTTCACGTGAAGCTGGATGGCGCTCTTCAGGTTGGCAGCCTTGTTCTTGTGCATGATGTTGTGCTTGGCCAGCTTGTCGAGCATCGACGTAACCTTCGGCAGGAGCGCTTCGGCTGCGCTCTTCTCGGTCGTCGTACGCAGAGCCTTCACGGCGTTGCGGGCCGTCTTGTGGAACAAGCGGTTGTGTGCGCGCTTGGTCGCCGTCTGACGGATTCTTTTCTTCGAGGACTTATGGTTTGCCATAATTCGTGTAAGTTTATTTTTTTTATTTTTTCAGTCTGCTTGTTGCGACAGCCGTAGCTGCTTTCGGATGGACCGGGGCCCGCTCCTCGTCTTTTCAACACCCGTAGAGCACCTTCCGGCTTCGCCTCCGCCCCTTCCAGCCTCCTTGCGGGTCCGGTCTCCTCCGGTTTCCTGCCTTTTCCGTTCGGCCTTCTTACAGGCGGCGCGCCGCTTTCCGGCACCCCTCGTTTGTAGCCCATAGCAGAATCGAACTGCTCTTTCAAGAATGAAAATCTTGCGTCCTAACCGATAGACGAATGGGCCTTTACCACTATCGCCTCCCGTAAACGGGTTGCTTTAGCGGTGCAAAGGTAAGCAAAAAAGTGACTTGTGCAAAAAAAGTGGTGAAAAAATGTGAAAAAGAGCGGCAAAACGGCCCGGTGTCGTCCGGAGCGGCGGCTGCGGGACGGACCGTAGAGGCTCTGCCGCCGTCGGCGGGCCGGTCAGCGCAACCGTACGGTGCGGGTCGCGGCGTCGAAGCAGGCGCTCTCTCCGGCGAAAAGCCGCTCGATCAGTCCGCTGCGCACCATTTCATCGCAGGGGAGATGGTGCAGGTGCGGCGTGTCGATCAGGGCGATTCCGTCGCAGAGCGAGAGGGCGACGTCAAGATCGTGGGTCGAGAAGAGGATGCACTTGCCCTCGTCGTGGGCCAGCCTGCCGAGGAGCGTCGCCAGTTCGTAGCGGTTCGGCAGGTCGAGGAACGCCGTGGGTTCGTCGAGCAGGATCACGGGGGTGTCCTGTGCCAGCGCCCGGGCGATCATGACCCGCTGGCATTCGCCGTCGGACATGCGGTCCATCGTCTTGCGGGCAAAGCCGCCCATGCCGACCAGTTCGAGCGAGCGGGCCACGATGCGGCGGTCCTCCTCGTGCAGGCGGCCGATCCAATCGGTGTAGGGAGCGCGTCCCAGGGCCACGACGGCTTCGCACGTGAGGTTGGCGATCCGCACCTTGTCGGTGGTGACGAACGAGATCGTTGCGGCTCGTCGTTGCGGCGTGAGGGTGTCGAGCGGCTCCCCGCACAGGTCGATGCGGCCGCCGGCAAGCGGTCCCAGTCCGGCGACGGCGCGCAGCAGGGTGCTCTTGCCCGTGCCGTTGCGGCCGATCAGGGCCGTTAGGGTGCGGTCGGCGAATTCGGCCGAGACCTCCTGCAGCAGGGTGCGGCTGCCGTAGGCGAGCGAGATGCGGTGGAGTGTGAGGCTCATCAGAAGAGGGTGCGGTTACGGGTGACGACGAAGATCACGACCGGGATGCCCAACAGGGCCGTGAGCGTATTGATCGGGAGCGCCAGCTGCTTGGCCGCCAGGTCGCAGACCAGCAGCAGTGCGGCACCCGTGAGCATCGAACCGGGCATCAGGATGCGGTGGTCGGCCGAGGCGAAGAGCATGCGGGCGATGTGGGGCACGGCCAGGCCGATGAAACCGACCGGCCCGCAGAAGGCCGTGATGGTTCCGGCCAGCAGAACCGTCGAGAGGAAGATCAGCGTCCGGGCCCGCTGTACGTTGAGCCCCATCGTGCGGGCATAGTTTTCGCCGAGCAGCAGCAGGTTCAGGGGTTTGATCACTGCGACCGCGAGTACGAGACCCGCCCCGACGATCGGCAGCACGAGGGCCAGCTGGCTCCCCGTGACGTCGCCCAGCGATCCCATTGTCCAGATGACGAACGACTTGAGGGCGTTTTCGTTCGAGAGGTACTGCAGGATTTCGACTACGGCGCTCACCCCCGAGCCGAACATCATGCCGAGGATCAGGATCACCATGATGTCCTTGATCCGGCGGCTGACGGCCATGATCAGCGCCAGCACGAGAGCCGACCCGAGCCAGGCGGCGCCGGCGATGCCGAGCGATTGGACGAAGGCATGGCTTCCGATTCCGAGCAGTGGAGCCCCGAGCAGGAAGATCGCCACGCCGAGCGAAGCGCCCGAACTGACGCCCAGCACGTAGGGCCCGGCCAGCGGGTTGCGGAAGAGGGTCTGCATCTCCAGTCCGCTGGCGGCCAGTGCAGCACCGGCGGCAACGGCCATGACGGCCTTCAGCAGACGGATCTTGAGGATGATGTCCCGCGTGGCGGGGTCGCACACGCCTCCGGTCAGGGCGGCCCAGACATCACCGGCGGCAACGGGAACCGAGCCCGAGGCGAGGTCGGCGACGAAGAGTGCGGCGGTGAGCAGCGTCAGCAGCGTGAAGAGGAGGGCCGTGCGGTTCATCGTCTATTCGAGGCGTTTGTAGTACCACAGCGAGTCGGCGTCCCCACCGGAAAAGATGGTGCGCAGGTCGCGGAGAATCCGGTCGGGACGGACGTTGCCCGACTCCCAGAAATCGGAGCCGCCCGACGGGGTCTGGCGGCGGTTGTTGTTGAAGACGCGGCGCTCCTTCACGGCCGGCACGTCGGCGAATTTCGGATTCTGCGCCGTCAGCTCCGCGAGCGTGTTGCAGCCCCCGACGTTGATCCACACGTCGGCCTGGCGGGCCAGCAGGTAGGCCTCCTCCATGTCGATGGGTTGCGAGGCGTTCGTGTCGTTCTGCGGGTAGATGTATGCGCCGCCGGCATCCTCCACGAGGCGGACCATGTAGCTGCTGCGTGGCGGCATGAACCATGTGTCGCGGTAGGGGGTGTTGAGCATCACCTTCGGGCGGCCGGCAGCCGGGGTGGCCTTCAGTGCCTCGTAGCGGGCTGCGATGTGTCGCAGCGTGTCGGTGCCGGTCTCGCGCCGGTTGCAGAGTTCGGCAATCGCAACGAGCCATTCGGCCTTTCCGAGCGGGGAGTTCTCGACATAGTCGCCCACATATACATAAGGTATGCCCAATTCGCGGAGCTTGCCCGTCACGGCGACGTTTTCTCCCGTTACGCCGTAGAGCAGGACGATGCCGGGCCGCATCGAGGCCAGCCGTTCGAAGTCGATGTTCGAGTCGAACCCGATGTCATGGACCTTCCCGGCCTGCCGGTTCTCCTGAATGCGCGGATTGGAGATGTAGTCGATGCCCGAAACGCCCGAAATGCGGTCGGTCTCTCCTAAGGCGTCGAAGAAGGCGATGTGTCCCGAAGACATGCAGACGACGCGCTCGACCGGGGCGCGGACCACGGTGCCGTTGAATGCGGCGGGAGCTTCGGCGTCGCCCCGCAGGACGAGCAGGTGCTGCTCGATGTCGGATGCTCCCTGCCACGGGTTGCGGACGGTGATGAGTGTCGGGGCCTCGGAGGCTGCGCTTCGGTCCGCGAGCGACAGACTGTCGGCGGCGAGCCCGCGTATGTCGAATCCCGTGGCGTAGGCCGGGGCATATATGGTCTCGGTGAAGGCCCCGGGATCGAGCCGGGGAGTGCCGCAACTGCCGAAGCAGAGGGCGGTCAGGAGGGCCAGGAGGAGTGAAATTCGTTTCATTTCCGCAAAAATAGAAAAAAATATGGCAGAAATGTGTTTGTTTCTGAAAAAAGTACTATATTTGCAATCCCAAACGGAGAGGTAATTCTCCCGGAGGGCAAGGATCGGGGCGTAGCTCAGTCCGGTTAGAGTACACGTCTGGGGGGCGTGTGGTCGCTGGTTCGAATCCAGTCACCCCGACTGAAGAAAAGGCTTGACAATCTGACGATTGCCGAGCCTTTTTCGTTTCTGGCAGGTTGTTCGCGCAGGGGCTTCCGACCCCGTTTTTGCGGCATTTTACGCAGGGTGTGTAAACCGTGGTGTAAACCGCCAAAAGGCTATGGACGCCACAATTTCAGTCATTTGCTTCAAAAGCAAGACCCTCGCCAACGGGGAGCATCCGCTCATGTTGCGCATTACGAAGGATCGTAAACGGACGATGAAGAGTCTGGGTGTGTCGGTCGATCCCAAATTCTGGAATTTTGACACCAACCAACCCAAACCCAACTGTCCGAATCGACAGTTGATTCGCCAGATCATGCTGAAATATGAATCCGAGTACAACGGGAAGATTCTGGCGAAAGAGATGAATGAGGAGGAATTTACCCCGCAGATGATTGTTGCCGAGCAAAAGGGGCGAATCAAGGCGCAGACTTTGCCAGACGGACTGATGACCGACTGCAGGGTCTGTTTTTATGTAACGACTGAATAAATACGGCTATGCTTGCACCATAGAATCATAAATACGAGCAACAACACCCGAACGGGCAAGATGTTTTGCATTTTCCGCCGAATGTGTTACTTTTGCAGTAACATATTGAATACACGGAAAGTGTAGCTTATTCTCGTCAAACGAACGTAGGAAATTCGGATAAGGTAGAGAAAGGCTAACATCTTGCCGCGTCATATCCATTCGTGGATATAGGCGTGGTGTTGTTGCTTATTTATACCTTAGGTTTCCTACGACCTGTTTGACTAAATAAGTTTTCAGCACCGCGCTTTCTGTTTTTTTACCCAAACTTTAACCGTCGTACGGGTGCTGGGACGACAAACAAAAACTTATTACAACAATGAAAAAGTTGTTTTTCTTTGCGGCCGCTCTGTTTGCGGCAGTCTCGTTTTCGGCATGCTCCGATGATGACAAAGACGATAACAAAGATGCGTCGATCGTCGGAACATGGCAGATTACACGTGAGGTCGGCTATGAAATTGTGCCAGGAGAAGGTAAATTTGATAAGGATATAACCTATCCGATCGATGATGTGAACGACGATTACGGGTTCTATTACACCTACACATTCAATGAGGATGGATCGGGCACATACAAAAGTTTTAATTATTATGAAAACAACCAATTGCAGGAAGAATGGCCCTTAAAATATTCTATCTCAAACAATGTTTTGACAATTCCCCAAGAATATGAATATAATGGGACATTTAAAATCGAACAATTAACGAAAACGCAACTCGTCCTTTTCGAGGAAATAGACGATGACGGTTATAAAGCAGCAATAACATATACATTTAAGAGAATCTGATTTGCGCTTGCCGAATAAAAAGTGACAGACTTTGCGGAAGGGTTCATCCGTAAGACCTTTTGCGGAGTCTGTCATTTTTTGTGCTTGTTTTTCTGATAATCTTATATTTATTGGCGGAAACGGTGCGAGACCAGGGATGGACGGGCGGACAAACGGGTGAACTCGTTCGGATATCTTTTGGAAGTCAATCCAATACCGATCCCGTACACAATACCCGACGGACGGGGTAATGGCTTGTTTGCTGCGAAATACTCCTGTCGCGGCGGTTGTATTTTTTTGTATCTTTACAACAAAACGCATCACTATGAGAACGACACCTGACCGCATCACGGAGCTTCGGCCCGGGGAGATATTCGTATTCGGCAGCAACCTGGCGGGCATGCACGGCGGAGGTGCTGCCCGGTTGGCCAGCCTGAAGTTCGGGGCCGTCTGGGGACAGGGGGTTGGGCTGCAGGGAGAGAGCTATGCCATCCCCACCATGCAGGGCGGAGTGGAGACGATCCGTCCCTATGTGGACGAGTTCATCGGTTTCGCCCGGCAGCATCCCCGGATGACGTTTCTCGTCACGGAGATCGGCTGCGGGATTGCGGGTTTCACGCCCGCGGAGATCGCTCCGCTGTTCGAAGCGGCCCGTCGGGTGGAGAACATCCACCTCCCCGCGCGGTTCTGGGACGTACTCGGCCGGTGATTCGTTGTGTCCCCGCCGGGCGGAGCGCGCGGTGCGGCCCGGGCTTCAAGGACGCATTTTCGGGGTCGATTCGCGGGCTTTTCGCGGATAAATTCCTATCTTAGCACGGAATAATTCCAGTTTTACCGCAAAAACCAAGAACCGATGAAGAAGCTGTTTCTCTGTATGGCCCTCGGCCTGGCGGCGGAATGGGCGCTTGCCGCCGAGCCGCTGTGGCTGCGCGATGTGAAGATTTCGCCCGACGGGCAGCAGATCGCCTTCTGCTACAAGGGCGATATTTACAAGGTGGCGGCCGACGGCGGCAAGGCCGTGCAGCTGACCACGCAGGAGTCGTATGAATCGAGCCCCGTCTGGAGTCCCGACGGGACGCGGATCGCCTTTGCCAGCAACCGCGAAGGCGGTTCCGACCTATATGTCATGTCGTCCGAGGGCGGTCCCGCCCGGCGGATCACCTTCAATTCCGCCTCGGAGGTCTCCACGGCCTTCTCTCCCGATGGGGAATATGTTCTTTTCGTAGCCTCGATCCAGGATCCGGCCGCCAGTGCCCTGTTCCCGAAATCTTCGATGCCCGAACTTTATCGTGTGCCCGTGGGGGGCGGACGTGTCGAACAGGTGCTGGGCACTCCGGCCGAGGCGGTCTGCTTCGGCCGCGACGGCAGCTTTTTTCTCTATCAGGACCGCAAAGGCGGTGAGGACGAGTGGCGCAAGCACCATACCTCGTCGATCACCCGCGATATCTGGCTCTACCGTCCGGCCGACGGCAGCCACGTCAATCTGACGCAGCGAGCCGGCGAGGACCGCAATCCGGTGCTTTCACCCGACGGGGCGCAGGTCTACTTCCTCAGCGAGCGCGACGGAGGGTCGTTCAACGTCTACTCGTTCCCGCTGGACAACCCGGCCGAGGCAACTGCCGTGACCCATTTCCGCACGCATCCCGTGCGTTTCCTTTCGGTGGGTGACAACGGCACGCTGTGCTATGCCTACAACGGCGAGATCTATACCCAGCCGGCCGGCGGCAAGCCCCGCAAGGTGGTGATCGACCTTACGCGCGACGATGCCGGGCAGGAGACCATCTTCCACTTCACCTCCGGGGCTTCGGACCCGGCCGTGTCGCCCGACGGCAAGCAGATCGCCTTCACGGTGCGCGGCGAACTCTTCGTGACCTCGGTCGAGTACGGCACGACGAAGCGGGTGACCGAGACGGCCGCCACGGAGAGCGACGTGACGTGGGGCGCCGACAACCGGACGCTGGTCTATGCCAGCGAGCGGGACGGCAAATGGGACCTTTATCGGGCGACGATCGTGCGCGATGAGGAGAAAGGATTCCCCAACGCGACGGTGCTCCGCGAGGAGCGGCTGCTGCCCGAGTCGAAACTCGAGCGTACCTGCCCGCAGTTCTCGCCCGACGGCAAGCAGCTGGCCTTCATCGAGGACCGCAACCGGCTGATGGTCGTCGATCTCGACTCGAAGAAGGTGCACCAGGTCACCGACGGCAGCACGTGGTACGGGACCGGCGGCGGCTTCGACTACCGCTGGTCGCCCGACGGGCGGTGGTTTGCCCTCGAGTTCATCGGCAACCGCCACGACCCCTATTCGGATATCGGTCTGGTCAGCGCCGAGGGCGGTGAGATCACGAACCTGACCCGCAGCGGTTACTTCAGTTCGTCGCCGCGGTGGGTGCTCGACGGCAATGCCATCCTCTTCGAGACCGACCGCTACGGCATGCGGGCCCACGCTTCGTGGGGTTCGCTGAGCGACGTGATGCTCGTCTTCCTCAATCAGGATGCCTACGACAAGTTCCGCCTGAGCAAGGAGGACTACGAACTGCGCAAGGCCCTCGAGGAGGAGCAGAAGAAGGCCCGCGAGAAGGCCGAGCGGGAGAAGAAAGCCAAGGAGAAGGGCAAGAAGTCGGACAAGGAACAGGAGGCTGCTGCGAAGGAGAAGGAGGAGACGCCGGCCGTTGAGCCGATCGTGGTCGAGCTCGAGGGAATCGAGGACCGCATCGCGCGCCTGACGCCGAACTCGTCGAACCTCGCTTCGGCGATCGTGGACAAGAAGGGCGAGACGCTCTATTACCTGGCGTCGTTCGAGAAGGGTTTCGACCTCTGGAAACTCGACCTGCGCAAGCGGGATCCGCAGCTGGTGTCGAAGAATGCCGGTTACGGCCGCTTCGAGATGGACGGCGAGGGGACGATCTTCCTCCTGGGCGGGCAGCTCCGCAAGCTCGACGGGTCGAATCTCAAGCCGGTGACCTTCTCGGCGCGGATGAAGATGGATCTGGCCGAGGAGCGTGCCGCCATGTTCCAGCATGTCTACATGCAGCAGAAGCAGCGCTTCTACACGGAGCAGATGCACGGGGTCGATTGGGAGGCCATGACGGCCAATTACCGCCGCTTCCTGCCCCACATTGCCAACAATTTCGATTTTGCCGAGCTGCTGAGCGAGTGGCTCGGGGAGCTCAACGTCTCGCACACCGGCGGCCGCTACTCCGCGCGGGGTGCCGTCGAGGCGACGGCCAGTCTCGGCCTGCTCTTCGACTGGGACTATGCCGGCAAGGGGCTGATGGTGGCCGAGGTGGTGGCCAAGGGGCCGTTCGACCACGCCAACTCGAAGGTCCGCAAGGGCGTCGTCATCGAGAAGATCGACGGCGAGGAGGTGACCCCCGAGAACGACTGCTCGCTGCTGCTCAACGGCAAGGCGCACCGCAAGACCCTCGTGTCGCTCTACGACCCCGAAAGCCGCGAGCGGTGGGAGGAGGTCGTGCTGCCGATCACCTCCGGAGCTTTCTCCGACCTGCTCTATACGCGCTGGGTGAAGCAGCGGGCGGCCGATGTGGACCGCTGGTCGAACGGACGTCTGGGTTACGTGCACATCCGCTCGATGGGCGACGAGAGTTTCCGTGACATCTATTCCGATATCCTGGGCCGTTACAACGACCGCGACGGCATTGTGATCGACACGCGCTTCAACGGCGGCGGCCGCTTGCACGAGGACATTGAGGTGCTCTTCAGCGGCCGGAAGTATGTGACGCAGGTCATCCGCGGGCGCGAGGCGTGCGACATGCCCAGCCGGCGGTGGAACAAGCCTTCGATCATGCTCCAGTGCGAGGCCAACTACTCGAACGCGCACGGCACGCCGTGGGTCTACAAGCACCAGGGACTGGGCAAGCTGGTCGGCGCACCCGTGCCGGGAACCATGACCAGCGTCTCGTGGGAGACCCTGCAGGATCCGTCGCTGGTCTTCGGCATTCCCATTATCGGTTACCGCCTGCCCGACGGCAGTTATCTGGAGAACAAGCAGCTCGATCCGGACATCCTGGTGCTCAACGCGCCCGAGACGGTCGTGCAGGGGGAGGATACGCAGTTGCGGACGGCTGTCGAGGAGCTGCTGAAGGAGATCGACTCCGTGAAGTGATCCGCCGGAGGCGGGCGGGACGGTGGGTGCCGCTCAGCTTTGGGCCAAATGCAAATCGGGCCGCTGCCGGGATTCCGGCGGCGGCCCGATCTGTATGTTGGAGCGGTTGGAGGCGTCGGGGTGTCGATCCCGGCGGCAGACCGGCCGGTCGGGGCGGATTACCGTCCCGGGTCATCGGAGCCCCCTTCCTCCGTGGGTCAGAACTCCGAGGTGAAGTGGAACCGGATCTCCTTGAAATTCTCCTGGGCCAGGGCCAGGGCGTAGCTCGTGTCGGCCAGGAAGACGTCGCGTCCGTGCTTGTCCACGGCCATGTTGGTGTGCTTGCGGCGCTTGAAGTCGGCCAGCTGTGCGGCGTTGTCGCTCTCGATCCAGCAGGCCTTGTAAATCGAGATGGGCTCCCAGCGGCATGCGGCGTTGTACTCGTGCTCGAGGCGGTACTGGATCACCTCGAACTGCAGGGCGCCCACCGTGCCGATGATCTTGCGGCCGTTGAGCGACGAGGTGAAGAGCTGTGCCACGCCCTCGTCCATGAGCTGGTCGATGCCCTTGGCCAGCTGCTTGAACTTCAGCGGGTCGGCATTCTCGATGTAGCGGAACTGCTCGGGGGCGAACGACGGGATGCCCGTGAACTTGAGCTTTTCGCCCTCGGTGAAGGTGTCGCCGATCTTGAAGTTGCCCGTGTCGTGCAGGCCCACGATGTCGCCCGGATAGGCGAAGTCGATCACCGACTTCTTCTCGGCCATGAAGGCCGTCGGTGAAGAGAACTTCATCTGTTTGCCGCTGCGGACGTGGAGGTAGTTGCGGTTGCGCTCGAACGTGCCCGAACAGATCTTCAGGAAGGCGATGCGGTCGCGGTGGTTGGGGTCCATGTTGGCGTGGATCTTGAAGACGAAGCCCGTCATCTTGGGCTCCGAGGGCTCCACGGTGCGGGTCTCGGTCGGGGCCGGGCGCGGCGAGGGGGCGATGCGGATGAAGCACTCGAGCAGCTCGCGCACGCCGAAATTGTTCACGGCCGAACCGAAGAAGACGGGGGCCAGTTCGCCGCGCAGGTAGGCCTCGCGGTCGAAGTCGTCGTAGACCCCTTCGACCAGTTCGACATCCTGACGCAGCTGGTCGGCATATTTGGCGCCGATGCGCTGGTCCAGTTCGGGCGACGCGAGGTTCGAGATCTCGACCGTCGAGGCGTCGGCCGTCAGTTTCTCGTCCGAGGTGAAGAGCGAGAGGTTCTTCTCGTAGAGGTTGTATACGCCCTTGAAGGTGGGGCCGTTCGAGATGGGGAAGGCCAGCGGCCGCACGCGGATGTGCAGCTCCTTCTCGACCTCGTCGAGCAGGTCGAAGGGCTCCTTCGAGGGGCGGTCGAGCTTGTTGATGAAGACGATCACCGGCGTCGATCGCATGCGGCAGACCTCCATCAGCTTGCGGGTCTGCGCCTCGACGCCCTTTGCGCCGTCGATGACGATGATGACCGAATCGACGGCCGTCAGCGTGCGGTAGGTGTCCTCGGCGAAGTCCTCGTGGCCCGGGGTGTCGAGGATGTTGATCTTGCGGCCTTCGTATTCGAAGCCCATGACGGACGTGGCCACCGAGATGCCGCGCTGGCGCTCGATCTCCATGAAGTCGGAGGTGGCCCCCTTCTTGATCTTGTTGCTCTTGACGGCTCCGGCCACGTGGATGGCGCCGCCGAAGAGGAGCAGTTTTTCCGTAAGGGTGGTTTTACCCGCGTCGGGGTGGGCGATGACGGCGAAGGTCCGCCGGCGTGTGATCTCTTCCTGTAGGGTCATGCGTTATTGCTTGGGGTAATCTATGTTGTAATGGCATCCGACCGACTCCTTGATCTCGCGGCCCTGTTTGATGACCAGGTAGGCCACGGCGATCATGTTGCGCAGTTCGCACAGTTCGCGGTTGGGTTTAGTCTTGTTGTAGAGCTCCTCGGTCTCCTCGAAGAGGATCGAGAGGCGCCGCATGGCGCGCTTGAGTGAGAGGTTCGAGCGCACGATGCCGACGTAGTTCGACATGATCGACTGTACCTCGCGCTTCGACTGGATGAGCATGAGCATCTCCTCGGTGTGCTGCGTGCCCTCGAAGTCCCAGTCGGGAATCCCCTCCTGAAAGTCGGTGCGGTCGATGAGCGAGGCGGTATGGCGTGCGGCCTGGTCGGCGTAGACCACCGCCTCGATGAGCGAGTTGGAGGCCAGGCGGTTGGCGCCGTGAAGTCCCGTGCAGGAGGTTTCGCCCAGAGCGTAGAGCCGCTTGATGGAGGTCTGCCCGTTGGTATCGACCCGCACGCCGCCGCAGCAGTAGTGGGCCGCCGGGGTGACGGGGATCCAGTCCTTCGTGATGTCGATGCCGATCGAGAGGCACTTCTCGTAGATGTTGGGGAAGTGGCTGCGGACGGAATCGGGGTCCTTGTGCGTCACGTCGAGGTAGACGAAGTCCTCGCCGCGGCGCGTCATTTCGCGGTAGATGGCCCGGGCCACGACGTCGCGCGGTGCGAGCGATTTCATCGGGTGGTACTTGTCCATGAACTCCTCGCCCGACTGCAGGCGCAGGATGGCCCCGAAACCGCGCATGGCCTCCGTGATGAGGAAGTTGGGCTTCTCG
>FR891976.1:4892-6997 GCA_000434235.1 Alistipes sp. CAG:268 | reverse complement strand
CCTCGGTGATGAGGAAGTTGGGCTTCTCGCCGGGGTTGTAGAGCGTGGTGGGGTGGAACTGGATGAACTCCATGTTCTCGGTGATGGCCTTGGCGCGGTGACACATGGCGATGCCGTCGCCGGTCGCCACGATGGGATTCGAGGTCGAGGAGTAGATGTTGCCGCAGCCGCCCGTGGCGACGATCGTGAAGCGCGAGAGCATGGTCTCGATCTCGTTGGTCTCTTCGTTGAGGACATAGGCGCCGAAGCAGGTGAGGCCCCGCGTGTGGCGAGTGACGAATTCGCCCAGGTGGTGCTGCGTCAGCAGGTCGATGGCGAAGTGGTGCTCGAGCACCGTGATGTTCGGGTGTTTGTGGACCGACTCGACCAGAGCCCGTTCGATCTCGGCGCCCGTCAGGTCCTCGTGGTGGAGGATGCGGTGCTCCGAGTGGCCGCCCTCGCGGTTGAGCTCGAACCGCCCGTCGGGGGTCTTGTCGAAACGTGTCCCCCAGGCGATCAGGTCGCGGATCAACTCCGGGGCCCGCCGCACGACGAGTTCGACCGCTTCGGGGTCGCACTTGCCGGCGCCGCAGACGAGCGTGTCGTGGATGTGTTTCTCGAAGGTGTCGGGGGCGTAGGTAACCGAACAGATGCCGCCCTGGGCGTAGTTGGTATTGCATTCGTTCATCTCGCCTTTGGTCACGATTGTCACGTGACCGTGGGCCGCGGCCTTCAGCGCGAACGAGAGTCCCGCCGCGCCGGATCCGATGACCAGAAAGTCGGTTTTCATGGAGGTTTTCCTTTTTCTATTGCCTTGACGCGCCGCAAAGTTACAAAAAATAGTAACTTTGCCGCACAAAATTCGGGCAAAATGGAACGACACATAGATATAAACCGGTTCGACTACGCGCTCCCCGAGGAACGGATCGCCAAGTTTCCGCTGGCCGAGCGCAGTGCGTCGAAGCTGCTGATCTACCGCGGCGGGGAGATCGCCGAACGGCATTTCGCCGACATCGGCGACGTGCTGCCGGAAGGGGAGCTGCTGGTGTTCAACAATACGAAGGTGATCCGCGCGCGGATCATCATGCACAAGCCCTCGGGGGCGCGCATCGAGGTCTTCTGCCTCGAGCCGCACGCCCCGGCCGACTACGAGCGTGCCTTTGCCGTGAAGGGCCGGTGCGTTTGGTCGTGCATCGTCGGTAACCGCAAGAAGTGGAAGGAGGGTTGTGTGGAGATCAACTTCGAGCGTGACGGGCATGCCGAATACCTGCGGGCCTGGATCGAGGAGGAGCGCGGCCGTGAGTGCACCGTGCGCTTCGAATGGTCGGCCGACGTGACCTTCGGTCAGCTGCTCGAGCTTCTGGGGCGTATTCCCATCCCGCCCTACCTGAACCGCGAGAGCGAGGAGATCGACAACACGCGCTACCAGACGGTCTATTCGAAGTTCGAGGGCTCGGTGGCTGCCCCCACCGCGGGGCTGCACTTCACGCCCGAACTGATCGAGTCGATGCGGGGGCGTGGCTTCGGCTTCGAGGAGGTGACGCTCCACGTCGGGGCGGGAACCTTCCTTCCGGTGAAGGACGACGATGCGGCCCGGCATCCGATGCATACCGAGCACTTCGAGGTACGGCGTGGAACGGTGGCCCGTCTGCTCGAGAAGTGGGGGCACATCACCGCCGTGGGGACGACCTCCGTCCGGACGCTCGAATCGCTCACGGCGCTGGCGTGGCGCATCCGGCAGGAGGGTACGCCGGACGCCGATCGGGTCATCGGGCAGTGGGAGCTCTACGACATCCCGGCGGACTATACCGGACGCGAGGCGCTTGGGGATCTGCTCGGCTGGATGGAGGCGCACGGCGTGGAGCGGCTGAAAGCCGCGACACAGATCATGATCACGCCGCTCGGGTATGAGTTCCGCATCGTTCGCAACATCGTGACGAACTTCCACCAGCCCAAATCGACGCTGCTGCTGCTCGTCTCGGCCTTCGTGGGTGACGATTGGCATCGCATCTACGACTATGCCCTGGCGCACGATTTCCGCTTCCTGAGCTACGGCGACTCGTCGGTGCTGTTGCGCGACTGAGTGCTGCAGGAACGGTTTTGAAAAAAGGAGACGACCCTCGGGT
>FR891976.1:0-4861 GCA_000434235.1 Alistipes sp. CAG:268 | reverse complement strand
TCTCCTTTTTCTTTTTTTCTTGGCTGCGGCAGGCCGCTGCGGGTCAGAATTCGCAGCCCAGCCCGATCGTGAAACAGTGGCTGTGCATGCGGGTGAAGCGGACCGGAAGGAGCGTCGTCGGGGTAGCGTCGGGGCGGGCAAGGTTGCGCAGCCCCGGTTCGTAGCCCGCCTCGAGACGGAAGCGGCCCCAGCCGAGGGCCACCCCGATGCGCAGGCCGACATCCGAGCGGCGCATCGGGCCTTCGGGGGCGTAGAGTTCCGCCCAGCCGTCGTTGTGGCGGAGCTTGCCGCCGATGCCCGCGCCGTACCACGCCCCGACGGTGGGAATGATCGAGAGCGTGCGTGAGCAGCGGATGCGGCAGTCGATCGTCAGCGGGACCTGGAGGTACATCGGGCGCGCCGAGAAACCCATGTATCGGCCGCCTCGGCTCGAGAAGAGGAGCCCAGTCCCGATGTAGAGCGGGATCCGGCGGTGCAGCCGGATATGGTCGGTGACGCCGGCGTAGTAACCCGCGCGGGGTGAGGTCGTGCCCGACAGGTTGTCGTAGGCGGCTGCGAAAAAGGCGATGTTCGCTCCGCCGTGCACGACGATGAGGTTGCGCTCGGGGTTCTGGCTCCGGGCCGGAAGGGCCTGAAACGACGCCAGGACGGCCAGAATAACCGACAGCAGTCTCCTCATGGTTCGGTGCGTCAGGATTTTTCGGGAGTATAGCTCTTCAGGGCCAGCCGCTTGACCCAGACGACGAAGCCGCCCGTGAGGATCAGGTTGAGCACCAGCGTCAGCACCGAGACGATCAGTGCCGGGCCGCCGAGGTTGTAGCCCAGGGCGATGAAGATGACGCCGGCGCCGACCTCCCCGCGCGTGAACATGCCCACCGAGAGGGCAAGGCGCTCGCTCAGCGACCGGTCGCGGTAGAAGAAGAGCGGGACGAGCTTGCCGAGGTTCGAGAGCAGCGACACGGCGAGGACATGCAGGACGAGGATGCCCCACGGCATCATCGGCTGCGAGGCCGTGACCGATGCGGCCGAATCGGCTGCCGCTGCCGCACCCGAGCCCGTGACGAGCGGCATGCTCAACCCGACGAGCAGCATGAAGAGGAACGAGACGCCCGTCGCGACGCGCCGTTCGGCCGGGGTGTCGATGTGGCGGTGGCGCATCAGCATGCCCACGACAAAGGCCGGGAGCAGCACCTCGATGTGGATGCTGTTCTCGGCGCCGTACCAGTGTTTCGTGGCGAGGTAGACCGCCTGTGTCAGCGCACAGACGATGACCGAGAGCCCCAGGATCCGCTTCCAGTCCTGACGCACGTCCCAGGTGGCTTGCCAGCGCCAGCCGACGGCCAGCAGCACGGCGACGATCGCCACGATGGCGAACATCTGCCAGCGCAGCCCGATCATGAGGATCTGCAGCGGGATCATCAGCAGGATGGTGTCCAGGTCGTCGAAGATGGCCAGCACCTGGATCTTGCGGTAGATCCAGCTCTCCTTGAGCTTCAGTGCGGCGAGCATCGTGAAGAGGATGCCGGCCGAGGTGGGGGCCGCGAACCGGCTCAGCAGCAGGTTTTCCTTCCACGCCTCGGGGCTGCTCCACAGCGGCGCGGGCAGCAGCACGAAGACATAATAGAGTACGATGAGCAGCCACGGGAGTGCCGCCGTGGCCATGGCGATGAAGTAGTCGGCCGTGTAGCTTCGCCAGCGGCTCTTGTCGATCTCGAATTCACGGCCGACGTTGATCATGATGAAGCCCAGACAGACGTACAGCAACGTGTCGGTCGTGGCCTTGAACGAGGAGTATCCCGGGCCGAGAAGCCCCGGGAGCAGCTGGGACGCGACGAGTCCCAGCATCAGGAAAAGGGAAAACGAGAGTACTTTTCGCATAGGTCATGCCGGTTGTTTGCTCGGTGCGGCAACGGGCCGCGGGGCAAAGATACGACTTTTGCACAAATCCCGAAACGGGGGCCGCAGCCGCCGGTGCGGGGCGCGTGAAAATTTTAACAACAAACGAACCGCAATTCGCGATTTATTTGTAACTTTGCGGTGCAAAATGGGTTATTAGCGATTAATTCCATAAAATTCAAACCATTACAACTATGCAGATTGTAGAGATTCACGCAAGGGAGATCCTCGACTCGCGAGGCAATCCGACCGTTGAGGTCGAAGTTCGTACCGTATCCGGTGCATTCGGTCGTGCAGCCGTTCCGAGCGGCGCATCGACGGGTGAGAACGAGGCCCTCGAGCTCCGCGACGGCGACAAGAGCCGCTACCTGGGCAAGGGCGTGCTGAACGCCGTGAAGAACGTCAATGAGGTGATCGCCCCGGCCATCATCGGCATGAACGTTGCCGATCAGGTCGGCATCGACAAGGCCATGATCGCCCTCGACGGCACGAAGACCAAGTCGAAGCTCGGCGCCAACGCCATCCTCGGCGTTTCGCTGGCCGTAGCCCGCGCCGCTGCCGACTACTTCGGCATGCCGCTCTACCGCTATATCGGTGGTGCCAACGCCAAGACGCTGCCCGTTCCGATGATGAACATCATCAACGGCGGTTCGCACTCCGACGCCCCGATCGCATTCCAGGAGTTCATGATCCGTCCCGTGGGCGCTCCGTCGCTCAAGGAGGGTCTGCGCATGGGCGCCGAGGTGTTCCACAACCTCAAGAAGGTGCTCCACGAGCGCGGCCTCTCGACCGCAGTAGGCGACGAGGGCGGTTTCGCTCCCGCACTCAACGGTACGGAGGATGCACTGGATTCGATCATCAAGGCCATCGAGAAGGCCGGCTACGTTCCCGGAAAGGACGTGATGATCGGCATGGACTGCGCTTCGTCGGAGTTCTACAAGGACGGCGTTTACGACTACACGATCTTCGAGGGTGAGAAGGGAGCCAAGCGCTCGTCGAAGGAGCAGGTCGAGTACCTGAAGGGCCTGGTTGCCAAGTACCCGATCGACTCGATCGAGGACGGTATGTCGGAGAACGACTGGGAAGGCTGGCAGATGCTGACCGCCGAGATCGGCGACAAGTGCCAGCTCGTCGGCGACGACCTCTTCGTGACGAACGTCGAGTTCCTGAAGAAGGGTATCGAGATGGGCTGCGCCAACTCGATCCTCATCAAGGTAAACCAGATCGGTTCGCTGACCGAGACGCTCGATGCCATCGAGATGGCTCACCGCGCCGGCTACACCACCGTAACGTCGCACCGTTCGGGCGAGACCGAGGACTCGACGATCGCCGACATCGCCGTGGCTACGAACTCGGGCCAGATCAAGACCGGCTCGATGTCGCGTTCGGACCGTATGGCCAAGTACAACCAGCTGCTCCGCATCGAGGAGGAGCTCGGCGACGAGGCCATCTACGGCTACAAGAAGGTTTACCGCAAGTAATCCGACGCCAAAAAGATACCGCCGTCGTGCGGTTGGTCCCGGGGCATTCCGCTCCGGGACTTTTTTTTGCGGCCGTGCGGTTTTCCGTGCCGGAACGGGACCCGGCGGTCCGTTTATTTCTTATATTTGTACGGGCGGCACATGCCCGGTGCCCCGATGGGGCCGGCGGCGGCCGCAGAACCAAAAACGGAAATGGATATGATGAAACGCTGTATGTCGGTCGGGTGCCTCCTTCTGGGACTGGCCCTGACGCCGCGGGCCGAGGCCTGCACGGGAATCACGCTGCGCGCAGCAGACGGGGCCTGCATCGTGGCCCGGACCATCGAGTGGGGCGGGAGCAACCTCAACAGCCGCTATGTCGTCGTGCCGCGCGGATATGCGCAACGCTCCTACACCCCGGAGGGAATCGACGGCATGCGCTTCACGGCCCGCTACGGCTATGTCGGGCTGGCCGTCGAGCAGAAGGAGTTCGTGGCCGAGGGGCTCAACGAGGAGGGGCTCTCGGCCGGGCTGTTCTACTTCCCCGGCTACGGGCGGTATGAGGCGTACGACCCGGCGCGGCGCGACGAGAGCATCGCCGACCTGCAGCTGGTGGCGTGGCTCCTCGGCGAGTGCCGCACGGTGGACGAGGTGAAGGAGGCTGTCGGGCGGGTCCGTGTCGTGGCGGTCGATCCGCGGGCCTCGACCGTGCACTGGCGCTTCACCGACACTTCGGGCCGGCAGCTTGTGCTGGAGATCATCGACGGACGTCCGGTCTTCTACGAGAACGCCCTCGGGGTGCTGACCAACTCCCCGGGCTTCGAGTGGCAGCTGACCAACCTGAACAACTACGTCAATCTCTACCCGGGTTCGGCTCCGGGGCAGGAGCTGGGGGCTCTCCGTCTCTCGTCTTTCGGTGCGGGGAGCGGTTTTCTGGGCATCCCGGGCGACGTCACGCCGCCGTCGCGCTTCGTGCGGGCGGCCTTCTTCCAGGCTACGGCACCCCGACAGTCCACGGCCGAGGATGCCGTGCGGCAGGGTTTCCAGCTGCTGAACAACTTCGATATCCCGATCGGGATCGAGTTTCCCGAGGGGAAGGTGCCGGCCGATATCCCGAGCGCCACGCAGTGGACCTCGGCCTCGGACATGTGCAACCGGGTGATCTACTACCGGACGATGTACGACAGCCGGATTCGGAGCATCGACCTCAAGACGATCGATTTCGGGCGGGTGGCCTACCGCGATGCGCCGCTCGACCGTGTGACCTGCCAGCCCATCGAGCCGGTCGAGATCCGGTGATCGGGCGTTTGCCGGTACGAAAAAGGGCGGGCTCCGATTTGGGGCCCGCCCGACGGTTTACTATTTTTTCAAGGTAGGCAATTCTCCAGTGAGTTCGTAACGCCACTCTGTACCTTCATTCTGCAGGGCGGCGTTCATCTGTGTAACGGCATTCTGCCAGTCGCCGTCCACCTTGATGGTGCCGTTGGTGCCGCTATCCATTTTGC
>FR891975.1 GCA_000434235.1 Alistipes sp. CAG:268 | reverse complement strand
CCGGTGATTCAGAGAATAAAACGCCGTGCGGAAGTCTGTCGATCGCTGCCGGTTACCTGTGGACGCCGAGGTAACGATACGGGTAACGGTCTGGTAACGGTTGTCTCGCTACGGTGTGCGGTTGACTGCTCCCTCAAAAATGGAAAATCGCCTCATTCCAAACCATTTACGTTTTCGTTGCCGCCATCTGCGAAATGCCGTCAGAGCATGTTTTTCACACGCAGCAAGGCACTTCTTCGCCACCTACACGCTGGCCAACGGCGTCTCGATCGAGAGCGTCGCCAAGATGCTCGGACACTCCGACACGAAGATGACGCGTCACTACGCCAAGGTGCTCGACCAGACCATTCTGCGCGAGATGAACGCCCTGCCCGCCGACCTGTAATACAGACGGCGATGGAGAGCGTTTTCACGGGGTCGATTGCGATCGACGGGGAGCGGGTCACGGTCCGCCGCACGGCCGGGGGCGAGGTGTGGCTCACGCAGTCGGAAATAGCCCGGCTGTTCGGGGTCTTCGAGGCGGCCGTGCGGGCCAACATCCGGGCGATTTACCGCTCGGAGGCGCTGCGCAGGGGCCGCACGCTGCGGATCGTTCACGGCGTGGAGTTGTACAGTCTGGAGATGATCGCGGCGCTGGCCTTCCGGCTGCGGAGCCTCGAAAGCGAGGCCTTCCGCCGCTGGCTGCTCCGACCCGCCGGGCCCGAGATCCGGCTCGTGGCAATCGCCGGCGAGGAGCCGGTCTGCTGACCGGCGGCGCCTCGGCGAGGGTCCGGAATCCGGAGCCCTTCCCCCAAACCCATATACACACCAGCGGACGCTGTCTCCCGTTGCGGAGGCGGCGTCCGTTTTGTTTGGCCGGACACCCGGCAGCGGGAATGCCTGCACCGAGGATCGGGTCTCGGGCCCGTGCGTCGGAGACAAAGGGTTTTCCCGCGCCGGAGGCGGTCGGCGGCACATCTTGAAATGTGCTCAAACGACAAAAATGTGCCCAAACAACAATTGCAGAAAATGCCCATTCGACAAAAATGTGCGATTCTGACAAATTCCGCACATCGGGGCGTTCGGAGCCTCGGATTTCTCGATTTTTTCACCTACCTTTAGTCTGTCCATGCACCTTCGGACGTACTGCCTCGGACAAAAATTTCCAACACCCCATATACCACACAGGAGCAGAAACCCTTTCCAACCGGTCTGTCTGGAGCCCGGCAATGGCAATGAGCCGCCCATACCGAAGACAAAAACCGCACATACAAACTCAATATAGAATAAGTATACCTATGAAATCATTTTACCTGCTGACACTCGCTGCCGCCGTTGCCCTTGCCGCCTGCAGCAACGACGACTCAACCCCCGATCCCAATCCGAGCCCCGCGGATACCGGACTCGTCATCGAACAGACCGAGTACACGCTCGATGCCCTGGACAACCGCTCTGCAACCCTCACCTTCTCCGCTTCGGCCGACTGGACGCTCACCGTCACCGGCGAAGACGCGGATTGGCTGACCGTCACGCCCGCAAGCGGCACGGCCGGCAGCCAGACCGTCGAACTGGCGGCCCGAAGGAATTTCAGCGAGGCGGAACGCATAGTCCGTCTCGAAATCTCCTGCGGCAAGCAACCCGCGCCGGTAACCGTCACCCAGTACATGACCGACATCACGGATTTCACCGACCGGTTCGCCCCGTCGTTCGCCCGCGGATTGCAGGAGATGGGCCATATCTACGATGCGGGAAAGATCTCGCGACAGGATATGGAATATCTGGCCAATGTGATCAGGCTGGACGATTTGAGCGAGTATACCGAACCCTTGACCTCCCTGCAAGGGATCGAGTATTTCGAGTCGCTGCGAAAACTGGATTGCTCCGATACGGACCTGACCGAGCTGGTTATCCGCAATCATCCGTCACTGATCGAGTTGCATTGCAGCTCGGATCCGATCACCTCGCTGGATGTCAGCGGATGTACGGCATTGAAGACGCTCACCTGCTACAACAGTGAGTTGGCATCGCTGAATGTCTCCGGTTGTACGTCGTTGCAGGAGATAATGGCCTACAGGGCCCAATTAACGTCATTGGATGTCAGCGGCTGCTCGTCGCTGCAGTACCTGGACTGCAATGAGAACGGGTTGACGTCGCTGAAGCTCAACGGCAGCTCGCCGCTGCAGCACCTGTCTTGCAACAAGAACGGGTTAACGTCGCTGAGTCTCAGCGGCTGTACGTCGCTGACAGAAGTGGACTGCACCGACAACCAGTTGACGGAGTTGGATTTCAGCGGTTGCTCATCATTGATCATACTGAGTTGCTACAACAATCAGTTAACGACACTGAATCTCAGCAATTGTACGTCGCTGATGGGGCTGGCCTGCGACAGCAATCAGCTGCCGTCGCTGGATATCAGCACTTGTACGAAGTTGCGGACATTGATGTGCGAGAACAATCCCGGCGACGGAGTTTCAACCTTCCCGATCACAGCCTGGTTCGACAACTCGAACATACCGGCGAATCTCAGAATATTGCCCATGGAGTGGACCTACGACGACAAAACGATCGCCATCGATTTCCGAAAGACGGAATAGCCACCCTAACCCTTGTTCCTAACCGATAACAAACACAAACGCGATGAAAACCCTGAAAACGTTTTACCTGCTGACACTTTCAACCCTCCTTTCCCTTGCAGCCTGCAGCAAGGATGAAGGATCTGACACCCCGCAGCCTCTGACCATCGAACAAACCGAGTATACGCTCGACGCCATCGACAACCGCTCTACGACCCTCTCCTTCACGGCCTCGGCCGCCTGGACACTCTCCGTCGCCGGCGAAGACTCGGGCTGGCTGACCGTCACGCCCGCAATCGGCACGGCCGGCAGCAAGAGCGTCACACTGACCGCCGCGCCCCGAATCACGGAGGAGTCCCGCACGGCTTATGTGGACATCGCCTGCGGAGCGCAGACCGTGCAGATAACCGTTACCCAGACAGGGGCATCCGCCGATGCGGATTTCACCTCGCTCTTCGACCCGGTATTCGCGGATTTTCTGGAACAGGAAGACATTATTTCCGATGTGGGAAAGATCACGCGGCAAGACATGGAAACGATTGCCAGCGTCACCGAACTGGAAATTGGGAGTGGCCACAGCAGTTCCGAATCTCTGACCGACCTGCGGGGTATCGAGTTTTTCAAATCGCTGAAACATCTGGGTTTCCAAGAAACGGCTTGGACCTCACTGGATGTCAGCGGCTGTTCAACACTGACACTACTATACTGTTTAAGAACAGAATTTACGAAGTTGAATGTCAGCGGCTGCACAGCGTTGCGGACATTGGACTGCGAAGGGGACAGATTGACGTCGTTGGATGCCGGCGGGTGCACGGCATTGGAGATTCTGAGCTGCAAAAAAAGCAGGTTGACGTCGTTGAATATCAGCGGCTGTACAGCCCTGAAAGAACTGAACTGCCGCGACAATCAGTTGGCGACGCTGGACCTCGGCCAATGTCCGGAGCTGCAGAAATTGGACTGCTGCGACAATGGCATGACGTCGCTGGATATCAGCCATTGCACGGCATTGCAGGAGCTGCATTGCTTTGACAATCTGTTGACGGGGTTGGATATCAGCAAAAACCGGGCATTGAACTACTTGCGGTGTGAAAGGAATCCCGGCAACGGACTTTCGACATTCCCGATCACGGCCTGGTTCGACAACGAGACGCGTCCGGAGAGTTTGTCAATCAACTACTTATCTTGGGTATACAATAATCGGGATACCACCATCGACTTCCGGAAGGCGGAGTAGCTCCGCCCTGCTTTCTACTGGGCGACGCGCCAAAGACGGTCCGGAGCACTCCGGGCCGTCTTTCGTTTGCCGACAAGGCCCGCCGCCATCACGGCAAGGCGAAATAGTGCTCTTCCAACACCCGCTCGATATCCGACTCGCGGTAGAGCACCTTGCCGCAGACGCAGTAATAGGGGATCTCGCCCGAGGAGCGATACTCCTGCAGCGTCCGGCGGCTGATCTTCAGCCGTTCCGACAACTCACGGTCCGTCAGGTAGCGTTCGCCGCCCAGCGTCGGACGGAGCGCCCCGATGCAGCGGTCCAGATCCTGTTCCATCTGCTCCAGCGTCCGGAGCAGCGACTCCGGACGTTCGTCCGTTTGAAAAACCGATTGCTTGTCCATAACCGTCCCGTTTTACGACTGGCGCCGACAGCGGTAGGCCGCCGAGGCCAGCAGCCGTTCGACATCCGCGGTTTTGTAGTAGACCTTGTGGCGGATCTGCGTGCAGGGCAGCAGGCCCCGTTCGCGGTAACGCTGCAGGGTCCGTTTCTGAATGTTCAGCAGGAGGCACACCTCCTCGTTGTCGAGCCAGTGCTGCAGGGTCTTGTCCTGACGCCGGCACAGCTCCGACACCCGCCGTGCCAGCGCCTCGATGCGCGCGACCAGGCGGTCGTAACTCCGTTTTTCAACCATCATGTACTCCATAATCTTGTGCGTTTAGGGTTTCGGGAGCGAAGATAGGGCATCCCGGGCCGATTGATCCGCCATCGGTGCGCTATGGCAGTGGTTGGCGTCGGTGTGGCACCGGTTGGCGTCGGTTTCGGGGGTGCGACGCCTCCCAAAGAGCGGATTTCGGACGACCGTTCGGGAACCGGACGGGCACATCGAGGTATCGGCATCCGGGCAGGAAGCGGGCGGAGGAATTTCGGTATGCCGCAGTGCTCCCGGAGCTTCTCACCCGGGCGGATGGCATCCGCTTCGGCCGCAAAGATACCACGGAGCCGTCGGGCCGGGGCGCATCAAGCCGCCGGGGGTTTTGACACCGATCTTCCTCGACGCGCCGGGGCAATTCGGGGATTCAGCGGCGGCGGGCGAGCGTATCGGCGTCAAAAATCCGTCCCGGGCCGGGCTCCGCGTGGAAGAAGACGTCCGAACCCGGATACCATCCGCGCCGGCTCCGTTACGGCACCGAGATCCCGCACCCGAGGCACCTCCGTCGCGTACCCCCACAGCGCGGGTAGCCCTACCCTACCCGATTCCCGCCAACCGGCCTCGGAGGTATACGCTCCTCGGAGAGGCGTCCCGTTTCGCTTTCACCGTCCCGGAAAACCTCCGACCTTCCACCCGGCATCGGAATCTCCATCGGCCCACCCATACTGATATCAACAAAACAGCAAGCCAGCAAAACTACACAACAACACAACAGCACAACAACAAAACAAAACAACTGGGAAACAGAAGACCATGACTTCAGTCAGTACTGAAGTCAGTCAGTACTGACGTCAATCAGTCAGTCGGTCTTTTTGAATAAGACACCCTGCGGTTGAATAAGACGCCCTGCGGCCTTCTTTTTTTGACCGTTTTTGTTCCCGATGTCGGCTTCGGGGACGGGCGGTTCGCCTCTTCAGATTGGTCGGCGAACAAGCGGGAACGGGGCGTGATATTCGACCCGTTGTTAGGGGCAGAAACATTATATGTTTTGGCCCCGGCAAGCTGTGTTTTCCGTTACGCGAAATAGATTTCGTAACAGAAAACAGCTTGCCCGCAAGGGGGTGGAAAACTCCTCCGAAGTCGTCGTTTTTTACAGGGGCCACCGTGGCCCGGCCCGAATTCCCGACAGCCGGCGGATTCTCGCCGGCTTCACTCAAGACCCGTTCGAAATGCGGTCGAAATTCAATCATACAGCACTCGAAAACGGGTCTTTACAAGCACAAAAAAGGGGGACGATTCTGTAGAATCATCCCCTCAAACAGGCCCCATTCGGCACGCTTTTCTGCCGAAAAAAGTTCTCAAACCGGAACGATATCCGAGCGTTCGGAAACGTTTTTCAACCCGGGTTCACAGCAATCCGAATTTGAATTCCGTCAAAAAAGACAAAGGGTTCGGGTACAAAAAAGGGCCGATTCCCCGGTAGGGAATCGGCCCTTTTTGAACTCCAGCTCTCCGAATTCTCAACCTTTCGGAACGGGCAAATGGCTTTCAGAATCTACTTGAAATCCTATGGGGAAAACCGTTTTGATCGCAGCTGAAAGAGTGTAAAGGTTCTTGCTGTCTATTCTCCCTCGACTATACGGGAAACCCGACTTTATCCTTATCCGTGATTTTCCTTAATACCCGGCAAGGGTTTCCGGCGGCCAGAACACCCGAAGGAATATCGTGGGTTACAACACTTCCTGCCCCAATAACCGTATCATCACCGATGGTCACACCGCTGAGGATGGTGCAACCACCGCCAATCCAAACTCGGTTTCCGATAGTAATAGGTTTGGGAATTAAGGCTCCGGCGATACGTTCTGCCGAATCGAGGGAATGATTGCCCGAAAATGCACTTACGTTAGGACCAAGCAACGTATTATCCCCGATTGTTATCTGTCCGCAATCAAGAAGCGTACATCCAAAATTAATATAGACATCATTCCCGATCGTAATGTTTTTGCCGAATTCACAGGTAAAATTCGACTCCAGCCAAACGCGTTCTCCTACTTTCTTGAAGAGTTGACGCATGATTTCCTGACGCCGATCAGTCTCTTCGTCTTCCGTACGGTTAAATTCCTTGAATAGCTTTTTGGCTTGAACCCGCAGGTCGAACAGATCACCATCAAAATCATTATAGATCTGATGTTTCTACATTTTATCCCATTCTGTCATATTTCGTTAACTTTGAAGTGATCGAAACGATTCTCAGTAGCAAAATTAAATAATGTGAAGGTCGGATATTTGTTCAATCAATCATTCCTGATGTTTCTGCTTGATTCTCATTAGCGTCATACACAAGTTGCGAACAAAAAGAAAAGATTCAGCCTCGTATGTTCCATCCAAAGAGACTCTTACTCATTTTCAGCCCGGCATAACTGAGAGCTGAGCGTCGTTGGGGCCATACAGCAGATTTATCCGGGAATGCAGCTTTTTCTATGCTGTCAAAATTCAACCTTCCCTACCATTATCTTCAAAACAATCGTTTTGCCATTGCAAATATAATGTTTTTCAGTAAACAGTGATCCGGTCTATCTCAGAGATAACAGACTCCGCTTAACCGGACAAGTTGCGGGTATATTCATAAAGTGCATGGGAACCGAATCTTTTGCGAAATATTTTCACCGAGCACCGTATGCCGGGCCCGAGTTTCGGTTGGATTCCGACGAAAAAGCAACGGTTTCAGGCATAAAAAAGGCCGATTCCCCGGTAGGGAATCAGCCCTTTTCAGACCAGTTGGAGCAACTAGACGAACCGTCCGTCGTCGATCGGCGTGAGATCTTCGAGGACCTGTTTGATGTGCTGCTCGCGCGAACGCGGGCAGATCAACAGCGCATCCGGCGTATCAACCACGATATAGTCGTGCAGCGAATCTACCACGACGACCTTCTTGCCGGCCACCTTGATCAGGCTGTCGGTCGTGTCGTAGAGCTTCGAAAAGGTCGGCACGACGTTGCCGTCGGCATCCTTCGCCGAGAGCTCATAGAGCGAACCCCATGTTCCAACGTCGTTCCAACCGAAATCCGAACTCCGCACGAAGACATTGGCTGCCCGCTCCAACACCCCATAGTCGATCGAGATCGACGGGCAGCGCGAGAAGATCTCCTCCACGGCCGGCCGTTCGTCGGGCGAGGCAAACGCCGCGGACCGTTTAGCAAAGAGGCCGTAGACCTCCGGGAGGTGGCGTTCGAGCGCCGCGAGGATGCTCTGCGTCGACCAGACGAAGATCCCGGCATTCCAGAGGTAATTGCCCGCCGCCAGGTAGCTCATGGCGGTCTGCAGATCGGGTTTCTCGCGGAACGAAGCGACCGGCGAGATCTCCCCGACGGATGCGGTCTGGATATAGCCGTAGCCCGTGTCGGGGCGCGAGGGACGGATGCCGATCGTCACCAGCGCATCGCGCGCCTCGGCAAACTCCATGCAGGAGGTGATGTCGCGGCGGAACTCCTCCTCGTCGAAAATGAAGTGGTCGGACGGCGCTACGACCATCGTCGACGAAGGCTGCAGCGCTTTGAGGCGGAAGGCCGCATAGGCGATGCAGGGGGCCGTATTGCGTCCGACGGGTTCGCACAGCACCTGCTCGGGCCGGAGCTCGGGGAGCTGCTCGAGAACCAGCTGCCGGTAGGCGGCATTCGTCACGACCAGGAAGTTCTCCGCCGGGATGATCGGCGCAAAACGTTCGAACGTATGGCGGATGAAGCTCTTCCCCGTGCCCAGAATATCGAGGAACTGCTTGGGAAGGTGGCGTCGGCTGGCCGGCCAGAAGCGGCTGCCGATTCCTCCGGCCATGATGACGCAGTAGCGATTTATTCGATTAGACATATCTTAAGGCCGCCCTATATTCGAGCCGCTATCTAAATAATCTGAAAAGATTACTTGCCTTGTTAATACAAGGCACAATACTGCTGGGAAATATGTTTCCAGGTATACTCCTTTTCCGCGATCGATTTCATAATATCGCCTCGCAAATCCGTCCGCTGCAAAAGCCTCTCCAGCTCCTCCACATTCGAAAAATAGTACGCCTGACCTTGTGTAGTTTCCCGGTTATACACCACATCGTAGGCCAGAATCGGGCATCCGAAAAACATGGCCTCCACCAAGGAAGGATTTGTTCCTCCGGCACTATGTCCATGAACATAAAACCCGGCATTCGACCGCAACGCATACAACACGTCCAGATCATAGATCGCATCCAGGCACGAAATATTGGGATAAGTATTATAGCGCTCCTTTAAATTCCGGGCATACTCGCTGTGATTCCAATTGCCAATGAACACAAGACGTTTCTTACTACGTGCAAAGGCCTCCAGGGTGATATGACAATTGTTCTCCGGTTCGATCCGGCAAACGGTAATTGCATATTCGCCCGGTTTCAGCCCATATTGATCCAAATACTTTTGCTGCGTCTCTTCCGAAAGATTCCGCCAGACATGATCTCCTCCGTAGGCGATTAACGCCGATTCCTTGTGGTAGGTTTCGCGGACATAATCCTGGATTCCTTTGTTGTCAGAGATAACGACATCGGCATAACGAACGGCCATGGACTCCGAAAAGCGAAGAATCCATCGGGCTACGCGTCCCCACTTATCCCGACGATGTTCAAGACCATCAATATTGATGATAAGCCTTTTGCGGAAGAAAAGCCGGAAAATCGGGAGAAAGCTGCATCCCGACACACCCAAAACCAGCACTACATCATAACCGCGAATCGCTTTACATAATGAAATGATGTCGTATGGGATGCTTTGACTTCCATTGGCGTGCAAGGGAATATATTTCAAGCTACACCCTTTATAGGAGGGGTCCCGGCTGGAGAGATCTTTGCTGCTACAAAATACCGTATAGTGAATATCTGCCGGACAATTCTCTCCGATAATATTCTCTACCAAAGACTCAAAGCCACCATAGCGCGCAGGAACTCCCTGCGTGCCTATAATCGCAACTTGTTTCATAATATGAGATTTAGATAAGCGAATCCTACAGAAAGCAGGTCAATAAAACTATTCCCTAAGAATAGACTCTATCTGCGTACACATATGGGCCTCATTATACATTGAAGCTGTAGCAAGGGCTCCTTTGGCCAGTTTATCATAAAGTGCTTTTTCTGAAAGAATATGATTGATTTTTATGACAATCTCACTAAAGTCCTGGACATCTATTTTATAACCATTCTCCCCATCTTGAACCATCTCTGCAATCCCTCCGACAGTTGGGACTATTACAGGAAGACCTGCCGACATAGCCTCCAACGCGGTTAAGCCAAAAGTCTCTATCGCATAATGCTTATCAGTCAGATTTAAGACGATAGACGCGCGGTTATAAAATGGAGCTACGTTTTGTTGACGCGAATATACCGTCAGATTCTCCAATAAAGGGAGTTCGTTGACATGCCAATAGGCATCTATATTCTCCTGATTTTCATTGAGTACCAACTCGAACTTATAATCAGGTAAAGCCTCGGCCAACCGGACGAATACAGTTGTCCCCTTATATTGTTTCAAGGAACCTAGCATCAAAACTCTTTTATTCAAAAAAGCTTTATCTGGACAGGGGTGCAAATTGTGTATGAGGCTCTCAGGAATAGCATTAGGCACTATATAAACGCCTTTTTCTCTTCGTAAAAAAGAACGTTGATAATTTGACACACAAATTATTTTCGTTGCCAGAATCTTCATTATATACGCCAGCAACTTATAAAATGCCCCCTTGGCAAACGCATTCTCATGATAATGATAAACCACTTGCTTCCCCATCAAACGACCGGCGAGTGCGGCCCCAACAGGCAGGATCGTATTGATATAAAATAATACTCCAGGATGAAACAAGTAGCGAAATGAGAAAAAGAACAAATATCCTTGTACAAACAAATATCGGATTAACGCGATTACTGGATTTGTAGAAAATTGATATGAATACTTATAAATACAGATATCGCCGTTTTGACAAAGATCATTTAAAGCCCCATTCCCATTTGACGTAACAAGATCTATCTTATTATTCTGCCCAAGCAATCCCTGCAGAACCATCCTTAAGACCTTTGGACTGCCGCTGTAATCATTCAGCAAATGAAAACAAACTATTTTACGCATCGAGAGTTGTGATTTTTTATTGCTGCATCATAACAATCCAATATTATTTTCTCACGCTTGTCCCACGAATATTTTTTTGCACATTGCAATACGCCTTCGGCCAATTGTTTAAACTGTTCGGGGTGATCAATAAGATTATCTATTTCCTTGGCAAGATCATGCACGCATTGGTCATAAGTATGAATAGGAATGAGTATGCCACATTTGTCACAAATCGTATCGTGCATACCACAATGATCAAAACTCATCGTCGGCACGCCATAACTCATAGCCTCCCAGATAGTCGTCGGATTTCCTTCTTTTACGCTTGTAACTACATGCAAATGTGCCTCATTAAACAATTTTACAGCTTCTGTTCGAGGTAATTCTCCATACCATTTAACAATAGACTCCAAATGATTCCGTCGAGCATATGTTTCCCAAGCTGTTCGCATCGGACCATCACCAACAATATCCACAATTATTTTATGGCGATTTGATAAATAAGTAAGAGCTTCCAATAAGATATTAACCGCTTTACCTGCGACTAATCTACCTATAACAATTAAATGATACTTTGTTTCATCACTAAATTTGTTATAATTTAATGTCACAGAGGTTGTAATTGAATTCTCTGGCAAATAAAAATTAGGTTTACCAAATCGTTTTTTAAAAATTGTTTGATTTTCCGATGTTGCTGTTAGCAAAAGATCAGTGCGACTTAAGGCCCGCTTTAACTGATGAGAATATTTTAATTGTAAGCTATTTATAATATTTCTTATCCAAAACTTAAATTTCGAAGATAAAGGAGATTTCTTTAACAATTTTATTGAAGCATTATCTGCTCCGCCAATAGGCCCCCACATATATGGGATATCCATTTTCCACAAATAACCAGGTTCACGATATCCTATTGGACCAACAAAATGAATTAAATCAAAATGTTCACTGTCATGCAACCTTTTCGCAATCCCATATACCTGCTTTTGCCATTCGTGATATGCAAAATAAAAAGTATAATTAAAAAAATTATGACGATTGCACCAATTAAGTAGATTTACCCATTTATTAGGCTGGACATCTATAAATACAACATTATGAATACCTCCCTTTTCTTTAATATAATTTTTCATTTCACTACAATCACCTAGATGCGTTCCAGACACGCCATAAATGACTGTTAAGTGGTGATATTTTGACATCCTTTGCACATAATTCCATGCAACCGAATATTCTGATCCCTTCGTCGGGGATAATTGATAAGCGAGAACTAAAATATTCATAATTATTATTTTCTTAATACAACTTTGTATGCCTTTATTTTATCCTTAAGACTCCAATCTGTCGTAACAAATATTGTTAACCGAATAAAACAAAGAATCACATAATACAGATAATAATAAGGGCCCTTGAAATGTTTCCTTAAATAATAATTATAACTGGTTTGAGCCATAATAAATCGGGAAACTGTCAATTTTTTACTATTAAAACTTCCACCCTCCAGATGAATGATTTCAGGCCCAGGTATAATTCGCCGAATCAAGCCAGATTCTGATAATCGATATTGTAGATCCGTCTCCTCATAGTACATAAAAATCTCACTATCAAAACCGCCTAAATCATCAAAAACACGCTTCGCAATAAACAAGTCTGCCCCAGTTACAAAATCGACATCTCTTTCTCTCCTAAGTTCCGAATTATCTGGACGGTGATATTTCCCTAACAAATAAGCTATTTCATTCTTAATACTAGGGAAAAAACCAAATGAGTTATTAGGTTCACGATTCCCATCAAGAAGCCAGGTTCCCAACACACCGACATTATCCGAATTATGCATTTTCATATACGATAAGAGTTGTAATATCGCATTGTTCAGCAATAGTGTATCTGAATTAAGGAAAAAAAGATACTCTCCATTTGCATATTTTGCACCCAGATTATTAGCACGACCAAAACCTAAATTCTCTGCGCTGTTAAACCAACGAACCGAAGGGAATCGGGAACAAATTAATTCTTCCGACTGGTCAATTGAAGCATTATCAACAACGATAATCTCAAATGACAAATTGGAAGTATACCCATAAATTGATGAAATACAATCTAATAATAGCTTCTTAGTATTATAATTTACAATTATTATTGATACGTCCATATACTCGTTGAATTTGGAAATATCTTACCCCCGTAAATAACATCATTGCGCCCCAATTAAGTGGAACATTTGCTAATGTCGCCAGTCCTAAACCGAACCAAAGAAGAGTTTCCAAAGAGAAAACTCGACGAATCATGCTCGTATATACAATTATTTGCATAAGAATAAAGCTTAAAAATCCATAATCGGCAATATTCCCAACCATAACTTTATTGCTAAACAAGCCATCGCTCAACCCGTAATCGACACCATGTCCGAACCATCCTTCCAAAGAAGTCAAGTCCAATCTGGTAATTGTATTCACAATAGGAATGATCCGAGCAGCTGCACTTCCATCTGCATTTGCAACCTCTTGATTATCCAGAGTTAGGAATGCAGCAAATGAATCTCTAGCACGTTGCAATGGAACAAAATCAACATATGTAATGACACAATAAGCAATAAGAATTATCGCAATTGTAGAGAAATAATACTTTGGACGAATAAAATAACATAACAAGATTCCTAATGCAATAAAAGCTGATCCGCTTCCCATAGTGATCATACTCCATAGAAAACCTAATACAACTAATTTATCCTTTCTATAAATCTCTCGAAAAGTAAGCTTTCGCCCATAATCCAATTCATACATCCTTATGAGTGATAGCATTGCAAATGACAAAATAATTGCAGCTGAAGACGGTTCATAAGTCAAAGAATTTGTGCCAATTCCTCGATCTAGATATTGGACTAAATTTATCAATGGGAAATATCTAATGCCAAGTAATATAAAAAATTGTTGTATAATCAATACAACTGTATATGCTAGTATTAACCTTTTAAGTAAATTAGTAAAAAAATCTTTCGAAAAGACATTCTCACAAACTACTAGATTATAATATGTTATAAATACAACTATAAAAGTTGCCATAAAAATAACGGTACTCCATCTAAGGGTATCAGGATGTACCATTGCTGTAACTATGATTAAAGCATAATACAACATGAACAGAACAGTAGTTCTCCCTACCTTTGGTGAATAAATCACAATTATAAACGGACAAAGGGCAGATACCGCCAACTTTAGAAAACTTACGCCATCTCTACTTTCTATAGGGATATATTGAATGCAAAATAATACTAATATAAAGCAAGCAATATTTCTCGGAGTAATATATGATAAGATCGGTTTCATCATTATTTCCCTAATGTAAATCGAGCAAACTTGTCTATCAATATTACCAATAAATATTGGACCGGCATAGACACTACAAAACACAAGATAGATACCCAACCGCTGTATGGCATATGAAAGAAATCTTCAACTATCAAAGTTAATATAACCAATACTATTGAATAGTGTGTAACCATTAAGTTAAGTGAGTTCTGCCCCCAGAAGCTGAAATAATTAAGAATTCTAAGGTCCTGAATTGAATTGAAAAGTAAAAGGAGACCCAAAGGCCCTATCAAAGGCGCCAAGTAGTGCCAGAATATTGATATACCGCGAGGTAAATAATTAGCCAATACAAATGCAAAAATACAAAGGCTACCACCAATCATACCCTTCACAAGATTTGACCGATTTAGCAGCTTTTTCTTGCAAAGCAAATAGGCAAAAAAACCAAATGCTATTCCAACCCAAGCCTCCAACATATTGCTAATAGTTCGAAATGGAGCATCAATTATCCTATACATCAAGTCTGTATTTCCATCAAATATACGATGATAGAAATACTGATAACAGATAGTTATAATGAATGCCAATACGATAAGGATTATATTATGTTTTTTGAGATAAAACCATATAATTTCCCCTCCCAGAAGCGCAGGTAAGAACCAAAGCGTCCCAATACCTCTTAATGTAATTGTCTTATAAATATCCGTTTTTATATGCATTTCGTCATAGAAACCCAATGCCAGTAAAATTAAATCCAACAAAAGAATAATACTAGACCACCACAAGTAAGGGATGCAGAGATGCCGCCATTTTCTTCTTATAAAATCTACAAATGTTGTTTGAACAGAACGCATTGCTTCGATCCAGCCTGTCACAACATAAAACGCAGTTATCATAAAAGATCCGATAAAAACATTTATGCTAGTTGGGAATACATCTCTCTCATAATGCAGGAGTACGATACAAATAATAGACAGGCCTTTAACAATATCTAGATACCGGACTCTTTTCATGTCGTTTTTCAACATCTTCCTCAATTCAGCCAGTTAATCTCTATTTCAATAGAATGCATAAGATTCAACCTTAGAAAGGTAACTTTTGTCTCAATTTTTATTTAAAAATCTTCAATAGGGATAGAAGTCTTGAAACGATTCTCTCACCTAATACGGCTGTTAATCTCTTTTTATATTTATCCCATAATTGAATACTTTTGGAAGGTTTGATTCCCCACGCTGCATTAAACCGATGGATACAATAAGTTTCTGGATTTGCGCGATAATTACTCGTCAATCTCCGATCTTCATTATAACATTTCTCTACATCATATTTAATAGGAGAAAAATAATGTGCAGGACATATGAGAATATCATTATCTAGATTCATTGGCTTTATTGGTTGAATCATAGAAAAACTTCCATATGTATCCTTCAAAGCCTGCTCAATAATATTAGGAGCAGTTATTTTCAAATCAACTCCTCCTTTTTCGTTTACATGAAAATGTTCGTTCTCATAAAAGTCCATTGCCTTCTTACACCATGGAGTCCCGGGTTCTCCTCCAAATATAGCGGCCTCAATTCCTCCTGTTGCAGCTTCAAATCCTATAAATGATTTATATTGTAATAAATCATTAAATGATTTTATAACCTCAACATCCGAATCCAAATAAACACCACCTTCCGTATAAACAGCATATAATCGGATGTAATCGGCGGCAAAAGCATATTTTTTAGCATCATATGCTTCTTTCACCCATGAGATGGAATTTACATTAAAACGTTTTGTATCCCATAGAATAATTTCATATTCCGGTAAAACATCCTTCCACGTATTTAAACAATGCTGAATCAGCGGAGGAAAATCATCGTTACTAAGCCAACAAAAATGGATCTTTCGAGGAATCATTTACAATCTTTACTTTAAGAAAATCTATGCCATGAGAGCAAAATACATTGAAAATATTTATCGTTCGGATACTTCTATATTCTTCCGATTTCGATGTAATACTTTCCAAATAATAGGATAAATTCTTAGCAATGTTAAATAAAAGATAAGTTTTAGAGAGAAAGGTATCCCTTTGCAAAAAAGATAGTCACAGTTTATCTCTGGAAATATATTTCTCCACAAATGAATATATTTTGATGGATCACTCAAAACTAGAGGCCAAATAAATACTCGTGGCGTATACTTCATACGGACTATCTCATTCCGATATTGTTCTGACAAATTCTTCTGCTCTAGAAATGACAATAACTTATTAATATTTTGTTGAGCTTCTCTTGCTCTTCTCAAGCATGCTTCCACAGAACAATAATGGCAAACTGAGTTCTCATTAACAAAATAATAATACAAAGGTTGATCAATATAAATATAATTAGCAGACAAGACTAAATATTGTACACATAATAATTGATCCTCTAACATATGGACCTCAGGAGATATAAGTTGGGATGATTGAACAATCTCTCTCTTTATTAATTTATTGCACAAAGAACAGGTTGTTTTCCGGCATATTAAATCCCCAAGGAATCTCTCTTTATCAGAGTTAACATCTTGGTATATAACCTTTTCTGACATGCCATTACTCTCATACATGCCACATATTACCATATCAACAGCATACAGTTTAGCCGAAGTATATAATTTCTCATACATTGTGGTAGCAACCCAATCATCACTATCACAATGAATAACATATTCTCCAGATGCTAATGATATTCCAACTTTACGTGCTTCTGCTGCCCCTTGATTTCGTGTGAAATTAATAATCTGCACCGTAGATCTTCTCTGAGGATATTCTTTTAATAATTTTGTAAGAATTATAACTGAATTATCTGGAGAGCAATCATTAATAAAAATATATTCAATATCATCTAGTGTCTGTTCAAACAAACTTCTCACACATCGTTCAATATATTTTTCCACCCTATATATAGGCACAATTACGCTTATCTTCGGCATATTATAGAGATTTTAAATATTTCAAGGAACGGTTTTTCGAGTCTTCTAATCGCAAATTAACATTCTCATAATCTATTGACAAGATTTTAAGATTTGATAACTCATCTTCATCAATAAGGCGAGACTGAAGTCCAATCTCATTCATTAAATTAATATATCTAATATCCTTCCCATCATTAGATTTCAAAGCATAAAATGGTTTCTGAAAAAGAATAGAGAACGCAATAGCATGAAAAGATGTCGCTAATATACAATTAGCATACTTTATTGCATTAAGGAAGTCAAGAGGGGAATATGCAACATCAAAAATATTAATCAACTTCGCATGTTGATTTTGAGCAAAATCTTTGATTTTTCGTAGGAAATCAAACGATGATGCATTCTCATGCAAGAAATATGTCAGAATATAAGGAGTCTGAATTACTCTTTTAGCTGTTAATCTATCCCATTCATCACAAGATAGTAATAGTGAAGGATCTAATACCACCTCCCCTTTCCTATCTGTCATACGCTCGACCTCATCTCGAATCGTTTTTTCTCGGAATGAAATACGTTTAAAATTTTTAATATACTTCACAAGAGTTGAACGACCTATAACATTCAACGATTCGATAGTTGAACTAATTGCATACCCTTGGATATCACTACCTTCACGAACAATAAAGTCTCCAAAATAAATAGGCTCTAATCGATTACCTGTAGGATGAAGACTCCACATCTGATCAGAACCAATCAGATATGTATCAAAATCCAAAGGAATCTGTTCGCGTTGAAATATAGGCTTTGTACAATTTAAATATTGTTTTCTAAATCTATTGTATTGTATGGATCTTTTTAGTCTTTCAGGAAAAACTTTGAATAAATATCCCGCTAATAATCTTGGACGAGTAAGGCCCTGCATCATGATATCCCAACGCACTGGATTGTATATTAGCTCAGTATAAGGCTCACGATAATCAATGACCTGAACCTTATATCCCAGTTTTTTTAATGTTTCCTGTAATGCATAGCATTGAAGGACCGCCCCAAAATTATTAGCTCGATGAAAAGTTATAATTCCAACTCGTTTCATATCATTATTGCTTATGCTTCAAATGCCAGACGAGAGCAAAATAGATGTGTTTTAGATTAAGGAGAATTTTATTGATTTGATATCGTAAACCTATTACACCATATTTCCTTGCAACATATTCAAATCCCTTTGCGGCAAACTCGGCTTCGAAAATTTCTCGACAATGATGTCTTTGTGCAGGATGCTGCAGCTGAGGTTGTAAACAATCATTTGCAGAACTCTCTCTACATATAATATTTTTAGTATTAGTCAACAAACTCCTCCCTTTATCTGAGTTTACCAAGACCAATGAAAGACCTAGATTATCATTAAATTCATTGCTGATTTTTGACCAACCCCAGAAATCTCCAATTGTTATATCAGCAACCCTATTAAGATTTGTAAACGGACAATTATAACACGATTGCCTTAACATGATATGACTATAGAATAGATCTCTAAATATTCTTCTTGCTATTTTATGTCCGTTCTGTAAAAGAAAAGATTCATAGTGAGAGGCCCACCCAAAACTTTTATCTCTAAAGGTACAAGTCCGAATTGGACCATTTTTCTTTTCTATAAACTTTATATATTCACGCCAGACAGAAGGAGAAGGGACTCCATGACAAACTAAATCTATCGTTGTTAAGTTCTCTCCTAATTGAGTTCCAATATATGAGTTGAGCCCGCAAACTTGACAAGGAGTTCCACTAAATAAAACTTTTCTTTTATTAAGCAAATCAGATCTTATCTCTCGAAAAACATTAGTCATATTACTTTGTGTATACTTAGACATTCTTAACTTTTCAAGGTCATTAATTGTATCCACACGCCGATGTTTGACAGAAAAATCTGGCTCCAATCCGGCTCCATATACAATACCTCCTGATTGTAAAAAGGTCTTAGCAAACTCAAAGAAAGCAGCTCCACTCTGACTTCTATTAAGTTCAGACTTATCTAAACTCCGTATGGCATATACTAATGGCTGAGAATATTTGTTCTTTCTCGCATAAGAAGGCGTAAAATCACACACCTTAACACATAAACCGCAATCAATGCATTTTGAAACATCTACATGAGGATAGTAAAAACCTAATTTGTCAGGGAGCATTGTAATAGCACCTCGGGGACAAATATTTTCACATGCAGTGCATCCACAACACGTTTCGGCGGTCTTATTTATATGCATGTATATATTTATTTAAAAATAATTTTAATTTACTTCTAATCAATTCCTTCTCATTGGAAGTACAGCCAACCTGGTAAATCCAGAAGATCGTTGGAATAATGCTAACAAGAAGTGTTATGATAAATCTCGCAAAGGATTCCTCCATCATAAATACAATAATAATGGGTAATATAGATGAACATATACCAACTAAGACAATTCGAGACAACTCCTCAACAACAAATCGTCGTATAGGGAATCCAACCATACGTTTAAGCATAATTAATCGAAGGATGAGACAACCGAGAGCAATAATAATAGATAAAACGATCGTCGATTCTGGTTCATAGCCTAACTTTAAGAGCAAATATGCTAACGGGAAATTCAACATTTGAAAACCACCCACCAATAATTGGTAATTACGGATATTACCTGTAGCAAGCATCAGCGTAACCATCGTAAACGACAAAGACTCTGTCATTGTATACAATATCATCCATCTCACAAACCAAACGGTATGTTCTGGTACTAATTTTAGCCAAAAAACTAATACTTGGTGAACTTCTGCCAAAATGGGTAACGATATAAGCAGAATCAAGAAAAAAGACAAACGAGTCCCTTGCAATACTATATCAAAAGAACGATCTTTATCCCCAGCCGCATAACTTTTTGTGATTTGAGGGTTTAATGCTAACATGAAATTAGTCGCAAATTGGCTAACGATGCTATTGACTTGCATTGCAATTCCTCGTGCTGCATTTACTGCTGGTCCACAAAAAAGATTGAGCAGGACATTAACACCCTGATCTCTCAAAATTCCGGATCCTGACCCTATAAAGTTCCATCCTGCAAAACTAAAAATGCTTTGACTCATTTTCTTGTTCCAGCCGAATATATAAATGCACTCAGTAAATTTCCGCTTACAATATATCCAATAAATTGCCTGCCGTAGAACACTCTGAATCAAAGACAGAAGTGAAAATAGGATTAACTTATCACCTTTATAATAATAGATTCCTAGAACAATAAGGAGTTTAAAGCCCGCATCAAAAATAGTCATATAGGCAAATGCCGTCATTTTCTCATGAGCAATAATAGCTGAGTTATACGGCACAGACAGTAATCCGAGAGCAAAGATACCAACGGAGCATTGTAAAACCCAGTTTGCCGCATATAACCGATCACTAGGAATATTCATCTTACTATTTAGGAACCATACTCCTATTAATTCAATAGCAATGACGACAATTACGGCAAGAATAATATGAATATTGACTGTTGTAGAAAATATTTTTTTTAAGTTTTCTAGATCACCTTGTCCTAAACCAAATGTAAGAAATCGACTTGTTGCTGCGGACATGGAGCCAGAAAGCAGAGAAAACATCGAGACTAATCCACCAACGACATTATTAATACCATAATCAGTTATCCCTAATGCATTTAAAGTAATACGTGCGGTGACAAAACTTATTCCCATCATCACCAGCATTCTTAGGTATAGAATAGCTGTATTCTTTGCGATCCGTTTATTCCCCGATTCTGCTATTTCATTCATTGATTTAAGCCAATAAGGTGCTAATAATTTGTTCCATCTTAGTTCCCCATTTCGTCCAATTCAATTTTTCTTTGTATAGACGAACTGCTTGAGTTGACATTTCACTTAACTCACCAGATTCTAAGCAATCACAAATCTTCTGACCAAAATCCACTCCTGTTGCTTTAACCGGAAGTCTATAGCCATTAACACCATTCAACACATAATTAGAAATTCCTCCTGTATCATAAGTAAAAATAGGAAGTCCGTTTGCACTACATTCGCAAAAAACAATACCGGCACATTCTGCATGTGTAGGAAGAAGCAAACAATGCGATTTTTGAATAATAGAAACTAATGTCTTATATGAATCTGGATTATTTTTATTCAAGAACCCATAATTTCTCACAAATGGCAACGTTGCTATAGAATCATCAAGATTTTGAATTCCCACAATATGCAATGTTGTTCTTATACCTATTTGATTCAGATATCTACAAGCATCGACAGCAATATCTCCGCCCTTTCGAATCCAGTCCACACCCATAAACAATATATCCAAACTGCTCTTATATTCGAAAAGGTGAGGTATTATATTCTCCTCATCAATATTAGCCCCAAATTCTATAACTGCTAGCTTTTCCTGAGATATTTTATAATCAGATTTTACCGAGTTATATGCCCAATCAGAAGCCAATACAGCATAAGATACTTTCGACAAAACAGTATGCTCAATTTTGTTTGCCTCACGGATGTTCCACTTAGGTATATTTTTAAAATAATAATCAACCATAAGTGCGAAAGTTGCGTCAGAAAGGTAAATTATAGGCTTCTTTGTTTCCAATGAAAATATAGTTACAGAAGAGAAAGGTGCAAACAATATATCACACTTACCTATCAACTTTCTGTCTAATGATTTAGATGCCAGAATCGCTTCGACAATTGTATATTCCTTGAGAATCCGTGTTTTCGTTAAAATTGAAAGGAACTTGTAAATTACAGCTACAATGTTGTATACCCAAGTCCTTTTTACCTGCACCCAAACAACTTCAGCCCCAATTTGTTCAAGAGCCTTATACATATAATACGTCGTTCCACTTGAGGCTCTTCTGTCCAATGGATTATTCGGGCTAATATATCCAATCCTTATTTTCTTGGAGAGCATAGACTGCTATTATCTATTCCTATACATATCATCGTAATACTTTTCATATTCACCTGAAGTGATGTTATCCATCCAAGCCTGGTTATCCAGATACCAGCGAACGGTCTTCTCGATACCCTCCTCAAACTGTAACGAAGGCTCCCAGCCCAATTCGCGCTGTAACTTTGACGAATCAATTGCATAACGCATGTCATGGCCCGGACGGTCCGTTACGTAGGTGATCAGATCCATATCCTCACCCTCTTTACGACCAAGGAGTCGATCAACCGTCTTAATAACCACCTTAATCAAGTCGATATTCTTCCACTCGTTGAATCCTCCGATGTTGTAGGTATCAGCTACCTTTCCGCGATGGAAGATCAGATCGATTGCACGAGCATGATCCTCGACATACAGCCAGTCGCGGACATTCTCACCCTTTCCGTAAACAGGCAGAGGCTTACGATGGCGGATATTGTTGATAAACAGCGGTATCAGCTTCTCCGGAAACTGATAAGGGCCATAATTATTCGAGCAGTTGGTCACGATAGTCGGCATGCCGTAAGTATCGTGATAAGCCCGCACGAAGTGGTCACTCGAAGCCTTGGAGGCTGAATAGGGGCTGTGCGGATTATACTTCGTCGTTTCGTAGAAGAACTCCTCACCATAAGCCAGATGGTGCTCTGAAGAGGATGCCGTAGTTGTGAAAGGAGGCTTGATACCCTCGGGATGCGTCATTTTCAGTGCACCATAAACCTCGTCAGTTGAGATATGGTAGAAAAGTTTGCCTTCAAAGCCCTCGGGACGCGAACTCCAATAGCGATGTGCAGCTTCAAGCATCGAAAGGGTTCCCATGACATTGGTTCGTGCAAAGGTGAAGGGATCCTTGATCGAACGATCCACGTGGCTTTCGGCCGCCAGATGGATAATGCCATCCACCTCATACTGTTGCATCAGCGCAAGAACGGTATCAAAATCACAGATATCCGCCTTGACGAAGGTATAGTTCGGAGCCTGCTCAATATCCTTCAGATTGGCCAGATTCCCGGCATAGGTCAGCTTGTCGAGGTTGATAATATGATAGTTGGGGTATTTCGTAACGAAAAGCCGTACGACATGCGAACCGATAAATCCGGCTCCACCGGTAATGATGATATTGCGTTTGAAATTAGTTTCCATTGCTTATTTTTTAAAACCGAATAAGAGAGAATGCAGAATAGGTGATATCTTAAAAACAGACGCGATAATAATACTTAAACAAATTAATAAGAATGACAATATTGACACAAAACAAACTTCAAGTATAGAATTTTCTGAAATTAATTTTATAAAATCATCATTTTGATTTAAACCCTGAATTCCAAAAAGTAAAATAAAATGAATGAGATATATCTCAAGAGTTTGCTTACCTATAAAGATTAGATTTCGGCCAACAAAACTTTCTTTTGAAAAAATATGATTATAATATCTGAATAAAGTAAAAACAATCGTTGCTCCCAGAAAACCTTGTAGAGCTAAAGAAATAGGAGTCTCTACAAACAACAGAATTACAAATAGAATCATTAATAAACTTACTCCAATCTTACTATCAATTAGAGCAAAAAATTGTCTATTGCACATCTTACATAATACCCCAAATAAAAAATATTTTAAATACAAAAGACCTTGCCCAATTGAGGTTAAAGTCCACATTTATTCTGAAATATATCCGGAGTATATCTCGTTATAAGAGACATACATAAATGAGAAAAAACAATTAGAGCAATAAATACTATGCATCTTATCTTATTCGATACATGTCTTTTAGCTAGGATAAAGGATACAAAAGCGTATATTATATATACCTCAAACATTGCAATAGTAAACCAATACCCCAATTTAGTCTGATCAAAAAAGACGGATTCTATACTGTGACCTGAAATAAAAATATAAATGAAACAAAAAACAATTGTTGGAAGTAGTTGTCCAAAAAATCTATTATAACTCCTGCTTTTTAATAGATCTGCTGTGAAAATAGTTGTATAAGATAAGAATCCACTTATAAAGAAAAATAATGGCATTCGAAATCTAACACAAAAATTACAGAATTCACTATCAATAAATAAAGCACCATTTATGATATGATAATAAACGACCAAAAGCATTGCAACGCCCCGCATTGCGTCAATATAGTCAATATGCTTAGTGGGCGATTGCTGATGGATTGTATTATTTATCATTGCCAAATAAATTTCTCACACAAATCTTCAGCGAATCGACCCAATACGGAATCCGAAGGCCGAATGTCTCCTTGATCTTGGTCTTGTCCAGCACAGAATAGGCCGGACGTTTGACAGGGCTGGGGAACTCGTCACTGTGGCAGGGCTGGATGTCGCACGTCGTATTTCCGGCATAGGCGGCAATCGCCTTCGTAAAGTCGAACCACGAGCAGACTCCCTCGTTCGAATAGTGGTAGATACCGCCCCTGGCATATCCCTGCGTCGTATCACTGGCCGCATAATCGGCAAGGACCGTTCGGATGGCCAACGCCAGATCGTAGGCATAGGTCGGGGTGCCGGCCTGATCGAATACGACCTTCAACTGCGGTTTGGTCGACGTAAGGTTGAGCATCGTCTTGACAAAGTTCCGACCAAATTCGGAATAAAGCCAGGCGGTACGCAGAATAACATATTTACAACCCATGCCGAGAATATACTGCTCTCCTTCAAGCTTGGTCTGTCCGTAGACTCCGGTCGGAGTACCCTTCTGGTCCTCCCGGCAAGGCGTATTGTAGGGATCCCCGCCAAAGACATAGTCCGTCGAGATATGAATCAACAGGCCGTTCACCTCCTTCATGGCTTGAGCCAGATTGCGAGGCGCCTCGGCATTCAACACCCGGCAGAAAGCCTCGTCGCTCTCCGCCTTGTCGACATTCGTATAGGCTGCGCAGTTGACAATACAGTCGATCCGCTCCTCCCGAACGATGCGACGGATCGCCTCCAGATCGGTAATATCAAGTTTGGTCGTCTGAACACCTTCCGCATCAACCACATCCGTAAAGACAAAGTCGTGGTTCGTATCCCGACTGACAATACGCATCTCACGTCCCAACTGACCGTTGGCACCCGTTACAAGAATCTTCATCGCCTAATAGAGTTTTTCGTTGTAATCAAAAAGCCACTCTGCATCGCGCAGACGGCTGTGATGACGATCCTTCTCCGAAAGAAGGACCTTGTCGGTCGGAATCCGCCAGTCGATTCCCAGATCGGGATCATCCCAGGCCAGCGCACCTTCCGACTGCGGTGCATAGAAGTTGTCACACTTGTACTGGAAAATAACCTCGTCGGTCAACACACTGAATCCATGGGCAAACCCACGGGGGATGAAGAACTGGCGATGGTTCTCTTCGGTCAATTCCACGGCAACATGCTGCCCGAAGGTCGGCGAGCCCTTGCGGATATCCACGGCGACATCCAATACGGCCCCCTTGATCACGCGGACGAGTTTCGACTGTGCATGGGGCGGTTTCTGGAAATGCAGCCCGCGGAGCACGCCGTAGCTCGACTTGCTTTCGTTGTCCTGTACGAAAACCGTGTTGCAGACCTTCTCCTGAAAATCGCGCTGTGAGAAAGATTCGAAGAAATAACCGCGGTCATCCCGGAAGATGCGGGGTTCAATGATCACCACACCTTCGATATTTGTCTTGATTACTTCCATTTCTATAAGTTTGGAAAAGATATATTGTTAATCCAGATTACTCTTACCGGTTTGGGCAACCTCGTCAATCACCTTCAGCAGATACTGTCCGTACTGGTTCTTCAGCATCGGCTGTGCCAATTCGCGCATCTTGTCTGCCGTGATCCACCCCTTCCGGAAGGCGATGCCTTCGAGGCAGGCAATCTTCAACCCCTGCCGTTTCTCGATAACCTCCACGTAGGTCGAGGCCTCGGCCAGCGAATCGTGCGTCCCGGTATCCAGCCAGGCAAAACCTCGTCCGAGGGTCTGGACCTTCAGTTCTCCGTCATCCAGGAATCGCTGATTGACCGAGGTAATCTCCAGTTCACCGCGAGCCGAAGGCTTGATACTCTTGGCCACATCCACCACCTTGTTGGGATAGAAATAGAGTCCGACCACTGCATAATTGGATTTGGGTTTGGCCGGTTTCTCCTCGATCGAAAGGCAATTGCCCTCATCATCAAACTCCGCAACGCCGTAACGCTCGGGATCGCTGACCCAGTAGCCGAAAACCGTTGCCTTGTGATCCACTTCCGCCGATCGTACCGCTTCGTGCAACATGGCCGAGAAGCCGTTTCCGTTGAAGATATTATCACCGAGGACGAGGCAGACCGAATCGTTTCCGATGAATTTCTCCCCGATCAGAAAAGCCTGCGCCAACCCATCGGGCGAGGGCTGTTCGGCATACTCAAAACGGACTCCGAAATCGGAACCGTCACCCAACAACCGCTTGAATCCAGGCAGATCAACAGGCGTCGAGATGATCAGAATCTCCCGGATCCCGGCCAGCATCAGCACCGAAATGGGATAATAAATCATCGGTTTGTCGAAAATGGGGAGCATCTGTTTGCTGACCCCCTTCGTAATCGGGTAGAGCCGGGTTCCGGATCCACCTGCCAGCACAATACCTTTCATGATTTTATGATTTTTAAATCGATTATAATATTCCAATTGACGACAAGATCACATCCGATCCATTTTCTTCTGGAGCCAGAAAAAGATGCCCGTACGATTGAGGTGCGTACGGTAGCCGATGCGATGAAGCAGGCGGACAAATTGCGTCTTGTGGCGGATATGGTACTCCATGAAATTATAAAGGCCAGATGTGATCAGAATGCTCAATACCAGCACAATATACAGTTGGACATCAATCGAGCAGCCCACCATGTAACTAATCCACCAGCACAGCACCACGAAGAAGTTCAGGGTCAGAATCGCAAGCGTCGTGGCAGCATGCGAACATCCCAGACAGATGAACATGTGATGCAGGTGCGTCTTGTCCGGATGAAACGGAGACTTGCGCTTCAGGATGCGTGTCGTCATCACGCGGAGCGTATCAAAGACGGAAACGGACAGAACCGCCAGCGTAAAGGGGACCAACCCGATATTTGCCGCATCATAAACCTCGCTCATCGAGCCGTGGCGCAAAATCCGGACCACGAAGATCGACAAGACGATACCCATGACCAGCGTCCCGCCGTCGCCAATGAACATCTTCGAACTCTTCCCGAAGACGTTGTGGAAGAAGAACGGGATCAGCGATCCGGTGGCCACGACGGCCAACATACCCATCGTCCGATCCTCCACATACCAGAACATCATCCCCAAGAGCAAACTCGTCAAAATGCAGTAGCCCGACGAGAGACCGTCTACCCCATCGATCAGGTTGATGGCATTGATGATGCCTACGGCAGCAAAGAGCATAAACGGGATGGCCACCCCTTGCGGGATCTGATCAAGGCACCACAACCCGTGGAGGACATTCCAAACAGACCCTCCGATGAAAATCATCAGCAAGGCTCCACAGACTTCGTCCGAAAAGCGTGAAATCCGAGCATATCCTTTTGTCCCGACAACATCCCTTTGGGCCACGACACTCGGCATGCTCCTGTCCTTCAGGCAATAAACGGATTCAAAACAGGGAATGAAACAAAGATGCATGCAGTCAAACATCCGAAGACGGTTTATTCACAAACTCTATTGCCATGTTGGATACCAACATATACCAATAAAGAATGCCTAAATACGATCAACGGCTTTCTGCAGCCAGAAAAAGATACCCGTACGGTTCAGATGCGTGCGGTAGCCGATCCGATGCAGCAGATGCAGAAAACGGGTTTTGCGACGGATCTGCCGCTCCATGAAGTTATAGAGACCGAATGTGATCAGCAGGCCGAGGGCCAGAATAATGTAAAGCTGCGTATCGATCGAACAACCGGCCTTGTAGCTGATCCATCCGCACAGGACCACGAAGGCATTGAGCATCAGGATTGCAAGCGTCGTGGCGGCATGGGAGCATCCCAGGCGGATGAACATGTGGTGCAGGTGCGTCTTGTCGGGATGAAACGGGGACTTGCCCTTCAGGATACGGGCCGTCATCACACGCAGCGTATCGAAGACCGGAACCGACAGCACCGCCAGCGTAAAGGCCACAAGCCCCAGATTCTCCTGGGCATGCATCATGTATTGAGCGTCGTGCTGCAGCAGCCGCATGACGAATACCGACATGATGATGCCCATCACGAGCGTACCGCCGTCCCCGATGAACATCTTCGATGTCTTGCCGAAGACATTGTGAAAGAAAAACGGAATGAGCGATCCTGCGGATACGGCTGCCAGAATGGCCATGACCGGATCGTCGGCCAGCCAGAACATCACCCCGAACTGGATGCCCGCCATGATGCAGTAACCCGACGAAAGTCCGTCCACGCCGTCGATCAGGTTGATGGCATTGATGATGCCCACGGCGGCAAAGACCGTCAGCGGGATGGCGACTTCACGGGGAATTTGACCGAGTCCCCACAGTCCGTGGAAATCATCCAGTGTGTAGCCTCCGACGAAGACCAGCAGCAGGACGGTGCCAATCTCCACCAAAAAGCGCAGGGCCGGGGAGAGGTCGAGGATGTCATCGAGCGTCCCGGTATAGAGCATGATCATCATGGCGACCACCACGATGAACAGATCCGAACAGTCGCAGGCAATACCGGCGCACCCCAGTCCGATCACCGTTCCGAAAAACACGGCGATACCGCCAAGAACGGGGACCGGCTTGCGTTGGAGTTTCCGGGCATCGGGATTATCCACGATGTTTTTGTCGAGGGCAATGGCGACCAATCGCGGATGGATCCAGCAAACGCCCAAAACCGCAATCAGAGAGGTGATAAAATACAACATACTTGGGGATATTTGTTTGATGGAAACAATCGAAAGAAACGATTGCAAGCGGAAAACGGACAGCCGGTACGACAACTGCCGGCTCAACGGCTCGCCGACACGGATTCACAATGTTGCGGTTCCGAGGAGGCAGACCGTCCGACATACAGGCCATGTCCCAACCAACAATCGTAATCGTCAAGACGCCGGATGAGTTGCAACTTGCACTTTTTCGGATTCCGCTCCTCACGCCACGGATCGACGGCGCCATGCGCATGATCCCGGCAGATGCAACTGTTCGTGCAACCATAGAGCGTAACCAGCAACAACGCACGCGACTGTTCGGCACGGATCAGCGGCAGGATACTGCGAATCGTACCTACCAGACGGTCGAACTCCTCCTTCTCTCCAAGAATCGCATAGGCCGGAAGCAGCATCGAGTAAAGTTTGCAACGCATGACGTCACTCTCCAACTGCAGACTGCCGTATTGCCGCAGCGTCTCCCGGGCCAATTCCCGATCCGTGTCCGTCACCCCTTCGGGCGAATGGTAACGCTTCAGCGCTTCATGAAGTCCCGCCGGAAGCCGGTCGCCGTTCAGACGCGTGTAGACATGGCGGTTGTCCGAGTTCAACGCAACCACCTCGTACTGGCCGGGCTCCACACTGAGCAGCGGTACATACATGCAGTTCTCCACACAGACCATGATGTCTTTCCGTCCGCCTCCGGGCTGGATGATGACGCTTGCCTCCACTCCCTTGAACTGCCCCTCGGTGATGCGCACCCGATCCCCTTTCATCAGCCGGTTCGGTTCGGGTGTATAGACCGGCAGTTCATCGCAATAGGATTCGGCAACCCATTTCAGATTGGCCATCTCCTCGTCCGACAAGTAGGGATAATACCCGCCACGTCCGTCACGGACCCGGGGCAGGAAACTGTATTGGGGAAGAAATCGTTTCAAACGATAGATCTCTGCTTCCGAGGCGTGTACGAAGACGTAATTGTACAGCAACGGATGCTGCGTGCGGACCAGTACGCCCTTTTTTTCGCAGACGGCGACGTACGACGGAGCAAAATATTCGAACGGCTGCTCGCCGACACGGATGCGCCGAGCCAGCTCGGTCTGGAGTCCTTTGGCCGGGTTGCCCCTGTAATATCCTTTTGAAGAGACCGGCAGCACCAGCACATACCACCTTACCGCATGGTTGTTTTTTCTTGTGCGGATCTGCTCGGAGACCGAGTCAGACCAAGTCCAGTTAGTGCCCTGCGTATTCATTCCAATATCGTTTATCCAGGAATCCGCATCGCATCCGGGCAATCCGAGGCCTTGCCAGCGCAACATCAGAACACGCTGACATTCAGTGAATTAAGAATTACACATAAGGTATTCGTGAAAATTGCGAATACCTTGCTTCGCTTCGGGCTTGTCTGCAAACCTACAGTTGCGAATGTTTATTATTTCTGTTTAAGAAACCACACTATTTAGTCGCAAAAATAGATAAATTCGTCGAATAAACAAAAAGAGAGGTTTTTTTCTTGCATCAAACCATCACGCAATGCCTATTCTTCTGACAGACAAACAAAAACAGCCGTTTTAAAATCTTATTTTCACGGTTGTTTCACCCCAATGCAACAACAACCGGAGGTCCGGAAAAAGCAAACGGAAGGCATAAGTAACAATTTGGAAGCATTTACGACCAAAATGACACGGTCTTCGTCTAAAAATCAAGAAGTTCCCGTCTCATGCGATTTCTTAAACAGAGATCGCACAAGGGAGCAAAGGAGAATCCCGCATTGTAAGCCATGCAATGGCAGGTCCTCCCGTAAATGTCATTCCCAAACACAAACCATTCCTTCCAAAAAGGCATCGGCAGGCAATTGCCTGCCGATGCCGTCCCTTCCGAACCGAAAGCGCCTCCCTACTGTCACGGATGCATCAGTGTATAGGCATGGCCCGAGACGGCCAGCGTCCCGTCTATCGGAATATCGCCCGGATGGGATCCGCCAACGACGATCCTTCCCTGCAGGAAACTCGCCCGCTCGACCCGTGCCAGCTGGTCGTTGTCGAGCGCCCCGCGGTCAAAAGCGAAATCACTTCCATTGCCCGGTGGTGGGCTCAATATTAGGCTTTCAATAAATTTACAAATCCAACAATACCTGCAAACGATCAAATAATAGAACATCTATTATAAACATGATTTACCATATTAAACACTTGCTTACAGCACAAATACACGCACTTCAATCAAACAATTTATTCCCCTTTATATCAAATAAATACATCAAATATCAATGTAATTTTACGAACTAGATACACAAAAACGGCATATTCGCAATACGAAACACAACCAATCATTAAACTCTCACAATAAAAACATGTATTCAAGCACACATATGAAACATGCATTCATTTTAATTATACCTTTATATATAATATAAGACAAACACATCATATAACCAGGCTCAAGCACCAACAACGGCCTTCGGTTTCAATTCTTGAGAAGAGAACCTGAAGAAGGGATCGCGCCTTACGGTCAAGAAATTTCAACGGTCAAATTTTACTGAACGGAACAACCGGCCCAAACAAGGACAAGACAAAAAAAATCAGGGAGATAACCCGATCAAACAATTGTACCCAGAACAAAAAAAAGGACAAAAAGGCCATTTTCGAAAATACTTAATTAAACTTCAATATTGATTTTCACAAACTTTTTATCGAATTTTACACCCGCAACAGCCCAAAAAAGAGGTCCGCGACTTGCATTTTCCGCAGATGTTTTCTATATTTGTTGGACGACATATTGAACACGGAAGTGTAAGTTTATTCTCACAGTGGAATCTGGAAAATTTAGTTATATCTCAAAATTTCACATCATAATATCTTGTAAATTAATAGTTTATATTGTGATGTGTTTTTATCAAGAAACAAATTAGGAACAGAAACACGAATTATCTTATTTTCTTGTTTTTTTGTTTGCACTACCTTTCTTTCTCTTCACTTGTTCGTACTTTGAGTATTTTTCCAAGTCTTTTCACACGATTTTCATCCTCTCGCCAAGAGTGATTGTTGCAGTCATCTATGGATGAATAACTACAGCCAAAAGAAAAAAGGACAAATCTCTGTTTCTTTCAAGGAACATTGTTTTTTGCAAAGGTAACCATTTCCCTCAAAACACCTATACAGGCAGTCCAATATATCTGCCTATATTTAGTTTACTTTAGTTTAGCATATATATAAGCTAATAGACTAAACTAAACCTTTACCGAAGTTCTCCCCCTTACTTTTATATTCACAGTCAAAAGAGAAGATAATCGCACCGATATTTTCTTTTTTCGCTGCATCCCAATTTTACGGAAGTTCCTTTTATCGTAACTTCTGCCATAGGCATTCTATCCTCGCATCCCAACTTTCGGTCTGCCTGATGAGAATTGTGTCGCAAAGGTACTTGTCATGTCTTTCTTGTATTCAAGGTCACAGCCTGACGGTTCCCGACAAAATCTCCACGCTCCGCTTTGCAGAGGTCGTATTTGGTCGTGAAACCCTGCATAAAGAGCCATAACACCTTTTGAGGCGACATAATTTTCAATCAAGCCCGAAAGTAGCTGAAATGCTAAAAGAGGGAAAATAAAAAACTTAAAACTTAGGATTATGGCAAACTATGCAACAAACATTTTCTACGCAAGGACGGAAAACAAAGCAGACCTCGACAAGATAGAGGCATTCTTGGATGACACTTTCGACGGCTTTGTCAATAGACACAGCGATAGCGTGGATGCGGAGTTTACCTCTCGTTGGGTTTATCCGGAAGAAGAAATCGACAGACTGATAGCTTCGTTGGAAGCCAAAGACAAAACTTATATCAAAATTCTGTCCTACGAATTTACAGACGAATACGTGAGCTTCAGAATCTTCTCACAGGGGAAATGGGATATCAAGTTGTAACCGTAAAATGACATGACTTATGTACGAATACGAAGAAAATAGCGAAATTATAGGTGCGCACTGCACCTTGCTTACCCCCTATAAAGGCTACTCTGAGGGAACAGTTGTCGGCGACTTCGGCAATAAAATAGTGGTGCGTCTTAGTAGTGGCAAAGAGGTGGTCGAGTATCGTGATGAAGTGATTATTTACGATTAAATACAAGAGCGATGCAGCAGATAGCAATGAAATTCGTCCAATGGGACGTACCCGAATTAGAGAAGCTGAAAGACAGCAGGGTTTACCAGTTACGGGAACAACTTGATAACGGAGACAAGTTGAGCCGTGAAGACAAGAACTGGATTACCCGAAACGTGAAAGAGTGCATCCATTTCAAAAGAGGTATCGCATTGATGGGCTACTTCTTTGATTTCTCCGATGTTCTCAAACGATATTTCGTAAAACAGCACGGACATATCGCCGAGTATTACGCCATTGACAAAACAGCGTTGCGCTCTGTCCTGTATGGTCGAATAGAAGACATAGTAGAAGTAGAATTAAAATCAAAGAAACATGAAAGCAACGATTGAGCATAGCTTTTGTCCTTATTGTGACGAGGTAACAGAACTCTACTTCCGTATCATCAACACGATTCTTTTCTCAACCGATGAAGCGGAACTGCGTACCGGCATGGAACGCCTACAAGAAAAAACACGCCTTGATGATTATTTCGTCTTCGGCTATGGCAAGCATCACCTATGGGTTTGCCAAAGACGTCCCAGTAATCAAAAAAAGATTTTCGAGCATCGGGTAATCATGGCAGAATTTTGATGATACAGGCAGGCAGGAACGGGATAATCTTCCATTCCTGCCACGCCGCATTCCCTTTTTTACATCTATCTCTCTCTTTTGGCTGCGCCATATCCTTTTGTAAAAAACAGCCATTCGTGAAAAGCTCCGTCCGCTTTTCCGAAAAGCAGGGTTCTTTCCTTTTTCCCTTTTGTCCCCTTTTCTTTCTGCCGGACGGGAACATGGCAGTACCCCGATATCCCGTTCCGCCTTTTGTCGCCACTTCGTTGATATTCCCTTCTGCGGTACCGCAACCTGTTGTCAGTTCAGTGTTCTGTTTGTAGCCACCTCAATTCAGTCCGACCGAATTACACGAAAATACCTGCCGATTCTGCGGACTTACAGCCGAAACGCGCACCATTGTGCCGGTGGACGGATTGCACTTTCACTTCCCCTGCAACTACGGTTTTCCGCTCATTTTCAGAATAGTTTTCCGCCGAAGTCATCATCATTTTCCGATGCAAAGATAGTATGCAGACGGGAACGACTTTGGAAGTCTTGACCAATGGCGCAGCCGTACAATCTTCCTTTATCGAGCCTTCCGGTTTTGCCTACGGACAAAAATAAAGAGTATTGATGCGTCCGGCCTTGGTGCATCCCCTTAACTGCACCTACTTTTTGAGGCAGCGTAAAATTGATTTAATAACTTCTAAAAACAATTCATTATGAAAAAGATTGAAAACAATTTCGTAGTAACCGGTTTCGTAGGAAAGGATGCAGAAATCCGTCAGTTCACCAACGCAAGTGTAGCACGTTTCCCTCTGGCAGTAAGCCGATTGGAGAATAATGGCGAGGAATCCAAACGCGTTTCCGCCTTTATGAATTTTGAGGCGTGGCGTAAAAACGAGAACACCGGGTCGTTCGACCAACTGACCAAGGGTACGATGCTGACCGTCGAGGGGTATTTCAAGCCCGAAGAATGGAGCGACCAAAGCGGTGTGAAACACAACCGTATCGTGATGGTCGCCGTCAAGTTCTATCCGCCCGTCGAGAAGGAGGAAACTCCTGAAAAGCCGGCCAAACCAGCGAAAAAAGGCAAGAAATAATCCTTGCCTTATCACGACAAAAGCGGCCTTCGGGTCGCTTTTGTTTTACTCATTACGGTGTTGTTGCACCATCTGTACTTTTATACTCTACTTGTTCTCTTTTACCGCATTCAGAAATGCTTTGGCAGGTTTGAATGCAGGGATATTGTGAGCGGGAATTTTAATTGTCGTATTCTTCGAAATGTTCCGGGCCGTCTTTTCAGCTCTCCGTTTGATGATAAAGCTACCGAACCCGCGCAAGAACACCTCGTTTCCCGCAACCATCGACTCTTTTACATTTTCCATGAATGATTCTATCACAGTCATCACCACCGTTTTCTCTATTCCGCTCTGCCGTGAGATCTGAGCGACAATTTCCGCTTTTGTCATATTGTTCTTGATTTTTATGAATACGGTGCAAAATTAACAAATATCTGCCAGTTACAACAATCCGGAGTTATTTGTCATCCCGAAAACTGCTTTTGCTGAATCCTCCGAACACGCCCCTCAAAAGCCTGCCCACTACCAAGAACACCAGCAATAAAATTATAATATCTCCCATAGGTCTTGTTTTTATATAGTTATATCCAACTTAAAGATACGAAAAAACGATGAATTACGCAAGCAATCTATTGATTTTCAATATCCATATTGATTTATAAGTTCTATTTCCGGATGCCCGGCACTCGTCCCGGTGTTCGGTTAAGCTGAACCTTGTATTTATTGAGAATGCTGTACACGGTGCTTTTACTTTGGACACCGCTTTCTTTCCAAATATCACGGATTGAATACCCATTGTTATACATATCCACGATTTTTTTGTCCCGTTCAGTTTTACTCATACTTTTTTTGGAAATCGGAATACTGATACTCTGCTGCAGGCGTATAATTTTATCCGACGACTTCCGCAAAACAGCCACTTCCTCCGGTAATGCCCCGAACATGGCCAATACTTCCGCCGGTGTCGTGTCCGGAAACAATTTGTTGTCGGTGTCAATTTTATCGTGAATGGAGATAATACGCACGACCTTGATGCGGCATAGCTCAATCAATGCCGATAGTTCCCGTAAACCACGAACGGCATTGCTGAATTTTGACATCACCAATTCGTCTCCTCTTTCAAGATTCGACATCAGTTGTTTCCATCTCGGCCTAAGCGTCTCGTGTCCGACCGATTCTTCAACCACCTGTACACACCCATATTGGCGCATCCATTCCTTATCCGCATCAAACGCATCGTAGGAATTAGCCTCGAATATATAACCGACTTTTGCCATATCAATATACAATATTCATGATAACAAGTGCAAATATACAAGTTTTATTCGAGTATATGAATCATACTATATTAAAAAACGAAAATCGTACATTTCCACGTGTTTTATCTTCACTTGTTTTCATTGGTAATCATACTATTAAGTACGATATTAAAAAATGCACAAAATACGGTTTTTCGGATGCGAAGTATCAAAAATAATATATAGTTTTGCACTAAATAGTACGAAATGATATAGTATGAAAACATTAAAATCGAACTTAAAACAGCCGATAATCTTTGCCAAAATAATTGCCGTTTCGATTGCCATATTCCTATGCGCGTCATGCGACAACGGCAATGGCAAACGATTGGCGAAAGCCAAGAATGACCCTGCCGGAACATACAGGGAATACCTGTCCGACATACGCAGGCAGAAAAAACTCTCCATTAAAGAATTGGCCGGACACCTCAAGCAATGGCAAACATTGAGGGATTCCGTATTCCTGCATCTCGAATGTGATACGCTTGGCCGGCTTCATTCCACTGTAAGAGAAGAGTGTGAACAGATACATGATTCCATCCGCATGGAATTTTCACGGATGGTGCTGTCTCAAACACGCACTTATAAGGATATACTGTGGGTAAAAGAACAAATCTCACCGCATCTTGAAGACAAAGAGTTGCATCGTGCGGCTGAAACAATCCGACCGTTCTTTGCCTCATTGGATAACCGGCCCGTCAGTCAGAGAAACCGACAACACATTCTTGCCACTTATCGAACTACCCTTGCTGAAACGATTGATTACGGTATTCATTGTATGGCAGACCTGACGACCTTTATCGAAAAGGAGGATGCCGTGTACCGGGCATTCCTTTCACGTCTGCCTGATTTCGACGGCGAGAATCTTTCCGACATCACTCATGACACGGAACGATGCTGTGCACAGATATTCCTTGCCGCCGAACGGAACGACATCACCTATCGCAATGCCATGATTTATCTGGCCATGCGCACCAACCGCAGGCTGATTCAGAATATCCGAACCTGTATCGACGACATCTGCAATAAAAAAGTCAAGACACCGGCACAGGCACAAGCCTACATCTGGATGCTTCTCCAGCCTTATTCGTCGTTGGACGGTTTCTGCCTGGCGTTGCTTTCAGCCGAAGAAAGAGAGCAACTCGATATGCTTGCCTCGCAGACACCCGACGCTTTCAGGGAGTTGGGCAGGATGCTGCACCCCGGAGACAACCGCTTGGACGAGCTGCCCGGAATGCTGATGGAGGCATTCATACACACGCTGTAAAATATAACAACAGAAAAAGATATGAATATGTTACGACATTTTTATAATGACTTCATGGCATTCGTCCCCCTGCAACTTCCGCAGTTGCTCGATGTGACGACGATGGAAGAACCGCAGTTCTACGGCGACTATGTGCTGCTTACGTTTCCGTTGCGCACCCCTTACGAACTGGACGAAGTAATGGATATGTTCGAGGACGACATGGAGTTGATCACGCTCTACCACCATATTCCGATGCGGACGGAAAAATTCGGTCACAGCACTTGTGCATACTCGAATCCCGCTTTCGGACAGATGTTCAAGATGAACGCCAAGACGGATACGGAGGGCAATGTAAACAGCATCCTTGTCACCATCTATGATTCTTTGGAGCAGATGTACGGGGACTTATGCCTCGACTTGGAACTACACTCCAAAAGCGGGTTCCTGAAATACAAGAAAGACAAGTCCGACGTGCTGATGAATTTTATATGAGAAACACCTTATACCGACAGATGGTCTATTGCATCAATGCCTACCGGACGTGGATAGAGGTTGCCGATGACAATCTCTACAAGGAGCATATCATCTCAAGAACCGACCGCACCGACTACCTCGTTTCCCGTACATTGGTACTGCGTGCCTTCAAGACGAACGGCATACACGCCGAGGGTACGACATGGACTATTCCCGAACACGAACTGGACAAGGCTTTGGCCATCTACCGAAAGCAAGACATTACATTCAAGCAGCGCATCAAGAAAGCGGCCATGTACTTTTCGCCCAAGGATGCCGAAACCCTTATCCGGCTGGCGACATACGGTATTGTCCAGTTGGAACTCATTGTGCGTCCCACTCCCATACCCGAAAAGCCCTATTACTTATGTTACTGAATATCCTGCTACTCATTTTCTGCGCGATACCTTTCGGGGTATCAATGTCATTGTACAAGAACAACAAGCGGTTCATGACACCCTTTTACATGGCAATGGCACGAAGCGGCAACGCCCGTAAACTGTATGTGCAAGTATGGCTGATATGCCTGCTTCTTTTCCATTATGTATATGCCTGTGGACATATGGGTGAGTTTGGAATCCTACTCTCTACCGGTGTCTGTGCCGCAATGTTTTCGTTCCGACGGACGGACAACTGGTTACGCAGGTTGCTTGACCGCCCCCGTGCATTTGTCACACTCGCATCGGGCGCACTGGTCATCGGCTTTGTGCCGCATCTGTACACCTTGGCGATAACCATTGCCTATCTTCTTCTGGCAGCCCTGTTCTATCCCTCCGTTCGGGTCATGTCCGAATGCAAGGATACGGACACACTTTCCGGATGGGCAAAGCATCCCGGAATGTTGTCAGAATCCTATCACGAGAATCATCACGCAAATCTGCCGCATGAAGCGGACAGCGGCAACACTGATATATCCGCACAATATGAATCATTAAAACCGAATGAAAATGAAAAATAACCAAAAGATACCTGTTTCCATATTGGCAGACAGGGAGGTATTCGAATATCTCAAGGAGAAAGGGGATGAACGCAAAACACGCACCGAAGCGTACTGTGACCTGTTGGACAAATCACTGGCAGGTTTCGTTTCTCCGTTTTTAAGAAAGAAGGCCTACGTGCTGCAACCCAACCAGTGCCACCTGACCGTTTCCGACCTCGCATCGGAGTGGCATTGGCACAGGGCTACCGTCCGTTCTTTTTTGAGTGCAATGGAGGCATTCGGTTTGCTGACCCGCATCCAGCTTCCCAAAAGCGTGGTCATTACCATGACCGTACAATCCGGTCAGGCAGCACAGCCCCGCAATGCACAGGAGCAGCCGGACTTTGCCAGACAGCTCCGTGAGGTATTGTCCGATTGGGTAATCGGCAAAACGACCGCTGCCGAAACTGGCGTAATATGTGGACAACTCGTAAGTCTGGCAAAGACTGAAATTGCCGACCGTGACACCGGACTCTGTTTGGACACCCATTCCAACACGACCTCCGCACATTCCGGCACTTTGGTCACGGAACATCGTGAAACAGCCTTGTGCTGCATCGCCCACGCCGCCCTGCAAAAAATCCTGCACAAGTCGAGATTCGATGACAGTTCGCCGCTTGTGGATTTCTTCCGGTTTGACCTCGGTGAAGAATGGGCTGCTTTCATCGAGTCCGCCAAAGACCTCGCCGGGCTGATTCTCGACACCGAGGCATCAGTGACGGACTTCGACATGGACGAAGACCAAGAACGCCTCAAATCGCTTCGCAAACCTTTTTTATCGCTTCTGGCAAAGGCACAGGCGATGGTGGATTGAACCGGGAGTCGAAAACAGATTGTATAACGCGAACAATCCACCTCCATCCCTTAACGGTTATCCTGCCGGTTATAGGAGGCACACGGGCTTGCCCGTCTGCCACGAAACAAAGGGAAGGGGGAGCCTAATACCCCGATAGGTCTCCGACCGTCGGTAGGCTGTCCGGGCAAGCAGCAAGCTGGGACAGGACGGATTGTCCAAACAACACGAAAAGAGTATGGCAGATCAAAAACAGGTACTTGATATGCAGGTGTCGAAAGGCATCACCGCAGCCCAAAGCAACGAACATTTGCGTGACCGCAGTGAAAGGGCGGAAAAGTACGCTATGAATAAGGGGAATTACGACCCCACACGCAAACACCTGAACTTCGAGATTGCGCCCGGAGGCAAGGTACGTCCCATTGACACGAGCCGCAACATTCCCGAACGGATGGCGGACATATTGGAGAGGCGTGGAATCAAAGACCCCAACGAAGGACTGGCAGAACCGAAGTACCGCACGGTGGTGAACTTCATTTTCGGCGGTTCCCGTAAGCGGATGCACGAACTCGCGTTCGGCACGCAGAACGTGGATTTTGATGAAGGTGCGAACAATACCCGTATCAAAAGAATGAGCGATATTGAACGCTGGGCGAAAGACGTCTATTCATTCGTGAGTGGCAAATATGGCGAGCAGAACATCGCCGCATTCATCGTACACCTTGACGAATTGAACCCTCATGTGCATTGTACTTTGTTGCCAATCAAAGACGGCCGCTTTGCGTACAAGGAAATATTCGCCGGAAAGGACAAGTTTGAATACAGCGCAAGGATGAAACAGCTTCATACCGACTTTTTCGCCGAAGTCAATACAAGGTGGGGAATGTCGAGAGGAACAAGCATATCCGAAACAGGCGCACGGCACAGGACTACCGAAGAATACCGCCGTATGCTATCGGAAGAATGTACGACCATCGAGGAAAATATAGACCGCCACCAAAAGGTGCTGGCAACCCTTCAATCGGACATCCGTCTGGCAGAGCGCAGGGTCAAGGGGCTTACGACAATGGTCGATAACCTTGAGAAGTCGAAAGCCGAAAAAGAGGCTCTGCTATCGGCAGCCGAACAGGATTTGAAAGCGAACAAGGGCGATGCGGAACAATTAGCCGCACAAGTTAAAAGTCTGGAGAAAGAGCTGGCAGGCATCAACAGGCAACTGGCAGACAAGCAGGAGAAGTTACAGACGGCTGACCGGCAGCTTGCCGAGCTGAAAGAGAACATGGATGCCATTGAGGAACGTACCGGGGAACTCAAGGAGGAAGCCTACAAATACTCCCATGATATACATTCCAAAGTGGACACGTTGCTCAAGGATGTCCTGCTGGAAAATGTGGTCGGCGAGTATAGGAACGTATCGGCACAGATGGACGTGGCGGAACGGCAACTGTTCGACGGCTCGCTCGTCCAGTCCATAGCGGAACAAGGTACAGACGTGATGCACTGCGCGACGATGCTGTTTCTCGGTATGGTCGATGATGCCACCACTTTTGCCGAAACTCGTGGCGGCGGAGGTGGCGGCAGCGACCTGAAATGGGGGCGCGATGAGGACGAGGACAACCGTGCATGGGCACTCCGCAGCATGAGGATGGCGAGCCGCATGATGCGTCCGGCCATTGGCAAGAAACCCAAACGGTAAGTGGCATACGTCTCATGACAAATCAAAAAGTATAACGAATAATATCATTGGAATATGACGAAACAAATCTTTTTTATATTGGCCGTGCTTTGCACGTTGCAGGCACAGGCAAGTATACAACCCGTACAGGTGGATACTGTACAACATACACCGTACTATAATGTCTCGGAGGAACTGCAACCGATACAGCCCGTCTATCTTGACGGAGTGGTACTTCCGGCATCCCTGACTGGCAACTGGTTTGTCAGTATTGCCGGGGGTACGTCCGCCTTTCTCGGCACACCTCTCGGCTGCGAAGACCTCTTCGGACGCTTGAAACCCTCGTACAGTTTCGCAGTCGGAAAATGGTTCACTCCGTCCGTCGGCGCACGTATCAATTACAGCGGTGTGCAGTTCAAAGATGGAACATTGTCCAATCAGGACTACCACCATATCCATGCGGATCTGCTGTGGAATGTCCTTGGCTGCAGATATGCCCGGCAAGAACAGGTACGCTGGAATCTTGCTCCCTTTGCCGGTGTCGGCCTGTTGCACAATGCCTCTAACGGGAATAATCCCTTTACTGTTTCGTATGGCGTACAGGGAGAATATCGGATTTCCAAACGAGTAAGTGCCATGTTGGAACTCTCCGGCACGACCACCTTTCAGGACTTCGATGGTTACGGACGCCCGAACCGCCTCGGCGACCACATGGTATCGCTGACCGCCGGTTTCACGTTTCATCTCGGAAAGGTCGGTTGGAAACGCGCGGTTGATGCGACATCTTACATTCGTCAGAATGAGTGGCTCGTGGATCATGCCAATATCTTATCCGGAGAAAACAAGCGTTATAAAGACTGGTACGACCGCAACCGACGGACGGTCGCAGAATTGAAGAAAATTCTGGAAATAGAAGGATTGCTTGACAAGTACGGTCATCTGGTTAATGACGATGAGACCGACCGCCGTCAAGGTTATCCCAGAAATAATTACAGCGGATTGAACTCACTACGGGCAAGATTGAAAAACCGGCATTGGGATGGAATCTCGCCGCTTGATTCTGCAAGTATTGGATATGGCAACAACGGAGATGATGCCGAGAAACCGGGCATAATCGTCTCTGAAAGGACGGAACTCATACAAGCCGGGAATTGCATCGGGTCGCCTGTCTATTTCTTTTTTAACCTCAATACGGCGCACCTGACGGATGCTTCCCAAATGCTTAACCTTGATGAACTGGCTCGCGTGGCCAAGAAATACGGATTATCCTTGAGAGTAACCGGTGCGGCCGACAGTTCGACTGGAACTCCTGTGCTTAATGGTTCATTAAGTACATCGAGAGCGGATTATATCGTTGCAGAATTGAAAAAGCGTGGCATACCGATCGAACGCATCGTCAAGGTAAGCAGAGGCGGCATAGCCGACCATGTACCGGTCGAAGTCAACAGGCATACGAAAGTAGAGTTGTTCTTTTAGTTTTTACATTCACTTTCATCGAGTCCCTCAATCTATAATTCGGATTGCAGGGACTTTTGTTATCAATGAGGGTAATAAGATTATAGGTTTCCTGAATCCTGATTACGCTTCGTATGACTGATAATATTTTCTGCCGAATTATGAAATAATCCGCTTACAATCACAAGATATTCCGGTAGAATACCATCCTTTCCCCAAAGCAGCTCTATCCCGAAAAGTTCCGAGAGTGTTCGTGTCATATCGAACCCGAATGCTTCAAGCGAGGGACGTACTTTGTCCGGATGCAGGCAAGGACGGTTGCATTTGCGGGCGCATTCGGAATCGGGACAGTATAGGCATTTTCCTACATAGGCGAATGCCCGACCTCCGTATCTGTGCTCCATTTCCAGCAATTCCCTTTCTATCCTGAGCCGTTCCGGTTTAATCAATTCCTGCGTTCTGTCTATCGGAATATTTTTCTCGACCGGAATTATTTTCGTGGCCATCAGGTGGGCATATTCATATTGGCGCAGAAATTCTCCGGTATCGAAATCGAACGGCGGGCATCCCCAACTATTACCGTAGTTGGGGCATTGTTTGCAAAATTCGACAAAACGTTTTTCGTCCCGGAAGCGTGAAATATATTCGTCCACGCTGATATTTGCTGTGAAATTCTCTATGATATATTCCTTAGTCATTGTCCCACTTTTATGAATCCTGTCGTGGCATCGAACGTCACACAATTATTTCGGAACAGCCGCTCGATGCAGCCGCTCCGGCGCATCTCTTCGGTCGGCATATACGACAACTGGGGTGGGTCGATAAGGGCTATCGCATCGGCAAGCGAGAGGGCGATATCCAGCTCGTGCGTGGAAAAAAGGATGCACTTGTTTTCTTCATGCGCCAGCCGTGCCAGCAGTGTACACAATTCGTAGCGGTTGGGCATATCGAGAAACGAGGTGGGTTCGTCGAGCAGGATAATCGGCGTATCCTGCGCCAACGCCCGTGCGATCATGATGCGCTGGCACTCGCCGTCCGACATCTTGTCCATCGTGCGCTCCGCATAAGCCTCCATGCCCACCGAGGCGAGCGACCGCATGACGATCTCCTTGTCGACCTCCTGCATCTTTCCAATCCAGTTGGTATAGGGTGCGCGGCCGATAGCCACGACATCCTTGCATTTGAGATTGGCGATGCGTGTGCGCTCGGTCGTGACGAATGCCAGCGTTCTGGCCATTTCTGCTGCTCGCATATCGGCGGCGTTATGCCCGTCGAGCAGGATTCGGCCGGTATAACGGCGGTTCAGTCCGGCGATGGCTCGAAGCAGTGTCGATTTGCCCGTGCCGTTGCGCCCGATAAGGGCAGTCAGCCTGCCCTTTTCTATGGTGGTTTCCACCTCGCAGAGCAAGGTGCGCTCGCCGTAGCCTATGGAAAAATCGTGTAACTTTATCATGCGGTGACGGATTTATTGCGCAAGACCACCCACACCACGATGGGGATTCCCAGCAATGCGGTGATGGCGTTGATCGGCAGGGTGAACATTTTAGAAACGAGGTCGCAAAGAAGCAGCACCGCCGCACCCGAAAGAACGGTTCCCGGTACGAGTACCCGATGGTCGCTGTTGCGGAACAGCATTCTCGTGACGTGGGGCATGGCCAGTCCGATGAAGCCTATCGGACCGCAAAAGGCGGTCACCGTACCAGCAAGCAGCGTCGTGGAGAGGAACAGCAGCCCGCGCGAGCGTCGGATGTTCAGCCCCATCGTCACGGCATACTCCTCGCCGAACAGCAGTAAGTTGAGCGGCTTGATCGTCACCACCGCCAACAACAGTCCGGCGATAATCGACGGGACGAGTACCGCAAGCTGGTCGAAGGTCACGTCGCCGAGCGACCCCATCGTCCAAATGACAAAGGCTTTCAGGGATTCTTCCTTGCTGAGATATTGCAATATCTGTACAATCGCGCCGACTCCCGACGAGAACATCATGCCGAGAATCAGAATCACCATGATGTCCTTGATGCGGTGGCCGACGGCGGCGATGACGACCAGCACGAGCGCCGCTCCGAGCCAAGCCGCCCCGGCAATGCCTATCGACGAACCGAAGCCTGCAAGCACGACGAGTGCCACGCCGAGGCTCGCGCCCGAACTGATGCCGAGCACGTAGGGGCCGGCAAGAGGATTGCGGAAGAGGGTTTGCATCTGAAGACCGCTGACCGACAGAGCTGCTCCGGCCAGCAACGCGACCACCGCCTTAATCAGTCGGATATTCAGTATAATTTTCGCCGTCGCCCGCGGGCAGTCGCCGCCCGTCAAAGCCGCCCATACATCGCCGAGCGGTACGGCGACTGCCCCCACCGCCAAATCCAGCAGAAACAGGAAAAGGGTGAGGGCGGCCAGCATGGCAAACAATATGGCGGAACGGGAGCGCATCTATTTCAGTTGCTTGTAATAGACGAAATCTTCCTCGACCAGTTCGGGGTGGAATATCTTCACGAGGTCTCGCAGCACGAGGTCGGGATTTACGACCGCCGACTCATAGTAGTCGTTGCCGCCAGCAGCATTGGTGCGGGCGTTGTTGTTATAGACCTGTCCACCACGGAAACAGCGGGTGTCGATGAACTTCGGGCATGCGGCTTTCAGTTCATCAAGCGTGTTCGCCATCCCCACATGCAGCCACATATCGGCTTGCGAGGCCAGCAGATACGCCTCTTCGAGGTCGATGGGCGCGGAAGCGTTTCCTGTGTTCTTCTTGTAGATGTAATCGCCTCCGGCATCTTTGATTAACCGGGCGACATAGCTTTCGGTCGAGGGCATGAACCAGCTGTCGCCGTAAGGCGTGTTGAGCATGACTGACGGAGCGTCGAGGATATTGTCCGCTACTTTCTTTTTCAGGACATTGTATCTGACGGGGATTTCCGCGAATACTTTTTCGCCCTCCGCCCGTTTTCCGATAACCTCCGAAAGTGCCACCAGCCATTCGGCTTTGCCCAGCGGAGACTCTTCGAGGTAATCGCCGACATACATGAACGGGATATCCAACTCTTTGAGCTTACCCTCCATCGAGCTTGCCCCGTTCACGCCGTAAAGCAACACGAGGTCGGGGTCAAGCGAGAGCAGCAGTTCGTAATTGATGTTCCCTTCGTAGCCCACATCTCCAACGCTGTCCCGCCGTGCCTGAATGTCGGGATTGGAGATGTAGTCGATGCCTGACACGCCGACTACGCGTCCCGTTTCGCCGATTGCGTCGAGCATGGCGATATGGGTCGAGGACATGCAGACGATGCGCTCGGCATCCCCCTTGAGCATCTGACCGGTGAAATCCGCCGGAACCTCTTCGTCATCACGGGCAATGAACAGGTTCGTAGTGATGCTGTCGGCGCCCTGCCAAGGGTTCGTGACGGTAACCAATACGCTCTTTTTGCCGTCTGCACCTTTTATGTCAAACCCCGAAGCGTATTCAGGTGTATAGACCGTTCGGTTGAAATCGGCGAGTTTTGAACTTTTATTGTGGCAGCCTGTGAATGCCAATACAAGTAGCAACAGCAGGCTTAAATTCTTTAATGCTTTCATATCGTTACATATTTGTATTTTCGGACTTTTTCTTGTTTTTCCCGAACTTCGGGGTAATGCCGATGAAGAACTCGAAGTTGATGCCGGGCATGGGGCGCGAGAGTACCGAAAGGTAGTCCTCGTTGAAGAGGTTGTTGACGGCGAATTTTAACTGGATGTCCACCGGTTTGAAAAACAGGTTTTTCTCCAACGAGACATTGCTCATGAAATATTCGGGCAGGTGTCCTGTCAGCGTATAGTCGTTGCTCGACATGGTGTAACGTTCCGAGTAGAACGCCCATTTGTAAAGGAACGCCCAAGTCCGCCACGACAACCGTCCGGTCAGCGATGCGGAGTGCTTCGGCACGTAGGGTAACTGCTTGCCCACTGACTGGTCAGCAGGCGACATCTTCTCACCTTCATTGATGGAGGGTGTCCACGAATAGGACCCGTTCAAGTCGATGAGCCAATCTTTCGCCGGCTGCACGGCGAAGTTCGCTTTGACCTCGACGCCGTAGGCGTGGACCTTCTTTACGTTGCGGGGCGAGAAGAAGCCCTTGGTGGTGGGCAGCCAGATAATCCAGTCGTCGATGTAGGAGTCGAACCAGTTCGCACCGCCGCTCAACTTGTAAATGCCTTTCTTGCCGACATCGAAACTCACCCCGGCATCATAACTGAAACCTTGTTCGTTTTTCAGGTTGGGATTACCTCCCGGCAAAAAGTATAGGTCGTTCAGAGTTGGGAAACGGTAGTTACGCGATATGGATGCTTTCAGCATCACATTTCCTTTCGGGGAAATGATACCGTCAATGAAGAAAGCCGGAATGAGTGGAATCCAATCGGAACCATACATCTCTTCCCGCAGTACCACCGACATACCCAAGCGGTCTATCGGCTGCCACTTGGCGGATACGGAGCCGGAGAGTTCCACGCGCCCCTTGTCATAGCCCACGATGGCCTTGCCACCGTCCTGCAAGATGATGTTCTTGTCCTCGCTCCGTACCAAATGCTGGTGTGCCGATACATTGGCGGTGAAAAACCATTTTTTATCCAAAGAATACTCTCCCTCCGCCTGACCGTAAAACGTGTTTACCTTGCTGCGGGAGCGGGTCATCGACGCCCAGTTGTCAGGTGCGACCTCACGCTTGTAGTCGTAGGCCATCCATGTGTGTATGTAACCGCCTTTCACGCCGAGTTTCCAGTTGCTTTTCATGTGATCCCAGGACAAGACGCTGCGGAACGTCTGTTCTCGCTGGCGGTTCTCGAAGTCGGTTGCATCTCCATAGTCGGTCGTCAACATCGGAAGTTCCCGGTTGGAGTTGATATACCAGGCGTTCAGCCCGAAACGGTCGCCTTTCCCGGTATTGTAATACACTTCCTGAAGCAAATGCAGGTCCTTGAACGCCCCGGAGCGGTTGCGCTCTTTCGGGTGATACTGTCCGACGATGTTCTTATCCTCGTCGTAGATGTTTATCTTTTTGTCGTGGTTGGTGTACTTGTAATCGTTAGGCGAGGAAGAATAGACCGCACGGGTGGAGACGTGCCACCGCTCACTTCCGTAGGTGAAGCGGGCGAACTCATCGAAGGTCTTGAACGAGCCGATGCCCTGCACGTACTGGGCGTTGAACCCTTCAGCGACTTCAGGAGCCGTGCCGAGTTTGACCAGACCGCCCAGTCCACCGCCCGTTTCGTTCACCGATGAAGTACCGTGCAGCAGCGATGCCCGGTCGATGAAGTAGGACGGAATGGTGGAGAAGTCGGTCATGCCGAGCATGGGGTTGTTGATGCGCATCCCGTTCCACGTCACCTGCGTATGGCTGGGCGACGTGCCTCGGAAGGCGACGGTCGAGAGCGTGGCGCGGCCGTAGCTCTTGACAAACACGGACGAGTTGAACGTCAGGATGTCCGCCATCGAGAGGGCGATATTTTCTTTCAGTGCGAGTGAATCGAACTTCGTCTTCTGCACGCCGATTTCCTTCATCGGCCGTTTGCCCCATACGGTCACCTCGTCTATCTGGTGAATACGCCGGGTGATTCCCTGCGCAGACAGCACGGATGGACAGACAACCAATATTGAGAAAAGTAAATATTTTGTATATGTCATTTCCTTTTGTTTTTAATATGGTTATTTACCGCAGCATATGCAAAGAATGATGCCCGCATAAAATCTTGATAGGCATTGAATCCGTTTTCTTCAAGCAGTTGGTCGTATTCGTCCTCGAATGAAAGTTCCTGATGAACCGTCTCTTGTTTCTCAATGTGGTGTTTTACCCGATTCAGATCATTGAATGACACGCTAAACGAATCAAATCCGGCTGCCCATCCTGAAAAATCCGCATATTCCGGATATTTTCGATAGACAACGCCTGTAGAACTTTTTACTTTATTGATAATCTTTGCGAAGTCCGTGGGAGATGGTATCTCTACAAGTATATGAACATGATTGAGAAAAGCATTGCAGGCATAGACATGACAGCCTTTCCTTGTGAAAATTTGTACCATCTGATCGAGAATCATTCCTTTGGTTGTCATTGGAATCGTCATCTCCTGTCTTTTCGTGATGAAAATAATATGGTATATATGCCGCAATTTATTCTTCATTTCCAACAAAATGCACCGGGGATAATCCCGACATAAAATTCATCTATCAATTTCCCTTCGGGCGAGTAGCGGTATATCATGCCCTGCTGCTGGTAATCGATGGCATCGGCGATGTACACTTCTCCGTTGGCGGGGTTTACCGTCAGTCCGTAATAAATCGTGCCGCTGTATTCGAGGAACGGACGTACCGGCACATGGCTGGCTGTCACGTCCATGCTCCAAATGGCCTTGTTGATCCAGTAGAGTTTGTCCCTGTCGCCATTGAGCTGCACCTCCGAGGGCCAGTCGCCCAACTTGAACTTGAACTGCTTCTCCACGGTGAAGGTCTCGGCATCGATGCGGTAGAGCGACGGGGCTTCGTAACCGTAGGGGCTGCCCTCATAACCGCCGTCGGTCACCGTCCACATTTTGTTGTACTTGTCCATGACCAGCGATGTCGGTTGTATGCCGACCTTCAGTTCATCGACTACTTGATCGGTTTCGGTGTCGATTTTGATGATGCGGTTCTGGTAACTCCAGCAGTTGCAATAGACGTATTTGCCGTACTGCACCATTTGCTCCGTCGAGCCGCTTTCCATCGTCATGTCCGGCACTTGAATATAGCCGGTAATTTCGTATTTCTTCGGGTTGATGATGAAGATGCGGTTGTCCCACAATTGGGTGACGTATGCTTTTTCGTCGCTTAGGAAATGAATGTAGCGCGGTGAGGTCAGGTTCTCGATGCGTCCTACCTCCTTGAAGGTGTTCAGGTCGATGGCGAAAATCACGTGGGAGTTGTTCACCACGACCCAGCCCTTGTTGTCGTAGATGGTCATCGACTGTGCCACGTCGCCGAGTTTCATGCCGTTGGCACGGAAGAAGATTTCGTTCTGCACCTGTTTGGTTGCCGGGTCGTAATAGGACAAGGTAGCATTGCCGTACTGGAAGTTGCCCTCGTTGGTGATGAACAGTCCGGCTCCCGTGGCGTTGAAATCTTCCACGGCATCGCCGTAGTCCCACTTCATGCAGGATGTCAAGGATAGTGTCACTCCGACAACTACGCTCCATAGCAGATATTTCAATTGGTGATAGGTCATACCGTTATTTTTATAGTTAATCCCCGGCAGCTTACCTTACGGTAAGCATACCGAGGATTGGCAGAAAATTTATTGTTTCGTTATCTATTCGGCAAGCTTGTACTTCCCGTCTTTCATCTCTTGGAAAGTGGGGTTGTAACCACATTCTTTGACAGACCATTGAGATTCTCCTGTTAGAACATTGTTTTCAAACAGGTATTTGAAAGAACTGAAATCAGTAACATCTCCTTGCCCGCTTATACTAATCCCTTTTGCTGATTTGAGACCTGAAAAATCAATGGACAAAATACCATTAGAACCAAAATCAGAATACGGGCATGTTATTGAAAGATTTTCGGATATTGATTCTACGTTAGGATAAGATACTTTATCTACTTCCATATCAAACATAAAAGAAGATGTTGCAATATCAAACTTCCCATTTATCGTTTTTAATTTGGGACATAGAATATTAGTAGCCTCAATCTCAAACTTAATTTGTGCATCAGCTCCATCCGTTCCAATGCTTTCCAGATTGGTAAACTCAATATCATTCTTAAGTTTGTAAGTCGTAACTGAACATGAACCGAGAATTTTTTTCAATAACGGGAAGGTAATATTATTTGCATTCCTATTTGTCCCTAATGTTAAGGTCCCTCCAATTTCCTGCAATTTAGGAAATTCGATTTCCGCCGCCGTATTAACACTTCCCGAATTCAATGCAATAGTCATATCTCCTGCCACACGAATAAATGGCATAACAAATTCTTTTACATAAAAATAATCTATGCATTGGAAGTCACCCTGTATATTTGAGATTCCTTCCAACGTAAATTCTGTCAATCGACAATCTTTAGGAAGTAGAAAAAGGCTACCGTTAAATGTTTCCGATCCTACGATTTTATTTAGTTGCTTACATTGTAGGGTAAGTGTATTTCCGTTAAAATTTATCTGGGACAAATCCAGTTCTTCTATGAGCAGATTAGTTAAAGTCATATCACCGAGTACATCTTTCAAAGAAGCTATATTGAGTTTATTGACTTTATTCGCATCCACACTGGTCTCTCCGCAGGAAATAAGACCGGGAAGTTCAACAATGGAAATTTCTTTGCAATTTTTTATAGTTAGTCCTCCAACCGAATGTAATTCGGTCATTGCAAGACTTCCGATGGAGGACATATCGGAGAATGAGGCAGTACCGGCCACACTTTCCAATGCCGGTAGATAAATTCCTTGCAGTTTGGGAAAATATTGGATTGTAAGTTCATTCCCGACCTGTTTGAGCGCTGAGAAAACAATGGCTTCGGTTGTCGCTGATTCTTTTTGTGCTACCGAACCTTTGACAATTAAGGAAGCTCCGACAGATTCAACGGCATTTGCATCCAAATCAAGTAAAGCATCGGAAGTTATATACATATCCTCACCAATGAACTCGACTTTGGGTATAGATATTTTTTCAATGACAGAACTGTTAACGACAAAATCACCGGTCACTCCAAGCAAAGAGGGCAGATTAACCGTTTTGAGCATTATGTTTTTACTGGCAGAAGTTGTCGAACCTAATTTGAAACTTCCGAGTTGTTCCAGATTATCCAACCCGGTCAAATCCGTTCCTTTGTAAGACGGATTGATGACAAGGGAGTTACTGATTTGTTTCAGGTTGGCAAGTCCGTCCAGATTGGTGATTTCTTCTCCGTCTGCCGTTCCGATGGTCAGGCTGCCTTCGATTTTGTTTATTCCTGTCTTTGCAAAATTATCAACCTCGGCTTGCGTGGCAAGTACTACGCTGCCGCTCTGTTCGATGTCTGTATATTGATAAGTATAGGAATATACTTTGCTATCCTGCATTTTGGAGGTAACTACGAATTTCCATTCATTCTCCCAATCCTCTATGGTCGATGGATTCGGGTTAATAGAGGCTCCCTCGCAAAGGGCATACTCTACGGTAGCCCCTTTCAGACTGGTATTATAAGGTATCTCAACTGTAATCTTGTCCCCGACTATCATGGCTTGATAGGTAATGCCATCTACAGTTAGAGCAAACTCGGAGATGAAGTGATCCTTGCCGTCTATTCCGCTTACTTCAGGGTCGTCATCACTACATGCAGCAAGGCAGAGCGTAGCGAAACAGAATAGGATGAAATGATATATTTTGTTCATAATGAATTTTATTTGTCGTTATTGTTGTTTTCATCACAGAACTTGAAAACTTCCGTGGAATTTTCCCCTAACCATCCGGCTTTTACATTGACTCCGGTCTGCACCTTGATAAAGTCGATATGGGAAAGGTTTGCAGACGTGCCGTCGATATTGAGCGCATCGGAAATCTTAAAATAGTTTCCAAGTGCTCCCGCGTTAGGATTGTCTTTATTGGGCATATCATCACCAATATTATCGGCATATCCCCACCCGAACGGATTATTGGACCACATGCCTGTCGACGGGCTTTGTTCGGTACGTGCTTTCAGGCATGTGCCGTATAACGTATAGGAATCCTCTTCAATCCACAAAGGATAATAAAACTCTTGCGGGTGATAGTTGCCGAGACGGTCAATCGCCCCTTTATTTCCCTTGTTGTCTTGCCATTGGGTGTCCATGTTGGGACCGGGACGGAAATAAGTTACGGCATAGTCCTGAATGGTTTCGGGTTTTCCATATTCAGAACCCTTCAGTTCATACCATTCATCGTTGGGCAAGCCGTCTCCATTGACATCTTGCATTACCCATACAATGCCCGGTTCATTTGACGAATCAAAGGCATTTCCTTTGATGGAAAAATCATAACCGCCTTTGTTTTCGATACTGTGGTCGAATCCTACTACAATATATCCTCCCCAACCTCCGAGAGAAACATATTGTTCATTATCAAGACGTTTTTGTGCGTAAGCACAGGCTGCTTCGTGCGTGCTTTCCCCATTGAAACCTGCTGTATTCGTTTCGTTTACAAATTGTCCCGGAGCCGGAACAAATTCATATACTTTATTGCTGTAAATGGAATTTCCGGCAGCAAAAGGTCTTTTTCCGGCCGCTTCACAACATTTCACCGGAATATTGACACTGACTTCATCGACACCGGAGACCGAAATATTACGGGTGAGCACTGCTTTTGTATCTTGATTGTCGTATTTCACAGTAAAGGTAAGCGTGTGTTCTCCGGTTTTAGCGGGTTTGAAACCGTAAACCAAAGAATTGGCTCCCTCAATCGGTTGCCCGTCCAAACTCCATTGATAAGAAGGCTCGGCACTTATTGATACAAAGGGGCGGACAAACAAAGTACGTCCTAATTCTACGTATTTGGTATTATTCTCGGTAAAATATAAAGATGACGGAACTACGATTTCAATCGGAAGTTTATCGACAACCTCAATAGAAACTGTCTTCTTTGATTGTCCGTCTTCATTTGTTACGGTTAAGGTCAGTTCATAAGTTCCCAACTCATCTTGCTTGAATGTATAAGTATTTTCCGTTCCGACTTCGTTTCCGTTAAGAGTCCACAAATAAGTAGCTCCTTCTGCATTTTGAATGTCGGGTGTAAGGATATACTCACGTCCTGCGACAACTTTAAGCCCTATAGAGGGGGTTACCAATGAAATAACGGGCGGAGCCAATTCATTGACATCCACACGAATTTCTTCCTCTGTGCTGGCATCCCTCGTATCCACACGCAGGGTAACGTAATACGAACCGCATTCGTTGAAAATGTATTTCAATTGAGGCTCGTCGGAAATGATACGACCGTTGCATTTCCATGAATAAACGGCGTAATCGACATTCTGATAGGTCGGCTCAATAACGACCTCTTTTCCTATCTTTACAACGTAGATTCCGTCCTCGCTATCCAACTCAATGACAGGAGGCAATATCACGTCCTGCGATATTTCTTCGTCTTTGTTGCATGCAAATAGAAATATCGTCAAGGAGAATAAAAGCAAATACTTCTTCATTATATTTATAATTTTAATGCTGAAATTCCCTTGAAGAAAGTATTTGATTCCAATCTCCATTGGGATATAATAAAAAGGGGCAAATACTTTGCACTTGCCGTTAAAAAGCATTTGCCCCAAATTCATGTTATTCGTTTACGGTTACATCAATATCGTCTATAGCAACGTAAGCAGGAGTGTTCAATCCGTATGCGCTTGAATCGCTTCCTTCGAAATTGATAGCTACAGTACATACGCTGTCACCTAAACCGCTTAAATCCACTTGATTCCATCCGGTACGGATTTTATTGGTCAAACCTGATTCTGCATCTTTACTGGAATCGAAGTTTGCCAAATAGTATTCTACTTCCTTACCTGTAGGTTTACCCGTCGCATCCAACGCAACAAATACCACCTTAAACCATCCTTTTTGTGCCGACAAAGAGCCTTGTGTAAACGAGTTGCCATCCTTCATGACTAAGTAGGTATAAGTCGTATTACAAACCCATACGCTGTTGAATTTACCATATTTCGGTGTACCCTTGACAGGAGTGTTTGTGGTAACGACTCTGTAGCCGGTTGCATCGGTCAGGTAAATCTTCGCACATTTGTCATAGGTTGCTTGTGAATCATTGTATGAATCGCTATAACCGAAAGCTACAGCAAAATTTTTACCGCTATGACCGCCGTTGGGCCAGTACACGCTACATTGGTTTTGATAATCCCCCTGTGTCAGATTATGGAAATTAGAGATGGCAAAACCACCATTCCAAAATTCATATTCCCAAGGCTGTCCGCTTACCCATTCTTGTTCCAAATAGTTAATCGGGAACTGAATGTACGTACCGGTTTGCCCGATTTGAGTGATGTAGCCGGTCGTTACCTGCTTGCCGTTGGCCGTGGCAGAATAGAGATTGTTTCCATACTGGTCAGAAGCCATTACGCTGGAAGGTACGTTATCAAAATCGATAAGCGCATTGGTAGAACTTATCGCGCGGGTTTGAATCGCACTCTCCTCATACGGAGCAAGGAAGTCATCGTCGGATGAACATCCCGTGAACACTGCGGCGGCCATTGCTACAACAGCCATTGCCAAGAATCTAAAATTCTTTTTCATAACTTAATTATTAAAAGTTAAACAAAAAGTTTAAACACACATTCGTTTTTATTGCGACAGATTTGCAACGAATGAGAAATCGGTTATCAAAAAGAATATAGGTGCCTGTGGACGAGCCTCTGTTCATTTTAATCTAATGCCAATTATCCCGTGGTCACTAAATCTATCTCATCAAGCAGGTCTTCTGGCTCATCCCGCTTATCGCGCCTTCCCAGCTTTCACCAGTGGCAAAGAGTGCGATAAACTTTAATAGGACTTACAGCTGCGAGTACAGCTCCGGATTTTCACCGGGATTCCCTTTTAATTCCGTTCGACGCTTCGATTGGAAACTTGACTGGTGCAAAGTTAATGGTTATTTTTTAATCTTGTTTCTTTTTCTGTGATTTTTATTTCAAGAAAGGATTATTTTATGGCGCGAATTGTATTTTCATGTTAATCAAGCATTTATAACAACCACGAATAGTCTTTTCCCCTTATGAATAATAGCGTTTCTCAATTATGGTCTCTTTTCATCTCACGTCGGCAATTCTCTTCGGAGAGATTTTATATGCAAAGGTACAGCGTGCGTCTGGTCGTCAAGTATCGCTTTCACTAACGGTTCCCGGATATTCTTCACGGCAGCCTTCCACAAATCGAAGATTGACTTTCACTCCCCACCTCGTTGCAGGGCATAGTCGGACGAGCCTGACTGTGCTCTTACATTGGGCGGTTGGGTATTCCGTTTCATCCCGTACACTGTTTACTTGCCTTATCCGTCCTTTTCCCGCTGTCAGTCCTGCATAAAAATCATTCCCCGACGAGAAGCCAAAAGAGTTTCAAGAAAAGGAAAAAAAGAAAATATTTGACAATCTAAAATTTACAATTATGCACAGCAGGATTTTTCAAATTTCAACGGAGCCGATAGACAAAGAAAACTATCTGAATGAGGACACACTCCAGCAAGGAGACGGGAGCTTCTATGACTATTGTTCAGAAATAGACGAGGAAGACCGTAAAGAGGATATTGCCAATTTGGTCAATCATGCCTTGCCCAAAGGAATGTTCGAGCTTATATCCGATGACACCATGCGCTATAATGGTGGAATAGAGCAATGGAAAGAGGAGTATGTCGCCAATATCAAAAAAAGAGCGAATGCTCTTACGGCAGATAATATGTTGGAATGGGGTTCGACCTATTATCTCAAACAGGCAGTGGAAAATCCGTTGGATGTCGCCTATCATTTCTATTTGGATGGCGATGGCTGCAGTCTTTTGCCGAACAGTCCTTTACGTTTATGGAGTTTGTTTGTAGGCTTGAACCGGGAACGATACTCTACATCGGAGGAGTTGTTGATTACCACTTCTGATGTTTGTCCGAAACATTGGCAACCACCCGCCTCAAAAGTGGGTGGTTGCTCTCTTTTTTGCACAGGCTCCCCGGTTACTTTTATAAATATGCTCTGCAGAGCTTCCGCCACCGGTTTCACAGCCGGTATATTCCTGTTTTAAGGGTATAATCCCTTCACAGCCCCGACATACGCCGCAGGTCTGTTTTCGTGTGCAAAGGTACGGTGGACGAACATTGCCCAAGTACCGCTATCGCTACCTGAAATAAAATTTGACGACAACTTTCCGTAATCGGAGATGACGGTATTTCATAAAATTTCATTGCAGGTTCCTTGCTCATCGTTCTTGCATCCCCCCGTTTGTGACGCACATGAAAACAACCCCTTTGGGCGAAGTCAAAAGGCTTCAAGAAAAGGGAAATAAAAAAAACAATAAATCAAAAGACAATGAGCA
>FR891974.1 GCA_000434235.1 Alistipes sp. CAG:268 | reverse complement strand
GGCCGGGATCCTCCGCATGAGGATCCCGGCCGTCGTTGTGTTGATGAACGGGCTATTTCGCCTCGGGCAGCACCTCGTTCAGGCAGGCGATGGCATTGAGCGAGCGCGGATAGCCGATGTAGGGAAGCAATTGGGTGACGACGGCCAGCAGCGTCGGCTTGCCGTTGCCGACACGGGCATTGCCCAAAATGTGTCCCTTGACCTGAGGCTCGCAGCCTCCCAACGAAACCAGCGTGGCGAAGGTCAGCAGCTCCCGGGTTGCCGCGTCCAGTCCCCGGCGGGTCTGGTAGTCGCCGAAGCAGTTGGCCGAGAGGTAGTGCTGGATGTGTATCTGGTCGGCCGGCGAGGTCTCGTACATCCGGTCGATCGCCTCTCCGAAGATCGACTTCTGCAGGGCCAGTCCCTGCTCGAAGCGGGTGTCGGGGGTCGTCGTGCCGCATGCTTCGAGGGGCAGGCTGATGCCCCGGGCCGTGAACCGGCGGTTCATGGCGGCTACTGCGTCGGCGCCCTTCGCCATGCCGACGTAGGGGATCGTCTGGTAGACCGTCTCGCGGATCTCGACGGGTGGAATGCCGGCATCGAGAGCGGCGTCCAGCAGCGGAGCGAGTAGTTCGTCGCTCTGCAGCGCAACAACGGAGGCAAGGGTCACCAGCAACCGCGTGCGGCGGGGNGGGCCACCAGCAGCCGCGTGCGGCGGTCGAGCGAGCCGTACTGTTGCGTCTCGCCGCAGGCGAAACCGGCGGCCAGGGCGCTCAGCTCGGGATCGCTCGAGGCAAAGGCCGCCAGCGGGTTGGGCAGGCCGTCGTCGGTCTTAGCCTGCGACGGCTTCGGGGCCGTGGCCGCACGGTAGGTGTCGTCGTCCACGGGCTCGAGCCATGTGTTGCGGTTCGTGGCCGGGTTGCACTCCACGGCCAGATGCGAGAACCAGCTGTCGGGGGCCGCACCGTGCCAGTGGACCACGTTCGGTGCGATCTCGACGACGTCGCCCGGGAGAAGCTGCCGGGCCTCCTGCCCCCGCTCCTGGTAGAAGCCGCGTCCGGCCGTTACGAGCAGCAGTTGGCCGCCCGTGTGGCTGTGCCAGTTGTTGCGGCAGCCGGGTTCGAAGGTGACGTTGTAGACCGGGCAGTTCAACGCTCCGTTCCGGGTCAGGGGCGCCAGGTAGGACTGTCCGATGAAATATTGAGCGTTGGCTGGCGGGTTGGCCTCGCCCTGCGGGAAGATCTGGTGAAATTCGGTGGTATCTTTCATGGTGATGTCGTTTGTTGCCGGCCGGGCTGTTGCTGCGGCTCCGGATGCGAGGAGCAGCAGGCCGGCGAGGGTCGTTCGTTTCATGTTGGTACTTTTGTCGTTGTTTGCGGCGGTTGCCGGCGCGGCGGGTCAGAGTTTGCGTCCCGCCTCGTAGGCTTCGTGCAGGGCGGGATGTCCGTCGATCTCGTGCATCTTCCAGACGCCGAGTCCGTAGATCGTGTCCCGCTCGCGGGCCCCTTCGAGGCAGTCGAGGAATCCGCGGAATCCCTCGATCATGCGCTCCATGGCCCCCTTGTCCTGCTCGGCGGCCGTGATGATGAAGTAGAACTCCTTGTTGCTCATCCTCAGGTACTCCGAGCAGCAGCGGTCGATCAGGGTCTTCATCTGTGCGCTCATCGCATAGAAGTAGACCGGCGAGGCGAGCACGATGACGTCGGCTTTGACCATCTTCTCGATGATTTCCCGTGCATCGTCGTACTGCGGGCAGGATCTGCCCGGTTCGGTGCAGGTGCCGCATCCCGTACAGTAGTAGATGGTCCGGTCGCGCAGAAAGATCTTTTCTGCGTCGTGCCCCGCCTCGCGGGCTCCGCGCAGGAATTCGTCGCAAAGCGTGTCGGAATTGCCGTGTCGGCGGGGGCTGGATGAAAGAATCAATACCCGTTTTTTCATGTCCGTATCCGTTTTTTTCTCTGTTGGATCCCAGTCCGGGGCCCGGTAATGCAAAGATACGGCATCCCGGCCGGTTCCGGGTAGACGGATTACGGAATCTTTTACCCCGATTACCGATTTTTGCCCGCCGGGGAGCGGGATCCCGCGGAAATGGTTACCTTTGTGGGAAACAAGCCTGTAACTAATAATATGGAATCAAAAATCCGGCACATCGAATCCGTCGGCGAATATTGCGGGTCGTTGGGTGTCGCGGCCCAGCATCCCCTGGTGGCGGTTGTCGATTTCGCAGAGGCCCGGCCTGTCTACCATATGCGCCAGACGTTCGGCTTTTATGCGGTTTTCCTCAAGGAGGTCCGTTGCGGCGACATGATCTATGGCCGCAACTACTACGACTACCAGGAGGGTACGCTCGTCTGCCTGGCCCCCGGGCAGGTGATCGGCTTCGAGGATAACGGCGAAAAGTTCCAGCCGAAGGGGTGGGCGCTGGTTTTCCACCCGGACCTGATCCGCGGGACGATGCTCGGTCGCAACATGAAGGAGTATACCTATTTTTCTTATGAGGTGAACGAGGCGCTGCACCTCTCGGAGACGGAACGGTCGCTGGTCGTGGACAGCCTCCGGAAGATCCGTCTCGAACTCGGGCATGCCATCGACCGTCACAGCCGGCGGCTGGTCACCACGCAGATCGAGGTGCTGCTCGACTACTGCCTGCGTTTCTACGAACGGCAGTTCATCACCCGCGCACATGTCAATCACGACGTGCTGACGCGTTTCGAACGCCTGCTGGATGACTACTTCGCCGAGGGGCGCGCCCGCAGCGAAGGACTTCCTACGGTAAAATACTGCGCCGGACAGCTTTGCCTCTCGCCCAACTATTTCGGTGACCTGGTCAAACGGGAGACGGGGCGCACGGCCCAGGAGCACATCCAGCTCAAACTGCTCGAGGTGGCGAAGGAGCGGGTGCTCGATCCGGGGCGGACGATCGGTGAGATCGCCTACGAACTGGGCTTTCAGTATCCGCAGCACTTCACCCGGATGTTCAAGAAACTCACGGGGCAGACCCCCAACGAATACCGCGCGTCCGAATGACGGAGCGACCGGTCCGCGAAGGACCGGTTTTTTTGTGCCGTTTCAGTTTCTTTTCAAAATGTCCCCGTAGCTTTGCCTGCGAAAATGGGTAATCGAATCACTTAAAACGACACGATCATGATGAATTGGATGAGAAATCTGTTGGTTGCAGCCGCCGCGTTTCTGGCTGCGGGATGTGAGCGCTCCGACGGGGAGCGCGGCTCGGGAGGCGAGGTGTCGCCGCAGGTGCTGGCGGCTTTTGCCGAGCGTTACCCCGGTGCGCAGAACGTAAGTTGGAGCATGAAGGGCGACTATGCCGTGGCGGACTTCTACTGGACGGGAACCCGTGCGGCGCTCTCCACGAACTGCTCGGCCTGGTTCGGCAATGCCGACGGGCGCTGGACGATGACCGAGACGGAGATCCGTTTCGAAGCCCTCCCGCAGGCGGTCAGGGAGGCCTTTGCCGCAAGCGAATATGCCTCGTGGCGGGTCGATGACCGGGTGGACGTACTCTACCGTGCGGGCGATGTCGAGCCAGAGATCTACGTCATCGAGGTCGAACAGGGCGGCCGCGAGATGGACCTCTATTACTCGCCCGACGGCGTGCTGGTGAAGTGTGTGGCCGACGCGGACCCCGACTGCGACTACGGCGATTTCATCCCGGCCGAGCCTGCGGCCTCGATCGGGGAGTATATCCGGACGCACTATCCTTCGGCCCGTGTGATCGACGTCGATGCAGAGTCAGAGGGGACGGAGGTCGAGATTCTCGACGGCGGCGTGAAGCGCGAACTCTTCTTCGACCGCGGCGCGGCGTGGCAGTATACCAAGACCGGGGTGCGCCGTGCCGACCTGCCCGAATCCGTGACGGCTGCGTGCCGGCCCGCCCGAAGCCGTGACGGCTGCCTGGGCCGCTTCGGAGTATGCCGAGGCGCGCGGTTATCGGCTCGACGACGCGGATCTGTACGAGACGGTCTCCGAGGGGACCTTCTACCGCCTGGAGCTCGAGTCGCGCAACGGCGACGTGAAGATCCGGATTACGCCCGAGGGCGAGGTGTCGCTCCATGAACCCTCCGTGGGAGGCGCCGGTGTCGCGGCGGAGATCGAGGCCTTCATCCGGGAGAACTATCCGGGCGCCTCGATCGTGGAGAAGGACAGCGACGACGGGATGCTCGAGGTGGAGATCCGCCACGAGGGGCGCGAGAAGGAGCTGCTCTTCAACGGGGCCGGAGCGTGGGTGAGGACCTCGTGGGAGGTGCGCCGTGCCGAACTGCCCGAAGCGGTGACGGCTGCCTGGGCCGCTTCGGAGTATGCCGGATGGGAGTTCGACGGCGCGGATTATCTTCAGACTCCCGACGGTGCATGGTATGCCCTCGAGCTGGAGGAGGAGCGGACGGACCGTGAGGTGACGCTTCGCATCGCGGAGGACGGTACGATTCTCGGCTGACGGAACCTGGGACGCAAACCGGTGCGGGACCTGCCTTTGATGAGGCGGGCCCCGCACCGCTCCTTTTACCGCTTACCCTTTTGCCTCTCCTGCCGGTCCATGGACCGGCTGATGGCGAAGGGGATGGCCAGGAAGAGCAGTGTGCCCGAGGCGACGAGTGCCGTGTAGGTGGCCGGGCTCCCGACGGGCAGTTGCGAGGGCGGGAAGAAGGTCACGGCGAACGAGAAGAGCACGGCCAGCAGGCCGCCTCCGGCGATGATCCAGATCCCGGCGCGTCCGCCCGGCACGCGGTAGCTGCGGGGCAGGTCGGGCTGAGTGTAGCGCAGGCGGATGGCTGCGGCGTACATCATCATGTACATGATCAGGTAGAGTCCGATGGTCAGGGCGCTGAGCAGGAAGAAGGCCACGTTCACGTTCTTCATCACGATGTAGAGCGACGAGAGCAGCGTCACGAGCGCCCCCTGGATGAGCAGGATGTTGATCTGCACGCCGTTGCGGTTCGTTTTGCCGAGCACCCGGGGCAGCCGCCCTTCCCGGGCTGTCCAGAGCAGGCCGCGGCTCGGTCCGGAGATCCACGAGAGGATGCCGGCCAGTGCTCCGAAGGTGACGAGCAGCCCCATGACGTTGGTCATCCACCCGATGCGGTAGTGGTCGAAGACGATGCGGAAGGTGACGAACAGGCCTGCCTGGAGGTCGATCTGTTCGTAGGGCGTGATGACGGCTACGGCCAGGGCGCCGAGCGTGAAGAGGCTGAACGAGATCAGGGCGGCAAGGAACATGGCCCGCGGGAACTGCGACTGCGGCCGTTTCAGTTCGGGGGCGTGCACGGCGTGGACCTCGACACCGGCGAAGAGCAGCAGGATGCCGGCCAGGAAGGCGATGTCGCTCATGCCCGAGATGTGGGGGAACAGGCGCGGGTGCACGTGGTGCGCGGCGTCGGTCCCGACTACCTGGGTGACCGAGGCGGGGATGTGTTCGAAGGCGATTCCGTTGCCCCCGGCCAGCCAGATGACGGCCATCAGGACGATGACGATGCCGGGCAGGACCGTGCCGACGAGAAACCCGCGGCTCGTGAAGTCGGTGAGCGCCGTGGTGCCGCGGAGGGTGATCCAGGTTGCGAACCAGTACATGGCGATCGAGAAGCACCCCACGAAGATCCCGTTCTCGGCCAGTGCCGGGAGACCGGCCATGTAGGCGGCCGAGGCGGCGGCGAATCCCAGCACGGTGGGGTACCAGACGACGTTCTGGATCCACTGCAGGAAGATGGCCGTGAAGCCCAGGTGGGGGTTGAAGGCCTCCTTGACCCAGGTGTAGACACCGCCTCCGCGGGAGGCGAAGGCGCTGCCCAGTTCGGCACTCACGAGTGCCGCGGGAATCAGGAAGAGGAACGTGGCGAAGAAGATGTAGAAAAACATGGTGAGCTCCTCCTGCGCCATCATCGGGAGTCCGCGCAGGCTGATGACTGCAGCTGCGGTCATCAGGGCGAGCTGCGAGGTCGAAATGCGTTTGTCTTTGGCCATGGTTCGGTATGTTGTGCAAATGCTTCGAGACCTGCAGTTTTCATGCCGCGGAGATTCTTCCGGCCCCGTCGGCGGCACGTTCCGGCGGAAATGAAGGGCGAAAGGATCGATTTTTCCCGGCGGCGATGTCCGGAACCGTTATTTTGCGTATCTTCGTGGTGAAATCGGCGGGACTGTGCCTTGGTCCTTTACGGGCCTTCCGGCCGGAAAAGTTCGAAAACGATGAAAAGACGATTGGAACTTCTCCTGACGCTGTTTCTGGCGGCGGGATGGATTGCGTGTGCGATGGCCCGGATGACCGGTTCCGCACCCGAAAGGACGGAGGCTCCGGCCAAGGCGCCGGGTGTGACGCGGTTGGTGACCTACAATGTCGGGGTCTTCAACAAATACATCCGGGACGACTATCGGCTTGTTGCCGACATGATGCGCGAGATCGGCGCCGATGCCGTCTGTCTCAACGAACTGGACAGCTGTGCCGTCCGGACGCGGGGCGTTTTCCAACTCGAACGGGTCGCCGGGCTGATGGGCGGCTGGGACTTCTGCTACGGTCCCGCCATGCCGTTCCAGGGCGGCGCCTACGGCGAAGGGGTCATGACGCGCGAGCCGGCGGTCCGCAAATTCTTCGTGCCGCTGCCGCAGGCCGGCGGAGCCGAGCCGCGCGTGCTGGCGGTCGTCGAGCTTCCGCGTTTCGTGATCGCCACTACCCACCTGGACCATGTCTCGGCCGAGGCGCAGGTCGAGCAGGTGCGCGAGATCAACCGGGTGATGCGCGAACGCTACGGGCGGAGCGTGAAGCCGGTCTTCCTCGGCGGCGACCTGAATGCCGAGCCCGGCTCGGAGACGCTGCGCGAGTTGCGGCGCGCCTGGCGGGTGCTCTCGGGAACCGATGCCGGGACCTATCCGTCGGACGGACCGACGGTCTGCATTGACTACTTTCTGCAACTCGACAACGGTGTGGCATGCGATGTGGTGGATGCCCGGGTGTTGGACCGCTTCCGTGCGGGCGACGTGAGCAGGGCGTCGGACCATCTGCCCGTGATGCTCGACATAAAACTGGAATAGGACGATGAAACGGATCTGTCTGTCATGCTTGTTGCTGTTGCTCGCCGTGCCGTGTGCGGTGCGGGCGCAGCAAACCTCGGGATACCCGGTGTCGGGTCGTGTGATCGACCGCCTGACGCGCCAGCCGGTCGCCTATGCTTCGGTCGTGGTGCAGGGCGAGGAGCAGCGGGGCGCCTCGACAGACTCCACCGGCCGGTTTGTCATCGAACGGGTACGCCCCGGCATCCAGCGGTTCGTCGCCTCCTCGGTCGGATACAAGGGCTATGTCAGCCCCGAGTTCCTCGTCTCGGCCGCTACGCCCTTCGTGGAGATCGAGCTCGAGGAGGATGCCACGCAGGTCGAGGCCGTGACGGTCCGTCCCTCGCCTTTCCGGGCGACGGTCGAGAGCCCCGTGGGGCTGAACGTCATCGGGGTCCGCGAGATCGAGAAGAGCCCCGGTTCGAACCGCGACATCTCGCGCATCGTGCGCTCCTATCCCGGCGTGGCCTTCTCGCCGGTGGGCTACCGCAACGACCTGATTGTGCGCGGCGGCGGCCCGTCGGAGAACAAGTTCTTCATGGACGGCATCGAGATCCCGAACATCAACCACTTTGCCACGCAGGGCGCCACGGGCGGTCCGGTGAGCATCGTCAATGCCGACCTGATCCGCGAGATCAACTTCTACACCGGGGCCTTCCCGGCCGACCGGGCCGGGGCGTTGAGCTCCGTGCTCGACTTCAAGCTCCGCGATGGCAATGCCGAGCGGCAGACCTTCAAGGCGACGCTCGGCGCCTCGGACGCCGGGATCAGCGGCAGCGGCCACATCGGCGACAGGACGACCTACCTCTTCTCGCTCAGGCAGTCCTACCTGCAGCTGCTCTTCAAGATGCTGGGGCTCCCGTTCCTGCCGAACTACATCGACGGGCAGGTAAAGGTCAAGACCCGCTTCTCGGAGCGCGACGAGCTGACCTTTCTGGCGCTGGCCGGCATCGACAACATGAAGCTCAACGTCGATGAGAAGGGCGAGGATGCCGAGTACCTGCTGAGCTATCTGCCGCGCATCCAGCAGGAGACCTTCACGGTCGGTGCCTCGTGGCAGCACTATGCCGGGAAGCACGTGCAGACGGTAACCCTGAGCCACAACTACCTGAACAACCGCAACCTGAAGTATCGCGGCAACGACGACTCCTCGGAGGAGAACCTCACGCTGCGCCTGCGTTCCGTGGAGCAGAAGAGCACGCTGCGGGCCGAGAACCGCAGCTATCTCGGACAGTGGACCCTGCGCGAAGGGGCGGAACTCAACTATTCGGACTACACGAACCGCACCTTCCAGCGCCTCTATACCGACGAAGCCCGCACGGCCGACTACCGCACCGACCTGGGCATCTTCGGCTGGGGGCTCTTCGTCGGAGCCGACTACTCCTCGGAAAACAAGCGCTTCACCGCATCGGCCGGGGTGCGGGCCGACGCGTGCGACTACTCCTCCCACATGTCCCGGCCGTGGCACCAGCTTTCGCCGCGCGCCTCGCTGTCGTATGTGCTGGGCGGGGGATGGAAGATCAGCGGCAGCGCCGGACTCTACTACCAGCTGCCGCCCTATACGGCACTCGGCTACCTCGATGCCGGGCAGTATGTGAACCGCGACCTGCGCTACCTGCGTGTCGGGGCGGTGAGTGCCGGTGTAAGCTGGCACCTGCGCGACCGGCTGGTCCTCTCGCTCGAGAACTTCTACAAAGGATATGACGACGTGCCCCTGTCGCTCGCCGACGGGATTCCGCTCTCGTGCAAGGGCAACGACTACGGCGTGGTGGGCAATGAGGCGCTCGTCTCTTCGGCCGAAGGACGCGCCTACGGCGTGGAGGCCATGGCCCGCTGGCAGATTCCCGGGCGGGTGAACATCGTGGGGTCGGTGACGCTCTACCGCAGCGAGTACCGCAGCGACGGCTCGTCGCCGTGGATCGCCTCGGCGTGGGACAACCGCTTCGTGGTGAACGTCAGCGGAACGTACGACCTGCCCCGCAACTGGAGCATCGGCGCGAAGCTGAGCGCCGTGGGCGGGGCCCCCTATACGCCTTACGATGCCGACAAGTCGTCGCTCGTCGAGGCGTGGGATGCGCAGGGACGCCCCTACTATGACTATGCGCGCTACAATGCTGAACGGCTCGACGCCTTTGCGCAGCTCGACCTGCGCATCGACAAGATCTTCTACTTCAAGGGGTGCATGCTGGGGTTCTACATCGACCTGCAGAACGTCACGGTGAGCAAACTCCGGCAGCCCGACGTGCTGATGTCCACGGGCGAGATCCTCAATCCCGAGGATCCGGTCTCGGAGCAGCGCTACAAAATGAAGGTGCTCCGGCAGGAGAGCGGCACGCTGCTGCCCTCGATCGGCATCACGGTGGAGTTCTGACCCCTGCCCTGTGCGTGTGCTTCCGGCGGGTCGCAGACTCTGTGTGCCGCGCGGTTCCGTCACGGTCGCGGCACATCGTGCGTGTTGCCGCGGCGTGGCCGGGACGGCATGAAAAAGCGGCAGGGGATCTCGCGATTGCCTGCCGCCTCCGGAGGATGGCCCTCCTAAACTACTAACCCAAACTTAAATAAATGAAGAAACCTCACTGCGGTTGCTGTGCCGCAGTTGCTTCAGGAATGGGCAAAGTGCGTGCCAACGAAGAGCCGCCGGGGATCGGAATCCTTCGGCGGCTCGCTTCATTCTATTCTTATGTCCGTGGGGGATATTTTCCCTCCGGGTCCCGCCTTTGCGGCGGCTTTTTCAGGAAACGGTTGCCCGTATTGGCGTAGATCACCGCTGCGACGGCGCCGATCGCCAGCCAGATCATGCCGGCAGCTCCGAACCCCTGGTGAGGGTGGATTTTGTCGGCGCCCATTAGGAGCATGCAGACGGCGCAGTAGAACATCAGTTTGCCCATGAAACGACACAGCGCCTTTTCGTCGTAACGTGCGCGTTCCTCCTTCGGCATCGTATTGTAGCCGGCGATCAGCCGCGCTCCGCGGCCCAGGAAAAAGATGACTCCGAGTACGAGGAAAAACACGGCGAAGATGCCGTAGAGGACAAGCCCGAATCCCATCTTCGCTGCCGGTTACCGGAAGACACCCGTGTAGGTCGCGGGCGAGAGGGCGCGCAGTTCCTGCTTCACCGTCTCGGCCACGTCGAGCGTCTCGATGAAGGCGGCGATCGCCTCGCGCGTGATGTGGGTGTTGGTGCGTGTCAGGGCCTTCAGCGCCTCGTAGGGCTTCGGATAGCCCTCGCGGCGCAGGATCGTCTGTATGCCCTCGGCCACGACGGCCCAGTTCTGCTCCAGGTCGCGGTCCAGCGCCTCGCGGTTGAGGATCACCTTGCCCAGCCCCTTCATGAGCGACTGCAGGGCGATCACGGCGTGGGCCACGGGCACGCCGATGTTGCGCAGCACGGTCGAGTCCGTCAGGTCACGCTGCAGGCGCGAGACGGGGAGTTTCGACGAGAGGTGCTCGAAAATGGCGTTGGCGATGCCGAAGTTGCCCTCGGCATTCTCGAAATCGATGGGGTTCACCTTGTGGGGCATGGCGCTCGAGCCGACCTCGCCGGCCTTGATGCGCTGCTTGAAGTACTCCATCGAGATGTAGGTCCACATGTCGCGCGAGAGGTCCACAAGGATCGTGTCGATGCGCTTCATGCAGTCGAAGATCGCCGCCAGGTTGTCGTAGTGCTCGATCTGCGTGGTGTATTGCGAGCGGCTCAGCCCGAGGGTATCGCCGACGAACCGGTTGGCGAAAGCCACCCAGTCGATCGAGGGATAGGCCGCATGGTGGGCGTTGAAGTTGCCCGTGGCGCCGCCGAACTTGGCCGGGATGGCGATCGCATGGAGCATGGCCAGCTGCTTCTCGAGCCGCTCGACGAAGACCATGAACTCCTTGCCGAGGGTCGTGGGCGAGGCGGGCTGCCCGTGCGTGCGTGCCAGCATCGGCACGTCGTGCCACTCCCTGGCGAAGGCGGCCAGCTTGTCGCGCACCTCCTCGACGGCGGGGTAGTAGACCCCCGTGAGGGCCTCCTTGAGCGAGAGGGGGATCGATGTGTTGTTGATGTCCTGCGAGGTGAGTCCGAAGTGTACGAACTCCTTGTATGCGGAGAGCCCCAGCGCATCCATCTTCTCCTTGATGATGTACTCGACGGCCTTTACGTCGTGGTTGGTGACGGACTCGATCTCCTTGACACGCAGCGCGTCGGCCTCGGAGAAGTCGGTGTAGAGCCGGCGCAGGTCGGTGAAGCGGGCGTGGTCGATGCCCTCAAGCTGCGGCAGCGGCAGCTCGCACAGGGCGATGAAGTATTCGATCTCGACGCGGATGCGGTAGCGGATCAGTGCCGCTTCCGAAAAATAATCTGCAAGTTTTTCCGTTTTGTTACGGTAGCGCCCGTCTACGGGCGAAATGGCTGTGAGCGGGGTTATCATGGTCGTGTGGTGATTTTTGCTTTCCGGCACCAAAATTACGACATTTATTGAAATCCGCATAATTTTCCCTACCTTTGTAGGGCTGTAACTCGAAAAACGAACGATGAAATATCTGATGGCAGTCATCGACGCACTCGTGGGGTTCGTACAGCGGAACTCGCTGACCGTGCTCGTCATTCTGATCCTGGCGCTGGGTGCTCCGGCGCTGCTGAAGGGTATTGCACTATTCATACTGTATTTTATTATGGGATTCGTTCTGCTGCTCGTTGCGGGCGTGCTTCTCTTCCGCTGGCGGATCTACCGCATGCGCAAGGAGATGGAGGAGCGTTTCGGCGAGGGATTCGGCGGTGCCGCGGGCGGCTTCGATCCCCGCGGCTTCGGGGCGCGGCAGCGGCCTCCGAAGCAGGAGCGCGAGGGTGAGGTGAAGGTCTACCGCACGTCCGACGCCCCCGAGAAGCGCGTGTCGGAAAAGGTCGGCGACTACGTCGATTTCGAAGAGACCAAGGAGTGACCATGTTGAAGGTATTCGAACTCATAGGGCGCTATTTCATGCTGATGGGGAAGGTCTTTTCCCGTCCCGAGAAGGCCGCCATCTACCGCCGGAGGATCATCTACGAGATGGAGGCCCTCGGCGTGAACTCCATCGGGCTGACGGCCATCATCTCGATCTTCATCGGTGCGGTCATCACGCTCCAGATGTCGATCAACCTCGACTCGCCGTTCATCCCGCAGTCGCTCATCGGCTATGCCACGCGCGAGACGATGATCCTCGAGTTCTCATCGGCCGTCGTGGCGCTGATCCTGGCCGGCAAGGTCGGCTCGAGCATCGCCTCGGAGATCGGCACGATGCGCATCACCGAGCAGATCGACGCCCTGGAGATCATGGGGGTCAATTCGGCCTCGTACCTCATCCTGCCGAAGATCGTGGCGTCGATGATCTTCTTTCCCTTCCTGACGATCCTCTCGATCCTGATCGGCGTCATCGGCGGCTGGCTCATCGCCGCAGCCACCGGAATCATGATCCCGGCCGACTATGTCGATGGCCTGCTGATGGACTTCCGCCCCTATTCAATCACCTACACGCTCATCAAGACCGTCTTCTTCGCCTACATCATCACCTCGATCTCGGCCTTCTACGGCTATTACGCCCGCGGCAACTCGCTCGAGGTGGGCGCCGCATCGACGCGCGCCGTGGTGGCCAGCTCGATCGTGATCCTGCTTTTCGACCTGATCCTGACGCAAGTGCTGTTGATATGATACGAGCCGAACATATCGTCAAGTCGTTCGACGGACGCACGGTCCTCGACGATATCTCGGTCGAGTTCGAGACCGGGAAGACCAATCTGATCATCGGGCGCAGCGGCTCGGGCAAGACCGTGCTGCTGAAGACCCTCGTGGGGCTGCACGAGCCCGATGCGGGCGACGTCTGGTACGACGACGTGAACTTCACGCGGCTGGGCTTCCGCGAGCGCAAGACGATCCGCAAGGACATCGGGATGATCTTCCAGGGCGGGGCGCTGCTCGACAGCTCGACCGTCGAGGAGAACGTCAAGCTGCCGCTCGACCTCTTTACCTCGAAGAGCGAACGCGAGAAGATGGAGCGGGTGAACTTCTGCCTGCAGCGCGTGCGGCTCGAGAACGCCAATCGCCTCTACCCGGCCGAGTTGTCGGGCGGCATGATCAAGCGGGTGGCCATCGCCCGGGCCATCGTCATGAACCCGCGCTATCTGTTCTGCGACGAGCCCAACTCGGGCCTCGACCCGCAGACCTCGATCGTCATCGACAACCTGATCCACGAGATCACCCAGGAGTACGGCATCACGACGATCGTCAATACGCACGACATGAACTCCGTGATGGAGATCGGCGAGAAGATCGTATACATCCACAACGGCCGCAAGTGGTGGGAGGGAACCAAGGACGATATCCTGCACGCCGACAATCCGGAACTGAACGATTTCGTCTTCGCCTCGGCTATGGCCAAGCGCGCCAAGGCGGCGGGCATTCATTAAAAAATTTACGATTTTTATTGCGTAAAATTTAGAAAGTGTGTACTTTTGCGCGTGGAAAAACGACGCGAGTTTTTTACTAACAAATAAATCAAAACATTATGGCAACTATTAAGATTGGTATCAACGGCTTCGGTCGTATCGGCCGTATGGTTTTCCGTGCTGCCTGCACGCAGACTGACAAGTACGAGATCGTAGGCATCAACGACCTCTGCCCGGTAGACTACCTGGCCTATATGCTGAAGTACGACACGATGCACGGCCAGTTCAAGGGCGAGATCAACTACGACCTCGAGAAGAGCCAGCTGATCGTGAACGGCCACGCCATCCGCGTAACCGCCGAGAAGGATCCCGCAAACCTGAAGTGGAACGAGGTGGGTGCCGAGTACGTCGTTGAATCGACGGGTCTGTTCCTGACCGAGGAGAAGGCTCAGGCTCACATCGCAGCCGGTGCCAAGTACGTTGTTATGTCGGCTCCCTCGAAGGACGCTACGCCGATGTTCGTATGCGGCGTGAACACCGATACCTATGCTGGCCAGAAGATCGTTTCGAACGCATCGTGCACCACGAACTGCCTCGCCCCGATCGCCAAGGTTCTGAACGACAAGTTCGGCATCACCGACGGTCTGATGACGACGGTTCACTCGACCACCGCTACGCAGAAGACCGTAGACGGTCCCTCGATGAAGGACTGGCGTGGTGGCCGTGCCGCTTCGGGCAACATCATCCCCTCCTCGACCGGCGCTGCCAAGGCCGTAGGTAAGGTGATCCCCTCGCTGAACGGCAAGCTGACGGGTATGTCGATGCGTGTTCCGACCCTCGACGTATCGGTTGTTGACCTGACCGTAAACCTCGCCAAGCCGGCGAAGTACGATGAGATCTGCGCTGCCATGAAGGAGGCTTCGGAAGGCGAGCTGAAGGGTGTGCTGGGCTACACCGAGGAGGCTGTCGTTTCGTCGGACTTCTTGGGCGATCCCCGTACGTCGATCTTCGACAAGGCTGCCGGTATCGCTCTGACCGACACCTTCGTGAAGGTTGTTGCATGGTACGACAACGAGTGGGGTTACTCGAACAAGGTCCTCGACCTGATCTCGGTGATGAAGGCTTACAACAAGTAGTCTGACCCGCAAAAGACCATAGTTGGAGGGATCCGCTTCGCCGGATCCCTCTTTTTTTTGCGATGCTCCCGGGCACAAGACCGGAAGCATCGCTGTGTTTTGCTCTCGGCCGGAACGGGCAGGACGGGCGGGGCGGATGGGGACGGACGGCATGAAAGGATACGTCCCGCAGTTTCCAAATCGGAACTGCGGGACGTATCGCTTGGGAAAACTGTCGCCGGACGTCGGCCGACGCAGGCCTTTCCTTATTGGACTTTTGTCGCTTCGCCCGGCAGCGGGGTCGCCTCGAGACGGCGGTTGGCGTCACGGATCAGTTCGGCGGTCGTGTCGTCGTCGTAGACGCAGTAGAAGCCCTGCGGCTCGTGGGCCGGGTCGCAGCAGAAATCGTCGCCGCGCTGCCAGTTGTGGTGGGCCGGACGCGCCTCGCCGGCCCAGCCCCAGAAGTTGCAGCCGGCCAGCAGTCCGCCTTCGGCTTTCGAGCCGATGACCCGGTCGAGCAGGTCGGTATAGTATGCGTCGCGCAGGCGGGTCGGTGTGCCTCGGTCGAAGCGGACGCTGTCGCGCGGGAATCCGAACTCCTCGACGACCACCGGCTTGTTGAGCCGCTCGGCGATGTCGAGGTGGCACTCCAGGTACTCGCGGGTCAGCTGCCGGGCGTTGTCGAACTCCTCGTCGAGGTGCCCGGCCGTGGCCCACTGCCAGTTGTAGGGCCAGATGTGGAGATTGACATAGGAGATCTCGGGGAAGGCGTGGATGCGCTCGGTCAGCAGCGTGTCCACTTCGCAGCCGAACAACCCCTCCGAGCCGGTCGAGATCATGTGGTTGGGATCGAGCGAGCGGATCAGGCGGGCCGTGGAACCGATCCAGCGGGCGAACTCCTCCTTGTTCTCATCGCTGAATGCGCGGGGTTCGTTGCAGATCTGCCATGAGAAGATGGCGGGATCCTCGCTGTACTTCCGGTTCGTGTAGCGGTTCGTACGGCCGACGATGAAGCGCACGTGGTCGGCGAACATCTCCCGGGCCCGCTCGTTGGGGATGAAGCCGGCGACATATTCGCGGAAGGGGTTCCATCCATCAATCCCCGGGATTGGGGCCTTCTCCTCGCCGGCCCACATGAGGTATTGCGAGTAGCCTCCGGACCACTCCCACGAGTTGGTGAGGTAGAGTACGACCTTCATGTCGCGGCGTGCTGCCTCGCGCATAAAGTAGTCCAGCCCGTCGAGCAGTGCATCGTCGTACTCGCCCGGTGCGGTCTGCAGGATGGGCTCGATCTTGCAGGGTACGCCCTCCTCGCCGTCGGCACCCACCAGCACGCGGAGGTTCGTCACGCCGCGGTCACGCAGTGCGTCGAGCTCGCGGGCCAGACGCCCGCGGTCGCCGTCGGGACCCTGCGATCCGAGGATGGGGCCATACCAGAAGTTGGTGCCGATGAAGTAGTAGGGCTTGTCGTTGAGCAGGAACTGTCCGTTTTCGACCCGGACGAAGGAGTCGGCCGCCGTGTCGGCCGTGCCGCAGCCCGAAAGGGCTATTCCCGCCAGCAGCATGAGGGGTAGCAGTTTCGTTTTCATCGTTGTCGTGAAGTTTTTTTGTTGAGGGTTTCGGCTGCGGGTCACTTGCCGTCGGCTGCCACGCGCAGCTCGATCGAGGCTCCCGACCATTGGTTGATCCGGCGCTTTTCGCTCCGTATGCGCCGGCCGTTGCAACTGATGCGCAGTTCGATGTCGAAGGGTCTCGTGGCGTCGATATCGTTGTCCGCAGGCAGCGTGTGGGGGATGATGTAGACGTAGAGCATGAGGTGGTCGCAGGGGTCGGTCGTCAGTGCGATGTGCCGCCGTCCGGCCTGCGTGGCGGGCGGCTCCTTGAGGTTGGCCCCGACGGGGACGATCTCCGAGGAGGCCGAGGCGAACCCCGTGCGGTTGTCCGCGGCGTCGAAGCAGCCGCACATCAGTGCGACGTTGTAGCGCCACCAGCCTTCGTAGCGGCTGGTGACCTCGATCGTGAATCCTCCCCCTTTGTCTGCCATATTCCACAAATATAATACAACTCGTGCGCAATGCCAAATTTCCGGGGGTGCGAATCGGATGATGACGCTAAAACTCGCGGTTTTCTTTGCAGTTGTCCTATTTTTTAGTAACTTTGCGCACTAAATGCGTACAAATGGAGGTAGCTGAAGGATATTCGATTGCCTACCGAGGCCTTAAAAACGGGACCCACGAGTTCCGTTTCGAGGTCGGCAAACCGCTGTTCGAGGCCTTCGAAAGTTCGGAGATCAAGGACGGACGGTGTGTCGTCGAGGTCACGCTCGAGCGGGGCGAGACGATGCTTACGGCCGATGTCCGCATCACGGGCCATGTGGTGGTCGCCTGCGACCGCTGCCTGGAGGATTGCCGCATCCCGATTGACTTCGAGGGGCAGCTGCTGGTGAAGTTCTCCGACGAACCGCGCGAGTATGACGGCGAGGTGCTTTGGCTCCTGCCGGGCGAGGACGAGGTGGATCTTTCGCAGTACATCTACGAGAGCATCGTACTGTCGCTGCCCTACCAGCGCGTGCACCCCGAGGGAGAGTGCGATCCCGAGATGCTCAAGCGTTTCCGGATCGTCTCCGACGAGGAGTTCTCGGCTATCGAGAACCGGGCCGAGGAGCACGCCGTTCCCGAAGGAGAGTGGGCCAAGCTGGCGGCGCTGCGCGAACGGATGGAGGCCGACGAAGCGGAGGAAAACGGCGGCACAAAATAAAAGGTACAGAAATACGTTAAACTCATAATACAAGTAGTAAAATGGCACATCCTAAACACAAAATCTCGTCGACGCGACGCGATAAGCGCAGAACCCACTACAAGGCTGTCGTTCCGACGGTCGTAACCTGCTCGAACTGCGGTGCTTCGGTGCTCTATCACCGTGTATGCCCCGAGTGCGGATTCTACCGCGGTAAGCTCGCCATCGAGAAGAAGGCCGACGAATAGGCCGGCACGAAAGAGGACTCCCTGCTGGAGGGACTGCCTCTTTTTTAGTATAAGCGCGGCTTTCGGCCCGCGGGCCCTGCCGGACGGCTCCTCGGAACCGTCCGGATGCGTTGCGGGACGGAGCCGGGATAAAAACCAAATCGCACGAGTATGTTAAAGATTGGTATAGATGCCATGGGGGGCGATTTCGCTCCCGAAGCAGCCGTCAAGGGGGCTGTCATGGCGCTCGACGCGATCGGGTCGGACAGCCGTATCGTGCTGTTCGGCGACGAAGAGAAAATCAAGGCGGTGCTGGCTGCCGAGAAGTGCCCGGCCGAGCGGTTCGACATCGTGGCGACCACCGAGGTGATCGAGATGGGCGACCATCCGGCCAAGGCTTTCCAGAGCAAGGCCGATTCGAGCATCACGGTAGGTTTCGGCTATCTGGCCAAGGGCGCAATCGACGGATTCGCCAGCGCCGGATCGACCGGAGCCATGATGGTCGGTTCGATGTATGCCGTCAAGCCCATCGAGGGGGTAATCCGTCCGACGATCTCGTCGATCGTTCCGACGGCTTCGGGGCGTCCTGCCCTGTTGCTCGACGTGGGGCTGAACGTGGACTGCAAGCCCGAGGTGCTGGCACAGTACGGTCTGATCGGTTCGATCTATGCCGAGGCGGTGCTGGGCATCGAGCGTCCCCGTGTCGCCGTGCTCAACATCGGCGAGGAGGAGACCAAGGGCAACGCCCAGTCGAAGGCAGCCTATGAGCTGCTGAAGGCCGAGCCGCGCATCCGTTTCGTCGGCAACGTCGAGGGGTCGCACATCTTCTCGGGCAAGGTGGCCGACGTGATCGTCTGCGACGGTTTCGTGGGCAACACCGTGCTGAAGATGGCCGAGGGGCTCTACCGCATCAACAAGGCGCTCGGGGGCGGCAACGTCTTCTGGGACTCCATGAATTACGAAAACGTGGGCGGCACGCCGGTTCTGGGCGTCAATGCGCCCGTCATCATCGGCCACGGATGCTCCTCTCCCAAGGCGATCCGCAGCATGATCCTCTCGACCGAGCAGGTCATCAAGGCCGGACTGACGGCGAAGCTGCAGCGGGTATTTCAAAATCAGTAACACAAAACCAGGTAAAAGAGAAGTTAATGGGTAAGATAACAGCAGCGATCACGGGAGTGGGCGAGTACCTTCCGGATTACATCCTGACCAACGAAGAGCTGAGCCGGATGGTAGACACGACCGACGAGTGGATCATGTCGCACATCGGCGTCAAGACGCGCCATATCCTCAAGGGCGAGGGCGTCGGAACCTCCTACATGGGAGCACGTGCGGTGATCAATCTTCTGGACAAGACGGGGGTGGACCCGATGGATATCGACGTGGTGATCTGCGCCACGGTCACTCCCGACATGTTCTTCCCCTCGACGGGCAACCTGATCGCCGACCAGGCCGGTTGCAAGAACGCATTCGCATATGACGTTTCGGCTGCCTGCAGCGGTTTCCTCTTCGCCCTGACCACGGGTGCCAAGTTCATCGAGGCCGGCACGAGCAAGAAGGTGATTGTCGTCGGTGCCGACAAGATGTCCTCGATCATCGATTATACGGACCGTTCGACCTGCCCGATCTTCGGTGACGGTGCCGCAGCCGTGCTGCTTGAGCCGAATACCGAGGGCTACGGCGTGATCGACTCGCTGCTCCGTTCGGACGGTTCGGGCGAGCTGCAGCTCTACATGAAGGCCGGTGGCTCGCGCTATCCGGCATCGGCCGAGACCGTGGCCAACAACTGGCACACGATCACGTGGGACGGACACGCCGTCTTCAAGGCTGCCGTGTCGAAGATGGCCGACGTGTCGGTGGAGATGATGGAGCGCCACAACCTTTCGTCGGACGATATCCGTTATCTCGTTCCGCACCAGGCCAATCTGCGCATCATCGACGCCACGGCGCGCCGTATGGGCATCACGGCCGACAAGTGCATGATCAACATCGACCGCAACGGCAACACGACGGCGGCAACGATCCCGACTTGTCTCTACGATTACGAATCGCAGCTTCGCAAGGGCGATAACCTCATCCTGTCGGCATTCGGCGGCGGGTATACGTGGGGTGCCATCTATGTGAAGTGGGCATACGACGGACACAAGGAGTAATCCTCCTGAATCCGTGTACGGAACGGGGCGGAGATCCGACGAGGGTCTCCGCCTCTTCGTTTCCCTGCCGTGCCGCCATCCGGCCGCGTCGTTCTTCCTGTCTCCCGTTTGCGGGACCGGGGCTCCCGGCCATCCCGTTTCACGTGCCGGTCCTGCCCGGTCTGTTTTCCGCTTCCGGCATGCGGCGGTTCGGGGAAAATCGTTATCTTTGTTCAACACAACAGACGCAGCTATGGACAACCGACTGAACCGTATTCTCCACAACAAACCCGTCAAGCTGTTCTACTTCGTGCGGAACCTTGCCCGGTACGCCGTGCCGCACCGCCTGCTGCAGAAGCGGCTCGAAGGCGTGCTGGCCGAGGTCGCGTCGCGCGGCGATCGCGACTACATCCTGCAGCGCGTCGATTACTACAACCGCCTGCCGGCAGAGGGGGTGCCTCTGCCCGAGGGGCTGCATCCGCTCGGAGAACATCGCCTCGGCCGGGGTGTCCGCACGGCTTATTTCTTCGATTCCTACGAATTTACGCGCTGGTTCGACGATGGCCTGCTGTGGAACATGATCCCCGGCGACGTGACCGAGGTGCCTCCGATTCCGTCGGTCGTCAAGAGCCGCCCGATTGCGGGCGACAATGCCAACTCGGTATTGCTCAACCTCGACAAGTTCCGCCACTTCGTCTTCCTGCGCGACGACATTCCGTTCCGGGCGAAGGAGGACCGGGCGATCTTCCGGAGCGCGATCAACTGCCACCACCCGAACCACGTATTGCGCAAACGCTTCATGGAGCGCTATTTCGGCTCGGCATGCTGCGATGCGGGCATTTCGAACCGCCATCCGTCGCTGCCGCCCGAGTGGACGAAGCCCCACATCTCGATGTACGACCACCTGCGCTACCGCTATATCCTGGCCATCGAGGGCAACGATGTAGCCACGAACCTCAAGTGGGTGATGTCCACCAATTCGCTGGCCGTCATGCCGCGGCCGACCTACGAGACGTGGTTCATGGAGGGTACGCTCATTCCCGGCTACCACTATGTGGAGATCCGGCCCGACTATGCCGACCTCGAGGAGCGTATGCACCACTACAGCACCCATCCCGAGGAGGCCGAGGCGATCGTGGCCCACGCCCACGCCTATATCGACCAGTTCCGCGACCGTCGTCGCGAGCGGCTGATCTCCCTCCTGGTGCTCAAGGCCTATTTCGAACGGACGGGACAACTGCGCTGATCTGCCCCGATTTCGGTTTCCTTTCGGAATCGGAGCGTACCTTTGCCTGAAAACTGAACGTATGAAACTGCTGATTGTCGAAGACGAACCCTCCCTGCGGGAGATCATGGTGCAGACGCTGCGCCGCGAACAGTATGTGGTCGAGCAGGCCGCCGACTACGCATCGGGGCTGGACAAGATCGCCGCCTACGATTACGACTGCATCCTGCTGGATATCATGCTGCCCGACGGCAACGGCCTCAAACTGCTCGAAGCCCTCCGGCAGCGGCAGCAGCGTGCCGGCGTGATCATCATCTCGGCGCGCGACTCGCTCGACGACAAGATCGGCGGACTCGAACTCGGGGCCGACGACTACCTGCCCAAGCCGTTCCACCTGGCCGAGCTGAGCGCCCGGATCCGGAGCGTCCTGCGGCGCCACCAGCGCGATGGGCAGGCGAGCCTCGAGGCGGGGAACGTGCGCCTGTGGCCCGACAGCCGTCGGGTCGAGGTTGCCGGGCGTCCCGTGGAGTTGTTGCGCAAGGAGTACGACATCCTGCACTACTTCATGACCCGCCCGAACCACACGGTCGATAAGGCGGCTCTGGCCGAAGGGGTCTGGGGCGACCACATCGACCAGGCCGACAACTTCGACTTCGTCTATGCGCAGATGAAGAACCTGCGCCGCAAACTCCAGGCCGCGGGGGCCGACATCGAGATCAAGTCGGTCTACGGCTTCGGTTACAAACTGGTCCGTCCATGAGACTTGTCTACCGCATCGTCCTGCACCTGGCATGGGTACTCTCGCTGCTGCTGGCGGTGTGGGCCCTGTTGTTCTATTTTGCCCTGACGGCCCGGATCGACCGTGAGGTGGACGATGCGCTGGAGGTACGCGCCGAAGTGATCATCCGTCAGGTGCTTTCCGGACACGCCCCCGCATCCGAAGGGGGCGGTACGAGCGGGTACAAACTCTTCGAGGTACCTGCCGGCTATGCCGCTTCGCGCCCGCAGACGGTATTTTCGGACGAGCAGGTCTATATTCCCGAACGGGACAATGAGGAGCCGGCCCGCGTGCTGCGGATGATGTTCCGCGACCGTGCGGGGCAGTGGCGCGAACTGACGGTGACGTCGCCGGCGGTCGAGAAGACCGAACTGGTCGGGGCCGTATTGTGGTGGATCGTCGGACTGTACGTGCTGTTGCTCGGGCTGATTCTGATCGTGACGGCCGTCGTCCTGCACCGCACGATGAAGCCGCTTTACGCCCTGTTGCGGTGGCTCGACGCCTATACGGTCGGTGCGGCCAATCCGCCGCTCGAGGCCGATACGAAGGTCGTGGAGTTCCGTCGGCTGAACGATGCCGCCCGGCGGTATGCCGCCCGGGCCGAATCGCTGTTCGACCGGCAGAAGCAGTTTATCGGCAACGCCTCGCATGAGATGCAGACCCCGCTGGCCGTGTGCGGCAACCGACTTGAGATGCTCGTCGATGGCGGATCGCTCACGGAGGAGCAGCTGGGCGAGATCGCCAAGGTCCAGCGGACGCTGGGGTATCTGGTGCGGCTCAACCGGTCGCTGCTGCTGCTTTCGAAGATCGAGAACGGGCAGTTCCCCGAGTCCGAGCCGGTCGATGTGAATGCCCTGGTGCGCAGTACGGCCGAGGACCTCGGGGAGATCTATGCCTACCGCGGGATCCGCTTTACGCTGCTCGAAGAGGGGCAGCTGACCGTGCGGATGAACCCGTCGCTCGCGGCGAGTGTCGTGGGCAACCTGCTCAAGAACGCCTTTGTGCACGGCGATGCGGACGGCGAGATCGTCGTCCGTGTGGACGCCGGCAGCCTGAGCGTCGCCAACAGCGGTGCGGGCGGGGCGCTCGACGGCGAGCATGTCTTCGACCGCTTTTACCAGGGGACGAAGAGGGAGGGTTCGACGGGGCTCGGGCTGGCGATCGTCGATGCCGTGTGCCGCCTCTACGGCATGCGGATCGGGTACGGCTACGCGGAGGGGCGTCACTGTTTCACGCTCCGGGTTGCGGATTGACGCGGCGTTTCAGAAACGTTTCAGTTTCGCAGATTAGCTTTGTGACGGAAAACAACGAGAAGAAGAGAGTAACATATGAAATCAAAAGCAAAACGAATCGTGGGTTGGATGGGAGCGTCCCTGCTGACACTCGGCCTTGCGACCTCGTGCATGGAGCGGGACCGGCTGATTACGGCCGATAAACTGCCCGCTGCAGCGCAGGCGTTCCTGGCCGAAAGCTTCCCCGGAGTGGATGTTTCGTTCGCCAAGGCAGAGACCGAGTGGTTCTCGACCGAGTACAAGGTGGTGATGGTCGATGGCATGGTGGTGGTGTTCGACGGAAAAGGGAACTGGACCGACATCGACTGCAAGTACGGGGCCGAGGTGCCGGCGCGACTTATCCCTCCGCAGATTGCCGCCTATGTAGCCAAACACTTCCCTGAAGCCCGGGTGCTGAAACTCGAACGCGACCGCCGCGATTACGAGGTCGAGCTCGACAACGGCTTCGAGATGAAGTTCGACCTCGACTTCCGGCTCATCGATCTCGACGACTGATCCGGGAGTCTGCGGATCCGCTCCGGACGCCTTGCGTTGCCGGGCGCCGCGGTCGGCCTGCGCGAAAACCCGCCCCCGGCGGATTTTTCGTCGTATTTGTTGCCGGGGCGGCTCAAAGTTCGGAAAATGTCCTATATTTGTCGTAAGAGAACGGATCGAATCCTTAAATTACGATAAACTATGTTGAGTCAGCAATTGCACGAAGCGCTCAATGCGCAGATCAACGCCGAGATGTGGTCGGCGTATCTCTATCTTTCGATGTCGGTGGACGCCGAGGCCAAGGGGCTGAAGGGCGTTGCCAACTGGTTCTATGTCCAGTTCCAGGAGGAGCAGGACCATGCCCGCATCCTGATGAACTACATCCTTTCGCGGGATGCGGAGGTGCGTTTGCAGCCGATCGCCGAGGTCCGCACGTCGTGGGACTCACCGCTGGAGATGTTCCGCGATACGCTCGAACACGAGCAGAAGGTGACGGCGATGATCAACAATCTGGCCGCCATCGCCGCCGGAGATAAGGACTATGCTTCGTCGAACATGCTCGTTTGGTTCATCGACGAGCAGGTCGAGGAGGAGGAGTCGGCGCGCGAGATGATCGGCGCCTGCGAGGCCGTCGAGGGCAACAAGTTCGGGCTTTACATGCTCGACAAGGAGCTGGCCGCCCGGACCTATACGCAGGCCGCTCCGCTCGCGTCGTCGAAGTAGCCGGCCTTCCGGCAGATATGCGGCGTCCGGATTTCCCGCAGGGGAGATCCGGACGCTGTTGTTTCCGCATGTGGGGAGTTGTGCTCAGAAGAGCGCTGCGGCCCCTTCGAACGAGAGCAGGATGACGACATAGCGCAGCGCCTTGCCCGCAAGCATCGAGATGCCCGTGAGCCACACGTTGCTGCGCATCAGTCCGAGGACGATGGCAAGCGCCTCGCCGATGGTCGGCAGAAAGGCGAAGAATCCCATCAGGGCGCCGCGCCCGGCGAGGAATTTCCGGGCCCGGGCCAGTTGGCGGGGTGTGATGCCGATGCGGGTGATCCACTCGGTGCGGCCGAGCGAGCCGATCCAATAGCAGGTCATGCCGCCCAGCGTGTTCCCGAGCGATGCCGCGATCAGGCAGCCGACGGGGTCGAGGCCCATGCCCGTGAGGATGACCATCACCGCTTCGGAGCTGAAGGGCAGGATGCTTCCGGCGATGAAAGCCGAAAGGAAGAGCCCCACGTATCCCCACTCCACGAAAAATTGCGCGATTGCGTCCATGCGGTTATCCGATTTTGTGCAAGAATAGTCTGCTTGCGGGACAAAGATAGCTTTTTTGCCGCAAAGCGCTTGCGCGGGACCGGGCGAATGCGCTACATTTGTATAACAAATCTCCTGAACTCATGCGAAGAACCTTTCTGCTCATTGCCTTGCTGGCAACGGCTGTCGGGTGTGCCCCGCAGCAAAAACAACTCACCGATTATGTCAATCCGCTGCTCGGAACAGCCACGCTGTGGGACAGTGCCGATCTGGGCTTCCGGCCCACGAAGCGCACCTGGGGAGCCGAAGTCTTTCCCGGGGCGTCGCTGCCCAACGCCCTGGTGCAGGCGAGTCCCGTCACCAAGTTCCACAGCGGCTCGGGCTACCAGTACGAGGATACGGTGATTTACGGGTTCACCCACTCGAACAAGGGGCACTGGAACCTGTGCCACATCCCGCTGCTGCCCGTAACCGGAATCCCGACTCCGGAGGATTACTGCTCGCCCTACAGCCACGACCGTGAGACGGCCGCCCCGGGCTACTACGAGGTCTTCCTCGACCGTTACGGTGTCGATGCCGAACTGACGACGACGCTGCGCTGCGCCCTGCACCGCTACACCTTCCCCGAGGGGGCCGAGCCTTCGGTGCTGGCCGACCTGCAGCGCTCGAACGAGCGGGTCCGCGGCTGGGAGATCCGCAAGGTGGGTGACAACACCTTTGCCGGATGGCAGCGGACCGGCGAGACGATGTACTTCTATGCCGTGGCCAACCGCTCCGTGACGGGAGTCGAACCGGTTCGGGAAGGCGACCGCGAGATCCGTATCGTGCGCTTTGGCGAGGGAGAGGGACCCCTCGAACTGCGCATCGGCTTCTCGTTCGTGAGCGAGGCGAACGCCCGCGGGAACCTCGAGGCCGAACTGCTCGGCCGCTCCTTTGCCGAGGTGCGTCAGGCGGCTGCAGATACGTGGAACGACCTGTTGGGCCGTATCCGCGTCGAGGGCGGCACGGAACGCGAGAAGGGACTCTTCTACTCGTCGCTCTACCGTGCGTTCCTCTGGCCGGCGCTGCGCAGCGACGTGAACGGCGAATATACCGACGAACGGGGCGAAGTCGTCCGCGATGCAAATTTCCGTTACTATACAAGTCCCTCCTACTGGGATGACTACCGCAACAAACTGATCCTCCTGGGACTGCTTGCCCCCGACGTGGCGGCCGATGTCATCAGCTCCGATACCGACCGCGGCGAGAAGCGCGGAGGCTTCATGCCGACCTTCTTCCACGGTGACCATGCCTCGGCATTCGTGGCCGGCAGCTACCTGCGCGGCATCCGGGGCTTCGACGTGAAGCGTGCCTACAACCTCGTGCTGCGCAATGCCACGGTGCAGGGCCCGAGCCGTCCGTGGCTCGACGAATACATCGCCCGCGGCTACATCCCCGAGATGAACTACGACCATCCGGTGACCAACACGGTCTGTCGGGCGGCCGTCACGAAGACACTCGAATACGCCTACGACGACTACGCCGTGGCGCTGCTGGCCGAGGCGCTGGGCGACAGGGAGAACCACGACCTGCTGATGGCCCGCACGAAGAACTACCGCAACTGCTTCGATCCTTCGACGGGACTCATGCGCGGCCGCCTGGAGGACGGGTCGTGGATCACCCCCTTCGAGGAGCGTTATCCCTACTACGAATACATGTACCGCGAGGCGAACGCCTGGCAGCAGACCTTCTTCGCCCCGCACGACACCGAGGGGCTCATCGCGCTCTACCCGAGCCGCGAGGCCTTCGGCGAGCAACTCGACCGCCTCTTCTCGATCCCGTGGGAGGGGTACGAGGTCGATAACCTCTCGTGTTTCATCGGGCAGTACTGCCATGGCAACCAGCCCGACCACGGCTTTGCCTACCTCTACTACTTCATCGGCCGCCAGGAGCGTTCGCAGGAGCTCATCGACTACATCCTCGACCGTTTCTACGGCATGGGCCCCGAAGGACTGGCCCTCTGCGGCATGGACGATGCCGGGGAGATGTCGTCGTGGTACGTGCTGAATGCCATCGGCCTCTATACCTACTCGCCGGCCGATCCGGAGTACATCGTCACCGTGCCACTGTTCGACCGTACGGAGGTGGCGCTCGGCGACGGACACCGTTGGACGATCCGCCGTGAGGGCGAGGGGCGCCGGATCGAATCGGTTACCTGCAGCGGAAAGCCTGTCGAGGGGTGGTTCGTCGCCCACGATGCGCTGGGCGAGGGCGAGCTGGTGATCCGCACGGCTCCGGATGCGGAATGATCCCTGTCCGGACGGAGACGCAAAGGGCGGGCGAACCTCATCGGGTTCGCCCGCCCTTCGTCTTGCGGTGCGGCTGCCGGGCTATCCGTCCCGGCGCATCGAGAGCGAGATGCGGCTCCGGAGCGTGTCGATACCCGTAACGCGCACCTCGACATGCTGCCCGAGGCGGACCACCTCGGCCGGCGAGGCGACGTAGCGGTCGGCCAGCTGTGAGACATGCACCAGCCCGTCCTGCTTGATGCCGATGTCCACAAAGGCGCCGAAGGCGGTGATGTTGGTGACGATGCCCGGCAGGGTCATCCCTTCGCGCAGGTCGTCGATCGTCCGCACGTCGGGAGCGAAGGCGAAGGTGTGCAGCTCCTCGCGGGGGTCGAGCCCCCGTTTGTCGAGCGCCTCGAGGATGTCGGTCACGGTGGGGAGCCCGGCCTGCGCGGTGACGTAGCGTTCGGGGCGGATCGTGCGCCGCAGCTCGCGGTCGGCGAGCAGGCGCTCGACGCTTACGCCGGCATCGGCGGCCATGCGTTCGACGATCGGGTAGGATTCGGGGTGCACGGCGCTGTTGTCCAGCGGGTTCCGGCCTCCGACGATGCGCAGGAACCCGGCCGCCTGCTCGAAGGCCTTGGCCCCGAGGCGCGGTACCTTCTTCAGCTCGCTCCGTGTACGGAAGTCTCCGTTCGCGGCCCGGTAGGCGACGATGTTCTCGGCCAGGGCGGGCCCGAGGCCCGAGATGTAGGTGAGGATGTGTTTCGAGGCGGTGTTGATATTGACTCCCACGCGGTTCACGCAGCTTTCTACCACATCTCCGAGCCGGGCCCGGAGTTTCGCCTGGTCCACGCTGTGCTGGTACTGGCCGACGCCGATCGACTTGGGGTCGATCTTCACCAGCTCCGACAGCGGGTCGATCAGCCTTCGGCCGATGCTCACGGCGCCGCGGACGGTTACGTCCTCGTCGGGGAACTCCTCGCGGGCCGCGGCCGATGCGGAGTAGACCGAGGCGCCGTCTTCGCTGACCGTGTACAGCTCCACACCCTGAAGCTTCAGTCCGCGGACGAACTGTTCGGTTTCGCGGCCGGCCGTTCCGTCGCCGATGGCCATCGCCTCCGTGCGGTAACGAGCTGCCAGACGGCGGAGCGTCTCGGCTGCCTCGGCCGTGCGCGACTGGGGCGGGTGGGGGTAGATGACCGTATGGTGGAGCAGGTTCCCCTGTGCGTCGAGCGCCACGACCTTGCATCCGGTGCGGAACCCGGGGTCGAGGGCGATGACGCGCTTCTGCCCGAGCGGTGAGGCGAGCAGCAGCTGGCGGAGGTTTTCGGCAAAGATGCGGATGGCCTCGTCGTCGGCGCGCTCCTTGGCGGCCGCGAGTGTTTCGCTCTCAATCGAGGGGCGGATCAGCCGGCGGAAGGCGTCGGAGGCGGCTGCTTCCAGCCACGTGCGGGTCGTTGATCCGGGGCGGATGAACCGGCGGCGGATCCGTTCGATGATCCGCTCCGCATCGACCTCCACCGAGACTTTCAGGATGCCCTCCTCCTCGCCTCGCAGCATGGCCAGCAGGCGGTGTGACGAAACCGATCGGACGGGCGTCGCGGCATCGAAGTAGTCGGCGTATTTCGCGCCCTGCTGCTCCTTGCCCTTCGCCACGCGCGCATGCACGATCCCCTCGCGCGAGAAGTTGCGGCGCACCTCGCTGCGGATCCGGTCGTCCTCGGCCATCCGTTCGGCGACGATGTCCGAGGCTCCGGCCAGCGCGTCGTCGGCAGTCGGCACTTCGGCCGTGACGAACCGCTGCGCCTGTCGCCGGATGTCGGGCGTGTGCTGCGCCATGAGCAGGTTGGCCAGCGGCTCCAGCCCCCGCTCGCGGGCGGCTGCGGCGCGGGTCCGCCGGCGGGGCTTGTAGGGCAGGTAGAGGTCCTCGACCTCGGCGGCGTCCCAGCTCGCCTCGATCCGTGTACGGAGTTCGCCGGTCAGCCGTCCCTGCTCTTCGATCGTGGAGAGGATCGTCCGTTTGCGGGCCTCGAGTTCGGTGAGCCGTTCCAGCAGGTCGCGGACGGAGCCGACGGCCACCTCGTCGAGCGAGCCGGTGACCTCCTTGCGGTAGCGGCTGATGAAGGGGATTGTGGCCCCCTCGCGCAGCAGGCGGACGGTGCCTTCGACCTGTGGCAGGGGAATCTGGAGTCGTTGTGAGATGATCTGTTCGAGCATGATGTGTCGGTTCGGAGCCTTTTTCCCCGGTGCTGCCGGCAGGTCCGAGGCTGCAAATATACCAATTAATTCGACCGCCCGAAAGACGGCGGTGCGGGGGAGGGTGCCGATTCGGCCGGAGAGGCAGGAAGTGGCTTGCCGTCAGACGGCAAACAGGCGGCAAAACATTTTGCCGCCTGTTTGCTGCCTGGAATCTTGAGGCCCGAGGCCGGAAGATGATCCTATTTGAGGCCCTTCAGGCACTCGGAGACGTTCTTCTCGATCCGCTGCAGGATGGCCTGCGTGTCCGTCGCCCCTTCGGCCTTGACAAACTTCTCGCCGGTGATCTGCTCGTAGAGCTCGACGTAGCGGTCGGTGATGCCGCCGACGATCTCGGGGGTCATCTCGGGAACCTGCTGTCCGGCCTGTCCCTGGAAACCGTTGGCCATGAGCCACTCCCGCACGAACTCCTTCGAAAGCTGCTTCTGGCGCTCGCCCCTGGCCAGCCGCTCCTCGTAGCCTTCGGCATAGAAGTAGCGCGACGAATCGGGGGTGTGGATCTCGTCCATGAGGTAGATGACGCCGTTCTTCTTGCCGAACTCGTATTTCGTGTCCACGAGGATCAGACCCATCCGGGCGGCGATTTCGCAGCCCCGCCGGTAGATCGCCCGCGTATATTTTTCGAGCTGCTCGTACTCCTCGCGGCTTACGAGCCCCGATGCGATGATCTCCTCCTTCGAGATATCCTCGTCGTGGCCCTCGGCGGCCTTCGAGGTCGGGGTGATGATCGGCTCGGGGAACCGCTGGTTCTCGACCATCCCTTCGGGCATCTCCACGCCGCAGATGGTCCGCTTGCCGGCCTTGTACTCCCGCCAGGCGTGGCCCGAGAGGTATCCGCGGATGACCATCTCCACCTTGAAGGGCTCGCACTTGCGGCCCACGGTGACCATCGGGTCGGGAACGGCGATCTTCCAGTTGGGAAGGATGTCTGCGGTAGCATCGAGGAACTTGGCGGCGATCTGGTTGAGTACCTGTCCCTTGTAGGGAATGCCCTCGGGCAGGACGACGTCGAAGGCCGAGATCCGGTCGGTCACGACCATGACGAGGTATCGGTCGTCGATGTCGTATACGTCGCGGACTTTGCCCACATATTTGCTTTTCTGGCCTTCGAAGGTGAAATCGGTGCGTGTGATAGCGTTCATTGTGTTTGCAGGTTTATCGCCTGCAAAGATACTGTTTTTGTGCGAATATGGAACCCTCTGCGGCAAAAACGGAGCCTTTGCGGCCAAATAACCGCCGATGGCGGGGAATGCGGCCCTCGGAGGAAGCGCGGCAGCAGGTCGGCGCCGGAATGCAAGGTGCAAAATCCGGCGAAAAGAGGGGGAAGATTGCCGATTTCTTGTTATTTTTGTCGGTCCTGTCGCGCATGGGGACAGCTCCGGACGGATGCAGTCCTGCGCGCAGGACTGCATCCGTCCGAACCAAACTTCAGAAAAATGCACCATCATCCGAAACTTCGCCTGCTCCTGGGAGCCCTCGTTTTTTTTCAGGCCGCGGAGGCTGCATCCCGCACCGACGGGACGACAGAACCGTCGGGCAGCCTGCTCGAATATGTCGATACCCGGATCGGTACCGACGTATGGCGGAAACAGTCCACGCTGAGCAATGCCGAACGTCCCCACGGATTCGTCTATCCGGGCGTGGGACTGCCGTTTGCAATGACCCAGTGGTCGCCCCAGACCGCCGAGAACGACATCGCCTATGCCTGGCAGCACGACAGGCTGCAGGGGTTCCGTGCCACGCACTATCCCAACGGCGCGGCCATGTCGGAGTACGGAGCCTTTACGATCATGCCGTCGGTGGGGACGTTGAAGGTCGATGCCGCCGAGCGCGCCTCGAGCTATTCGCACGACAGCGAGACGGCCAAACCCCATTACTATGCCGTGAACCTCGACGACTACGGCATCCGGGCCGAGCTGACCGCCGCCTCGAAGTCCGGCTTTTTCCGTTTCACCTATCCCGAGTCGGAGCAGTCGCACATCCTGATCGACAACCCGCGGAGCGACAAGGGCAGTTATTTCCGGGTCATTCCCGAGCGCAACGAGATCGAGGGTTTCACCACGGTGGCGGGGCGCGTGGGCAACCAGGGTTACGTGGGGCGGGAGTTCGCCTGCTATTTCGTGGCGCGGTTCA
>FR891973.1:55740-84011 GCA_000434235.1 Alistipes sp. CAG:268 | reverse complement strand
GCGGCATGGAGCGGCAAGTTCGAAATCTACAGGCAACCTTTGCAGGGTGACCCCGAAAAACAAGAGGAAACGTCTGAAAGACGTTTCCTCTTCAGTGACACCGACAGGACTCAAACCTGTAACCTTCTGATCCGTAGTCAGATGCTCTATTCAATTAAGCTACGGTGCCTTCCTTTATTGCGAGTGCAAAGATAGGGCAGAAATCCGAAACTCGCAAATTATTTTGTAAAAAAATTGCAGAAAAAATGTAAATTAATCGTAATTTGCTGTAAATCAATGGCTGGTTTTTTCGCGCTTATTTGATCTCCCGTTCGGGATGCCGCTGCAGAAACTGTTCCCAGCTCTGCGAGCCGTTTTTCGAGGCGGCCTTCTTGCCTCCGCCCAGCCCTTTGACCCGGTCGTCGCCCATGGCGGCCTGGAGCGGGTTGCTGACGGTGAAGTAGTGACACAGGGCGACGGCCATGCCGTCGGTGGCATCGAGACGCCGCAGCGGCCGTTCGACCGAGAGTGTCCGGCAGACGATGGCGGCCACCTGCTCCTTGGCGGCCGAGCCGCGGCCCGTGATCGACTGCTTGATCCGTGACGGGGCGTATTCGGTGACCGGAAGGTTGCGGCTCAGCGCGGCAGCCATCGCCACGCCCTGGGCACGTCCCAGCTTGAGCATCGACTGCACGTTTTCGCCGAAGAAGGGCGACTCGAGGGCCACCTCGCGCGGGCGGTATTCGTCGATGAGCGCCCCGACCCGCTCGAAGATGTAGCGCAGTTTGGCGTAGGGGTCGGTCAGTTTGTGCAGGTCGATGTCGCCCAGTACGACCGAGCGCAGCGTGCGCCCGTCTACCTCCAGCACGCCGTAACCCATGTAGTTGGTGCCGGGGTCGATGCCCATGATGCGGTAGGGCGGGGTTTTGGTCGGAAGGTGTTCGTGTGTCATCTTCAGGGTCGAAAAAGCCCCTCCCCCTTGCAGTTCCGCTCGGGGGAGGGGCGTGGTTGCGCCGGTCGGGTTATTCGGCCAGCAGTTCGGCGATCTTCTCGTAGAGTTCGTCGCCGCGGAGGTCCTTGGCTACGATCTTGCCCTCGCTGTCGATCAGGAAGTTCGACGGAATGCCACGCACGGCGTAGTCCTCGGCGGCCTGGTTGTCGAAGCCCGAGAGGGCGCTGACGTGAATCCAATCCATGCCGTTCTTCTCGACGGCCTCGGTCCAGTCCTCGGCCTTGCTGTCGAACGATACGCCGAAGATCTCGAAGCCCTTCTTGTGGAACTCCTCGTAGGTCTTCTTCAGGTGGGGAACCTCACCCATGCAGGGGCCGCACCACGAAGCCCAGAAGTCGAGCAGGACGTATTTGTTCTCCGGGTTCTCGACCACCGACTTGAGCGAGAGCTCCTTGCCCTGGGCGTCGTTCTGCACGACGTCGATGTAGGGCTGGCCGATGTCGGTCTTGAGCTTCTGCTCGGCCGTGGTCTTGAGCGTCGTCAGGAGTTCGGTCTGCTGCAGCTCGGCCGGGAACTTGGCGATCATGTCGAGCAACTCCTGCCCGCCCATGCCGTAAGACTGCTGCGAGAGGAGCATTGCGCCGAAGAAGTTGCTAAGGTTCTGCTCGAGGGCTTTGTCGGTCAGGGCCTCGTACTCCTTCTCGATGGCGCTGCGGCGCTCGTCGCTCGTCTCCGGGTTGCGGTACTCCTTTGTGAGGGCCATGCCGGCCTCGGAGTATGCCTTGTTGGCATCGTTCGATACGGTGCCGCTCACGAGTTTGAACTGGGGGTTCTCCGCGTTGTCGGCCACGGTGATCGTACCCGGTTCGAGGATCACCATCGTGGCGAAGGTGCCCTGCATGTCACGGGCATCGGCCAGGTAGGCCACGCTCGGCGTATCGGCCACGCCCTTGATGCGGAATGCACCGTTCTCGACCGTTGCCGAGTCGAGCGGCGTGCGCTTCTTGTCCAGCAGGTAGACGACATCGTTCGTTCCGGCCACGTTGCCTTCGATGACGAACTGGTTCTTGCTGGCGCAGCTGCACAGCACTGCAGCGGCGGCAGCCAGGATAAGTGCTCTTTTCATGGTGTGTGTTATTTGTTGTTGTTGAGTTCCGTGAGTGCCTTTTCGAGTGCGATGACCCGCTTGTCCAGTTCGGGCAGCCGCTTGAAGACGGCCGAGGCCCGGTGGTACTGCATGCCCGGCAGGGCGGGGTAGCCGAAGCGGATCTCGCCGTCGGGCACGTTCTTGTCGATGCCGCTCTTCGAGCCCACCTTCACGCCGTTGCCGATCGTCACGTGGTCGGCGATGCCGACCTGCCCCGCGAGGAAGCAGTTCGAGCCGACCTTCGAGGTGCCGGCGATGCCGGTCTGGGCCGACGATACGGTGTTCTCGCCGATCTGTACGTTGTGGCCGATCTGGATCAGGTTGTCGAGCTTCACGCCGCGGCGGATGATGGTCGAGTCGGTCTTGGCCCGGTCGATGCAGGTGTTGGCGCCGATCTCGACGTCGTCTTCGATGACCACGTTGCCCAGTTGGGGGATCTTGTCGAATCCGCCGGCGGCATTGGGCATGAATCCGAAGCCGTCGGCGCCGATTACTGCGCCGGCGTGGAGGATGCAGCGGCTGCCCACCGAGCACCCTTCGTAGATCTTCACCCCGGGGTAGAGGATCGTCCCCTCGCCGACGGTGACCCCGCGGCCCAGATAGACCTGCGGGTAGATCTGGCAGCCGCGGCCGATCCGCACGCCCTGCTCGACGACCGTGAAGTCGCCGATGTAGCACTCTTCGCCCACGGTGGCGCCCTCTTCGATCGAGGCGCGGGGGCTGATGCCCTTGCGGCGGGGCTTGGCGGCGTTGTACATCTCGAGCAGCTTGAGGACGCAGGCTCCGGCGTCGGGCACCTTGACGAGGGTGGCCGCAACGGGCTGCGACGGTGTGAAATCGCTGTTCACCAGGACGATGGACGCCTGGGTCGTATAGAGAAAGGGTTCGTATTTCGGATTGGTCAGGTAGGCCAGCGAGCCGGCCTTTCCCTCCTCGATCGAGGAGACGGTGTGCACCGACGCGGCCTTGTCGCCTACGATCTCGCCGCCCAGAAATCCGGCGATCATTTCAGCAGTGAATTCCATCATGGTCTTACTTTTTCTTGGGGTTTTGTCAGAGGTATTTTTCGATTTCGATGCCTTCGGGAAGGAACTCCTCCACGGTGCGGCCGAACGAGAGCACCTCGCGGACCGTCGATGACGAGATGTCGGCCACGGGGGCCGGAGTGAAGAGCATGACGGTCGTGATCTCGGGGTAGATGCGGTGGTTCGTGGCCTCCATCGTGCGTTCGTATTCGAAGTCGGTGGTGTTTCTCACGCCGCGGATGATGGCGCAGGCCGCAACCTGTTCGGCAAACTCCCCGGTCAGCCCGGAGTAGATGCGGGCCTCGACCCGCGGGTTGCCCGCATAGATGTCGTCGATCAGGCGCTTGCGGTTCTCGACGGTCAGCAGGCCCTTTTTGGCGAAGTTGTTGCCGATGCCGATGATCACCCGGTCGAAGAGGTTCAGGGCCTCGTCCACCAATGCGGCATGGCCGCGCGTGAAGGGGTCGAACGACCCCGGGAAGATTGCTATCCGTTCCATATCGGGCAAAGATACACAACAAACTGAAAAAGGCAATGATTTCCACCGCTTTTTTGCAGCCGGGGACGTTGCCGCCGTGCGGAGAGCGCTTCGGCGGAGGGGTTACCGTTCGATCCGGATGTATTCCGAATAGACGATCCGCGTGTGCGGGTTCGACGAAATGATCTCCTGCCGGAGCGCCTTCGTACCCCAGCGGATGAAGAGGAAGCGGCGGGGGATGCGGTGGACGATCTGCCGCAGCGTGTCGCGGCTCTCGATGCGGCAGGCCACCGAGTCGCGGCCGAGAATTCCCTCGACCGTCACCCACGGGTCGCTCCAGCGGAAGCGGCGCAGCGAGTCGGGCAGCAGCGCCTCGTGCGGGGTGCGGCGGAGCGGATCCTGTGTCGGTGCGGCCGGTTGCAGGAGGGAATCGCCGAGCGGGGCGCGGAGGGTGACCTCGGTTCTGGTGACGTGTTTCGAGGCGGCCTCCAGCCGGCGGAGCCGGATGCCGAGCGCGCGGATGCGTTCGGCGTCGGCGTCGCGCAGCCGTTCGAACTCCGCACAGCGCAGGCGGAGGGCCTGTGCCGAGGCGGCCTCCTCGCCCAGCCGTGTGCGGTAGTGGTGCAGGTCGGAGGTCAGGGCCGTCTGGTTCTGTTCGAGACGCCGGTTCTCGCTCCGGTAATGGCGCAGGGTGCAGAGCAGCAGCGCCGTGATGGCGAGTGCATAGAGGAAGAGTGCTTTTTTCATGGATTCGGGATTTTACGGAATCCCGAAAGGTAGTGCGGCAGGCCGCTCCCCGGTTTCTACATTTTAGGGAACAGCGCCTCGAGAGCTCCGGCCAGGCGTTCGGCCGTGAGTGACATGAAGGGAATGCCGTCGCAGCGTGAGAGGGCCGTGATGCCCCGGTGATCGACGTAGAGGAGTTCGTCCAGCCGTCGCAGGTCACCGCACCGGACGGGCTCCTCGCGGAGCGTCAGCCCGATCCGCCGGGCCGCTTCGCGCAGCAATGTTCCCTCGACGCTGGTCGGGGCGGTGGGGGCCAGCAGGGTGTGTCCGCTGACGGCGAAGAGGGGGGCGTCGTCGGCCGAAAGGAGCGAGCCGTCGGCCGTGCAGCGCACGGCTTTCGTCGCCCCGCGGCGGGCGGCCTCGAGGTCGGCGAGCGCGACGGCGGCTTCGCGGAGCGTCGTCGGGGCGTCGGTCAGCGGCAGGTCGTAGCGGACGGTTGCGGCCTCGGGCATCAGGCTGCGCAGGGCGTATCCGTCGTAGAGCGAGGTGCCGGCCGCAAGGAGCTCTTCCCGGCCGTCGGGAGCCAGCTCGAGGCGCACGAATCCCGAGACGGCGCGGGGATAGCGCTCGGCGGCGGCAAGTGCCTCGATGCGGGAGGTGAGGCGTTCCGTGCCGGGCATGTAGCGGCGGCCGAAGAGCGTGCGCGCGGCGGCGTCGAGCAGGGCGATGTGTGCCGCGACGTTGCGGGCCCTGCCGCGGGCGATGTGGATCGTCTGGTATAGGCGGAGTTCGGTCACTGGAGGAAGATTTTCAGCAGCAGTTCGCGCAGCAGCTCACCGTCCGACGCTCCGCCCGAGTTGAGCCCCTTGCTCTTGGCGTCGTATTCGCGCAGCAGTCCCAGGATGTTGAATACCTTGCGGTTGTCCCAGCGGGCCGCGTTCTGCTTGATCTCCCCGAGCACGAACGTGTTGTTCTTGCGCAGGATCCGCATGAGCTCCTGGTCCTGAGGGAAGGGGCGCCCCTTGCGGCGCGAGAGCCAGCCGAGGTAATTGACCACGAACAGGTCGCGGAACTGGCCGAACAGGGCCATGATGGTGAGCAGCAGCGGGTTGTCCTTGGGGTTACGGGCGAAGTGGTCGGCGATCATCAGCGCCCGGGCCATGTCGCGTGTAGCGACGGCCTTGCAGAGCTCGAAGTTGTTGAAATCCTTCGAGATACCGATGTTGGCCTCGATGTCCGCATCGGTGATGCGGGTCGTGCCCTCGGGCAGCGAGACCGTGAGTTTGTGCAGTTCGTTCGAGATCTTCGCGATGTCGGTGCCGAGGTGGTCGGTGAGCATCGACAGCGCCTTGGCGTCGATCGTCAGCCCCCGCTCCCGGATGAACTGCTGGAGCCACGAGGCGATCTCGTAGTCGCGCGGGCGGACCGATTCGAGCACCGCGCCGTTGGCCGCACACCCCTTGTAGAAGGCCGAGCGCTTGTCCACGTTCTTCTCCTTGTGGCAGATGACGAGGATGGTCGTCGGCGAGGGCTTCTGCGTGTAGAGCGAGAGACGCTCGATGCCGCGCAGCTGCTGGGCCTCCTTGAGGATCACCACCTGGTACGATCCCATCATGGGCATCTGCCGGCAGAGGTTCACCACCTGCCCGGCCTCGGTGTCGCGGCCGTAGACGGTGATCTGGTTGAAGGCCCGTGCGGCCTCGTCGAGCACCGTTGCGGCAAGCAGGTCGGCCAGCGAGTCGATGAAGTAGCTCTCCTCGCCCATGAGCAGGTAGACGGGGGCGAACTTCCGGCTCCGGATCTCCCGGGCCAGGCGTTCGTACTCGGATACCGTATCCTTGAATTTTACAGCGCTCTTGGCCATGTCATACGATCTCTTTGGTGATGCGCAGCACGTTCTCCGTGTCGCGGGTCAGGCGGTAGCGGTCGTCGATGCGGCGGCCGACGAGCCAGACGATCTCGTCGCCCGAGAGCAGCACGAACTGGCGCTGTTTCTCGGGGGTCGAAACCTTGGTGTCGATCAGGTAGTCGCTCACCTTCTTGCGGCCCGTCATGCCGTAGGGGATGAACCAGTCGCCCTCGCGCCAGCGGCGGAGCGTCAGCGGGAAGCGCAGCTTGTCGGCATCGACCTGCGCGATGTGCTCCGGGACGCCGAACGTGCGGATGTCGTCGATCGGGCAGTATTCGTAGAAGAGCACCGCGTTGCCGCAGTAGCTGCGCAGGGCGCCCTGCGGCACGGTGGTCAGGCAGTCGTCGTCGGGGGCGATGGGCGAGACGACGATCCGTCCGCGGTCGATGACGGCCATGCGGTCGCGGGCGTAGAACTTCCGCCCGGTAGCCCCTTCGTCGAGGGCGCGGCAGAGCGAATCGACTACGTCGCCCTTGAATCCGTAGGAGGAGCTGAGCAGTTCGTAGATGACGAACCCCCGCGGGAAGGCCGGGTCGATGCGGCCCGGGTAGATCGTGTCGATGCCCTCCTCCGAGGTGACGGCCTCGTCGCGGATGCGCTCGATGCCGTGGTTGATGAAGAGCTGCGCGTCGGTCAGCCTCCCGAGGTTCTTGCGCATGAGCTCCGTGAACTTGGGATTGATCTCCCGGATGCGGGGGATGAGGCCCAGACGGATCTTGTTGCGGAGGTACTTCGTCGAGCGGTTCGACGAGTCCTCGCGGAAGGGAATGTGGTTCTGCACGGCATATTCGAGGATCTCCTTGCGCGAGGCGAACATCAGCGGGCGGACGATCCGTCCCACCTGGGTCGAGATGCCGGTCAGGCCGCGCAGACCGGTGCCGCGCAGCAGGTTGATGAAGAAGGTCTCGATCGAGTCGTCGGCGTGGTGGGCGACGGCTACCGCCGTGTAGCCGTATTCGCTGCTCAGCTCGTCGAACCATGCGTAGCGCAGCCGCCGGGCCGCCATCTCCATCGATTCGCCCGTGCGCTCCATCTCGGCGGCGGTCTCGAACCGCTTGTTGTAGCACGGCACGCCGCAGCGTGCGGCCTCCTCGGCCACGAGCACCTCGTCCTCGTCGCTCTCCGAGCCGCGGAGCTGGAAGTTGCAGTGGGCGACCCCCACCGTGTAGCCGCAACGGGTGAAGAGCGAGAGCATGACCATCGAGTCCACGCCGCCCGAAACGGTCAGCAGGATGCGGTCGTCGCGGGTCAGCAGCCGGTTCTCCTCGATGTATCGCTGGAATGCGTCGATCAGGTTCATATCACAGGATGTTTACTTCCGTGTCTATGGCGATGCCGAAACGTGCGTGGACCGCCTCCTGCACCTTGCGGGCAAAGGCGATGACCTCGCCTCCGGTGGCGCCTCCGAGGTTCACCAGCACGAGCGCCTGCCGTTCGTGCACCCCCACGCGGCCCTCACGGTGTCCCTTCAGCCCCGCACGGTCGATCAGCCATCCGGCGGCCAGTTTCACGCGGCCTTCCGGGGCGGGGTAGTGGGGCATGTCGGGGAATTCGGCCAGCAGCCCTGCGGCCGTGTCCGCCCCGACGACCGGGTTCTTGAAGAAACTGCCCGCGTTGCCCAGCACTCCGGGGTCGGGCAGCTTGGCACGGCGGATGGCGCAGACCGCCTCGCGGATGTTGCGGAGCGTCGCCCCGCCGCGGGCCTCGACCTCGCGTTCCACGTCGCCGTAGCCCAGCTTCGGGCGGGGCGTGCGGTGCAGCAGCAGCTCGACGGCCGTGATGACGACCCGCCCCTTGAGCGAATGCTTGAAGACGCTCTCGCGGTAGCCGAAGCCGCAGTGTGCGGCGTCGAGTGTGAGCATGGCGCCCGTCTCGACGCAGTACATCTCGACCCGCTCGATCGAGTCTCCGGCCTCGCAGCCGTAGGCCCCGATGTTCTGCACGGGGGCCGCGCCGGCCTTTCCGGGGATCAGCGAGAGGTTCTCGATGCCCCACAGCCCGCGCTCGACCGACCACTCGACCAGGTCGTCCCATTCGACGCCCGCTTCGGCCCGTACGCGGACCCGCTCTCCGTCGTCCGAGATGATTCCGATGCCGCGGGCGACCGGGGTCAGCAGCATCCCGTCGTAGTCGCGGGTGAAGAGGATGTTGTTGCCGCCGCTCAGGACGGTCCAGCGTTCGGGTATGCCGCCGGCGAAGAGCTCCCGCAGGTCGGCCGGGGTCTCGAATTCGACGAGCCTCTCGGCCCGCTGTGCGACGCCGAAGCTGTTGCGGTCGCGCAGGTCGATATGATGAAATTCTCGGATCATGATGTGCAAAGTTAGGAATAATTTGATAACTTTGAATGATCGCAGCTCCCAATATCGTCTCCCCCGCCGGTTTCGGGCGGGCCTTCGGGGCGGCGGTCGGCGCCGCGGACCGGCCGGTCCCGGTGCCGGTGTGTGCAGGACAAACCATAAAACGAAAACCGATATGTTTACACCGCAAGATTTGAAACAGATCGCCGACCACGGTCTGGCTCCCGAACGGGTGGAGGAACAGGTCGAAAATTTCCGCCGGGGATTCCCCTTCCTGAAGGTCGTCCGCGCGGCGTCGCCCGGCGACGGCGTGCTGGTGCTCGACGGGGCCGAGGTCGATGCGGCCGTCGCACGGTACGATGCGGCCGTGGCGGGGCTGCGCGTGGTGAAGTTCGTGCCCGCATCGGGCGCAGCCACGCGGATGTTCAAGGAACTCTTCGAGTTTGTCAATGAGGGCAAGCGCGGAAAGGGCATCGACGTGCTGCTCGAAAACATCGAGCGCTTCGCCTTCTGGCCCGAACTCCGGGCCGTGCTGCCTCCCGAGGCCGACGACCGCGCCACGGTCGATGCCATCGTGAACGGAGGACTCAACTACGGCCACAAGCCCAAGGGGCTGGTGACCTTCCACGCCTATCCCGACGGAGCGCGCAAGGCCGTCGAGGAGCATCTGGTCGAGGGTGCCGCCTACGCCGCCTCGAACGGTGTCGTGCGGCTGCACTTCACCGTATCGCCCGAGCACATGGAGGCTTTCCGGACGCTGCTTGCGGAGAAGGTGCCGCAGTATGAGGCCCGCTACGGCGTGCGTTACGACATCTCCTTCTCGGTGCAGAAGCCCGCGACGGACACCGTGGCGGTGAATCCCGACAACACGCTCTGCCGGCAGGAGGACGGCTCGCTGCTCTTCCGCCCGGCCGGTCACGGCGCGCTGATCGAGAACCTGAACGAGATCGATGCCGATCTGATCTTCATCAAGAACATCGACAACGTGACCACCGATGCCCGGCGCGGCGATACGGTCCGTTACAAGAAGGCGTTGGCCGGCGTGCTCATCGACCTCCAGCGTGAGGCGTTCGACTGCCTGCGTGCCATCGATGCGGGTACGGCCGACCTCGATGCGGTCGCCCGCTTCGTCGAGACGCGGCTGTGCGTGATGCTGCCCGAAAGTTACGACGCCGCGCTGCTGCGCGCCGTGCTCGACCGTCCGATCCGCGTGTGCGGCATGGTCCGCAACGAAGGCGAGCCGGGCGGCGGCCCGTTCTGGGTGGCAAACCCCGACGGCACGGAGTCACTGCAGATCGCCGAGTCGAGCCAGATCGCACCGGCCGACCTGCCCCTGATGAAGTCGGCCACGCACTTCAACCCCGTCGATCTGGTCTGCGGCGTGCGCGATGCGCAGGGCGGACACTTCGACCTGCGGCGCTATGTCGATCCCGCGACGGGCTTCATCTCGTCGAAGTCGAGCGGCGGCCGCGAACTGCGTGCACAGGAGCTGCCGGGACTGTGGAACGGCTCGATGGCGCGGTGGAATACGGTCTTCGTGGACGTGCCCGTCTCGACCTTCTCGCCGGTCAAGGTGGTGCAGGATCTGCTGCGCCCGCAGCATCAGTGAGCGTGCTGAAACCTTCGGGGCCGGCCGGCAGATTCGTCTGTCGGCCGGCTTTGTTGTCCGAATTGCTTAAAAGCGGATAAATTGTTGCCCGAAGGCGCGGTTTTCCGGGAATCTTTTCTATATTTGTAGGCCAAAACCGAAAAACGATAATCAAAACCGAATAAACGCTATGGAGAACAAACTGGAACAATTGACCCGCAAGCTCTATGACGAGGGTCTGGAGAAGGGTCGCGCCGAGGCCGACCGGGTGCTGGCCGAAGCCCGCAAGGAGGCCGAGCGCATTGTGGCCGAGGCCCACGCCGAGGCCGACTCGATCGTCCGCAAGGCCCAGGCCAAGGCCGAGGATGTCGGCAAGAACACGATGACCGAGATCGCGCTGGCTGGCCGTCAGGCCGTGGCGAAGATCAAGTCGGAGATCGCCTCGCTGATCGTGGCGCGCACCACCTCGGAAGGAGTGAAGAAGACCTCGCTCGATCCGGATTTCATCCGCGAGATGCTGCTGGCCGTGGCCCGGAACTGGAACGGTGCCGAGGGCGGCAAGGTCGAACTCGAGGCGCTGCTGCCCGAGACGGAGCGCAAGACGCTCGACGCGGCCTTCGAGAAGAGCGCCAAGGAGTTGCTTGCGGCCGGTGTCGAGGTGGGTTGGTCGAAAGAGGTCAAGACGGGCTTCCGCGTGGGCGCCAAGGAGGGCGGCTACTACATCTCGTTCTCCGACGCCGATCTGGAGGCGCTGCTGAGCGGCTATCTCCGCGAGAAGGTATCCCGGATGTTGTTCAAGGCCGATAAATAGCGATGTTTGCGACCGATTATTATTGTCTGGTTGCCGGATTGCGGGAGTATGCCCTTGATGCCGACACCAAGGGGTTCGATGCCCGGGCCATCGTCGATGAGGTGATCGACGGCGTCTCGGCGCGCGATGCCCGGCAGGTGCGGCTGCTCTACGGCTACTACGACTGCGAGAACCTGGCCGCCCTGCGTGCCGGACGCACGGCCTGCAATCCGCTGGGACTCCTCACGCGCGAAGAGCTCGAGGAGGAGCTCCGGAATCCCGCGAGGATGCCCGAGGCCGTGGCCCGCGTCATCCGGGCGTATGCCGATCCGGAGGGTGAGGAGGCGCTCGAGATCGATACGACGCAGCGCTTCGAACGTGCCCTGTTCGGAGCCTACTATACGGTTTGCGAAGCGGCCGAGAGCCGCTTCCTGCGCGAATGGTCGGCCTTCGACCGCAACCTGCGCAACATCGCGGCCGCCGTGTCGGCCCGTGCGGCGGGACGTGCCGTCGAGGAGACCGTCGTAGGCGGGGGCGAGGTGGTCGAACAGCTCCAGCGGAGCTCGGCCGCCGATTTCGGACTCCGCGGCGAGCTCCCCTATGTGGATGCCGTGATCGCGGCGGTGAACGAGGAGGCGAACCTCGTGGAGAAGGAGCACAAGCTCGACCTGGTGCGCTGGCGCGAGGCCCTGGAGCTGGCCGTGTTCGACTATTTCGACATCGATGCCCTGCTCTCCTACCTGGTGCGGGTGAATATCGTGGCGCGCTGGTCGCGCCTCGACCCGGCGCGCGGACGCGAACTGTTCGCCCGGCTGGTCGAGGGACTGGATGCCCGGCAACTGATTGAAAATAAACAATAGACAACATACGATGAAAACAACAGGACGTGTAAACGGTATCATCTCCAACATCGTGATCGTCAAGGCCGACGGAGCCGTGGCCCAGAACGAGATCTGCTACGTGTATGCGGGAGATACCCGAATGATGGCCGAGGTCATCAAGGTCATAGGCGATGCGGCCTATGTACAGGTTTTCGACAGTACGCGCGGTCTGAAGATCGGCGACCGGGTCGAGTTCGAGGGGCACATGCTCGAAGCGACGCTGGCTCCGGGTCTGCTTTCGCGCAATTACGACGGTCTGCAGAACGACCTCGAGAAGATGGAGGGCCTCTTCATCGCCCGCGGTTCGGTGACCGAGCCGATCGACTTCTCGGCCCAGTGGGAGTTCACGCCGCTGGCCGCTGCCGGCGACAAGGTCTCGGCCGCATCGTGGCTCGGTGAGGTCAAGGAGCAGTGGGTCATGCACAAGATCATGGTTCCCTTCACGATGACCGGCACCTATACGGTTAAGAGCGTGGCCAAGGCCGGCAAGTACAAGGTGACCGACACGATCGCCGTGGTGACCGACGCCGAGGGGCGCGACCACGAGGTGACGATGGTGCAGAAGTGGCCCGTCAAGCAGGCCATCCGCTGCTACCGCGAGAAGCCGCGTCCGTCGCGCGTCATGGAGACGGGCGTGCGGGCGATCGACACCTTCAACCCGATGGCCGAGGGCGGTACGGGTTTCATTCCCGGGCCGTTCGGTGCCGGCAAGACGGTGCTGCAGCACGCCATCTCGAAACAGGCCGATGCCGACGTCATCATCATGGTGGCCTGCGGCGAGCGTGCCAACGAGGTGGTCGAGATCTTCAAGGAGTTCCCCGAACTGGTGGACCCCCGCACGGGCCACAAGCTCATGGAGCGTACGATCATCATCTGCAATACGTCGAACATGCCCGTTGCGGCGCGTGAGGCGTCGGTCTATACGGGTATGACCATCGGCGAGTACTACCGCGCCATGGGCCTCAAGGTGCTTGTCATGGCCGACTCGACGTCGCGCTGGGCGCAGGCGCTGCGCGAGATGTCGAACCGCCTCGAGGAACTTCCGGGTCAGGATGCCTTCCCGATGGACCTTTCGGCGATCATCTCGAACTTCTACTCGCGCGCCGGCCTGGTGACGCTCAACAACGGCAAGACCGGTTCGGTGACCTTCCTCGGTACGGTGTCGCCCGCGGGCGGTAACCTCAAGGAACCGGTGACCGAATCGACCAAGAAGGCCGCGCGCTGCTTCTACGCCCTCTCGCAGGGCCGTGCCGACTCGAAGCGCTACCCGGCCATCGACCCGCTGGAGTCTTACTCGAAGTACCTCGAGTATCCCGAGATCCGCGAATACCTCGACGAACACATCGAAAAGGACTGGGTGGACCTCGTCTATGCGGGCAAGACCATCGTGCAGCGCGGCAAGGAGGCCAACGACCAGATCAACATTCTCGGCGACGACGGCGTGCCCGTGGAGTACCACGAGCGGTTCTGGAAGTCGGAGCTCATCGACTTCGTGATCCTGCAGCAGGACGCCTTCGACGACATCGACGCCAACTGCCCGATCGAGCGTCAGAAGATGATGTACGAGATGGTGCTCGACGTCTGCCGCAAGTCGTTCGACTTCGCCGACTTCGAGGAGTGCTCGCAGTTCTTCAAGGGTCTGATCAACCTCTTCCGGCAGATGAACTACTCGGAGTGGAAATCCGCGAAGTTCGAGGATTACCGCAAGCAGATCGAACAGTATGTGGGTGAAAAAACGAAATAAGCCATGACAACACGAGCATTTCAGAAGATATATACCAAAATCGACAACATCACCAAGGCGACCGTGACGCTCCGCGCCACGGGCGTCGGCAACGACGAGCTGGCCACCGTGGGCGGCAAGCTCGCGCAGGTGGTGAAGATCATGGGCGAGAACGTGACGCTGCAGGTCTTCGCCGGAACGGAGGGTCTGGCTACGGACTCCGAGGTCATTTTCCACGGCGAGCCTCCCAAGCTGCGCGTCTCGGACGCCCTTGCCGGCCGCTTCTTCAACGCCTACGGCGAGCCGCTCGAGGGCGGTGAGGCCGTCGAGGGCGAGGCGCGCGAGATCGGCGGCCCGACGGTGAACCCCTTCCGGCGTATCCAGCCTTCGGAGCTGATCGCTACGGGCATCGCCGGCATCGACCTCAACAACACGATCGTCACGGGCCAGAAGATCCCCTTCTTCGCCGACCCCGACCAGCCCTACAACGCCGTGATGGCCAACGTGGCGCTGCGTGCCAAGGCCGACAAGATCATCCTGGGCGGCATGGGCCTCACGAACGACGACTTCCTCTACTTCAAGTCGGTATTCGAGAACGCCGGTGCACTGGACCGTATCGTCTCGTTCGTCAATACGACGGAGAACCCGCCCGTCGAACGACTGCTCGTGCCGGACATGGCGCTGACTGCCGCCGAGTATTTCGCCGTGGACAAGGGCGAGAAGGTGCTGGTGCTGCTCACCGACATGACCCTCTACGCCGATGCCCTGGCCATCGTCTCGAACCGTATGGACCAGATCCCCTCGAAGGACTCGATGCCCGGATCGCTCTATTCGGACCTGGCGAAGATCTACGAGAAGGCCGTGCAGCTGCCCAACGGCGGCTCGATCACGATCATCGCCGTGACGACCCTGTCGGGCGGCGACATCACGCACGCCATCCCCGACAACACGGGTTACATCACCGAGGGTCAGCTCTTCCTGCGCAACGACTCCGATACGGGCAAGGTCATCGTGGACCCGTTCCGTTCGCTGTCGCGTCTGAAGCAGCTGGTCATTGGCAAGAAGACGCGTGAGGACCACCCGCAGGTGATGAATGCCTGCGTGCGCCTCTACGCCGATGCTGCGAACGCCAAGACGAAACTCGAGAACGGTTTCGACCTGTCGGACTACGACGAGCGTGCCTTGAAGTTCGCTCACGACTACTCGGAGAAGCTGCTGGCCATCGACGTCAATATCGATATCACGGAGATGCTCGACACGGCGTGGGGACTCTTCGCCAAGTACTTCTCGAAAGAGGAGGTCGGCATCAAGGAGGAGCTCATCCGCAAATACTGGAAAGAGGCCTGACGCCGGCAGGCGGGGCGCTCCGGCCCGGCGGCCCGGAATCGGGAGCCGGCCGGGCGGCAGACTCCGCAGGTTGTGCCCCGGCCCGAACGATCGGCATCTGCGCGTGCGGAGCGGCACGGCAGGCGGATCCGGCGGCCGGCGGCGGTAATCGGAAAAACTGAACGAACATGGCAATTAAGTTTCAATACAACAAAACCTCGCTGGGCGAGCTCGGCAAGCAGCTCAAGATGCGGCAGAAGGCCCTGCCGACGATCAAGAGCAAGGAGTCGGCGCTGCGCTCGGAGGTGAAGAAGGCGAAGGACACCGCGGGAGAGTACCGCCGTCGGCTCGACGCATTGATGGCCGAGTACGACTACATGGCGGCACTCTGGGGCGAGTTCGACGTCGATCTGCTGCGTGTCTCCGACGTGGGGCTTGCAACGCAGAAGATCGCCGGCGTCCGCATCCCGGTGCTCGAGGAGGTCTTCTTCGAGGAGCGTCCCTACGACCTCTTCTCGTCGCCGGTGTGGTTCGCCGACGGCGTCGATCTGTTGAAACGGCTGGCCCGGCTCGGCATCGAATACGAGGTCTACAGCCGGCGGATGGAGTTGCTCGACTTCGCCCGCCGCAAGACCACGCAGAAGGTGAACCTGTACGAAAAGGTGCAGATTCCCGGCTATGAGGATGCCATCCGGAAGATCAAGCGTTTCATGGAGGACGAGGAGAACCTCTCGAAGTCGGCCCAGAAAATCGTGAAAACCAAACAGCAGGCAGCCGGGGAGGGCGCGATGTTATGATAGCTAAAATGTCGAAATACGACTTTGTGCTCTATGCGGCACAAAGCGGCGATTTCATCGGGCGGCTGCGCGAACTCGGGCTGGTGGACATCACCACCAAGGGCTGGGAGCCCTCCGAGGAGGACCGCCAGCTGCTGCTCGATATCGAGGGCTGCACCCGCGCCCTGGAGTTCGTGCGGACGTTCCGCTCGGACGCGGAGCGCTGCGATGCGGCGGCACGGCCGTTCGCCTCGGGAGAGGAGGCCTATGAGCACTATGCTGCGGCCCAGCGCGATGCTGCGGCCCTGCATGCCGAGATCGGCCGGCTGGAGAAGTCGGCCGAGGAGCTTCGCCCGTGGGGAGCGTTCGATGCCGATCGGCTCGGACGTCTTGTCGGCGAAGGCATCGTGCTGCGCTACTTCTCGGCCCAGCGGAACGTCTTCGACAAGTCCGCGGCCGAGTGGGGCGAAGGACGTACGATAGTCGAGATCTCGCGCAACGACTCGACCGTGTGGTTTGTCGTCGTGACGGCCCCGGGCGAGGAGCTGGACCTTGATGCGCAGGAGATGAAGGCCCCGCAGATGGATGTCCGCGAGGCCGAGCGCCGCATTGCCGGGGCCGGGGAGAAACTCCGGGCGCTGGACGGCGAGTTCTCGCGCGTGGCGGCTTCGGAACGGGATCTGGCCCGCTACGGCGCCTCGCTCCGCGAGCGGCTGCAGGAGGTGCAGGTGCAGGCCACGGCACAACCGGCGGCCGACGGTACGCTCGTGGTGATGGAGGGCTGGGCCGAGAAGGAGACTTCGGCGCGTGTCGATGAGCTGCTGGAGGCCTATCCCGGCGTCGTCTACCTCAAGTCGGATCCGACTCCGGAGGACGATACGCCCGTCAAACTGAAAAACAACCGGTTCGCCCGCGTCTTCGAGCTGGTCGGCGACATGTACGCCCGGCCGAAGTACGGGACGCTGGACCTTACGCCCTTCTTCGCGCCGTTCTACATGCTCTTTTTCGGCATCTGCCTGAACGATGCGGGCTACGGAGCCATCCTCACGCTGCTCGGCGCCTGGATGCTGTCGAAGAACCGCCGTCCCGGCATGATGCGCCAGGCAGCCTGGTTCGCCACGCTGTGCGGCGCGATGACCGTGGTCTTCGGCCTCTTCTGTGGATCGTTCTTCGGTGTCAGCATGAAGGAGTGGTTCCCCTCGGTGCCGTTCTACGACTTCCAGGGACAGTTCTTCTCGGTGGCGCTGGCTATCGGCATCGTGCAGATCATGTTCGGCATGCTGCTCAAGGTGGTGACGATCTCCCTGACGGCCGGTTTCCGCTATTCGCTCGCTTCGCTGGGTTGGCTGCTGGTGATCCTGGCCGGCAGCCTGGCCGGAGGCCTGCCGATGCTCAACCCCTCGTGGGTGATTCCCTTCTATACGACCTCCTCGCCGGCCTTCTATGCGACGGTCGGTCTGGGCGCCGTATTGATGCTCTTCTTCAACTCGCCGGGCAAGAATCCCTTCCTCAATCTGGGTGTCGGTCTGTGGGATACTTATAATAATATTACGGGTATCCTCTCCGACGTGCTGTCGTACATCCGACTCTTCGCCATCGGTCTTTCGGGCGGTGTGCTTGCCACGGTATTCAACTCCCTGGCCGGCGGTTTCGTCCCCGATGACGCCGGTATCGTGACGCGGCTGCTCATCATGACGCCGATTCTGCTCATCGGCCACGGCATCAACCTCTTCATGTCCACCATCTCGTCGTTCGTGCATCCGATGCGTCTGACGTTCGTGGAGTTCTACAAGAATGCGGGTTTCGAAATGTCGATGCGGACATTCAACCCGCTGCGCAAAATGGATCAAACTGAAAATCAATAACTAAAAAACTTCAAATCATTATGGAAATGACAACTGCAATTATTCTGGGCTACATCGGCGTAGCGTTGATGGTGGGCCTTTCGGGCGCAGCGAGCTGTATCGGTACTTCGATTGCCGGTCAGGCCTCCGTCGGAGCGATGAAAAAGAACGGCGGCGCCTTCGGTAGCTACATGATTCTGTCGGCCATCCCCGGCTCGCAGGGTCTCTACGGCTTCGTCAGCTACTTCATCATCAAGGGCTTCCTTACGGAGTCGATCACCATGCTTCAGGGTGCTGCCATCTTCGGCGCCGGCCTGCTGACGGGATTCGTCTGCCTCTTCTCGGCCTACTATCAGGCACGGATTTGCGCCAACGGTATCGCCGCCATCGGCAACGGTCATGATGTGATGGGTAAGACGCTGATTCTGGCTGCATTCCCCGAGCTTTACGCCATTCTGACGGTGGCTGCCGTCTTCCTGATCTCGGGCGCTATCTGATCCGGAACCGCAATAATTGCGCGATTCGTGGCGCGGAAACCTGCAGGTTTCCGCGCCACTGTTTTATCTGTGCACTCGCTGTTTTGTGGAGCCCGGGGTTGCCGGCCCGTTTTGTCCGTGACCGCAACTCCGGTGTTTTCACAAGACGGCCGGACTCCCGTTTCCGTTTTGCGGCCGAAGTTGCGGCCTTCGGACGAACTCCGCCGGACAGAAGCGGCGCTCCGATCGGTCGTTGTGTTGCGCGGCGTGTCTTGAGTCGCCAGCCTGTCGATACGGGACCTGTCGCAATCCCTGTTTGGCGTCGCTGCCCGGTTTTTCCGATGTTCCGGTACCCTGCGGCCGTTCGGACTGTGTCCGGTCTGTTTTTGTCTGCTTTTGTGCTGCGAATGTCTCGTTTTGGTATGAATCGACCCGATGTGGTTGCCTGAATAGGGGAAAAAGTACGTTTGAGTATCCGGCTGCAAAGTATGATTTCCTGACAAAATAGTATGGGCCGATGCCTCTCCGATAAAATGGAAGGGCTTTTCATTTTTCAGATAAGGGCTAATTTTTACTTTTGTCGCACCGAAACTACCAAACCTGAAAACCACGAACCTATGGAAAAACTCTGCTCCCGACTCATCGACGGCCGAGCATTGGCCGGCCGGCCTCTTTTTACAGTTTCCCGACTTCTTCTTTTCTGAACAATCCGACCGTATCCGGAGCCTGCGCTTCCGGACGGGTTTGTCTTATTTTTTACCAAACATTAACCAAACTTTCAATACCTATGATCAAACTTGGGCACAAAATCATTCTGGCGGTTTTGGCGCTGCTGATTACCCCCCCCCTTGGGTTTGCGGCCGAAACAGCCGATGCAAGTGCCTCGGTACAAGACCGTAAGGTGACTGTCCGGGGTACCGTGAATGACGCTGCAGGCCAGCCCCTGCTCGGCGTCACCGTCCTTGTCGAAGGCACCACGACCGGAACTTCGACCGGAATCGACGGAACTTATGAGATCTCCTGCGCTCCCGATGCCGAGCTGACCTTCTCGTTCATCGGCTATGAGTCGCAGACGCTTCCGGTAGCCAACCGGACGCTGCTCGACGTGACGCTTGCCGAGGACTCGCAGATGGTGGACGACGTGATCGTCATCGGTTGTTACGGTACGACGACGCGCCGCAGCACGGTGGGCGCCGTCGATCAGATCAAGTCGGAGGCCATTGCCGAGCGTTCGGTGGCCAACCTCACGCAGGCGCTGCAGGGTACGTCGCCCAGCCTCGTTATCCAGCAGCGAAGCAACGACCCTGCTGACAACCAGCTCAACATCAACATCCGCGGTATCGGTACGATGAACAACAACCAGCCGCTGATCGTCATCGACGGACTGGTTTCCGACAACTCGTCGTTCAACAAGCTCAATCCTTCGGACATCGAGAATGTCTCGGTGCTCAAGGACGCCGGTACGGCCGCCATCTACGGTTCGCGTGCCGCCAACGGCGTGCTGCTCGTGACGACCAAGAAGGGTAAGCTGAATCAGGCTCCGACGGTCGAGCTGACCGCCCAGGTCGGCTGGCAGCAGCCCGATGTCCTCTACACGCCGGTCGAGGGATGGCAGAACGCCACGCTGCTCAACATCGCCAAGGCCAACGCCGGTCTCGCGCCCGCCTTCACGGCCGAGCAGATCCGTGACCTCAAAGAGCACGGCAACGGCACTTTCTTCATGGACGAGATCTTCCAGACGGCCATGCAGCAGAACTACAACGTCAGCGTATCGGGCGGCGGTGCCAATACGACCTACATGGTGTCGGCCGGCTACTTCGACCAGGAGAGCAACTACGTGGGCCCCGATTACGGACGCCAGCGCTACAACTTCCGTACGAACCTTACGACCGAGTACAAGCGTGTGAAGGTGACGGCGCTGCTCTCCTATTCGCACGAGAACAGCAAGACGACGATCGACGGCAACGCCATCGCCAACGCATCGCGTATCCCGACCTACTATTATTACCGTCAGTATGATCCCGCCACGGGCAAATACCTGCTCAACGACAAGCTGACGGACTTCAACTCGCTGGGTCTGCTCCAGGAGGGCGGTTACAACCGTTACCGCAACGATTACGTGAACGCCAACCTCTCGGCCGAGGTGAAGATCATCGACGGCCTGAAACTGCGCGGCGTGCTGGGTGCCGACATCTTCGCCGACCACCGCTACACGCGCACCCATGAGGTGATCTTCTACAACACCGATGCGGCGGGCAACCCGATCGGTGACGGCCGCTCGGCCAACAACGACGACAAGTCGGAGGACTGGAACCAGCGTGCCTACCTGATCAACTCGCAGCTGATGCTCGACTTCGACCGCACCTTCGGCAAGCACCACGTGGCCGCGCTGTTCGGTGCCTCGAACGAGTCCTATACCTCGGAGGCGAACCAGGTTTCGCTCAAGTGGGCCGATCCCGATCTGGGTATCAAGGGCGACGGTACGGAGGCCGTGCTGGGCAGTTCGACCGTGACGCCCGAGGCCACGACCCGCACCTCGCTCACCTCGCTCTTCGGACGTGCCTCCTACGACTACGACAACCGCTACTATGCCGAGTTCTCGTTCCGTTACGACGGTTCGTCGAAATTCCGTTCCGACCTGCGCTGGGGCTTCTTCCCCTCGATTTCGCTCGGATGGCGCCTCTCGGAGGAGGCCTTCATGGAGAGCTACCGCGACAACGTGGGCGATCTGAAGATCCGCGGATCGTACGGTACGCTGGGTAACCAGTCGGTGGGCGACTACCAGTACTTCACCACCTACAACGTCTACTCGAACATCTACGCCTTCAACAACGCGATGGTCGGCGGCGCCGGCTTCCAGCTCGGTACCGACAACCTGCAGTGGGAGGTTTCGAAGACCTTCAACATCGGTTTCGACGCCTCGTTCTTCAAGGGTACGCTCAACCTGGGCTTCGACTACTTCAACAAGCATACGACCGACATCCTGGTCAAGCCGCAGACCCCGCTGATGCTGGGTACCGAGCTCCAGAACTACAATGCCGGCGAGATGCGCACGCAGGGTTGGGAGCTTTCGATCAGCTATGCGCTCAAGAAGCGCGACTGGTCGCACTTCTTCCAGTTCAACATCGGTGACTCGTGGAACGAGGTGCTCCACTACGAGGGCTTCGAGTCGATTTCGAACCAGGAGGAGTTCTGGCGCATCACGCGCGAGGGCCTGCCCTTCAACTCCTACTACGGCTACAAGACCGACGGCTTCTTCCAGAGCTACGAGGAGATCGCCAATTCGGCCATTCCGACGGGCAAGACGGTCAAGCCGGGTGACGTGAAGTTCGTGGACCGCAACGGCGACGGCGTGATCGACGAGAACGACCGTTACTATCTGGGCAACGCCTTCCCGCGCTACACGGTGGGCTTCACCTACAACGTGGCCTGGAAGGGCATCGACCTGTCGATCTTCCTGCAGGGTGTACTCAAGCGCGACATGATGATCCGCGGCGAGCTGGTCGAGCCGTTCCACTCGAACTACGGCTACACGATGTACGAGCACCAGCTCGACTTCTGGACGCCGACCAACACGGATGCCCGCTGGCCGCGTCTGACCGACATCTCCGACCCGTCGAACCAGAACAACTGGCGCATGGGATCCGATATCTACATGTTCGACGGCAGCTACCTGCGTCTGAAGAACATCCAGCTGGGCTACACGCTGCCCGAGCGCATCTCGAAGAAGTTCGGCGTGCAGAAGTTCAAGATCTATTTCAATGCCGAGAACCTGCTGACGTTCACCGAGTGCTCGTTCGTCGATCCCGAGTCGTCGGAGTTCGGCAGCAACATGAACTCGGGCGGTGCCAACTCGGCCCGCAACTACCCGAACCTGCGCTACTACGGTGTCGGCCTCAATGTCACATTCTAATTCAAGGTGCGAGAAGATATGAAAACCTCGATTTTTAAATACATTACCGTTGCCGTTGCCGCCGGCGCAATGTGGCTGGCCGGTTGCAACGATCTGGACCAGGAGCCGACCAACAAGTTTACGGACAAGGCGTTCTGGACCTCGCCCGAGCGTGCCAACATGGTGCTCAACATGGCCTACAGCCAGATGTACAGCCACGACAAGATGTTCCAGGACGAGGCGCTGAGCGACAACATGTACGAGCAGCGCGGCAACCCCGACACGCGCACCATCCGCACGGGACAGGCCACGCCCAACACGTCGCTCTTCAAGAGCGAGTGGCAGTGGGTGTTCCAGGGCGTGAAGACCTGCAACATCTTCCTGACCTTCGTGGACGACGTGCCGGGCATCGAGCCCTCGAATCTGGCCTACATGAAGGCGCAGATCCGCTTCATCCGCGCGTTCCTCTACTTCCGTCTGGCCTGCTTCTACGGCGACATTCCCTTCTTCCTGAACGACATCTCGCTCGAGGAGTCGCGTCAGATGACCCGCACCTCCTACGTCAAGGTGATGGAGGAGCTGCACCGCGAGCTGGACGAGATCATTCCCGATCTTCCGAAGCGCGACGACCTGTCGGCTGACGACAACGGCCGTATCACGAAGGCTGCCGCCATGGTGCTCAAGGCCCGCATGTATCTCTACGAGAACACGTCGCGCACGGGCAACAGCGTGTCGGACAACATGCGCAAGGTGGCAGACATCTGCGACAAGCTGATGCACGACCAGGCTACCTACGGCACCTACAGCCTGCTGACCGAGGGTAATGAGGAGGGTTATCTGAGCCCCTACGAGTACCTCTTCACGTCGGGTGCCGAGTACAATTCGGAGGTGATCCTCGACTATGCGGCCGTGGAACTCGACAAGCAGTGGAGCCTGATGTACAACATGGCGCCCCTCTCGGCCGGTGCGAACCTCTGCCAGAAGGCTCCGTCGAAGGCTCTCGTGGACAGCTACAAGATGTCCGACGGCTCGGACCCCACGGACCTGAACTCCTATACGGGTCGCGATCCGCGACTCAAGTATACGGTGGCATACAACGGGATGGACTGGTATGACCTGAACGACAAGGGCGAGTACGTCAAGAAGTTCACGCTCAACGTCACGTCGGGTTCCGACCAGGCCGGCACGGCCAACGGCTCGCCCACGGGCTTCTACACCCGCAAGTATTTCGACCCGGACCACGGCAAGAACCTCGAGATGTGGACCAACTTCATCATGATGCGTTATGCCGACGTGCTGCTGATGTACGCCGAGGCGAAGGCCTACCTGGGTGAACTGGATGTCACGGTATGGAACGAGACGATCCGCCCGATCCGCATGCGTGCGGGCGTAGGCGGCACGGAGTTCCCCTCGGCGGGCGACTATACGCAGATCGTGCGCGACGAGCGTCATACGGAGATCGTGCGCGACGAGCGTCGTGTGGAGCTGGCCCTGGAGGGTCTGCGCTACTTCGACCTGATCCGCTGGATCAACTACAAGGACGAGAAGTCCACGGCCGTTGCCGAACTGCTCAACGGTCCGGTCTACATGTACAACGGCACGCAGATCGACCAGTTCAAGTTCGATACGGGACGCGACATCCTCTGGTCGCTGCCGCTTTCGGAGACGCAGCTCGTTCCGTCGCTGCTGCCCAACAACTCGGGATATTAATCGTCAATCAAAAGCATTCGGAAAAAGATGAAAAAGATATTGAATATGCTGATGGCGGCAGGTCTTGCCGTCTGGGGCGCCTCCTGCTCGAGCGACCTGGATTACGAACCGGGCGGGGTGACTCCGGTCAAGGCGTTGCTGCTGCCTGCCGATAACTGGTATGTCGAGCTGCAGAGCGCATCGTCGGCCACGGAGACCTTCTCGTGGGAACCCGCTCTGGCTGCCGACGGACAACTTCCGCACTACGAGTTGGTCTTCCTCGCACAGCCCGACGGCGAGATCGTCTACCGCTACGACGCCGGTTCGAAGACCAGCGTGGCGGTTCCCCACAAGGAACTGAACCTGGCGGCCAAGGCCGCCGGGATCGATGCCGGCGCATCGGGCGACTTCTACTGGTCGGTCGTATCGAGCCGCGGTGTGACGACAGCCCCCGTCGAGGCGACGCCGCGCTGCATCTCGGTCAAGCGTCTGTTCGGTTTCGACGTGATCCCCTCGACGCTCTACCTGACGGGCGAGGCCACCGAAGTCGGCGATGACCTTTCGCTGGCCATGCAGTTCCAGTCTACGGGCGAGGATGTCGGTGAGTTCACGGCCATCATGCGCCTCGAGGCCGGCAAGACCTATTCGATGTACGAGACGACGGATGCCTCGAGCCGCCACTTCACCATCGAGGAGGGCGAGCTCCGCGAGTTCGGTGCCGACGTCAAGCCGGCCACGTCGCTGGCTTCGGTGGACAAGACGGGCATCTACCGCGTCTATGTCGATTTCAACACGCGTTCGACGATTGTCGAGGAGGTGACGCGCCTGGCCTTCTACCAGCGCGACGATGTGGGCAATGCCGTCGAGCTGACCTACCAGGGCCTGGGCGTCTGGAAGCTCGAGAACCACACCACCACCGAAGGGGACAACCGTTACGGCTTCCTGGCCAACATCAGCGGTGCGACGAGCTATCAGGAGAAGTGGTCGAGCGTCAATTACAACAACAACAGCGCCCCGACGACCGGCACCTCTCTCGACTGGTGGGAGATCTACATGAACAAGGACATCACGGCCGACGGCTGGTGGGGTTACACCTTCAAGTGGATCGACTCGGAGTGGGCCGAAAAGAAGGTCGTCACGATCGAGGTGCACATGGACCACACGCAAAACTTCTTCTATCACACGGTAACTTATGTAAAATAAATCGGACGGGGTCTGCACCGGTCTCCGGTGCGGACTCCCTCACCCGATCGAAAGCTGAATTATGAAAACGATCATCAATAAATGGACTGCTCTGCTGCTCGCGGGTATTGCCTTCGGGGCATGTTCCGAGCAGACGGAATATGACGATACGAGCTTCAGCGCGGTGGAGCGGCTGCTCTATCCTTCGGACGGCGACCAGGTCGATCTGATCGAACAGGCCGATGCGAATCTCTATTTCGAGTGGGAGGTTTCCGAGGTCGGAACCCCGGTCTACACCGTGGTCTTCATGGACGCGGAGAAGCACGAAGTGGGCCGTTACCTGGCTGACAACAACGGCCAGAAGGCCTCGCTGAAGATGCTTCACAGCCAGCTCAACCAGGTTGCCGGTGATGCGGGCATCGAACCCGACGCAACGGGTGACCTCTACTGGACGGTGTGCGCCGGTTTGGGCGGCGCCGAGAAACTCTCGACCGACGAGCCGCACCGGCTTACGGTGACGCGCTATGCGACCATCGACGCCCCGGTCCGCCTCTACGTGACGGGCGAAGGCTCCGAGTTCACGGACGATCCCGCGCAGGCGCAGGAGATGCGCAATCTGGGCGACGGCCGCTTCGAGATCTATACGAAGTTTACCGGAGCGTTCAGCTTCATCAACCGCAACGAGGCAGGTAATAAACGCACCTTCGGCGTTTCGGAAGAGGGCTGCCTGGTCGAGGCTGCCGACGCTGCGGGTACGGGCGACGGCATCTACCATGTGGTGGTGGATTTCAACGAGAGCACCGTCACGATGGAGCGGATCGAGAGCGTGAAGTATCACTACTGCTGGACGCCCGATCCGTCGGCCGAGATGGAGTATGCCGGAAACGGTGTCTGGAAGTACGACATCTGCTGGACCGAGAACGATTCGCGCTACCGTTTCGATGTCGTGATCGACGGCGTGGACTATATCTGGGGCTACTCGAACTCGGACATGAGCAGCGCTCCGACGAGCCTTACGGGCAGCAGCTACAATATTTCGATGCGCAAGACGGAGGATATCGACCAGTGGAGCTACGGCTTCAAGTTCTTCAGCGCCCTGAAGAACATCGAGTGCACGATCGTGCTCGACTGCTCGCCGTCGGCCGCCAACTACTACCACTACTTCGAGTTCGGTTTCGAGCCTGTAGCCAAGGTCGTTTCGCCGACGGAGCCCGCAGCCGATGCCGCCGTGGAACTGAGCTCCATTGCCGGATCTTCGGAGACTTTCTCGTGGGCGCTTCCGGAGGATATGACCACGGCCGAGAAGCAGCTGACCACCTATGCCGTCGTCTTCTACGGCGATGCGGCCGCCGCAACGGAGATCGCCCGTGCGGATGCCGGCATGAACCAGTCGGTTTCGGTAAGCCATGCGGATCTGGAGAGCCATGCGGCCAAGGCCGGTATCGCAGCCGAGGCCACGGGTGATCTCTATTGGGCCGTGGAGAGCGAACTGCTCGGATCGACCGCCGTATCCGAAATCCGCAAATTGACCGTTACGCGCCTGAAGGGCGTGCCGCAGGCCGCCTACATCACGGGTGCCGCTTCGGAGTTCGGCGACGGATTCCAGCGTCTCAAGTCGGTGGGAACCGGCAAGTTCGAGATCTTCACCAAGCTGTCGGCCGGTTCCTACAACTTCACCGACGGGACCGAGGACGGTGCGCGCAAGTTCGTGGTTGAGGATGGTGCGATCGTGGAGAGCGCCGATGCGATCACCTGCAGCGAGGAGGGCATCTACTACATCCTGCTCGATTTCCTGACCGGTGAGGCCACCTACAACAAGATCGAGAACATGCGCTACCTCTCGCCGAACGTGAAGACGCAGCACACCGAGAAACAGATCATACTGCCCTACCAGGGCAACGGCGTATGGTATGCCGAGGAGGTGGTTCCCTACCTGACTGATTGGGACGACGACCGCTACTTCTTCTGGGCGGAGGTCGATGGCGAAACGACGAAGTTCGGTGCCGATCCGGGCATGTCGGGCGATCTGAACACCGCGCCGGAGAAGGGCGATCCCCGTTTCCGCGTTTACTGGCCGATTGCCGACGTGAACGGCGATGATGCCGGCGCATTCAAGATGCTGCACTCGTACCGCGGCAATACCTCCAAGCGGGTGAACATCACGCTGGACATGTCGCCCGATACGGAGGAGTATTACAACTACATCGAGTACCTTGATTAACCGAACGGCCGAAGCGGGGAGCCCGGTCACGGGCCCCTGCTCCCCGGCTGCATAACCGACAGAAGATTTTATGAAAAAGACGATTTTCGCCCTGATCGCGGTGGCTGCCATGGCGACCGCCTGCGAGGTGGAGGACAAATATTACGGCAAAGAGGTGGTCGATCCGGCCGAGAAGTTGGAACCCGCCTATGCCGAGAACTGGACGGACCACGCCGACCAGCTCGACGAGAAGCTGATCGAGAACTTCATGAACAAGGCCCGGGGCACGTTCTATTCGACCGACGGCGACCGCGCCGGCTCTTCGTGGAACTGCTACTGGCCGCAGGCACATGCAATGGACGTGCTGATCGACGCCTACCTGCGTATTCCCGAGGGAGACGCACGTCGCGAAGAATACAGGAACTACATGGCCCTGTGGTACCAGAACAAGGGCAACAACTACGAGACGGGCTCCTACAGCGGCTCCTACGGCTTCGGTAATCCTTATACCGATGACTCGGAGTGGATTATCCTGACGCTGATCCGCATGTATGAGGCTACGGGCGTGCAGAACTACCTCGACGCCGCTGCGGCTACCTACAAGGAGACGGTCATTTCGCGCTGGACCGACGACGAGAATGGCGGCGGCATCCGCTGGTGCATGACCTCCGAAAACAGCAAGAACGCTTGCTCGAACGGTCCCGGCGCCCTGTGTGCCATGCGGCTGTGGGCCAATACGGAGGATGGTCCCGAGCGCGAACAGTACCTGGCCGATGCCGTGAAGGTCTATAGCTGGCTGAGCGCCACGCTCTACAATCCCGAGACGGGTGCCGTGTCGGACCATATGATAAACGGTGCAATCACGGGTGGCCCGCTCACCTACAACCAGGGTACGTTCCTCGGTGCGGCTTATGAGCTCTACAAGGCTACGGGCGATACGAAGTACATGGTCGAGGCGGCGCGCGCGGCCCGTTACACGATGAACTCGATGGCGACGGACGGCGTGCTTAACAACGAGGGTACGGGCGACAACGCCCTGTTCAAGGGTATCTTCATCCGCTACGCGATGAACGTGTGGCGCGATGCCGAGATCGATAAGGTCGATGCCACGCTGCGCAAGGAGATCGAGGACTTCATCATCTATAACGGCCTGATCTGCTGGACGCAGGGCCTGGACCGCTCGGAGGAGTCGAAGTGGTTCTTCGGTTCGGACTGGACGACGCCCGGTTCGACGTGGGACGGACAGCTCAATCCGCAGGTGAGTGCCACGACGCTCATCGAGGCCATGGCCGTGCTTTTGCCTGAACCCAAATAATCTCCCGGGAAAGAACCCCGCAGGCCCGTTCGCTGCGGGCCATATGGAAGGCGGGCAGGATCCGAAGATCCTGCCC
>FR891973.1:54429-55724 GCA_000434235.1 Alistipes sp. CAG:268 | reverse complement strand
CAGGATCCGAAGATCCTGCCCGCCTTTTCCGTCGTTTGTCCCGCGACCGGATTCCGCTGTCTGGGGAATCCGGTCAGCATTGCCGTCCGGGTGCCGCAGTCATGTGTGTCGCCCCGGTTATGTCCGCAACTGCTCCGGACGGGGTATGACGCATGCCGCGGCTCCGGGGATCACTCCGCCGGGGATGCGTCCGGGCCCGGCGCCGACGTACCTGCCGTATCGGTGACGGTGTCGGACTCTTCGTCGGAGGCCGCGCCGACGGCTCCGTCCACCTGTGAGAGCCGCTCCTTGCGGTAGACTTTGGGCGTGCAGCCGTATTTGGCCGCAAAGCATTTGAAGAAGGTGCCCCGATTGACGAATCCGGCCTTGTAGATGATCTCGTCGATCGAGAGTTTGGTGGTCGTCAGCAGCTGTTCGGCCTTCGTCAGCCGGTACTCCTTGATGATCTGGCTCGGGGTCTGGTTCAGGATGCCGTCCAGCCGGCGGTAGAGGTTGCGGACGCTCATGCCCAATTCGGCGGCAATGAATTTGGTCGAGATGTCGGTATTCGAGATGTTGTCGTTGATGATCTTCAGCATGCGGTCGATGAACTCCTTGTCATCCTGGTGCATCATCCGTCCGTCGGTGATCTCGAAAGCGCTGATCGTCGATTTGTAGTAGTCCTTCAGCGAACGGTTCCGCTTGAGCAGCTGCCCCGCCACGGCCTTCAGGTACTCGACGTCGAAGGGCAGCGTCAGACAGATGTCCGCACCCGATTCAACGCCCTTGATGCGCTCGTCGATCTGCCGCGAGGTCGAGAGCAGGATGACGGGGATATGGGCCGTGAGACGCCCCTCCTTGACGTAGCGGATCAGCTCGAGGCTCTCGGTCTTCTCGGTCAGCGCCTCGCAGACGATGATGTCGGGGTGCATCTGCCGCAGCAGATCGATCGCCTCGGCCATGCCGGCCGGCATCCTGATGTTGTACTCCGCGGCAAAGAGTTCGGCCACGAAGTTCATGATCTCGGGGTTGTCATTGACGACGAACATCGTCGGCCGCTTCTTGTCGAAGGGGAACTCCTGCCGCGGGGCGGGCTGCAGCGGCAGTCCGTAGTCGGTGTTGCCGGCGACAATGTGCTGCTGCTCGGCGGGAGCGCTCTCGCCCGTCACCTGAAGCTGCGGGAGCCTTACGGTGAAGGTCGTCTGGGCGTTGGGCGTGCTCTCGACGGTGATCTCGCCGTGCAGCCGGACGACCAGGCTGTGGCAGATCGCCAGCCGCATGTCGCCCTGGAACGAGAAGCCGCGGGCGGCGTTCCG
>FR891973.1:0-54398 GCA_000434235.1 Alistipes sp. CAG:268 | reverse complement strand
GCTCGAAGTAGTCGAGGGCCCGATGGCGGTCGAAGATCATCTCGATCTCCTCGAGATTGACTCCCGCACTGTCGTTGGTCGTCGCGATGAGCAGCATGCCGCCCTCGCTGCGGACGGTCAGGTGTACCGTGCCGTTGTAGGGCGTGTGCTTGAAGGCGCTGGCCAGCAGGGTGTCGAGGATCGTCGAGAGCGCTTCGCGACCCGTCGGCCAGACGAGGTTTTCCTCGATTTCGGCTCGGTCGTGGAGGCTGTTCTGCCGGGCGTACTCCTCGTATCCCTTCAGGATGTTGCGGGCCATTTCGGTTACCTGCACCAGCTCGATATGCTCCTGCTCGTCGTTCTGCGAGTGGGTGCCGCGAAATTCGTGGAGCATGTAGATCAGGTTGTGGAGCCGGGAGACGTTCTGGCGGATCATCCGGGCGTAGCGGAGGATGTAGGCATCCGAGCGGTCGTAGGCGATGATCTGCTGGCAGGGGCCCGAGATCATCGTCAGCGGCATCGACAACTCCTGGGTGATGTTCGAGAAGAAACGCAGCTTGGATTCGTAGATCTCCTCCCGGCGGCGGGTCTTCAAGCGCTGCTGCTCCTCGTCGCGGCGGCGGCGGTACTTGCGCAGGTAGTGCAGGACAAGCCCTGCTGCAAGGGCTGCTCCCAGCAGCACGTAGAGCACCCGGGCGGTCACCGTGGCATACCATGCCGGCCGGAGGTGGATCGGAAGCGTGTAGACGGGGCTCACTGCTCCGGTGATGTTGTTGCGGTAGCGGACCTCGAGGCGGTAGTGCCCGGCCTTCAGGTCGGCGAACGTGAGGTCATTGCCCGTCACCGACCATTGGTCGTTGTAGTTCTCGAGCCGGCTGGAGTAGGTGTAGTTGCTGCCGTTGATGTAGTCGAACGCGATGAAACTGATTCCCCGGAGCCGCTGTCCGGGCCCGAGCGTCAGCTCCCCGTCGTCCGAGAGCAGGGCATCGACGCTGCGCAGCTCGTCGCCGAGGCGCACGTCGCGAAAAAGAACCGGCGGAGCGTAGGGCTCCTCCTCGAATCCGGTTTCCTCGACGGTCACCAGTCCGTCGATGCCGCCGAAATAGAGCATTCCGCTCCGGGGGTCGGCAAAGGCGGCTCCGTCGCTGTATTCGATGGTGCTCAACCCGTAGGAGTAGCCGTAGGTCACCACGTCGCCCGTGCGGGGGGTGTATTGCTTCAGTCCGCGGTTGGTGCTGACCCACAAGTCGCCGCGGCGGCTCTCGAGGATGCTGTGCACGGAGCCCTCCATCCCCTCGACGAAGGTGACCGAGTCGCCCGCGAGGCGGATGAGCCCGCGGCTTGTGCCGAACCACAGCGTGTCGGGCGAGCTGCAGTGGATGGCGAAGACGTCGTTGGCGATGGCTTCGCCGCCCTGGTCGAAGCGGTAGATGCGCGACGTGTCGCGTTCCACATCGTAGCGCACGGCCCCTTCGCCGCGGTTTCCGAACCAGATGGTCCGCTCGTCCTCGGGGCAGAGCGCGAAGAAGAAGTTCTTGATCTCCAGTACGTCGTTGAAATGGAGCTTCGTGCAGTCGCGGATCGTGGGGCAGGGTCCTTCGCCGCCGAGCACGAGGCGGAAGACGCCGCAGCCCACCGTGGCCACCCACAGCGTGTCGGGCGAGCTCTCGTAGAGGGCGTGGACGTATTTCAGTTCGTCGGGCGTGCGGAGCGTGTGCAGCGAGCGGTCGCGGTAGGAGTAGTAGTTCAGCCCCGAACCTTCGGTGCCGATCCAGAGCAGGTCGCGCCGGCTCCCGGCGAAGACGTAGACCGAGTTGTCGATCAGCTGGCTGTTGCGGGTGGTGATCTGCGAGGTGTGGTCGGAGCCGAACCGTTTGCGGGCATGGAACTCCTCGATGCGGAGGATGCCCTCGCCCTTGGTGCCGATCCAGAGCGTCCCTTCGCGGTCGCAGTGGATGGCCCGGACGGGTTTCGAGAGGTTGTAGGGCAGGGCTGAGAAGGGAACCGAGCGGAACGAGTGTGCGTTGCGCGTACGCTGGAAGAGCCCTTGTCCGTCGGTGCCGATCCAGACGATCTCCTGTCGGCTGTCGCGCAGCAGCGAGAAGACGCCGCAGTCGATGTTGATGTGTTCGGAGATGAACTTCTCGCGCTGTTCGGGGGTGGTGCGCAGACGGATGACGCCGTTGGTCTGGAACGAGACGATGTAGTCCCGGCCGTCACGGATGATGCTCGACACGCTGCCCATCCCGGCGATCTCGTCGTGCATCTCCTTGAGATAGACCGACTGGCACCCGTCGGGAAGGAACTCGTAGAGTGTTCCGGCCTGATCGATGTAGTAGATGCGGCCGCAGTCGGTAAAGGCGTATTCGGGAAGGCCGGGTGTCGGGATCCGTTCGGGGAGTCCGAATCGGAGCGCACTGTCGCCCGTGGCGAAGTGGGTCGGAATGCGGAAGATGCCCCGGCGGGAGAGTAGCCAGAGGTTGTCCTCTGTGTCGAACTGCAGGGCGAGCAGCTCCTCGTAGCGGATGCCTGCGGGCATGCCGACCCGCACGAAGCGGTGCTGCACGGGATCGTAGGCGTTGCACAGCTCTTCGGGCGAAAAGACGACGATCTCGTCGCTGCGGCGCGTCACGATGCGGTACAACCCCTGGAAATCGGGATGCCGCTCGACCCGCTTGGTATCGGGATCGAACAGGTCGAGTCCGTAGTTGGTGCGGAGCCAGAAGAGCGAGTCGGTCGTCACGGCGATCTCCTCGATGAGGTTTCCCGAGAGCGGCTCGTTGCCGCTCCAGTCGTTCGGGTACAGGTGCATCCGTTCGCCGTCCCACATGTTCAGTCCGTCGCAGGTGCCGACCCAGACGTATCCGTGACGGTCTTGTGCCAGTGAGAGTATGGCGTTGTTCGAGATACCCTCGCGGCTTGAAATCTGACGGAGGTTGTCGGCGGCCGCAGCTGCAGCCGACAACAGCAGACAGGCGGAGAACAGGATTTTCCGTATCATGTGCAGCGGTGTTGGTTCGAGTTGGTTTCGGATAGTGCAAAAATATGAATTTTTACCCGAAAAACGGACAAACATCCGCGAAAATGGTCCTGAATTCAGACACGATGATCCGGCCGTCTGCTTCGGTTTTGTGTGTTTGAGCGTCTTGAAAGGCCTTTTTTTGTCTTCAGGATGTCCAATTGACGGGTTTGGCATAAAAACATACTATTTCTTCATGGATACGGACTGCGGTTTCTCCGGGGTTTCCTACTTTTGTTCTCGCAAAACCTGAAACCGACAAACAACCTGATATGAAGAAAATCCTTTTGTTGTCGCTGGCGCTTTTCTGCGCCGCGGCGCTCCCGGCTCAGGAGAACCGGGACTGGGCACAGTACGGACGCTACGAGCGTCAGAACGCCGAACTGGCGGGACAATCCGTCGAGGCGGTCTTCATGGGCAATTCGATCACCGACAACTGGGCTTCGATCGATTCCGAATTCTTTACCCGGAACAACTTTGTGGGACGCGGCATCAGCGGCCAGACGACGCTCGAGATGTTGGCCCGTTTCCGCCGCGACGTGATCGACCTTCACCCGCGGGCGGTGGTGATTCTGGCCGGCATCAACGACATTGCGCAGAACCAGGGCCCGATCTCGCTTGAGAATACCTTCGGAAACATCGTTTCGATGTGCGAGCTGGCCAAGTACAACGGCATCCGCGTGGTGCTCTGCTCCGTGCTGCCGTGCGACCGTTTCTCGTGGCGGCCCGAGATCGCGCCGGCCGAGAAGGTCCGCGCGCTCAATGCCCTGCTCAGGGAGTATGCCGCCCGACAGGGAATCGTCTACGTCGATTACCACTCGGCGTTCGATAACGGACAGGGCGGCCTCGACGCACGTTTTTCGGAGGACGGATGCCATCCGACCCTCTACGGCTACACGCTCATGGAACCGATGGTGGTCAAGGGGATCAACAAGGCGCTCCGTACGCGCAAGGAGCGCTATACGACTCCGACCCCTGCCCTGTAGCAAATCCGGACATAATCCCAATATCCCATAGAACCGATGAAGCAATCTCTATTTCTGGCTGCTGCGGCAGCCTGCCTGCTGACAGCCTGCAACGGTACGGCCACGCAGGATGCGGCTTGTGAACTGGAGCGCGCGAAGGCGACGCTTGACACGATCTACGCCCGCTACGGGGTCCCCGAAAACTGTCTGCTGCGTGAGAACCACCCGTTCAACGCCGATTACAAGGCCGGTTACCTGGCCTCGGAGGATCAGGCCCGTCCGAATCCCTATTCCTATTTGTGGCCCTTCTCGGGCACGCTGTCGGCCGCGAGCGCCATTCTCGAATCCGACCCCTCGTACCGTACGGTAGTCGATGAGCGGGTGCTGCCCGGACTGGCCGAGTACCTCGATACGGTGCGCATGCCCGCGGCCTACTCCTCCTACATCCATTCGGCTCCCGCTTCGGACCGCTTCTACGACGACAATGTCTGGCTGGGCATCGACTTCTGCGACCTCTACGCCACTACGGGTGACGAGCGGTACCTCGAAAGCGCACGGATGATCTGGCGTTTCATCGAGAGCGGCATGGACGACGTGCTGGGCGGCGGCATCTACTGGTGCGAGCAGAAGAAACATTCGAAAAACACCTGCTCGAACGCTCCGGGCACGGTCTATGCGCTCAAGCTCCATGCCGCGACAAAGGACCCGCACTACCTCGAGCAGGGCAAGGCCCTCTATGCGTGGACGCGTGAGCGGTTGGAGGATACCACCGACGGCCTCTATTTCGACAACGTGTCGCTCGACGGCAACATCTCCCGGGCGAAGTACGCCTACAACAGCGGACAGATGGTCCAGGCCGGCGTGCTGCTCTACAAGGCTACGGGCGAGGAGCACTTCCTGAAAGAGGCGCAGCGTACGGCGGCGGCCTGCTACGACTTCTTCTTCGAGGAGTTCACGCCCGAGGGCGGCGAGGCGTTCCGCATCCTCCGCAAGGGCAACGTCTGGTTCTCGGCCGTGATGGTGCGCGGTCTGATCGAACTTTACGGCGTGGACGGCAACGCAACCTATGTCGATGCCGTGCGTCGGAGTCTCGACTATGCGTGGAACCATGCACGTGACGAATACGGGCTCTTCGAGACCGACTTCACGGGTGCCGACCGACAGTCGGAGAAGTGGCTGCTGACGCAGGCGGCGATGGTGGAGATGTATGCACGCATCCACCGCCTCGGACTGACGTCCGGCAAGTGACGGACAGAACAGAAACTAAGAAAACCGATAAAAACCAAAAAGCAAAACGATGACGAAAACCGATTTATCCCGGATTTGCATGGCAGCCGCCGCGCTGCTTGCCGCCGGAACCGTAACGGCTTCGGAGCCGGCCCCCCGCCGCATGGCGGAGTGCACGCAGGTTATGATGGAGGCCGACAATACGCGGGTGGCCCGTCCTGCGGCGAAGAAGTATGCCAAGACAAACCGTCCGGCCAAGGGCGACCGTCTCTTTACGTCGAAGGCCGTCGAGGCCGAGATCGCCCGCGTGAAGAGCGTGCTGACCAACGCCCGCCTGGCGTGGATGTTCGAGAACTGCTTCCCGAACACGCTCGACACGACCGTGCGTTGGACGCGCAAGGACGAGAACGGCAAGGACGACTCGATGGTCTACACGGGTGACATCCATGCCATGTGGCTCCGTGACTCGGGCGCCCAGGTGTGGCCTTACGTGCAGCTGGCCAACAAGGACGAGGAGCTGCGCCACATGATCGCCGGCGTGATCCGCCGCCAGTTCAAGTGCATCGAGCTGGATCCCTACGCTAACGCCTTCCTCGACCCCGAGGACCTGAATCCCGATCACCAGTGGATGAGCGACCAGACCGACATGCGCCCCGAACTTCACGAGCGCAAGTGGGAGATCGACTCGCTCTGCTACCCGATCCGTCTGGCCTACGAGTACTGGAAGGTGACCGGTGACACGTCGATCTTCGACGAACACTGGATGGCCGCCATCGAGAACATCCTCCGCACGTTCCGCGAGCAGCAGCGCAAGGAGGGCGTGGGCCCCTACACCTTCCTGCGCGTGACCGACCGGCAGCTCGATACGGTCTGCAACGCCGGCAAGGGCAATCCGGTGAATCCCGTGGGACTGATCGCCTCGGCGTTCCGTCCGTCGGATGATGCCACGACCTTCCTGTTCCTCGTGCCGTCGAACTTCTTCGCCGTGACGTCGCTGCGCAAGGCCGCCGAGATCCTGACGGAGGTGAGCGGCAAGCCCGAGATGGCCGCCGAGTGCACGGCCCTGGCCGACGAGGTGGAGACCGCGCTCAAGAAGTACGCCACCTACAACCACCCTGAATTCGGTACGATCTATGCCTTCGAGGTGGACGGCTTCGGCAACCGCTTCCTGATGGACGATGCCAACGTTCCGAGCCTGCTGGCCATGCCCTACCTGGGTGATGTGGATGTCAATGACCCGATCTACCAGAATACGCGCCGCTTCGTGTGGAGCGAGTCGAACCCCTATTTCTTCCGCGGTACGGCGGGCGAGGGTATCGGCGGCCCGCATGTGGGTTACGACATGGCCTGGCCCATGAGTATCATGATGAAGGCCTTCACGTCGCAGGACGATGCCGAGATCAAGCGCTGCATCGAGATGCTCATGACGACCGATGCCGGCACGGGCTTCATGCACGAGTCGTTCAATGTCAATGATCCTGCTGATTTCACCCGCGCCTGGTTCGCCTGGCAGAACACGCTCTTCGGCGAGCTGATCCTCAAGCTGGTGAACGAAGGCAAGGTCGATCTGCTGAATTCGATCGAGATCGAGTAGCCTGCCTTGATACGGGGGCCGCGGCATTGGCTGCGGCCCCTTTTTCATACAACCGAAAAACGATATTCCGAAGATGAAGAGACTTGTTTGGATGTTGGCCTGTACGCTGGCCTTCTGCGGTGCGGTGCATGCCCGGGAGCTTGAACTGGCTTCGCCCGACGGCTCGCTGCATTTGACCGTACATGTCGGCGAGCGGATCGGCTGTACGCTGCAGGCGGGCGGGCGGACGCTCATCCCCGATTGGGAGGCGGCCCTCTCTCTGGCCGACCGCACGCTGGGCGAGAACCCCCGGCTGCGCCGCGTGAAACGCTCCTCCGTAGATGAACTGCTTCCGCGGACGAACCCCACGAAGGGGACCGAGGTCCGCAACCGCTACAACGGGCTGCTGCTCGAATTCGCGGGCGATTATGCCCTGGAGTTCCGTCTGTTCGACGATGGCGCGGCCTACCGTTTCGTTACCTCGCTGCCGGGCGAGATCGAGGTCCGGGACGAGTGCTGCCGCATCGGCCTGGAGCCGGGTGCCGAGGCGTGGGTCTCCTCCGTCGGCGGTTTCCGCACGATGTATGAGGAGCCTTATACGCGGGTGGCACTCTCCGAAGCGGACGATGCGGAGCGGATGACCTACCTGCCGGTGCTGGCCTCGCTCGGCGGGGATTTCAAGGTGCTGCTGGCCGAGGCCGACGTGCGCGATTACCCCTGCATGTTTCTTCACCGCGACGGACAGGGGACCTTCGAGGCCCGTTTCCCGCGAGTGCCGGCCGAGTACGGCCCCGATGGTGACCGGAGTCTGAAGATCCGTTCCGAGGAGCCTTTCATCGCCCGCACGCAGGGTACGCGGAGTTTCCCGTGGCGTCTGGCCGTGGTGGCCGACGAGGATGCCGACCTGGTACGCAACGAGCTGGTATGGCTGCTCTCCGAACCGGCTGCCGCGGAGGACTGGAGCTGGGTGAAGCCCGGGCAGGTGAGTTGGGACTGGTGGAACGGCATGCGCCTGACGGGTGTCGATTTCCGGGCTGGCCGCAACACCGAGTCGTACCGCTACTACATCGACTTTGCCGCCCGTTACGGCATACCTTATATTATTATGGATGAAGGGTGGTCGGTCTCGACGACCGATGTCTTCCATCCCAATCCGGAACTCGACCTCAAGGAGCTGATCGCCTACGGCCGGGAGCGCAACGTGCGGATCATCCTCTGGTTCACGTGGCTCTCGGTCGAGCAGGAGATGGAACGCCTGTTCGCGACGCTCGAGGAGTGGGGTGTCGCCGGTATGAAGATCGACTTCATGGACCGCAGCGACCAGTGGATGGTCGGTTTCTACGAGCGGGTGGCCCGGTGTGCTGCCGAACATCACCTGCTGGTGGACATGCACGGATCTTATACTCCGAAGGGACTTTACCGCACCTATCCGAACCTGCTCACTTACGAAGGGGTGCTGGGTCTCGAGCAGGGCGGCCGCTGCCGCCCCGAGAACAGCAATCTGCTGCCCTTCATCCGCAATGCCGTCGGACCGATGGATTTCACGCCCGGGTCGATGTTCTCGTCGCAACCCGAGGAGAACCGCTCGACGGGAGCCAATCCGATGGGCTCGGGAACACGGGCCTACCAGATGGCGCTTTACGTCGTTTTCGAAAGCCCGCTTCAGATGCTTGCCGACAATCCGGTGCTCTATGAGCGTGAACATCCCTGCACGGAGTTCATCGCTTCGGTACCTACGACGTGGGACGAGCTGCGCGTGTTGCATGCCGTAGCGGGAGAGCAGCTGGTCGTGGCGCGCCGCAAGGGCGACCGCTGGTATATCGGCGGCATTACGGCCGACAAACCTTTCGAGATGAGCCTCAGCCTCGACTTCCTGCCCGCCGGACGACAGTTCCGGATGACCTCGTTCGAGGACGGTGTGAATGCCGACCTGCAGGCCATGGACTACCGGCGCCGGGTCCGTCAGGTCGATGCTTCGGAGCGGATCGACATCCGCATGACCCGCAACGGAGGCTGGGCTGCCGTGATCGAATAGCAGGCCTTCTGTCCGGACGGTCCGAAACCGCGATGCTGGCGCCGTCCCTCGCTGAGGGGGACGGCGCATTTTGCGCTTTTCCGAAATCTTCGTACCTTTATAGGGTAAATGGTCTTTTATCGTTTGAATTGAATTCGCTTCGATGAACCGTATCCGACGATCGCTTCTTTTCGTGTTGTTGCTTCTGTCGCTCCTGCCTGCCGATGCGGGTGTCGCGACAGGACGTAAGCTTGTGGCCTCGAGCATGCAGCTTGCGAACAATGCTGTGCTGGCAATGTATCAGGATGAGATGGGCAACATGTGGGTCGGTACCTATGACGGCCTGCATCTTTACGACGGTAAGGAGACGTTCGTCTACCGCATGGAGCTCGATAACGACCTTTCTCTGTCAAGTAATATTATATTGCGGATCGTTCCGGCCGAATCGGGGTTTCTGTGGATTGCTACTTCTTTGGGAGTCAATAAGTTTTCGCTTGACGAGCGGCGTGTGACCGAGAGCTACATGATGGAGGCGGTCGAGGCGGACAACATCGTCTCGGACGGGGAAGGCAATACGCTGCTCTTTTCCGGTGACGGGTTTGTTGCCTGTTATCGCCCTGGTGGCGGAACGTTTGTCGAAATACCGATGTCTGGAGTCCGCAGGGCTGATGTGGTCGCCGTCTGGGCTGAATCGGTCGGCTCGTTCGCGATGCTTGCGCGAGACGGGATGCTGACCCGCTATCGGATGGAATTGACCGGGGCTGTCCATTTGGTCCAAGAATCCGCAGAGCGGATTTCGGAAACTTTGGTTCGGAAGGCCTCTTGGTCCGGAGGTGAACTCTGTTTTGTCGATGATGCGGGGCTGTTGTGGCGTTATGATTGCCGCAAGGGGAGGGCGGTTTATCTCTCCGACCTTTCGACTCTCGGAGAGCGGGGGCTGACCGCATCGGCCGTCCGGTCCTTTGATTCCTATGTTTATGTCGGTTTTTTCGGCGGAGGACTGGGCCGTGTGCCCCGTGCGGGAGGTCCATGCGAGATGATCGCTCCCGACTACCGGGTTTTCTGTCTCTGGCCCGATCGCTATCAGGATATCCTTTGGGTAGGAACCGATGGTTACGGAGCTTTCATGTATTGCGACAAACAGGCCTCTTTTACGACGTTGCTCATGTCCGATCTGCCAGAGAAGGTGTTCAACCCCGTACGGGCTCTCCATACGGACCACGAAGGCTCGCTCTGGATTGGGACGAAGGGCGGCGGCGTGATCCGTATCCGCGACTATGCGGCTTGCGGTGCGATGGGGCGTCCCTTGCGCGATTTTGCAGCGGCCATCACGCGGTTTGACACTCGCAACGGGCTTTCGAGCAATGAGGTTTTCGCGTTTTGTCCCGGAGTAGGCGATCTGTTGTGGATTGGGTCGTCAGGGCCCGGAATTTCCTGTTATGATTACCGCGACGGCCGGATCCGGACGCTTCATGCTCCGGAAGGGATGTCCGAGATCAGACACGTGCACGAGATTTGCCAAACCGATCAGACACGGCCGCGAGATTTGCCAAACCGACTCCTCGGCGCTCTTCGTGGCAAGTGATACCGAGGCGTTGATCGAATTGACACTCGGTTCGGAAGACCGGCCCGTCATCCGTTCAATGCGTCGCTACCGGTTCCGCATGGGAAGCCGCGACTGCAATGGGTTTTACGCGATGATCCGCGAGAGCGATTCGACCCTGCTGCTCGGTCTGCGCGGCGGTTACGGACTGATACGTTTCAACATCCGTACGAAGGACTATGATTTCGTGGACATGCAACGCTTGCAGCGTCGGGCTTTGGGCGATCTGCTGAGCCTGTGCCGCAGCCGCAGTTCGGGGCTCTATTGCGGAACCAGTTCGGGGCTGATCCATCTGACCCCCGGAGGCGATATCCGGCAGTTCGATCGGCGCAACGGAATTGCCAACGACATGGTTCACGGCGTTTTAGAGGATGCATACGGCTGCATTTGGCTCAGTACGAACAAGGGCCTTACACAGTACAACCCCCGAACGGACTTCTTCCACAACTATGCGGCGGCGGATCTCGATGTGACGGAGTTTTGCGACGATGCCTATTGGAAGTGCCCCTACACGGGACGTCTGTTCTTCGGCGGCGTGAACGGGGTCGTGTGGATCGATCCGTTGTCTGAACCGCAGGCGGATTATCGTCCCCCGTTGCAGTTCATCGGAGTGGAATTTCCTGACGGAACCTCGCTCCCGATTCCGTGCCGTGATACGTTGTCCGACCTTCCGCCCGTGCGTATTGGACCGGGAGTCGCCGGATTTACGGTGTCGTTCGTTGCGGTTGATTACCTGAACGGTGAAAATTTTGAGTATTCGTATCGTCTTGGCGGCGACGAGAGTAGTTGGATTGAATTGCAGAAGACCAACCGTGTGACCTTCACCGATCCGGCCCCGGGTACATACAGGCTTGATGTACGTTACAAAAGCCATGTCCTGGATGCTGCCGATGCGGTCTATTCGCTGCCGATCGTCGTTCTGCCGCCGTGGTATGGCACGACCGTGGCACGGGTGATCTACCTGCTTTTGGCCGCCGGTTGTGTGATGCTTGTAATCGCGGCCGTGCGTAGACACTACAAGCGTCAGCAGCAGATTGTCAGGCGGGTCGAAGAGGAGGCGCGCGAAAAGCTCACTGAAGCGCGGGTGAACTTCTTCGTCAATATCTCGCATGAATTATGCACGCCGCTGACTCTCATCAATGGTATGAACGAGCGCATTGCCGGGGCCATCCATGATCCCGAACTGCTCAAATATACCGAAGTGATGCGTGAGAATGTTCGCAGTCTGAACGACCTGATCCAGGAGATCCTCGATTTCCGCAAGATTGAGGAGGCGGGGTTCGGGCGGGTTCGGATCCTTCCGGTGGATATTGGCGGACTGCTTTCGCCGCAGGTGCGGTCGTTTGCCGATGCGGCCGCCCGCAACGGGATCGAATTGCTACTGGAGGTGTCGCCGGGGTTGGTGTGGAATACCGATGCTTCGTTCCTGAAGAAGATTGTACTCAATCTACTATCAAATGCCATGAAATACACGCCCCGCGATGGTCGCATCCGGATAACGGCCGTTGTGGAGGACGATACCTTCTTGCTGCGGGTGTGGAATTCGGGACGTGGCATTGAACCCGCACGGCTTGCCCATGTGTTCGACCGTTACCGGATTTTGGACAGCATGGACCGCAACATGTATACCGACTCGGCGTCGCGGAACGGTCTGGGTCTCTTCATTTGCCATGGTTTGGTGCAGGCGCTCGAGGGTGAAATATCGGTTCGCAGCGAGGTCGGCTCATTTACCGAGTTCTCCGTGCGGCTTCCGTATCGGGAGCCGGCCGAGGAGCCCGTGGCAGTCGAGGAGACTGCATCTGCAACAGAACCGGTTGCCGGGCTTACCGCCGTGCGCCGTGATGACAAGGCCTCCGTATTGGTTGTCGATGACAACCGCGATATCCTCTGGTTGATCGAATCCGCGCTTTCGGCCGACTACCGTGTACGCTCGTGCTGCAGTGTTGATGAAGCGCTCTCCGCACTCGGCGAGATGATCCCTGATCTGATCGTGACCGATATCGTGATGGCCGGTCACGACGGTCTGGACCTGATTGCCCGGGTTCGCGGCGACCGTTTCCTGCGCAGCGTGCCGATCATCGTCGTTTCGGCCAAGGTAACCGAAGGTGAACAGATCGAGGGGTTGGAGGCCGGGGCTGACGCCTACCTGACCAAGCCTTTCTCGGTTCAGGTCCTCGGTGCCACGGTCGCGCGACTGATCTCCAGCCGGCGGATGCTCAAGGAGTATTACAATGCTCCCGAAAGTGCCTATACGGTGGTCGAGGGACTGGCGATGCATCGTACCGACAAAGAGTTCATGGATGCGGTCGTCGGAGCCGTTTGCGAGCATCTCGAACGTGAGGATCTGCGGATCGAACTGATTGCCGAGCAGCTCGGATTTACGCCTCGGGCCTTTTCTCGCAAGTTCAAGAAAGTTTCGGGGCGCACTCCCAGCGAGTTCATCAAGGAGGTGCGCTTCGAGCAGGCAGCCCGGCTGCTGAAGACCACTACGCTGACGGTCCAGGAGGTTATGTACCGGGTCGGCATCTCAAACAAGTCCTATTTCTATCGCGAGTTCCAACTCAAATATGGCGTCAAACCCAAAGAGTATCGTCAGCAGCCATAGGAGATTTCCGGATTGCAGCCTTTAGGGGAAAAAGGTATCTTGATTTGCATAAAAAGGGTCTGAAAAGGCCATTTGCAGATCAAGATACTTTTTTTGTCCGGCCGATCCCGGTATTCGGACAAAGGTTCCTTAAACTTGCATCAAACCGAAGCGAACTTTAATAATATCGAGCCTATGCCGAAAAAGTGCGTTGGGCAGGGCGGACTAAATCCGGCCTTTACGACGCATGACACAGCCAGTTGATCTCTTGTTTATCTATTCTGAAATTATTAACCTAAAACTGCTTTTCATGAAAAAACTTTACACGCTTTGTGCGGCCCTACTTGCCCTGTTGCCTGCATTGACTTTCGCGGCACAGCCGGAAGAGGTGCTCCGGACGGTCATCGTCTCGGATGCTGCAGGCCCATCATCGGGGCAAGCGTCGTGGTTAAGGGTACCACGACCGGATCGTCCACCGATATTGACGGGCGTACGACCATCTCCTGTGCGGATGATGCTGTACTCTCTATTTCTTACATAGGCTATGCCTCCCAGGAGGTGGCCGTGCATGCACGTACGCAGATCGAAGTGCGTTTGGAAGAGGATGCCCAGCGGCTCGACGAGGTTGTCGTGGTCGGTTACAATACGGTACGCCGCGCTCAAATGACCGGCGCTCTGTCGCAGGTAGCCGGCGAGAAACTCGAATTCCAGTCTTCGGCCACGCTTGAGAACCGCTTGCAGGGACAGACCCCCGGTGTGATGATCGCCAGTGGTTCGGGCCAGCCCGGCAGCGACGACTTGACGATCCGTGTACGCGGTACGGGATCGATCAACGGCAGCAACACACCGCTCTACATCATGGACGGTGTGATGGTAGAATCGGCTGATTTCGCGGCACTTAATACGAACGACATTGCCGATATCCAGGTGCTCAAGGATGCCTCGGCCACGGCGATCTACGGATCGCGCGGTGCCAACGGTGTGATCGTCATCACGACCAAGAGCGGACAGAGCGGGCGTACGAACATCAACTACCGCAACCAGTTCGGATTCTCGTTCCTGGTCGATTACCTCGACATGATGAACAGCGAACAGAACCTCCAATATCAGCTGCAATGCGTGCAGTCGGAGCCCAACAGCGACTTCTACCCGATGATGCAGATCCTCAAACGCGAGATGGAGGGAACAGCCACCGAAGCCGATCTGGCCAAGCTGGCTTCGGCTCGCTCCACCGATACGGACTGGATGGACCTGATGACCCAGACGGGATTCATGCAGGAGCACAGCGTCTCGATTTCGGGCGGAAACGACAAGACGCGCTTCTTCATATCGGGATCTTACCTCACACAGCAGGGAATCCTCAAAAAATCGAGTCTCGACCGTTATTCGGCCCGCTTCAACATCGACCACAAGGCTACCCGGTGGCTTGATGTCGGTTTGAAGGCGACCGTGGGATACAGCACGACGAGCTTCTCCGACCCCGAAACGGGCGATAACCGTCAGGGCTGGACCAACCCGTGGTTCACAACCCTGCTTGCATACCCCTATGAGTCCCCCGACAGTTGGTACAACAAGGACAACCCGACGCTCATCACCAAATACTACGACAATATCGCAGGACGGCTGAAAAACGTGGCGTCGACTTACGTGAAGGCTTCGATTACCGACTGGCTTTCGGTGAAGAGCAACTTCGGTCTGGACTTCATGTACAACCGCAACACCGCAACCCTCCACCGTGACCACCCCGAAGCACAGCTCAACCACGGATACTACTCCGAAACCGCTTCGGAACTCTTCCGCTACACTTGGACCAACACCATCAACGTGAACAAGGAGTTCGAGGGCGGGCATTCGCTCAATGCCGTAGCCGGTATGGAGATGTTCCAGGGCCGGTGGTACACGAGCAGCTTCACGGGATACGACCTCAATGCCGACATGATGGAATCCCCAGCCGGCATCGGCGACAAAACCGGAGCCTCGCAGTATCCGCCCTCGATCGGCGGCGGCCGCACCATGAGCAACCTCCTCTCGTTCTTCATGCAGGCCAGCTACTCCTACAAAAACCGGTACAACTTCTCGATGTCGCTGCGTAACGACACCTCGTCGAAATTTTATGAAAAGAACGCCAGCGCCACTTTCTGGTCGGTCGGCGCCAGCTGGCTGATTTCATCGGAGCCCTGGATGCAGAACATCGAGTGGCTCAACCAGCTCAAACTCCGCGCCAGCTACGGTACGACCGGCAACCAGGACGGCGTGAGCGACTTCGGGACCTTCGACGGTTATTCGAACTCCTCCTACAACGGCGAATCGGGATATGCCCACAGCCAGCTCGGAAACAGCGAGCTCCGCTGGGAAACCTCCGCGCAGACGAACGTCGGTATCGACTTCGGAGCCTTCGATTCGCGCTTCAACCTCACGCTCGACTTCTACAACATCAAGACCAAGGACCTCTACATGTCGAAGAATATCTCGCTGACCTCTGGATTCGGATCCATCCTGGCCAACGCCGGGTCGATCGTCAACCGCGGTATCGAGATCGGTGTCAATACCACCCCCATACGCACGCAGAACTTCCAGTGGGACCTCGGATTCAACTACACCTACAACAAGAACAAGATCACCGATCTCGGCACGTGGTCCAATGACGAAGGTCGCTACATAAACGGCTATTCCATCTATGAGTTGGGCCGTCCGATCGGGACCTGGTACATGGCCTACTATGCCGGTGTTAGCCCCGAAAACGGCATGCCGGTCTTCTACGACGACTACGGGCAGCTGACCACCGACATCAACAAAGCCTATATGGGCAGCCATTACGGATCCTATGAGGTGCCTGTTTTCGGCGGGATTTCGACGCGCCTGCGTTACAAGGGGCTGCAGCTCGATGCCCAGTTTACCTATGCCTACGACTACACGGTGATGAACTGCTCGCGCTGGTACCTGGACAACCATAAGTTCAACGGCAACAAACCCACCTACATGCTCAACATGTGGATGAAGGAGGGCGATGTGACGAACGTTCCGGCTTTCCGCGACGGCATTCAGCCGTCGCCCATGGCCTCGCAGTTCCTTGAGGATGCCTCCTACCTGCGTCTGAAGACGCTGCGTCTCTCGTGGACCCTGCCCGAAACCTGGATGCGCAAGACGCGCTTCATCCGTAACCTGACGATCTATGCGCAGGGCGAGAACCTCTACACCTGGACCGGATACCGGGGTGCCGACCCCGAGGTCAATGGCGGCTATGACATCATGGCCTATCCGAAACCCAGAACCATCACGTTCGGTCTGGACATGAATTTCTAACCTAATCAACGAATCCGACAATGAAACGATACAAAACCATTCTCGCAACGATGCTCTCCGCCGCCGTGGCTCTCGCTTCGTGCGACTACACGGATCTCGAGCCTACCGACATGGTCGGTCCCGAAAAGGCGTTCGGAACGGTGGAGAACGTCCACAAGGCCGTCGTGGGCATCTACGGAAAGGTCAGCCTGCGGTCGAAACTTGCCATCACCGAATACATCGCCGACGACTGCGTGCAGGGCGGCGACTCGGGCGGTGCCGGAACCGACCTGACAAACTGGGTCTACACCGCCACATCGGGCGACGTCAGCGGCATTTGGAGCCACTATTACGGAATCATCAATCAGGCAAACCGTGTTCTCTATTACGGTCCTGAGGTCGAACCGGCCAACGAATCCGAAGAGGCCTCGCTCCAGGAGTCGTTCGGAACCGCCTACTTCTTCCGCGCCTACGCGCACTTCGAATTGTTGTGCTTCTTCTCCGACTTTATGGACGATGAGGCCAAGGGAATCCCTTATGTCAGCCATTACCACGTCGTGGGAAATCCTTCCCGCGAACCCGTGGGCGACTGCTACGAGCAGATCATGACCGACCTGAACCGTGCCTACGAGATGCTCTCCGTCGAGGCTCCCGACCTCTCGGCCGATCTCACCGCCTCGAACTCCACGGCCTACATTTCGCGGGCGACCGTCGATGCACTCCGCGCCCGCGTCGCTCTCTACCACGGGCTCTACTCGCAAGCCTACATCTACGCGACCAATGCCCTGCGGGCAGTTCCCATCGCCAAGAAGGACGAGGTCCAGAACGTCTGGCTCGACAAGTCGAATGCAGGTGTGATCTTCCAGCTCTCCCGGCCGGCTGGCTCGGCAACCATCGGCACGCTCTTCGTTGGCGGAGATTATTCGAGCATCTTCCGTCCGAGCAGTGACCTGCGGGAGCAGTATGCTGAGACCGATATCCGAGCTTCGGTCTTCCTCGAATATGGACGTGACCGCGCCGGATCCCCCGTCTGGATGGTGAAAAAATGGTTCGGCGACGCTTCGGACATCGGGCGTGTGGATGAAAAGATGTTCCGCGCCGAGGAGATGCAGCTTATTGCCGCCGAGGCCCTGGCCCGCCGAGAGAATCCCGACATGACGGAGGCAAACCGCCTGCTCAACGAACTGCGCGCCCAGCGTCATGAGGAGTACACCTCGCAGGACTATCCGTCGCAATCGGCCTTCATGACCGAGATCGCCAAGGAGCGCCGTCTCGAACTGGTATGGGAAGGACACCGGATGTTCGATGCCCGGCGTCTGAACCTGACGATGTCGCGCGAGGGCAAGAGCATCACCGGCGACGACTACCGGTTGACGCTTCCCATTCCGCAGGCCGAAATCGACGCCAACTCGGGCATCTCGGAGAGCGACCAGAACTACGGATACTAATCGACAAACACGTTATCAGTCATGAAAAAGTTCATATATCTGCTCGTTGCCGCCATGCTCGGCAGCGCCTGCGCCGATGAAAAACCCCATTTCCTGCCTCTGCCGGGCGGCAGTGTGGAGATCGGCGGCATCGGAGCTACAGCCTCCTCCGAGGCTTCGTCCCTCACGGACAGCGATTTGACGACCTACTTCTCGGCCGAAACCGGCGACGACAACACCGTCGAGGTCATCGTTCCCTGCAACGCAGGGGAGATTGTCGCCTATACGCTGGTTTCGTCGGGCGAGATCCATCAGGACGAGTCGTTCGGAACCGTCGAAGCCCTCTACGACCCCGCATCGTGGAGCGTCTCCGGATCCAACGACGGAACCTCGTGGATCGAGGTGGATAGCCGCTCGAATGAGAAATTCATCGCCCGCTTCCAGAACCACATCTACTATTTGGAGGCCCCGGCCAACTACACGCAGTACAAGTTCGTCTTTCACGGCAACGGCGGCGACCGCGTGACGCTTTCCGACATCCTCTTTCACACCGAAGACCCCTATGCCGACTGGCAGAACTTCGAATATCCGACGATCACTTTCATCGATACGGCCGAGGACGACGGGTCGCAACTTTACGACGTACTCGTACAGGACAAGCAGGCCTATCTGAAATGGCACGCCCGCGAGATCTGCACCTTCCTCTATTTCAACGATCAGGACGAGCGCTATCCGATCACCGACATCGAGTACTATCTCGACCCGATGCCCGACCAGGTATCCTACAAGGGTGGTTCCTCGCCGAAGATCAACATCCACTACTCGACCGACTGGATTCAGAAGTCGGCCAACGAGTCGCTGCTCAAACTCAATCTCGAAACGCGCGGCGTACTGTTCCACGAAATGGTCCACGGCTTCCAGCTTGAACCCCAGGGCATCCCTGCTTACAGCGAAGGGAATGTCTCCTGGGCGGCCATCGAAGGCCTGGCTGACGCCGTGCGCACGATCGCCGGATACCACGACTACTCGACGCGTAACGTCAACGGAGGTCTGATGTCCGGTTACCAGACGACGGGCTTCTTCTGCTACTGGCTGACGCGTACGAAGGATCCCGATGCCGTCCGCAACATCAACGCTTCGATGCGGACGATCAATCCCTGGAGCTGGGAGGCAGCCCTCAAGTATGCCCTCGGAGAGGATGCCGACGAGCAGACCCTCTGGGCCGAATACAAGGCCGATACCAAAAACTATCAGGAGGATGACCCGAATTACAAACTCTAAATAATCCGACACTTCACCATGAAACGAATCACGATATTGCTGACGACGCTCCTGACGATCGCGTTCGCTGCGGGTTGCCGCGACGAGGCTTCGCTCGATGGATTGGAGTCGCAGACCAAGGAGGACGGTACGTCGGCCGGCGAAACAGCCGAATCGAAGGCCGTCAAGGAGATGCTGACCTATGAAAGCGATCTCGAATACAACTGGGTGACCGAGTATGCTCCGGCCGAAGGGTTGAGCTACACGATCCTCTTCAACTTCCTGTCCGACGGTTCGGTCACCTCCGACTCGCCCGTATCGGAGAACGAGCAGGCCCTGGCTCTCTTCACCGTCTCGGGACTCGACGAGGGTGGCATCGCCTCGATCAAGTTCGACGGCGCCACGATGCTCAACGATGCGATCATCGACCCGGCCTACCGTGAGCGGCGGCTGATCGTCGAATCCTATGACGACAATACGGTGACGTGTGTCGGTGCTGAATCCGGAACTTCGTTCGTGTTGCGCAAGGCCACGTCGGGGGATGTGCTCCAATTGGGCGAGAAACTCGTCTGGACAGCCCTCTCCGGCGCCGACGCCATGAAGGCCATCGTTCGTGACGCCAACGGACGCTTCGTAGCCCGCTACGCTCTCGAACGCGCCACGAAGAGCATCGAATTCACGTGGATCGACGCTACGACCTCCGATGCCAAGCATGAACGCGGAACGGTCGAAATCGAGACCTCCGAATCGGAGTACACCCTGACATGGGCCCCCGTCTCGATCAACGGAAGTTCGTTCGAGTCGCTCTCCTACCGCATTGCAGACCGGAGTGTCGCGCTGAATGTCGCCGACACGAAGCTCGACGAACCGATCGAGGCAAACGGCGGATTCGTCTCCACGAACACCAAGCAATACAACCTCGGCGGACGCACGGAGACCGGTGCGGCTCACCCCACGCTGTGGGAGGTGCTTGCCGTGGATGACTTCCGCAGCATCCTCTTCTATCCCTATGCGGACGACATTCCGCTGCGCGTGGAAGTCTACTCCGAGGAGGGCGGCAGCGACGCTTCGGGCAACTACCTCTTTGTCAATGACTATACGGACAATCCCAAGACGGCCCGATACGATTATGATGGCGACTGGATCCGCTTCTACGCCAGCACGCGCGGCGACTTCCTGAAAATCGCAACCGGATCGGAATTTGCACACTACACGCTCGAACAGATGGGCGAAAACCTGAAACCTTTCAGCGATTTCTACTTCCATACCGACGGTCTCTACATTGTCACGGAGCAGGATGATGCCGGCAATGCCTGGTATCTGATCAGCGCCACATCGAACCTTTGGGTCAAGGTCCGTCAGGGAATGATTCAGGAGCCGGGCGGTGAGGTGCCTGACGAGAACTTCATGCCGGAACTCGTTGCAAAGGGCATGCCGCGCTACGGCACCTTCTTCGACAACGATAACCGCTACTTCCGACTCCACTATACGCTCAACGCTGATGCCGGTACGGCCGATCTGATCTGGATCACCGATACGGAGCAGGTCTATGCCGACGGCAACTACAAGGACATGGCTATGAACCGCGCACAGTATGCCACGGTGGAAGTCAGTGCCACGGAAACGGGCGTCATCCGGTTCAAGACCCCGATCGAGGTCGGCGATGTGACCTACAACGGCCTCACATGGTCGGAGGGCGGTAGCCCGCAGCCGATGGTCACCGGTCTGGACTGCACGATTCGTACTCCGCTGACTGCTGAAGGACACCCGCTGGATTACTTCTACACCTATCCGGTCAACAAGTACGAAGCCGGTAAGAAGATCTTCCTCTCTCATACGCAGTTCTGCCTGCCGACCTCGTCGGACAACATTGCGGGAATGACTGGAACCGACAGCTACATCTTCCGCCCGGAAAAGAGCATGTCGAACGGATGGCCGCTGGGTATCAACAGCCTGGAAATCTATCCGGTAAGCAAGGGTGAACGGATTTATATCAAGTCCTGGAAATCCAACACAGCCGGCGACAGTGTTGAAGAGATCGGAGTTTCGCTGCCCATCACCTCCTACAAGGTCGAGGACGACCGCATGATCTTCACTCTCGGCGAGGCTTCGGGCGGATTCTACGATGCCGACGGCAACGACATCTCGCTTGACGATGCCCGCAAGCTGACGGCCCCGATCGAAAAGCTGCTTTTCAACGAGCGCGGGTTCCACGTCTACAAGTCCGAAGGCATGTCCTACGATGACAAACCCTATTTCTATCTCGTCAGCCCCGATCCAGAATATCCCTACTGGATCAAGGTGCGCGAAGGTTAGTTGGTATGTTCTCTGGGTGCGCCGCTCTGCGGAACGGCGCACCCTTTTTTCTTCTGATCCGATATGATGATTACCCGAATCCTTTTCACCGCCGCCATGCTGGCGGCCTCTGCAACCGGGATCCGCGCCCAGGAGCGTGCGGCCGTCGATTACGTCGATCCCTTCATCGGGACCCGGAGCATGGGACATGTCTTTCCCGGGGCGTGTGTGCCGCACGGTATCGTGCAGCTGAGCCCCGATACGGAGATGGTGCCCCACAACATCGACGGGGCTTATGTCCCCGATACCTACCGCTATTGTGCCGGGTACCAGTACGACGATCCGACGATTGTCGGTTTTTCGCACACGCACCTCAGTGGCACGGGCCACTCCGACCTGGGCGACATCCTGCTGATGCCGACCGTCGGCGAGGTGCAGCTCGACCGCGGCACGGCTGAAAATCCCGAAACGGGATACCGCTCGCGCTTCTCGCACGACCGGGAGCGGGCCTGTGCCGGCTACTACGAGGTGATGCTCGACGACTACGGCATCCGCGCCCAGCTTACGGCCACCGAACGGGTCGGCGTACACCGCTATACCTATCCCGAGGGGCGGGAGCAGCACCTGATCCTCGACCTTACGCACGGCATCTACAACTACGAGGGCAAGGTGCGTTGGGCACAGGTGCGGGTCGAGAACGACACGCTCGTCACGGGCTATCGCATCACCAGCGGCTGGGCCCGGACCAACTATACCTATTTTGCCATGAGCTTCTCGCGGCCGATCCGCAACTACGGCGCCGTGGACAAGGCTCCGCTCGACTACCGGGGCGGCTGGGGCAAGTTCGACACGTCGCACAATTTCCCCGAGATCGGCGGGTGCGGCATCGTCATGCACTTCGACTTCGGCGATGATCCTGCGCCGCTGGAGGTCCGGGTGGCTCTGTCGGCCGTCGGGACGCAGGGCGCACGGGCCAACCTCGAGGCCGAGACGGCCGGCCGGACATTCGACGAACTGGTCGCCGAGGCGCGCGGCCGATGGAGCGACGAGATGGCCCTTATCGAAGCCGAGGGCGACGAGGGTGCGCTCCGGATGCTCTACACGTCGCTTTACCACACGATGATCAACCCGTCGGTCTATCAGGATGTGGACGGACGTTACCGCGGCCTCGACCACGAGATCCACGAGGCGGAGGAGGGACGCACGAACTATACGATCTTCTCGGTGTGGGACACTTACCGGGCCCTGCATCCGCTCTTCAACCTGATCTGTCCCGAGCGGAGCCGCGACATCGTCGCCTCGATGCTCGACCACTACCGCCAGAGCGTACACCACATCCTGCCCGTCTGGTCGCACATGGCCAACGAGAACTGGTGCATGATCGGCTACCACGGCGTCTCGGTCGTGGGCGACGCCCTCGACAAGGGGATCGGCATCGACCGTCGGACGGCCCTCGAGGCGATGGTCCGCAGTGCCAACTGCGACTACTACGATGCCACGGGCGTCTACAAGCGCCTGGGGTATGTCCCCTATGACGTCAAATCGACCGGGTCGTCGATGACGCTCGAATATGCCTACGACGACTGGGTGATCTACGATGCGGCCCGCAAGGCGGGCGATACGGCTCTGGCCGAAGAGTACCGGCAGCGGGCGCTGAACTACCGCAATGTCTTCGATCCCGAGACGGGGTTCGCGCGCGGAAGGATGAGTGACGGCTCGTGGAAACCCGATCCCAATCTCTATGACACCCACGGGCAGGGCTTCATCGAGGGCAATTCGTGGAACTACTCGATGTATGTGCCGCACGATCCCGACGGGCTGATCGGACTGATGGGCGGCGACCGGAAGTTCGTGGCGCGGCTCGACAGCCTCTTCACCGAGTATCTGCCCGACCGTTATTTCGCACAGACCGAGGACGTGACCCGCGAAGGGCTGTTGGGCATGTATGTCCACGGCAACGAGCCGAGCCACCACGTTCCGTATCTCTACATGTGGACCTCGCAGCCGTGGAAGACGCAGTACTGGGTGCGCGAGATCATGGACCGGATGTACCGGCCGGTGATCGACGGGTTGTGCGGCAACGACGACTGCGGGCAGATGTCGGCCTGGTACATCTTCACGGCCATGGGATTCTATCCCGTCTGCCCGGGTTCGGACCAGTATGTGCTCGGGGCCCCCTACTTCCCCTACATGAAGGTCCGTGTCGGCGAGGACTGCTACCTCGAGATCAAGGCCCCGAAGGTCAGCTCGAAGAACCGCTATGTCCATGGCGTGCGGCTCAACGGCAAGCCCTGGACGAAGGCCTACCTGACCTATTCGGATCTGTGCAGGGGCGGGGTGCTCGAGTTCGACATGCGCCCGACACCCGACAAGCGCCGCCGCTTTACGGGCGACGAGCGTCCCTATTCCCTGAGTCGCGAACTTTAACCCGACAGACAAGATGAATATCCTGATTCTGAGACATGCGACGTGCTGCGCCGCCCTTTTCGGAATGTCGGCGGCCCTTGCCGCGGCTCCTGCTTCCGCTGCGGGAGGTGAGGCGACCGACACGTTGCGCCGCATCGACTACGTCCGCCCGCTGGTCGGGACCGACGGCTACGGCAACGTCTATCCCGGAGCCCAGGTGCCGTTCGGCGGCGTCCAGCTGAGCCCCGATACGGACCGCGACTTTTACGATGCCGCGGCCGGATACAAGTACAACCGTCCGACGCTGCTCGGCTTTTCGCTCAACCACCTGAGCGGTACGGGAATCCCCGACCTCGGAGACTTTCTCTTCATGCCGGGGGTGGGTGAGATCCACCTCGAACCGGGCACGCACGAGGAGCCCGACGGAGGTTACCGTTCGCGCTACAGCCACGACCGCGAGTGGTGCTCGCCGAACTACTATGCCGTCGATCTGCTCGACTACGGCGTTAAGGCCGAGATGACCGCGTCGGCTCGCAGCGGGATGTTCCGCTTCACCTATCCCGAGTCCGATGACGCCTTCATCCTGCTCGACATGGACCACACGCTGTGGTGGAAGTGCCGTTGGGCCAACCTCCGCCTCGAGGACGACCACACGCTCTCCGGCTACAAGTTGGTGCAGGGCTGGGGTCCCGAGCGACACGTCTATTTCACGGCCGAGTTCTCGGTGCCGATCTCCGATTTCGGCATCATGCAGGGCGGCAAACGCGTCTGCTACGACACGTCGCGCTTCCGCAGCGACCGCGAGGCCTGGGGCGAGGATTTGAAATTCTGGGTCCGCTTCGCCACCCGCGAGGAGGAGCAGGTGACCGTCCGTGTGGCCATCTCGTCGGTCGATCCCGACGGAGCGCGGGGCAATCTCCGCGAGACGGACGGTCTTTCGTTCGACGAGATCCGCCGCCGCGGCGAGGAGCTCTGGGAGACGGAGCTTTCGCGTTTCACGGTCGAGGGCCCGGCCCGTACGAAGGAGACCTTCTATACGTCGGCCTACCGCTGTTTCCTCTCGCCGTTCCTCTTCCAGGATGCCGACGGCCGTTTCCTCGAGCACGACAAGAGCATCGGCCGGGCCGAGGGTTTCACCAATTACACCACCTTCTCGCTGTGGGATACCTACCGGGCCTACCACCCGCTGCTGAACCTCATCCGTCAGGACATGAGCGCCGACATCGCCAACTCGATGCTCCGCCACTATGACCGCAGTGTCGAGCACATGCTGCCGATCTGGTCGTTCTACGGCAACGAGACGTGGTGCATGATCGGCTACCACGCCGTGTCGGTCCTCGCCGACATGATCGTCAAGCAGCTCCCCGGCTTCGATTACGAACGAGCCTTCGAGGCCATGAAGCGCACGGCGACCAATCCCCACTACGACTGTCTGCCCGAATATACGTCCCTGGGATGGGTGCCCTTCGACAAGGAGCGCGAGTCGGTCTCGAAGACCCTCGAATATGCTTACGACGACTATTGCATCGCCCAGGCGGCCCGCGCCCTGGGCAAGGAGGAGGATTACGACTTCTTCCTGCGCCGTTCGCTGTCGTACCGCAACCTGATCGATCCCGAAACGAAGTTCATGCGGGGCCGCGACAGCGAAGGCCGCTGGCGGACGCCCTTTGCCCCGGTAGCCTACCAGGGTCCGGGGTCGGTGCACGGCTGGGGCGACATCACCGAAGGCTTCACCCTGCAGTACTCATGGTATGTGCCCCACAACGTTGCGGACCACATCGAGCGTGTGGGCCGCGAGCTCTACGGGCAGCGGCTCGACTCGCTCTTCGTCACCGAGCTGCCCGACGACATTCCGGGGGCGCACGACATTCAGGGACGGATCGGCGCCTACTGGCACGGCAACGAACCCTGCCACCATGTGATCTACCTCTACAACTACCTCGGGCGTCCGTGGGAGTGCCAGCGCTGGATCCGCCGGGTTTCGGATTCGTTCTACGGCAACGAGCCCGGTTCGCTGAGCGGCAACGACGACTGCGGGCAGATGTCGGCCTGGTACCTCTTCAACACGATGGGATTCTATCCGACGGCCCCGTCGAGCAACATCTACAACATCGGCTCGCCGACGGTCGAGGGGGTCGAGGTGCGCCTCTCGAACGGCGGGACGATCCGGGTGACGACCGAGAACTGGTCGCCCGAGAATGTCTACGTGCGCAAGCTCTACGTCGATGGCCGGGAGTGGGACAAGTCCTACCTGACCTATGCGGATATCCGCGACGGCGTGCACCTGCACTTCGTCATGAGCAGCCGACCGAACCGCCGCCGGGCCGTCTCGGCCGATGCGCTGCCCCCGTCGCTTCCGGTGTCCGTGGAGTATCGTTGAGAATCAGAATCCAATTAACCCCTGAAACATGAAAAGACACACTCTTTCTGCTCTTTTAGCCCTGCTTCTTTGCGGGTGTGCACAGCCCGACCTGCCGCGCAACGTGGCGGCGCTGTGTGATGCCGATCCTTCGACCGAGGCCTGTTTTCCGGCCTCCGGGGCCGCCGTCCTCTTCGACGGATTCACTGCTCCGATGGTCAATTACAGCGTCTACTCTTCGGGTGCGGATCCCGACTGCGATCCTGCCGGCTGGATCCTGAGCGGTTCGCACGACGGTCGCAAATGGACCGAGCTCGACCGGTGTGACGACTGTTCGTTCTGCTCGCGGTTCCAGGAGATCTCGGGCGAAATCTCCGCACCGGATGCCTATGCCTGCTACAGATTGGAGTTCCTGCCCCGCACGGGGGCCGATACGGTTGCCGTGGGCGACGTGCGTTTCTCGGCACAGAACCTTGAACAACAGTGGCGGGGATTCGTCTATCCGGAGATCCATTTCGAAGTGCTCGACCCCGATACCGAAGGTGCTGCCATCTACCGGCGCCTGGTGCAGGATCCCGAGTCCTATGTCCGCTACCACACGCGGAAGGTGGCCGAGATCCTTTTCTATTCGGCTGCCGACACGATGAACACCGTCGGGCGGATCGATTACACGCTCAAGGATTACGAGGGCGTCTCCGCCAAGTCGGGAACCCCGGCCGAGACGGCCATCGTCTACAGCACGCGGCACATCGAGCGGTCGGCCGGCGAGTCGATGTATAAGCTCGATTACGAGACGCGCGGCGTCCTGTTCCACGAACTGGTGCACGCCTACCAGTTCGAGCCGAAGGGTATCGGCAGCTACGGGACGAACCGCGAGTTCTGGGCCTGCATCGAGGGCCTTGCAGATGCCGTACGTGCCGAGGCGGGGCTCTTCGACATCGCGGCCCTGCGTAAGCCGGGCGGCCATTGGCTCGACGGATACAAGACGACGGGCTTCTTCCTGCAGTGGCTCACGACGAAGGATCCCGATGCGCTGCGCAAGTTCCACGTGACGGTCCGTGACCTCGATCCGTGGAGTTTCGATGCGGCGATGCAGTCGATCTTCGGCCGGGGCATCGCAGAGATGTGGGCCGAGTACCAGCAGGCGCTTGCCGGCGAGGCGTGAGGCACCGCGTCGGCCGTTGCATACAGAAGATCCCCGCAGGATTGCCTGCGGGGATCTTTTTTCGGGGTGTCGGACGGTATTGTGCCCGTCAGGAGAATGCGGAAGTATCTCTTTCAAGCCGGGACGGATGCGTTTTGCTCCGGCGGCTTACCGGCCCCGGCGGTGCGACGAGTGGCGCACCTCGGGACTCTTGCTGCGTGATCCGGAGCTGCCTCCGTTGGCCGTGTGGCCGCCGCGTGATCCGTGGAAGTCGGGGTCGCCGCTGCGGTGGCACGCCGGCATTCCGGGCAGCAGCAGTTCGAAGTCGAGCTGCCGCTTCTGGAGGTCGGCGCGCTTGACGCGGATCCGCACGGGATCGCCCAGCGTCATGCTCCGGCCCGTCGAGCGTCCGACGATCTCGTAGTTCGCCTCGTCGAAGGCGAAGAAGTCGCCCTCGATGTCGCGCAGGAAGGCCATGCCCTCGATGTGGGTCTCTTCGAGCTCGACGTAGACGCCCCACTCCGTGAGTCCCGAGATGTGACCGTCGAACTCCTCGCCGAGGTGCTCCTTCATGAACTCGACCATCTTGTATTTGATCGAGGCGCGCTCGGCCTCGGCGGCGATGACCTCACGCTCCGAGGCGCGCTCGCACAGCGCCTCGATCTCCTCCTTGGGCAGCGACTTGCCTCCGTCGAGGTAGTGGGCCAGCAGGCGGTGGACCATCATGTCCGGATAGCGGCGGATGGGCGAGGTGAAGTGCGTGTAGTAGGGGAAGGCGAGGCCGTAGTGGCCGATGTTGTCGGTCGTGTAGAAGGCTTTGGCCATCGACCGCACGGCCATCGTCGAGACGGCGTTCTCTTCGGTCGAGCCCTTGATTTTCGCGAAGAGCTTGTTGAGTTCCTTGGCTACGGCGCGGCCCTTCGTGGCCTTGAAGACGTGGCCGAAGCGCAGGATGAACTGCCGGAAGCGGTCGAGCTTCTCCTCGCTCGGCGAGTCGTGCACGCGGAAGACCATCGTGCGCGGCACGGCGCGTCCCTTCTCGTTGCGGCGGTGGGCGCAGAACTCCGCGACGCGGCGGTTGGCCAGCAGCATGAACTCCTCGATCATCTGGTTCGACTCCTTCTGCTCCTTGAAGTAGACGCCCAGCGGCTTGCCGTTCTCGTCGAGGCGGAACTTCACCTCCTCGCGGTCGAACGAAATGGCGCCGTTGCGGAAGCGCTGGCGGCGCAGCTCCTGGGCCAGACGGTTGAGTGTCAGGATCTCCTCGGCGAAGTCGCCGCGGCCGGTCTCGATCACCTCCTGCGCTTCGGCATAGGTAAAGCGGCGGTCGGAGTGGATCACCGTGCGGCCGAACCACTCGTTGAGGATCTCCAGGTTCTCGTTGAGCGTGAAGACCGCCGAGAAGCAGAGACTCGTCTCGTTGGGGCGCAGCGAGCAGAGCTCGTTCGAGAGGCGTTCGGGAAGCATCGGTACCGTGCGGTCCACCAGGTAGACCGACGTGCCGCGCTCGACGGCCTCGTCGTCGATCGTCGAGTGGGGGCGGACGTAGTGCGTCACGTCGGCGATGTGTACACCCACTTCCCAGACGCCGTCGCCGACCTTGCGCACCGAAAGGGCGTCGTCGAAGTCCTTGGCGTCGGCCGGGTCCACCGTGAAGGTCGTCGTGTCGCGGAAGTCGCGGCGCGAGGCGATCTCCTTGGCCGTGATGCGGGCGTCGATCGCTGCGGCGGCCTGCTCGACTTCGGGCTCGAAGCGGTAGGGGAGTTCGTATTCGGCCAGGATGGCGTGCATCTCCGTGTCGTTGTTGCCCGCCATGCCCAGCCGTTCGACCAGTTCGCCCGCGGGGCTCTTGCTCCCGGGCTGCCAGTCCACGATGCGCACCACGACCTTCTCGCCGTCGCGTACCTCGGGACAGGTGCGTTTCGAGAGGTAGATGTCCATCGGCATGCGGCGTGAATCGGCCTTGACGAAGATCTGGTGGGCACCGACCTCCGCCACACCCACATAGGTCCGGCGGTTGCGCTCGACGATGCGGGTTACCTCGCCCTCCATGCGTCCGTCGCGTCCGCGGTACGTGACCACGACCTCCACACGATCGCCGTCGAGGGCGTTGGCTGTTGCGCGCTGATTGACGAAGATGTCCTTCTCCAGCCCCTCGATGCGCACGTAGACGGCGCCCGACGAGGTCATGTCGGCCACGCCCTCGTAGTGGGGCAGGTGTTTTTGCGTGAGGCGGTATTTCTCGCGCGAGCACTCCTCGACGACCCCCTGCTCGAAGAGCCGTCCGAGGATCTCGAGCGTCTCGCGCCGCCCCTCCTTCGAGGCGCCGCCCGAGACCGAGGCGAGTTGCTTGAGCGAGAACTTGTTGTTGGGGAACTCGCGGAAGAGGTTCAGGATGATCGATGCCCGGTCGGTCGTCTTTGCGCTCCGCGGAGCGCGTTGTCTGGTTTGCTTTTTCATAGCTTGTTGAGTATTTGCAGCGCGAGGCGGCTCATGAAATCGATGCCCGTATCGATGGCCCGTTCGTCGGGAGCGAAGGTTGCCGTGTGGGTCCGGCCGGCGGCCGAGCCCACGCCGAGGCGGTAGAACAGCGACGGATAGATCTTGCAGTAGAATCCGAAATCCTCGGCCGTCGTGCGCAGGGGCAGCATCTCGACCTTCAGGCCGAGCGTCTTGGCCAGGGCCGCGGCCCGCTTGACGAGGATCTCGTCGTTCACCACGCACGGGTAGCCGCGGCTGACGGCCACTTCGGTGCGGATGCCGTGGCGGGCGTCGATGTCGGCGGCGATGATGCCGATGCGGCGGTGGATGATCTCCCGCTGGCGTTCGTCGAAGGTGCGGAGCGTGCCCTCCATGCAGACCTCGTCGGGTACGATGTTCGTGGCGCCGGCGGCCTCCACGCGGCCGATCGACAGCACGCACTCCTCGCCGTTGAGGGCGATCAGGCGCGTGAGCAGTTCGGCTCCGGCTGCTACGGGATCCTTGAGCTGGGCGCGCATGGCGCCGTGGCCGCCTGTGCCGTGGAGGCGGAAGCGCAGTTCGTCGCTGGCGGCCATGTACTGCCCGGCGCGGAAACCGAGCGTGCCGACCTCGAGCTGGGGCTCGACGTGTTCGCCGATCACGGCGGCGACGTCATAGCCTTCGAAGGGCTTCTCTGCCAGGACGAGCGAGGCGCCGCCGGGGTTGCACTCCTCACCGGGCTGGAAAAGTCCGATGACCGTGCCGCCGAAGTCGGGGTTCTCCGCCAGGCGGGCAAGTGCGCCGAAGAGCACTGCGGCGTGGACGTCGTGGCCGCAGGCGTGCATGACGCCGGCATTCTGCGAGGTGTATCCGAGCCCGGTCTGTTCGGTGACGGGCAGGGCGTCGATGTCGGCGCGCAGGACGACGGCGCGGCTCTCGGCGCCCTGCGCCCTGCGGCCCGGGATCGTGGCCAGCACGCCGGTTCCCGCTACGGGGCGGTGTGCGATGCCCAGTTCGTCGAGCTGCCGGGCGATGAAGGCCGCCGTATCGTGCTCCCGGAACGAGAGTTCGGGATGCGCGTGCAGGTGGCGGCGGAATTCGATGGGAGTCATAAGTTCGTTTTTTGTTTGTCAGAAGAGCGTACGGACGATCTGCTGGATGTTGTTCGTGCGGCTCATCGTATAATAATGGAGTACGGGGACCCCGGCGGCCATCAGCTCGCGGCTCTGGGCCACGGTCCACTCGATGCCCACCTCGCGGACGTTGTCCGGATGGGCCCTGGCTTCGCGGACCAGCTCCCCGGGCAGCTCCACGCCGAAGGTCTCGGGCAGCACCTCGAGGTGGCGGAGCGTCGAGATGGGCTTGATGCCCGGGATGATCGGCACGCGGATGCCGGCCTCGCGACAGCGGCGCACGAAGTCGAAGTACTTGCGGTTGTCGAAGAACATCTGCGTGACGACATATTCGGCCCCGGCGTCGATCTTCTCCTTGAGGTGGAGAATGTCGGTGGTGATGTCGCGGGCCTCGAAATGCACCTCGGGGTAGCCGGCCACGCCGATCGAGAACTTCGAGTGGTGGCACTCCTCGACCTCGCCGTCCACGAACTCCCCGCGGTTCATCGCGGCGATCTGCCGCACGAGGTCCACGGCGTGGGCGTGTCCCTGGGGGTGGGGCATGAAGCGGCGCTCGTTCTGCGACTTGTCGCCGCGCAGCGCCAGGACGTTGTGCAGGCCGAGGAAGTCCATGTCGATGAGCGTGTCCTCGATGTCGTACTTCGACAGCCCGCCGCAGATCAGGTGGGGGACCACCTCGACCCCGTAGCGGTGCTGGATGGCGGCCGATATGCCCACCGTGCCAGGGCGCCGCCGCACGACGTGCCACTCGATGCCGCCGTCGGGCCGCTCGGTCTCCTTGATGCCCTCGCGGTGGAAGGTGATGTTGATGTAGGCCGGATCGAAGGGCATCAGCGGATCGATGGCCGCGAAGATCTTCTGCATGCCGTCGCCTTTGAGCGGGGGCAGCAGCTCGAAGGCGAACCGCGTGCGTTTCGATGCGATCGCTTCGTTGATTATGTCTACGACGTTCATGTGCCGTTTTTCTCTTCTTCTGCAGCATACCCTCCGGGCGGCGGCTGCCTCCGGGAGGGGCTTCGTTGTTCTCAGATGTTGTTCGGTATGAGTTTCTTCACCTGTTCGACCTCCATGCCCCGGCGCCGGGCGTAGTCGAGCAGCTGTTTGGTGTCGATCTTCCCGACGCTGAAGTATTCGGCGTCGGCGAACATCAGTCCGCAGAGCGCCTCGCCCGGGTCGATCATCCAGTTTTCGGTCAGGCGCATGCCCGTGGTGATCTCGGCGGCCAGCAGGTCGAATGCTTCGCGCTTGAGCGAGTGGTCGGGCGATGCCGGGTAGCCGAAGGCCATGCGGCGTCCGCGGTAGTCGCCGCGGATGACGGCCGCCGGTGCGGGCGGCTCGCCCTGCTCGTAGCCCCACATCTGCCGCCGCACGAAGGAGTGCACCACCTCGGCGAAGGCCTCCGTGAGGCGGTCGGCGAGCAGCTTGGCCATGATGGCCGAGTAGTCGTCGCCCTCCGAGCGGAAGCGCTCCTCCAGCTCCCGGAGCCCGATGCCGGCCGTGACGGCGAAGCATCCGATCCAGTCTCCGGCCGGAGCGATGAAGTCGGCCAGCGAGCGGTTCTCCTCGCCGCGCGTCTGGTTGCGGAGCATCGCGAAGCGCCGTTCGCGTCCCCGCGAGTCGGCCACCCAGATGTCGTCGCCCTCCGAGCGGGCCGGGAAGATGCCGACGGCGGCCTGCAGCGTCAGTAGCCGCCCGTCGCGGATGCGGGCCAGCATCGCCTGTGCGTCGTCGAAGAGTTTGCGGGCCTCGGCACCCCGTTCGGGGTGGTCGAGGATGTCGGGATAGCGTCCCTTGAGTCCCCAGGCCGGGAAGAAGAAGTTCCAGTCGATGTAGGGTTCGACGTCGGCCACGTCGAAGTCGGGGAAGACCATCCGTCCCGGGTGCAGCGGTACGACGGGCGTGTGGTGCGGCGCCTCCTTGCGGGCCTTGCGGACCTCGACGATCGGGATGAGGCGGCGCGACAGCTCTTCTTTCTCAAACTGCCGGCGGAGCTCCTCCTGCGCGGCCCGGACTTCGGCGGTGTAGCTCTCGCCGTCGGGGCCGAGCAGCCGGGCGAGGATCTGCGCGTTGCGACTGGCGTTGGGCGAGTGGACGACGGCGCCCGAGTAGACCGGGGCGATCTTCACCGCCGTGTGGAGTTCCGAGGTCGTGGCCCCGCCGATGATGACCGGGATGCGGAGCCGGCGGCGTTCGAGTTCCTCGCAGACGTGGATCATCTCGTCGAGCGACGGGGTGATCAGCCCGCTCAGGCAGATGCACTGTGCACCCCATGCCACGGCTTCATCGACGATGCGCTGCGGTTCGACCATTACGCCCAGGTCGCGGATCTCGTAGCCGTTGCAGGCCATCACCACCGAGACGATGTTCTTGCCGATGTCGTGCACGTCGCCCTTGACCGTGGCGATGAGCACCTTGCCGGCCGTGTGGGCGCTCTGTCCGGCGCCCTGCTCGATGTAGGGCGTCAGGGCCGCTACGGCGCGCTTCATCACGCGGGCCGTCTTGACCACCTGCGGCAGGAACATTCGGCCCTCGCCGAAGAGCCTGCCCACCCGCTCCATGGCGGGCATCAGCAGCCGGTCGATCACCTCCATCGGGCTGCCCAGCGTGCGGTAACCCTCGAGGGCATCCTCCTCGATGCAGTCGGCGATGCCCTTGAGCATCGCGTGGTCGATCCGCTCGGCGAGCGTTCCCGTGCGCCAGGCGTCGGGGGCCTGCGCCGGGGCTGCCGCAGCCTCTTCGCGGATCGCATGGGCATACTCCGCGAGCCGCTCCGAGGCGTCGGGCCGGCGGCAGAGAAGCACGTCTTCGACCCGCTCGAGCAGTTCGGGTTCGATCTGGTCGTAGACGCGCAGCATCTGCGGATTGACGATGCCCATGTCCATGCCGGCGCGTATGGCATGGTAGAGGAATGCCGAGTGCATCGCCTCGCGTACGGCGTTGTTGCCGCGGAAGGCGAACGAGAGGTTCGAGACGCCGCCCGATACCTTTGCGTGGGGCAGGTGCTCCTTGATCCAGCGTGTGGCGTCGATAAATGCCTTGGCATAGCCGTCGTGTTCGGGAATGCCCGTGGCGACGGCCAGTACGTTGGGGTCGAAGATGATCTCCTCGGGCGGGAATCCGTTCCCGGTCAGCAGGCGGTAGGCGCGCTCGGCCACCTCGATCTTGCGCTCAAAGGTGTCGGCCTGCCCCCGCTCGTCGAAGAGCATGACCACCGCGGCGGCACCGTAACGCCGGATGGCGGCGGCCCGGCGCAGGAACTCCGCTTCGCCCTCCTTGAGCGAGATGGAGTTCACGACGGCCTTCCCTTGAGTCACCTCGAGTCCGGCTTCGAGCACCTCCCACTTCGACGAGTCGATCATCGTCGGCACGCGGGCGATCTCGGGTTCCGAGGCCATCAGGTTGAGGAACGTGCGCATGGCCGCCGGCCCGTCGATCAGACCGTCGTCCATGCAGACATCGACGATCTGCGCCCCGGCCTCGACCTGGGCGCGGGCCACCGAGAGGGCCTCCTCGTAGCTGCCTTCGCGGATGAGCCGTGCGAAGCGGGCCGATCCGGCGACGTTCGTGCGCTCGCCGATGTTGATGAAGTTGGCCTCAGGAACGATCCGCAGCGGCTCCAGACCGCTCAGCACGGTCTCGTGGCGTGCCTCGGGGAGCGGACGCGGGGCGTAGTTGCCGACGATCTTCGACAGTTCGAAGATGTGGGCCGGGGTGGTGCCGCAGCAGCCGCCCACGATATTGACCAGTCCGCGGCGCATGTATTCGCCCACGTCCTCGGCGAACATCGCCGGGGTCTCGTCGTAGCCGCCCATGACGTTCGGCAGTCCGGCGTTGGGGTGTGCCGAGATGCGCGTTTCGGCCACGGCGGCCAGCCGCTCGAGGTAGGGGAGCAGCTGCCGGGCCCCGAAGGCGCAGTTGAGTCCGATGGAGAGCAGCCGGGCGTGCGACACCGAGACGGCGAACGCCTCGACGGTCTGGCCCGAGAGCGTGCGGCCGCTGGCGTCGGCCAGCGTGCCCGAGACCATGATCGGCACGGAGCATCCCCGCTCGGCGCAGAGCGCATCGACGGCCCACAGGGCGGCCTTGGCGTTGAGCGTGTCGAAGACGGTCTCGATGAGCAGGATGTCCGCCCCGCCGTCGAGCAGGCCGCGGGCCTGTTCGCGGTAGGCGTCGGCCAGCTGGCGGAAGGTCACCTCGCGTGAGGCGGGGTTGGCCACGTCGGCCGACATCGAGGCCGTGCGGTTGGTGGGGCCCATCGATCCGGCCACGAAACGCGGCTTCTGCGGGTTGCGGGCCGTGAAGGCGTCGGCTGCGGCGCGGGCCACGGAGGCTGCGGCGCGGGCGATCTCGCAGGCGTAGGGCTCCAGCCCGTAGTCGGCCAGCGAGACGGCGTTGGCGTTGAACGAGTCGGTGGTGATGATGTCGGCCCCGGCCTGCAGGTATTTTTCGTGGATCTCGCGCACCGTGTCGGGGCGCGTCAGGGCCAGCAGGTCGTTGCAGCCCTTGAGCTGCACGTTCCAGTCGCGGAACCGCTCGCCGCGGTAGTCCGCCTCGTCGAGGCCGTAGCCCTGCACCATCGTGCCGAAACCGCCGTCGAGCAGCAGGATGCGCGCGGCGAGAAGGTTGCGTATGTCGTTCGTCATTTTCGGATGATCTCGATTTCGAAAAGTTTGCTCCAGTTCTTGCCCGTCACGAAGATGCGTTTGGTCGCCGGGTCGTAGGCGATGCCGTTGAGCACGTCCGTCGAGGGGGTGATCTCCTCCTCGGGCAGCAGTCCCGAGAGGTCCACGACGCCCTCGACGACTCCCGTCCGGGGGTCGATGATGGCGATCCGGTCCGAGGTGTAGACGTTGGCCCAGATCTTTCCCTCGATCCACTCCAGCTCGTTGAGGAACTGCACCGGTTCGCCCTTGTAGGTGACCGTCGTGGTGCGTTCGCGGCGGAACGTCTCGGGGTCGATCGTGCGGATCGAGGCCGTGCCGTCGGACATGTAGAGCTTCTCGCCGTCGGTGGTCAGCCCCCATCCCTCGCCCGCGTAGCGGTGGTCGCGGATCTTGCGCCGCGTGGCCAGGTCGTAGACGTGGGCCGTGTTCGACTGCCACGTGAGCTGGTAGAGGCGCCCGTCGAGCAGCGTGATGCCCTCGCCGAACTCCGAGCGGGGCAGGCTGAAGAGCACCTCGCCCTCGCCCGTCTCGATCTCCACGCGGCGGACGACCGATTCGCCGTATTGCCCGGTGCCCTCCCAGAGGTATCCGTCGGCGTACTGCAGCCCCTGTGTGTAGGCTGTGGTCGAGTGGGGGTGTACCGCCTTGACGCGGTAGGTGTATTCGACGGGCTCGGCCGTCGTGGCGGAGGCTGTCGAAGCGGTGTCTTTCGCCGCCGTGCGACCGGTCCGGGCCGCCGTGCCGCCGCAGGCTGCCGAGAGCAGCGCGGCGAGCAGAAGTATGGGATATTTTCTCATCATGGTATCGGGAATCGCCTCCCCGGAGGCGGATACAAGCACGCAAAGATACGGATTTTGTACCATTAATCCGCGCCTGAGGGCCGTTTTGTATTGCGGGACGGCGAAAATTTTCTATCTTTGTATGTTCAACCAACGACCTTATCCGCTATGCTGAAACGATTGACTCTGCTGAGCCTCGCCCTTGTGGCGTCGCTGACCCTCGCCTTCGGGGCGCCCGACGGCGAGATCGAACGGCGCATCGCCGCGCTCGACGGCGTGTGCGAGACCAAACCGCTGCCTGCCGGCCCGTTTGCCGGAAAATACGAGGTGATGCTCACGCAGCCCCTCGACTGGCGCCATCCCGACAAGGGGAGTTTCGAGCAGCGTGTTCTGGTGATGCATGTGGGCTGGGACCGCCCGACGGTGCTCATCACGCAGGGTTACGATGCAGGCTTTGCCCTGCCGGAGCGTTACCGCGACGAACTTTCGGAACTTTTCGACGCGAACATCGTCTTCGTCGAGCACCGCTATTTCGACCGTTCGACGCCCGAACCGCTCGACTGGAAGTACCTGACGGCAGAGAACTCGGCCTGCGACCTGCACCGGATCAAGACGCTCTTCGAGACGCTCTATCCGGGCAAGTGGATCGCTTCGGGCATCAGCAAGGGCGGTACGACGACGATGCTCTACGCCGCCTATTTCCCCGATGACGTGGATATCTACGTGCCCTATGTCGGCCCGGTGTGCGACAGCCGCGAGGACAAGCGTTTCGGCCCCTACCTCGCGCAGGTGGGCACGGCCGGGGAGCGTGCGGCCGTCAAGGCCTTCCAGACGGAGGCGTTCCGCCGCAAGGCGGAGCTGCTGCCCGGATTCGAGGCCTTCTGCAGGCAGAAGGGCTACACGTTCCGCATCCCCGTCGAAGAGGTCTTCGACTACTGCGTGCTGGAGTTCGGCTTCTCCTACTGGCAGTGGGGACAGGAGGTGTCGGTCCTTCCGGCCGCGGACGCTCCGGACGAAGAGGTGCTCCAATGTCTGCTGGCCAACGCCGGACCCGACTACTTCTCCGAGGGCAATGCCCAGGCACCCTTCTTCGTGCAGGCCGCCCGCGAGTTGGGCTACTATCCCTACGATGCGGAGCCCTTCCGTGCCTACACGTCGGTCGATACGGAGGACTACCTGCGCCGCATCTTCCTCTCGGAGCAGCTGCGTGGCGAGAAGTTCTCGAAGCGGCTCTACCGCAAGATCGTACGCTACCTGAAGAAGAACGATCCCCGCATGATCATGATCTACGGCGGCGACGATCCGTGGACGGCTCCCGGAGCTGCGTGGCTCGTGACGCCCGACAAGCGCAACATGAAGACCTTCATCCAGCCGGGCGGCAGCCACCGCACGCGGATCGCCACGCTGCCCGAGGCGATGCGTGAGGAGGCCGTGCGGACGCTCGAGGGCTGGCTGGCCGAATAGCGGGCTCCCGGCGGGTGTGTCCGCGGGAGTGTGTCTGCCGGGCTTGTGCGTGCCTGCCGGAGCATGCGCGCGGCGTTGGAAAAGGACGGGTGCGGAAAAATTATGTGCCGCAGGCATTGCCGTTCGCGCATAATTTCGTATCTTTGCGCTCCGATTCCACGCGATTCAGAACAAAATACATAACACATTCAATATGAATATCGTAAGAGAACAACGCGAACAGAACACCTCGCTCATCCGGGTGACCGTGGGCGAGCAGGATTATGCGCAGGAGGTCGAGAAGGCGCTGCGCGAGTATCGCCGCAAGGCCAATATCCCCGGTTTCCGTCCCGGCATGGTGCCGATGGGCATCATCAAGAAGATGTACGGCAAGGGCGTCGTGGCCGAGCAGTCCTACCGGAAGGCTTCGAACTCCGTGTTCGAGTACCTCCAGAAGGAGAACATCGACTACCTGGGCGACGTGATTCCCTCGGAGGAGCAGGGCGCCTTCGACTTCGAGAACGGCACCGAGTTCGAGTTCGTGTTCGAGATCGGCGAGGCTCCCGAGATCAAGCTGGAACTTTCGGACAAGGATAAGATGACCTACCACTCGATCAAGGTGGACAAGAAGATGCACGACGACTACCGCTCGAACTTCCTCCGCCGTTTCGGCCGTCTGGTCGATGCCGAGCAGGTTGCCTCGGACGAGGCGCTGACCGTGACGCTTGACAACGGCGACATGAAGGTCGAGGATGCCTACGTCGGGCTGATCTCGATGTCGGAGGAGGAGCGCAAGCCCTTCATCGGCCAGAAGGTCGGCTTCAAGACGAAGGTCAATATCAACGAGCTCTACAAGAACCCGTCGCAGCGTGCCGCCTGCCTGCAGGTCAAGGAGAACGAGCTGGAGGGCATCAATCCCGAGTTCGAACTGGAGATCACGAAGATCCGCAAGTTCGCCGAGCCGGAGCTTACGGAGGAGTTCTTCAAGATGGCCTTCCCGGCCGGCAACGTGAAGACGGCCGAGGAGTTCGAGCAGTTCATCGACGCACAGATCCAGTCGGAGCTGCGCCGCGAGAGCGACTACCTCTTCACGCTCCAGCTGCGTGACTTCCTGCTCAAGAAGGCCGACCTGAAGATGCCCGAGGCATTCCTCAAGCGCTGGCTCTATACGATCAACGAGGGCAAGTTCTCGATGGAGGAGATCGAGAAGGATTTCGACCAGTTCCTCAAGATGTTTACGTGGAACTACCTCCAGAAGCACTTCATCAAGGCCGACAACCTGAGCGTGTCGAAGGAGGAGGCCGAGGCCGAGGCCAAGGCGCTGGCCGCCGCGCAGTTCGCGCAGTACGGCATGCCGTCGGCTCCCGACGAGATGCTGGCCGGCTATGCCGAGAAGATCCTCGCCGACAAGGAGCAGGGACAGAAGATCTACGAGAAGCTCTACGAGACGAAGGTGGTCGAGGACATCAAGTCGAAGATCAAGGTTTCGGAGAAGGCCGTCTCCTCGGAGGATTTTGCCAAAATGGCCCAGGCACTGTAAAAATTGCGGAAAAATCCGTATCTTTGGACTTTGCAGGCGTGATGTTTGCAAAGTCCTTTTTTTGAGCAAAACACACCAACGACATGTCTTCGGAATTTGAAAAATACGCACGGAAACACTGCGGGATCAGTTCGCTCTGCCTGCACGATTTCCAGTCGGTGAGCGCGTCCTATGTCTCGCCGACGATCATCGAGGAGCGCCAGCTGAACGTCGCCACGATGGATGTCTTTTCGCGGCTGATGATGGACCGCATCATCTTCCTCGGGGCGCCGATCTACGACGATGCCGCCAACATCATCCAGGCCCAGCTGCTCTTCCTCGAGTCGGTCGATCCCGACAAGGATATCCAGATCTACATCAACTCGCCGGGCGGATCGGTCTCGGCCGGTCTGGGCATCTACGACACGATGCAGCTCGTGGCACCCGACGTGGCGACGATCTGCACTGGGCTGGCAGCCTCGATGGGCGCCGTGCTGCTGACGGCGGGCGCCCGGGGCAAGCGCTCGGCGCTGCCCCATTCGCGGGTGATGATCCACCAGCCGCTGGGCGGTGCGCAGGGCCAGGCCTCCGACATCGAGATCACGGCCCGCGAGATGATGAAAACCAAACGCGAGCTCTACGAGATCCTTGCGGCGCATTCGGGGGTTCCGATCCGCAAGATCGAGAAGGATGCCGACCGCGACTACTGGCTCACGGCCGCCGAGGCCCGTGACTACGGTCTGATCGACGAGGTGCTCGCCAAACGTGAAAAATAGGAAGAAACCGCATGGCAAATAAGAACAACAACCGGAACGGCGGCGACTGCTGCTCGTTCTGCGGTGCCGGCCGCTCGGAGGTGGAGATCATGTTCCAGGGGGCGGACGGCGCCTCGATCTGCAACAAGTGCATCGAGAACGGCTACAAGATCCTGCTCGACAACGACGTGGCTGCGGCCGCCGGGGCGGGGCGCGCGAAGAAGCCCGCGCCGCTGAAGATGGACGAACTGCTCAAGCCGGCCGAGATCAAGTCATTCCTCGACCAGTACGTCATCGGTCAGGACGCCGCCAAACGCTATCTGTCGGTGGCCGTCTACAACCATTACAAAAGGTTGCTCTACGCCCCGAAGGAGGATGAGGTCGAGCTCGACAAGTCGAACATCGTGCTGGTGGGCCCCACCGGTACGGGCAAGACGCTCATGGCCCGCACGATCGCGCGGCTGCTCAAGGTCCCCTTCACGATCGTCGATGCCACGGTGCTGACCGAGGCGGGCTACGTGGGCGAGGATGTCGAGAGCATCCTCTCGCGGCTGTTGCAGGTGGCCGACTACGACGTCGAGCAGGCCGAGCGGGGCATCGTCTTCATCGACGAGATCGACAAGATCGCCCGCAAGGGTGACAACCCCTCGATCACGCGCGACGTCTCGGGCGAGGGCGTGCAGCAGGCGCTGCTGAAGATCCTCGAGGGTACGGTGGTTAATGTGCCGCCCCAGGGCGGGCGCAAGCACCCCGAACAGAAGTTCATCCAGGTCAATACGCGCAACATCCTGTTCATCTGCGGCGGGGCGTTCGACGGCATCGAGAAGCGCATCGCCCAGCGGCTCAACACCCGTGCGATGGGCTACGGCCGGGTGAATGCCGACCCGATCGACCGCGGCAACCTGATGCAGTACGTCACGCCGCAGGACCTCAAGTCGTTCGGCCTGATTCCCGAGCTGGTGGGCCGCCTCCCGGTGCTGACCTACATGCAGCCGCTGGACCGTGCGGCCCTGCGCTCGATCCTCACCGAGCCCAAGAACGCCATTGTCAAGCAGTACGAGCGCCTGTTCGAGATGGACGGCGTAAAGCTCACGTTCGACGATGCCGTGCTGGACTACATCGTGGACAAGGCCGTGGAATTCAAGCTCGGGGCGCGCGGACTGCGCTCGATCTGCGAGGCGGTGATGATGGATACGATGTTCGAGCTCCCCTCGACCGACCGCAAGAAATTCACGGTGACGCTGTCCTATGCGAAGAAAAAGATCGAAAAAGCGAATTTTTTGGATCTCAAAAAAGTAGGATAAGCGGAAGATTCTGCTAATTTTGTGTGCTGGAACGAACTTTAACCTTAAATGATATGTCTACCAATACCAAACTTACGCGCGTAGCCGACAACGTCCGCATCCTGTCGGCCGCCATGGTCGAGAAGGCGAAGTCGGGGCATCCGGGCGGTGCCATGGGCGGCGCCGACTTCATCACGGTGCTCTATGCGGAGTTTCTCCGTTACGATCCCGACAACATGGCATATCCCCACCGCGACCGGTTTTTCCTCGATCCGGGGCACATGTCGCCGATGCTCTATGCGACGCTGTCGCTGGCCGGCCACTACAAGACCGAGGACCTGCAGTCGCTGCGTCAGTGGGGCAGCGTGACGCCGGGACATCCCGAGACGGACGTGCTGCGCGGCGTGGAGAATACCTCGGGCCCGCTCGGACAGGGACATGCCATGGCGCTGGGCGCCGCGATTGCCGAGCGCTTCCTCGCGGCCCGTTTCGGCGAGTGGATGGCACACAAGACCTATGCCTACATCTCGGACGGCGGCATCGAGGAGGAGATTTCGCAGGGCGTCGGCCGCATTGCGGGCCATCTCGGGCTCTCGAACTTCATCATGTACTACGACGCCAACAACGTGCAGCTCTCGACCAAGGTCGATGAGGTGGATACGGAGAACGTGGCGATGAAATACGAGGCCTGGGGCTGGAACGTCCTGACCATCGACGGACACAACATCAACGCCATCCGCGAGGCGCTGGTCGCCGCCGACAGCGAGACGGAGCGCCCGACGCTGATCATCGGCCGCACGGTGATGGCCAAGGGGGCCATGGCCGCCGACGGCACGAGCTTCGAGGACAAGGTATCGACGCACGGACAGCCCCTCTCGGCCGCCGGAGCTGACCTGGCTGCCACGGTGAAGAACCTGGGCGGAAACCCCGACGATCCGTTCGCCGTCTTCGACGAGAGCCGCGAGGTCTTCGCCGAGCGTCGCGAGCAGCTGCGCGAGTGGGCTGCCCGTCAGGCCGCCGTCGAGAAGTCGTGGCGTTCGGAGCACAAGGACCTGGCCCGCAAGCTCGACGACTACTTCTCGGGAAAACTCCCCGAGATCGACTACAAGACGATCGAGGTGAAGCCCGACGTGGCGACGCGCGCCGCTTCGGCCGCCGTGCTGGGCGTCTACGCCGAGAAGGTGGGTAACATGATCGTTTCGTCGGCCGACCTTTCGAATTCGGACAAAACCGACGGCTTCCTCAAGAAAACCAGACCCATTGTGAAGGGCGACTTCACGGGGCAGTTCCTCCAGGCCGGCGTCTCGGAGCTGACGATGGCCTGCGTGATGAACGGCATGGCACTGCATGGAGGCGTAATCCCCGCGTGCGGCACCTTCTTCGTCTTCTCGGACTACATGAAGCCGGCCGTCCGCCTGTCGGCGCTCATGCGCCTGCACGTGATCTACGTTTGGTCGCACGATTCGTTCCGCGTGGGCGAGGACGGTCCGACGCACCAGCCTGTCGAGCAGGAGATGCAGATCCGGCTGATGGAGCACCTGAAGAACCACCGCGGCGAACGCTCGATGGTCGTGCTGCGCCCGGCCGACGGTGACGAGGCGGTGATGGCCTGGAAACTGGCTCTGGAGGAGCAGCGTCCCGTGGCGCTGGTTCTCTCGCGGCAGAATATCCGCAGCCTCAAGGCGATGGGCTCGACGAGCCGCCGCGAGGAGGCCGTGCAGGCCGCCAAGGGAGGCTATGTCGTGATGGATGCCGCCAAGCCGGCCGCCATCCTGATTGCATCGGGTTCGGAGGTATCGACGCTGGTCGAGGGGGCCGAACAGCTTGCGGCCGAAGGAATCGCCGTGCGCGTGGTCAGTGTTCCGAGCGAGGGGCTGTTCCGCGACCAGCCCCGCTCCTACCAGGAGAGCGTGCTGCCGGCCGGAGTGCCGCGCTACGGCCTTACGTCGGGTCTTCCCGTGACGCTGCGGGGTCTTGTCGGCGAGAACGGCACGATCCACGGACTCGACCATTTCGGCTACTCGGCTCCCTTCAAGGTGCTCGACGAGAAGTTCGGTTACAACGGAGCCACCGTGGCCGCCGAGGTGAAGAAGATGCTGGGCCGCTGAGGCGTGCTTCAGCCATGAAACGGGAACGGACTGCCGGCTGCCGGCGGTCCGTTCCCGTTTTTCGGGGGTGGCATGCCGGCATCCCGTCCCGGTATGTCCGGTGTCGGAGCCGGCTGCGGGATGCGGGGAACCCGAAACCTGCGGTGCGGGACGAAAAAAAACGGGCCGATGGTGCGAATCCGGAAAAAATGCGTATCTTTGCGGTCCCGTCTGTCACGCGGGAAATGTGGAAAGATTTGGACTGATTGCAAACCACAGTAAAAAATCGCTAAAACAGCACATTTTTTATTCCAACAGCCAATTTTTCCCATTTTATACGTTTAACCCTAAAAAACGGATAACAATGGGCTTTTTGTTTACATCGGAATCGGTGTCCGAGGGACACCCCGATAAGGTCTCGGATCAGATTTCCGACGCCATTCTCGACGAATTCCTCCGCCACGACCCCAACTCGAAGGTCGCCTGCGAAACCCTCTGCACGACGGGCCTCGTGGTCGTCGCCGGCGAGGTGCGCTCGGAGGCCTATGTCGATGTGCAGGACGTGGCGCGCCGCGTCATCAACCGCATCGGCTACACCAGGGGCGACTACCGCTTCGACGGCAACTCGTGCGGCGTCGTCTCGGCCATCCACGAGCAGTCGTCCGACATCAACCAGGGCGTCGTTCGCGAAGCCGAGGAGGAGCAGGGGGCCGGCGACCAGGGCATCATGTTCGGTTACGCCTGCAACGAGACGCGCGAGTTCATGCCCGCGACGCTCATCCTCTCGCACGTGATCCTCAAGGAGCTGGCCGTCATCCGCCGTGAGGGCAAGGTGATGACCTACCTGCGCCCCGATTCGAAGTCGCAGGTGACGATCGAGTACGACGAGCAGACGAACCGTCCGCTGCGCGTGCACACGATCGTCGTCTCGACGCAGCACGACGAGTTTATCCTCCCGGGCGAGGGCCTCTCCGAAAAGGAGGCCGAACGGCAGATGCAGGAGCGGATCCGCGAGGATGTGCGCACGATCCTCATCCCGCGCGTCAAGGCGCGCCTGGAGCGTGCCGGCGACAAGCTCGCCGACCTGATTACGGGCGACTATATCCTGCACGTGAACCCCACGGGCAAGTTCGTCATCGGCGGCCCCCACGGAGACACGGGTCTCACGGGCCGCAAGATCATCGTCGATACCTACGGGGGGCGTGGCGCCCACGGCGGCGGCGCCTTCTCGGGCAAGGACTCCTCGAAGGTGGACCGTTCGGCCGCCTATGCCGCACGCCACATCGCCAAGAACCTTGTGGCTGCGGGGGTTGCCGATGAGGTGCTCGTCGAGCTGTCGTATGCCATCGGCATCGCCCAGCCCCTCTCGATCTATGTCGATACCTACCGTTCGCCGCGCCCGGCAGCGCTTGCCGGCATGACCGACGGCGAGATCGCCCGCCGCATCGGGAAGCTCTTCGACCTGCGTCCTGCCGCAATCGTCAAGCGTTTCGGCCTGAAGAACCCGATCTTCGAGGCGACGGCCTCCTACGGGCATTTCGGCAACCGGCCCTACCGCAAGAGCGTGAAGGTTTGGGAGCACGGCGTGGAGACCGAGCGCGAGGTGGAGTTCTTCGGGTGGGAGAAACTCGATGCCGTGGACGACATCCGCCGCGAGTTCGGACTCTGACCGATTCGGAAAATCAAGCAATTGGGGCATTCTCTCGGGGAATGCCCCAATTTTTGTACTTTCGGACATACTAATTGAACCTTCGAGCCCGTTTGTCCTGCGTAACGAATCGAAAACGAATGCTTATGCAATGAAGTAGCCTCGGATTAATAGAACTTAAACACCGTATTTATTATGAAAAAGGCATTTTTTGTTTTGGGTATTGTTGCCGTTTCCGCAGTGGCAGGCGGTCTGACGGCTTGGAGCATGGGGGCCGGAAAGGGGACTCCCGAGGTGCAATATATCGAACGCGAGGTGGAACGCAATCCTTCGTTGGGAACTCACTTTACGGCCTATGAGGCCGACAAGTATCCCGACCTGACCTACGCTGCAGAGAATGCGGTGAAGGCCGTGGTCAATATCGAGGCCATCCAGCAGATCGAGGTGCCGCAGCGGCGGAGCTACGACCCGTTCCTCGAGTTCTTCGGCATTCCGCAGGAGTACGGCAACGACGGTTCGCGTCCGCAGTACCGTGAGGCCCGTGCGGGCGGTTCGGGTGTCATCATCTCGAAGGACGGCTATGTGGTGACCAACAACCACGTTGTGGACGGCGCCACGAAACTGCGCGTGAAGCTCAACGACGGACGGACGTTCGATGCCAAGCTCATCGGCAAGGATTCGGCTACGGATGTGGCCCTGCTGAAGATCGACGGCGACGATGACCTGCCGACGCTGCCCTTCGGGTCGTCCGACGCGCTGCGTCTGGGCGAGTGGGTGCTGGCCATCGGATCGCCCTTCGACCTGCAATCGACCATCACGGCCGGTATCGTGAGCGCCAAGGCGCGCAACCTGGGAGCTATTCCCAACGACTTCCGCATCGAGTCGTTCATCCAGACCGACGCAGCGGTGAACCCCGGCAACTCGGGCGGGGCGCTGGTGAACACGCGCGGTGAACTGGTGGGCATCAACACGCTTATCAAGTCGCAGACGGGCAGCTACATCGGTTATTCGTTCGCCATTCCCGAGGCGATCGTCCGCAAGGTGGTGGTCGATCTGAAGGAGTACGGCGTTGTGCAGCGCGCCATGCTGGGCATCATGTTCCGACCGGTGGATCAGGACTTCCTCGACAGTGAGGGCAAGGAACTGGGCATCAAGGAGCTGGGCGGTATCTACGTGGCCAGCGTCGTCGAGGGCGGCTCGGCTTCCGAGGCCGGCATCCGCAAGGGGGACATCATCCTCTCGATCGACGGCGTGAAGGTAAACGATTCGGCCACGGTGCAGGAGCTGATCGCGCGTCGCCGACCCAACGATAAGGTGAAAATCTCGGTAAAAAGAGACGGTGATGTGAAACAAATTGACGTCACTTTGCGTAATAAGGCTGGTAAAACGGAACTCATCACCAAGGAGGACGTCGATGTGGTCGAGGCGCTGGGCGGAAAATTCGCCGACGCCGGGACGAAGTTGTGTCGCGAACTCGATATCCGTGGCGGAGTGCAGGTTGTGGGCGTGAAGTCCGACGGTATTCTGGCCCGTGCCCGGGTAAAGCAGGGATTCGTGATCACCCACATCAACGACCGCCCGGTCTATGCGGTCTCCGATCTGGAGCGCATGACCGAGAAGGTTCGCTCGATAGACGGGATCTATCCCAACGGACGTTCGGCAAGCTATATGCTGGTCGAATAGCCGGGGACCCGGGTCCAGCGCAGCGGGTATTGTCCGGAGTCGCTTCGGGCAGGTGACGGATCGGTCCGGGAAAGCCTTTTCCCGGACCTTCTGTTCGAAATCCCGGGACCGGTTCGAGGGGGCCGCAAACGCGAAGAGTATATTTTGATATTAGGATAGATTTAGGAAATGCGTCAGTTAAAGATTACGAAGTCCATCACCAACCGTGAGAGCGCTTCGCTGGACAAGTATTTGCAGGAGATCGGCAAGGAGGAGCTCATCACGGTCGAGGAGGAGGTGGAACTCGCCCAACGGATCAAGAAGGGAGACCAGGAGGCACTCGAGAAACTTACCAAGGCGAACCTCCGGTTCGTGGTTTCGGTGGCCAAGCAGTACCAGAATCAGGGCCTGAGCCTTCCCGACCTGATCAACGAAGGCAACCTCGGCCTGATCAAGGCGGCCGAGAAGTTCGACGAAACCCGCGGTTTCAAGTTCATCTCCTATGCGGTGTGGTGGATCCGTCAGTCGATCCTCCAGGCGCTGGCCGAGCAGTCGCGCATCGTGCGTCTGCCGCTCAACCAGGTGGGTTCGCTCAACAAGATCAACAAGGCCTTCGCCCGCTTCGAGCAGGAACACGAGCGCACTCCGTCGCCCGAGGAGCTTGCTTCGGAGCTGGAGCTGCCCAAGGAGAAGGTGACCGATACGTTGCGGGTTGCCGGACGTCACGTTTCGGTAGATGCCCCGTTTGCCGACGGCGAGGACAACTCGTTGCTCGACGTGCTGGTGAATCCCGATTCGCCCAATGCCGACCGCGGGCTGATCAACGAGTCGCTCGCTACGGAGGTCGATCGGGCCCTGGAGACCCTGACCGAGCGTGAGCGCGACATCATCAAGTATTTCTTCGGCATCGGATGCTCGGAGATGACGCTCGAGGAGATCGGCGAGAAGTTCGACCTGACGCGCGAGCGTGTACGCCAGATCAAGGAGAAGGCGATCCGCCGCCTGCGCCACTCGTCGCGTTCGAAACTGCTGAAGTCCTATCTCGGATAAGAGAGGATGAGTAAATAAGATTTGTGGGGCCGGGGGAATCGAGATTCCCCCGGCTTTGCGTGTGTTGGGACGGATGCACAGCTCTCCTTTGGAAGGATTAGTCGAGAGAGGGTGTTGTATGGTTCGGCGGTGCAGTCGGTCGGGCGAGTGGGCGACGTGAAGTCCTTCCCCGTGCTCATTGCCGTTCGGATACCAGTTGGCGACACCACGCTGCAACCCGCGCATCGGTCTTTTCGGGGGCGCTTTCGTCGATGGCCAGCCCGAGAAACCGCCCCTCGGAGCAGACCAGCGACGAGGTCGCGGCATAGCCCTGCGGTTCGAACGATCCGATGAAGGTGCATCCGCATCCCTGCAGCCCTTCGTAGAGCAGCCCGATGGCGTCGCAGAAGGTGTCGGGGTAGCAGCCGCTGTCGCCGCAGCCGAACAGTGCGACCTGTTTGCCCCGCAGGTCGCGTTTCTTCAGGTCTTCGAGAAAGCTGTACCAGTCGTCCTGCAGTTCGCCGCAGCCCCAGGTCGGGGAGCCGAGCAGCAGCAGGTCGTATTTGTCCGCCTCGTCGGCCGAGGTGTCGGCCACGTTGTGCAGGTCGCTTTCGGCCACGCCCAGCAGTCGGGCGATGTCCTGCGCCACCGCTTCGGTCGAACCGGTGGTGCTGCCGTAAAAAATTCCGGTCATGTTTTTCCTTGTTTTGGTTCGGGACAAAGTAACACGATCCGCCGGTTTGCGGCAATACCGATTTCTGGGGGTTTGCATCCGGCGGGCTACCGTCTTTCGGGGATCGGCGGTGTCCGCGAAAAAGCCCGCTCCACGGATGGAGCGGGCGCGTTACGGGCGGATGTGCGTGCCGGTTGGGCTACCAGACGATCGGTTCCTTGCCGATCGAGCGCAGGTAGTCGTTGGCCCGCGAGAAGTGGCGGCAGCCGAAGAACCCGCGGTAGACCGAGAGCGGCGAGGGGTGCACGGCCTTGAGTATGAGGTTGCGCTGCGGGTCGGCGATGGCGCCCTTCTTCTGTGCGTAGCTGCCCCAGAGCATATAGACGATTCCCTCCTTGCGTTCGGCGATGGCGCGCACCACGGCGTCGGTGAAGGTCTCCCATCCGCGGCCGGCATGCGAGGCCGCTTCGTGTTCGCGGACCGTCAGCACGGAGTTCAGCAGCAGCACCCCCTGCTCGGCCCACCGGTCGAGGTTCCCCGAGGCGGGGATCGGCGTCCCGGTATCGTCGGCGACCTCCTTGAAGATGTTCTGCAGCGAGGGCGGGAAGGGAATGCCGTCGGCCACCGAGAAGCAGAGTCCGTTGGCCTGCCCGGGTCCGTGGTAGGGGTCCTGTCCGATGATGACGACCTTCAGCCGCTCGAACGGACACTTGTCGAAGGCGCGGAATATGTTGCTGCCCCGGGGATAGATGCGGCGGGAGGCATACTCCTGGCGCACGAAGTCCGTCAGCGTGGCGAAATAGGGCTTCTCGAACTCGGGAGCGAGCACCTCTTTCCAGTCGGGAGCGATCTTTACGTCCATGTGAAATGCGGATTAAATTCGTGTAAAAGTAGTAAAAAGTCGTTTTTTTCATGTTACTTTTGTCCGAGAAATTTCTTTGCGATATGAAAAAGTGGCTTTTGCTCGTGGTCCTGTCGTTGGGTATGGCGGGGCTGGCATCGGCAGCTGAGCCGGTGCGCAATCTGATTCTGATGATCGGCGACGGCATGGGGCTCTCCCAGGTGTCGATGCTCAAGATCGAGAACGGTTATGCTCCGACGGCTTTCGACCGGGCACAGGGTGTGGCCCTGATCTCGACCTACTCGGCGAACAACCGGGTGACCGACTCTGCGGCTGCCGGTACGGCGCTGGCCTCGGGCTGCAAGACCAATAACTCTGCCCTGGGGGTCGATCCCGACGGGCAGCCCCTCGAGTCGATGATGGTCAAGGCGCATTCGGCCGACCGGCCGACGGGCATCGTGGTGACCTGCTATCTGCAGCACGCCACGCCGGGGGCGTTCTACGCCCACTCGAAGAGCCGGAGCCGGACGGCCGCCATTACCGACGACCTGCTCGAGAGCGGCATCGATGTGTTGTTCGGCGGCGGGAGCAAGTGGCTGTCGCGTCCCTGTGGCGATGAGGGTACCTATTTCGACGCCTTCCGCAGCCGGGGATATCTGGTGGCCGACAGCCTCGGGGCGATTCCCGACACGTATACGGGCCGGGTGCTCTGCTCGGTAGCCGACGAACACCTGCCCGAGGCCTCCGAGCGGGGTGATTTTCTGCCAGAGGCGACCTCGCGCGCCCTGTCGCTGCTCTCGGCCGGGGCTGCCGGCCGTGACAACGGGTTCCTGCTCCTGGTCGAGGGTTCGCAGATCGATTTTGCCGGCCACGGCAACGATGCCGGTGAACTGCTCGACGAGATGCGCGATTTCGAACGGGCCGTGGCCGTGGCGATGGACTTCGCCGACCGCACGCCCGGAACGTTGGTGGTCGTGACGGCCGACCATGAGACGGGCGGACTGACGATCCCGGCCTGCGACGAGGACTTCACGCAGGCCGAGAACGGTGTCGAGTATCGCTTCTCGACGGGTGGGCATACGGGTATGCTCGTGCCGGTCTACCTCTATGGCACCGGCGCCGACCACATCAGCGGGGTGATGGACAACACCGACCTTTCGAAACGGCTCATGCAGCTGCTCGGGCTTGCGGAGTGATCCGCTCTTTGGGAGGGCGAAATACGAACGGCGCCCGCTCCCGTAAATGGGGGCTGGGCGCCGTTCTGCCGTTTATGGTAAGAGAATGCGGCTATTTCCGTGTTGATTGTTCCTGCTCTCCGAAGCTGACGGCAACGATCGGTTCGACGGTCGAAGGGGTGCGTTCGATCTCCGGTTCGACCGAAGCGTCGGGCTCTCTTCCTGCCATGCGGAAGTTCACCGGAAGGGTGTATTTCAGGCGGACCTTCTCACCCTTCTGCTCAGCGGGCGACCAGAGTCCGCTGCTCGACCTCACGATGCGGAGCGCCTCCGTCGTGAGCAGCTGGTGCGGGGACTGGAGCACCGAGGTCTCCGTGACCGATCCGTCCCGTTCGACGACGAACGTCAGCACGACCCTCCCCTGGATGCCCTGTTTGCGGGCCTCTTCGGGATAGCGGAGCCGGGTTTGGATCCACTCCCGGAATTTGATCAGGTCGCCGCCCTGGAACAGCGGCATGTGTTCGGCGATCAGAAACGGTGTGTCGTCCTCCTTCCCGGACGGAGTCCCGGCCTGCTTCGCGGAGCGTTTCCCCGCCTCGGTCGTGATCTCCACGACGCCGTATTTCCCGCGCTCGCCGTACTTCTCCACGGCCTCCTCCTTCTTGAGCAGTTTGATCTCCGCGATGTCGTTGGTGACCAGCGTCGGGGCTTCCGAAGCCTCCGTCCCGTCGATCATGTAGAGCGGCGCCTGGCGGACGCCGTATTCGTCGCGGCTGTAGATCGGGCCGTCGGCCGCGTCTGTCCCTTCGGGGTAGAGGATGACGACCCGTTCGGTCTCGCCGGCACTTACGACTAGCGAAAGACTTCCGTATCCCGGGTAGGAGACCTCCAGCACGCTGCCTTCGGGTGCTTCGATCGATGCTTTCCCGTCGTCGCCGGTCGTTGTTCCCCTGTCCGTCCCCACGATGTGTACGATGGCTCCCGGGGCCGTGTTCTCCGTCGAGAAGTGTTTGCTGTCTTTGGTGTAGAAGACCCTCAGCGAGGTCCGTACCATGTCGGGGGTGCCGGCCGAAGAGTTCCGGCCTTCGGCTTTGCCGGCGTCGATCTCAATGGATATCGTGTAGGGGTCGGCACCGTTGCTTGAATAGGTGTGCAGTCCGGCCATGCGGTCCGAACCGCTATAGGCCAGGATTCCCTGCTGCGGACCTTCGATCGAGAAACGTCCTTCGGAGTCGGTGCGGCCGCCGGACTGCTCCATCTCCTCCTGTGAGAGGGGTTGCGTGAAGGGTGCACCGGCATAGACGGCGATCCCTTTGGCCGGAGTGCCGTCTGTGTAGTGCAGTTCGCCCTCGATGCGGATCGGGGTGTAGTCGCGAAGGGGCTCCTCGGCCGTGAAGAGGAAGACGAACTCGGCGTCGCGCTGCCGGTACTCGGCGGGGATCTGTTCACCCTGCAGCGCCTTTTCGAGGGTGAGCTGTTCGGGATCGATCTTCCGGATCCGTTCGGGGGCGATCTCCGTGCCGTTGATCAGGTAGACGGCGCGGTCGGTGGAGGGGGTGTCGGTGCGTATCTGTGCGGCACGGGAGGTGAACGAGAAGGCGCAAAGGAGGCCGGCGATCGCGGGGAGTGCTCCCGCGAGGCGGAGCAGGGCGTACCTGCCCGGTTTCTGCGAAGTCATCATCTTGAATCGTTTTTTTGTGAGTGAGTCCCGCAGCCCGTTGGCTATTTCCGGACTATAGCCGAAGAGTTGTCGGAATATGGCGTTCATGTAGAGCTCCCTGTCGTATCCGCCCTCGAGCACGTCGCTGTCGGCCTCGAACTCCTCGGCTTCGATCAGCCGCCGTGCGGCGATCCAGGCGAAGGGGTTCCACCACAGCAGCGCCTTGAGCGACTCCATGACGATGTGCTCGATCGTGTGGCGGTGGGCGATGTGGCTCGCTTCATGGCGCAGGATGGCCTCCATCTCCTGCGCGGAGGTCTGCTGCCAGACGTAGATCGTGTTCAGGAACGAGAACGAGGCGATACGCTGCGGGGTATGCACCAAGGTGTAGCGCGGCGTGCGCACGATCTCGGCACCTCGTTTCAGGCGGCGGATGCGGAGAACCTGTACGGCCATCAGACCGAGCAGGAACAGCGTGCCGAGTGCCCAGACGGCATGGACGAGCCATTCGGCCGGCATGGTTTGCGGCGCCGCGGCTGTCGGGACTGCTGTCGGGACGAACCCCTCCACAGGGGTTGTGGCGGCGACCGTAATCACCTCTCCGGGCCATACGGGAATCCGCAGCAGGGGAATGATGGCGGCGAGCAGGGTAGTTGCAAGCAGGTAGATCCGGCACCAGCGGAAGCGGATCCGTCGCTCGAGCAGCAGCGAGTAGACGGCCTGCAGGATGCCGCCGCATACGGCGACTTCGAGCATGTAGGTGGCGAGGTGTCTCATGACGGTCGTTTTGGGGTATTGAACCGGTTATTTCTTTGCCTGGCGCATGATCTCGAGGATCTCGTCCATCTCGCGCATCGGGATCTGTTCGTGCCGCGAGAAGAACGAGACGAGCTGTGCCAGCGAGCCGTCGAAATAGGTCGAGAGCATCGACGACATCACACCGCGGGCGTAGGTCTCGCGGCTGACGACGGGAAAGTAGCGGTGGCTCTTGCCTTCGGCCTCGTGGCGGACGTAGCCCTTGTTCTCGAGGATCTTGAGGAAGGTGGCCACGGTAGTGTATTTCGGGTGCGGCTCGTCGGTGCGGGCGATGATGTCGTTCACCACGCCGTTGCCCAGTTGCCAGAGAATCTGCATGATCTCCTCTTCGCCGCGGGTCAGTTCCGGAATCCGGTTGTTCGTTTCGTTGTTTTTCATGTGGTCCGATCTTTTTTTCGTCTGGTGCAAGTTTACTACTAAAACTTTAGAAAAGCAAGTTTCTCTTCTAAAAAATTAGTAGTATATGCAAAAAAAAACTCCCTCCGGGATTTCCCGAGGGGAGGTGTGTGCGCGATGTCCGCTCCGGCGAGGGGTTACCCGAGCCGTTCGGCTTCGTTGTCCTTCTCCAGCTTCTCGTCCTCCTCCCAGTCGAACCAGGGGAAGTCGCGGCGTCCGCCCAGCGAGAAGCGGGTGTAGGTGATCGGCAGCCCCTTGGCCAGGAACATGCGTTCGTAGGCCGTCTTGACCGAGAGCACCTCGTCGGCGAATCCCGATCCGTAGATGTCCGGTTCGGAGACCTCGCACGGCAGACCGAAATGGCGGATCACCTCGTTGGTGTAGGCGTAGAGGTGCTTCGAGTCGGTCTTCAGGTTGATCATCCCGTCGGGACGGAGCAGGCGGGCATAGTACTCGAGGAACAGGGGCGAGGTGAGCCGCTTCTTTGCCCGGCGGGTCTTCAGCTGCGGGTCGGGGAAGGTGATCCACAACTCGTCGATCTCGCCCTCGGCGAAGAGCGAGTTGATGAACTCGATGCGGGTGCGCAGGAATCCCACGTTGGCCATCCCGCGCTCGGTTGCGGTCTTGGCGCCGCGCCACATGCGGGCCCCCTTGATGTCGATGCCTATGTAGTTGCGCTGCGGGTCGCGCTCGGCCAGCGCCACGGTGTATTCGCCCTTGCCGCAGCCCAGCTCCAGTATGATCGGCCGGTCGTTGTGGAAGAAGTCCGTGCGCCAGTGACCCTTGAGCGGGTGGTCGCAGCGGAACACTTCGTCGAATTCGGGCTGCACGAAGCAGGAGAATGTCAGGTTCTCGCGGAATTTGCGGAGTTTGTCTTTTCCCATAGTCTTGTTGCGGACCGTCCGGGGCGATGCCGCCGGAATCGTCCGGCTGCAACCGCTCCGACGGCGGAGTTCGTGTTTCGGTTATCGGTCCTTGTGTATCGTCAGCCCTACGGCTTCGACCCCGCGTATCGGACGGGTCGGCGTGACGGTGAACCGGTAGTCGCCCGTCCGCCCGAGGCGGATTGCGCGGCGGTAGGGCACGGCAGCCTCACGGATGAGGGCCGCCGGGCTCGGCGTGCGGGGTATGGCCAGCAGGAAGAGCTCCTCGCTGCGCAGCGAGTCGGGGGTCGTGACGGCGATCCGCACCGTGAGCGTATCTTCGGCAAAGCGGTCGTTGCAGCGCAGGAAGAGCGT
>FR891972.1 GCA_000434235.1 Alistipes sp. CAG:268 | reverse complement strand
AACCTTTCGGGGTTCGCCGCCGCTCTTTCGCATCCGGACCGGGACGGGATTACTCCACGCCCCAGGCCCGGTTGGGTTCGGGTCCCATCTCCAGTTCCAGCACCCCGCCGTCAAGCAGCGCCGCAGCCGGGAATCGGAAACTTTGAAGCGGTTTGCCGTCGAGCGTCGCACGCTGCACGTAGATGTTGCGGCGCGATGCGTTCTTCGCCCGGATGGTGAAGGTCTCGCCGCGGCCGTAGCGTCCGCCGAGGTCGATCGTCACCTGCTCGAAAATCGGGCTGGCGATCTCGAAGACCGGATCGACACGGCAGCCGCCGTCGGTCTGGAACAAACCGAGCGAGGCCAGAACGGCCCAGGCGCTCATCTGCCCCTGGTCCTCGTCGCCGAGGTAGGCATTGGCAATGCCGCAGCCGTAATAACGGTCCAGGATCGAACGGCTCCAGCGCTGCGTCAGCCACGGAGTTCCGGCGTAGTTGAACAGGAAGGCAAAGTGCATCGACTGCTGGTTGCCCTGCACGACGGGATGGTCCCAGTACTGGTCATTGGGGGCGTTGTAGCGCCACGCCTCGTCCTGCGCAAATCCCCACTCGAGACGCTCGAGGAAGCGTTCGCGCCCGATCTGCTGCACCAGGGCCGGAACATCCTGCGGCACGAAAAAGGTGAGCTGCCAGGCGTTGCCCTCGACATAGTGGTGGTTGGCCCCGCTGCGGAAGGGATCGAAGGGATCGGCCCAGCGGCCCTCGCTGTCGCGCAGGTGGCAGTAGCCGGCATCGCTGATGACATTCCGCCACCAGTAACCGCGGTCGTTGAAGGTACGCCACGTCGCGTCGTCACCGAGGGCAAGAGCCAGCTGGCCGACCGTCCAGTCGTCGTAGGAGTACTCCATCGTATTCGAGAAACGGCCTTTGTCGCTCGGCACATAGTGGTATTGCATGTAGGCCTCCAGATCGCGGTTGCCGGCAAAGCCCTTGAAGACCTTGCGGGCGGGCGTCGTCTGCATCTTGACGGCCGCCTCGAGGGCCTTGCGCCCGTCGAAGTCGCGGATGCCCATCTGCCAGGCCGAGACGATCTGCGGAATCTCGTGTTCGGCGACCATCACCGGGACGTAGTTCAGCCCCGCAGGTCCCTTGGCCAGCCAGCCGTTGGCATCGTACATCGCCAGCTGCGAACGCACCCAGCGGCCCGACCACTCGGGCGTCACGAGGTTCCAGAAGGGATTGAGGTTCCAGAAGGTATTCCAGAAGGCGTCGCAGCCGAGCATCACGTCGTTCGCAGGATCGGCCACACGGCGCACCCGGCCGTCGGTCGAGACCCACTCGCCATTGACGTCGCTCCATGTATTGCGGCTGCAGAGCGCACGGTACATGTTGTTGTAGAAGCGCTGCTTCTCCAGGTAGTCGTCCGAACGGACCTGAACGCGGGAGAAGAGGTCGTTCCACGTTGCCCGCTGGTTGGCGCATACGGCCTCGAAGTCCCAGCCGAAGGGGGTCGCCAGCTCCGTGGAGAGGTTCTCGGCGGCATTCTCGACGCTTACGAGCGAAATGCCCGTACGGACCTGAACAACCGGATTCTCCGCCGGGTCGAATACGGCAAAGAGTCCCGCCTCGCGGCACGGCCCGCACGAGAGGCCGTCGGCCTGCTGCCGGAGGTCGTCGTCGCACCAGCTGCCCAGCTGCTTGATCGGCCGGTCGAACTCGATGACGAAATGCAGCGTATAGTCCTGGTCGGCGTCATTGCTCCAGACACCCGGCGAGTACTGGTGGCACGAACCCTCGATCCGCCGGTCGCCCACCTGCCGGACCGAGACATCGCGCAGCTCGAAGTCATACTCGGCCTGCGGATGCAGCTCGATGAGAACCCGCCCCTCGCCCCGGTCCGTCGGGAAGGTGAAGCGGCCGAAGCCGCAACGCGTCGTGGCGGTCACCTCGGCATGGATCCCGTAATCGGTCAGGTCGGCCGCATAGCAGCCGATTCCGGCCTGCTCGGTCCGCTTGTCGATGCGCGAACGATAACCCTCATCGGGGTTGCGCTCGTCGCCGACACGCACCTTCAGATCGCCGTTTGTCGCCATGAGGCCCAGACCGCCGAGCGTCCACTCGTGGATGTGGCTGAAGCAGCCGATCGTTTCGAACGAAGACTGGTAACCGGCCTGCCAGCCGGCATTCTGGTTGTCGGGCGAGAGCTTGACCATACCGAAGGGCATCCATGGTCCGGGAGCGATCATCCACCGCGAATGGGCCGTGCCGATGCGCGTATCGACATAGTCAGCCAGGGTCTGCAAGGGTTGAGGGGCCCGTTCGATGCGTCCGGAGGCCACCTCGCGACCGTCGCACAGCACCCGGTAACGACTCGTCCGGTCGCGTCGCACGGCCGGCATCGGCACCTCGAAGCGCGAGCGGCCCGCCTCGACGCGCCGGCTGAAAAGTTCGCGGCCATCCACCTCGACACTCAGCATCGGCGTCGCATCGAGCCACTCGACATCGACCAGCAGCGGCTGCACACGCTTGCCGTCGCGGTCCAGTTCATACGGAGCCGCCGCCACATCGCGCACATACAACCCTTCGGGCTGCGTCGGACGCACGGACGAGGGTCCCTCGAGCGCCACACGGTCGAAAAGGATCCACGAACCCTCGAGGACCGTTACACGCACCGTATTGCCGCCCTCGCGCAGCGTGCCGCGACGCAGCGGCATCTCGAGCCGGCGGGGTGTCGCACGCTCGAAGTGCCCGGTCAGCGAAAGCGTATCGACGGTCGGCTCCTGCTGGCCGTAACGGCGGCCGGCAGCAGCCGGGTCATCGGGATCATTGAGCCGGAACCAGGCATCCTGTCCGTTTACGCTCACCTTCACCAGCGGAGGGAAGCGCTTGGCGTAGTCGGCCAGATCGACCGCCAGCAGGCAGTCGCCTTCGGGCTGTCCGTCGAGGCCAAAGAGGATATTGACTTCATGGGTGCGCCATCCCGACGTGGGCCAGGTCCCGCCCCACGTGTCGGCCGGCCCGGGCAGCACATAGGGGAAATCGGTCGCCGGATCGGAGTGACCGACCAGATAGAATTTGTCTTCGTAGCCGAAGTCCCGGGCCAGAAAGTCCCGGAATCCGTCGGGCGCAAGGGCGAATCCGGCAGGACGGCCATCCGGCTCGCCCACCGTCCAGATCGTCGCATCGGACGCCGCAGCAGTCCGCACGGCCAGGGCACAGCTCAAGGCGAGCGCCGACCGCATAAGGCTTTGCATCTTCATCGTATTGCAGTTTTCGGTTCGTAGGGAAACATTAAATGTGCAGACATTTGTTTTTAGTCAGGACAAATATAGTCAATACCCTCGAAATATCAAAATGCACGGTGCGGATTCCACCTTCGGGAAACAAAAAATCCGCGGGCAGTTGAGCCCGCGGATTCCTACCGTACGAAGACGGCATCATGCGGAAGGAGAGGGATTCGAACCCCCGGAGCCTTGCAGCTCAACGGTTTTCAAGACCGCCGCGATCGACCACTCCGCCATCCTTCCGGTGAGGCAAAAGTAGCACGGATTTTCCATTCCGCCAAATCTTCTTCCTCTTTTTGCTCGTTCTCGTGCCGAAGGGAGGAAATTCACCCGGGAATTTCCGTCTTCCATAAATTTTGCGTACCTTTGTTTTTACCCGTTAGGTTAGCGGTACATTTCTCTCGATACCTTATAATATGAACAAGACGCAGTTGGTCGAAGCGATCGCTCTCGACGCAAACATCACGAAAGTCGATGCCCGCAAGGCCGTCGATGCGCTGATCCGGGTGACCGCCCAGGCCCTCCGCGAGGGAGAGCGCGTCACGCTCACCGGGCTGGGAACCCTCTCCGTACAACACAAGGCCGCGCGCACGGGCCGCAATCCCCGCACGGGTGCGGCCGTGAAGATCCCGCCGCGCAACACGGTGAAGTTCCGCTCTTCGATCGAACTCGAATAAACACCCCGCACACCATGCCTGCCATCTCACAACGGGCCGGACTGATGCCGGCCTCGCCGATACGCAAACTCGTGCCGCTGGCCGAAGCCGCACGGGCCCGCGGCACAAAAATATACCACCTGAACATCGGGCAACCCGACCTGCCGACCCCGCAGGTGGGGCTCGACGCGCTGAAGCACATCGACCGCACGGTGCTCGAATACAGCCCCAGCGACGGATACCGCTCGCTGCGCGAAAAGCTTGTCACCTACTACGAACAATACCAGATCAAGCTCTTGCCCGACGACATCATCGTCACCACGGGCGGTTCGGAAGCCGTTCTGTTCGCCTTCATGTCGTGCCTCAACCCCGGCGACGAGATCATCGTGCCCGAACCGGCCTACGCCAACTACATGGCCTTCGCCATCTCGGCCGGAGCCGTCATCCGCCCGGTGGTCTCCTCCATCGAGCAGGGATTCGCTCTGCCCGACGTGGCCCGCTTCGAGGAGCTCATCAACGAACGCACGCGCGGCATTCTGATCTGCAACCCCAACAACCCCACGGGATACCTCTACACACGCCGGGAGATGGACCGCATCCGCGACCTGGTGCGCAAATACGACCTCTTCCTCTTCTCGGACGAGGTCTACCGCGAATTCATCTATACAGGCTCGCCCTACATATCGGCCTGCCACCTCGAAGGAATCGAGCAGAACGTCGTGCTGATCGACTCCGTATCGAAACGCTACTCCGAGTGCGGCATCCGCATCGGGGCGCTCATCACCAAGAACCGCGAGCTGCGCAACGCCGTGATGAAGTTCTGCCAGGCCCGTCTCTCCCCGCCGCTCATCGGACAGATCGTCGCCGAGGCCTCGATCGACGCACCGCGATCGTACAGCATGGAGGTCTACGAGGAGTACATCGAACGGCGAAAATGCCTCATCGACGGACTGAACCGCATACCGGGCGTCTACTCGCCCATCCCGATGGGCGCCTTCTACACGGTGGCCCGCCTGCCGGTGGACGACAGCGACGCCTTCTGCGCCTGGTGCCTCTCGGATTTCGAGTACGAAGGCGAGACGGTGATGATGGCCCCCGCCTCGGGATTCTACTCCGACCCGACGCGCGGCCGCAACGAGGTGCGCATCGCCTACGTCCTGCGCAAGGAGGAGCTCGAGCGGGCACTCGTCGTCCTGGCCAAGGCGCTGGAGGCCTACAACAACCGCCCGAAACGCTGATCCTGCGGCAGGACACAGCGTCCAAAACTATGCCATTTATTCCAATTTAAGAGACTTTCCGACCAAAAAGTTTGGCCTTCGGGGATAGTTTTTATACTTTTGCCCCCGATTTTGTGCGCCCCAAAGGGGGCGACCCATTAACCAAACCAACGAAGTCATGAAAAAAATCTTCCTCCTCATCGCCTGCATCGCCGCAGCATCGGGCGCTCGCGCCGAAGGCTATCAGGTGAACAACTTCTCCGCACGCCAAGCCGGTATGGCCAACGTCGGCACGGCGATGAAACTCGGTTCGGAATCGATCTACTTCAACCCGGCAGCCGCCGTCTTCCAGGATTCGAAGTTCGACATCTCGGTCGGCGCAACGGGCATCCTCTCGTCGGTATGGGCCTCGGAACTTCCCTCGCTGGAGAACGGATACCGGAGCTCGCTCACCGAGAAGTCGGACAACAAGATGTCCACCCCGCTGCACATGTACATCAACTACAAGCCGTCGGAGCGCTGGGCCGTGGGCCTGGGCTTCTACACGCCCAACGGCTCGTCGATGAACTGGGGCGACAACTGGTCGGGGGCACACCTCATCCAGGAGATCAACCTCGCGGCCTACACCTTCCAGCCCACCGTCTCGTTCAAGATCTGCGACCGCCTCTCGATCGGTGCCGGACTGATGATCACGTGGGGCAACTTCGACCTCGCGCGCGCCATGCTGCCCGTCGGCGGCAACCAGACCCTCGTCTCGGGATTCAACACGGTGAACCAGCTGCTTCCGGTCCTCGGTCCTTCGGCCGGGCTGACCGCAGAACAGATAGCCGCCTACCAGGCCACGGCACAGCAGGGAGCCGCCTATTTCGAGAACAACCTCCAGAACAAGGCCATCGTATCGGCCAAACTGCAGGGCGACGCCAACGTGGCCATCGGCGTGAACGCCGGTATTCTATGGGACATCACCGACCAGTGGTCCGTGGCCATGAGCTACCGCTCGCGCCTCAACATGAAGGTGGACCGGGGCACGGCCCGGCTCAACTACGCCTCGGCCGAGGCGCAGCAGCTGCTCTCGTTCCTCAATTCGGTACTCACCATGGCCGGGCAGTCGCCGGCCATCCCCGCGCTTGACCAGGGGACCTTCCACACGCAGCTGCCCCTGCCGACAACCGTGACGTGGGGCGTATCCTACCGTCCGAATGCGAAGTGGCAGATGGGCGTCGATCTGCAGTGGATCGGCTGGTCGGCCTACAAGGACCTCAATGTGGCATTCAACGAGCAGGAGCTCGGCATCGACGACATCTACTCGGTGAAGAACTACTCGAACACCCTCTCGGCCCGCTTCGGTGCCGAGTATGCGGCACTCGACTGGCTGCAGGCACGCGCCGGCATCTACTTCGACGAGAGCCCCGTGGACAGCAACTACCTCAATCCCGAGACTCCCTCGATGACCAAGATCAGCTACTCGGCCGGACTCTCGTTCCGCCTCGCCCGCTGCGCGGCGCTCGACGTAGCCTACTGCTACGTCTCGTCGGCCGACCCCGAGCGTACGGGGTCCTACCCGCTCTACGACTATGCGTCGGGTGAACTCTCGTCCGTTTTCACGCGCAACTACCGGCTCCACGCCCACGTTGTCTCGTTCGGCATGCGGTTCAACTTCTGAAAATTCACGAAAAAGTATTATCTTTGCGGAGTGCTTCCCACAAAAGGGGCACTCCGCAAATATTTCGGCCCTATAGTTCAAGGGATAGAACGAGGGTTTCCTAAACCCTAAATCCGCGTTCGAGTCGCGGTGGGGCTACCACCCGGATCGGGAAGTGCGCGCACTTCCCGATTTTTTCGTATCTTTGTGCCGCTCAAATACCGATCAAACATGGAATCGCTCAAAGAGTTGTACAAAATCGGAAACGGTCCCTCAAGCAGCCACACGATGGGGCCGAAACGGGCCGCCGAACGCTTCGTCGAACGCTGCCGCAACGTCGATGCCTACCGTGTGACGCTCTACGGCTCGCTGGCCGCAACCGGCAAGGGCCACCTCACCGACGAGGCCATCCTCTCGGTGCTGCAACCCGTTGCCCCGACCGAAATCGTATGGAAGGCCGACATCGTCCTGCCGTTCCACCCCAACGGCATGCTCTTCGAAGGAATCAAGGAGGGCAAGGTCGTCGATTCGTGGACGATCTACAGCATCGGCGGAGGCGCCCTGGCCAACGAAACCTCACGGCTCGAGGTGCCGCGCAGCATCTATCCGCTGACAACCATCACCGACATAAAGAACTGGTGCTACAACGAGGGCAAGACCTTCTGGGAGTATGTGAACGACTGCGAGGGGCCCGAAATCTGGGACTACCTCGACACGATCTGGACCCAGATGTGCGAGACGATACAGAACGGGCTGAACAACGACGGCGTGCTGCCCGGCGGACTGAAGGTGGCCCGCAAGGCCAGCACCTACTGGGTCAAGTCGAAAAGCTACAACGACTCACTCAAGTCGCGCGCCAAAATCTACGCCTACGCGCTGGCCACCTCGGAGGAGAACGCCTCGGGCGGTGTCGTGGTCACGGCCCCGACATGCGGGTCGTGCGGCGTCGTACCGGCCGTACTCTACCACCTAGCCACCTCCCGCGACTTCCTGCGGATCCGCATCCTGCGCGCGCTGGCGACCGCCGGGCTCTTCGGCAACGTTGCCAAGACCAACTCTTCGATCTCGGGAGCCGAGGTGGGCTGCCAGGGCGAGGTCGGCGTGGCATGCGCCATGGCGGCCGCAGCTTCGTGCCAGCTCTTCGGAGGCACCCCCTCGCAGATCGAGTATGCCGCCGAGATGGGTCTTGAGCACCACCTGGGACTGACGTGTGACCCCGTCTGCGGACTGGTGCAGGTCCCCTGCATCGAACGCAACGCCGTGGCGGCGGCACGTGCCCTCGATGCCAATATCTACGCCACGCTCTCCGACGGTTCGCACCTTGTCTCCTACGACAAGGTCGTCGAGGTGATGAACGAGACGGGCCACAACCTCCCGAGCCTCTACCGCGAGACCTCCGAGGGCGGTCTGGCCAAGCGCTACGAACGGAAATAGCGGGCCACATCGAAGACGAAACGATGCGCTGAACATACTGCCGGATCCGACGGCCTGATTCCGGTACGGAACCCGACAGCGAAAAGGCACCTGTTCCGCTTCGGGGTCTGCAACGAAGAGCGCCCCAACAACCGACCGCCCGGACCGATAAAACAAAACTCCCCGACCGCAAGGATCGGGGAGTTTTTCATTAGTGGAAGCGGAGGTCCGCCTACTGGGCCTGCTGAAGGCTCTCCAGTTCGGACTTCGCGGTGACAACCAGATCGTCGTAATCGCGCAGACCCGTACCGCCGGGGATCAGGTGACCGCAGATGACGTTCTCCTTGAGGTTCTCCAGCGGATCGACCTTCGCCTGGATGGCAGCCTCGTTGAGCACCTTGGTGGTCTCCTGGAACGAAGCGGCCGAGATGAAGCTCGATGTCTGCAGGGCGGCGCGGGTAATACCCTGCAGCACCTGCGTCGAGGTAGCGGGCACAATGTCGCGCACCTGAACCGGACGCAGGTCGCGGCGCTTGAGGCTCGAGTTCTCGTCACGCAGCTTGCGCAGCGAGACGATCTGACCGGGCTGGAGCGCCGTCGAATCGCCGGCGTCGGTAACGACCACCTTGTCGTAGAGTTCGTCGTTCACGTCCATGAACTCCCACTTGTCCACGATCTGATCCTCGAAGAAACGGGTATCGCCCGGATCCTCGATCTTGACCTTCGACATCATCTGGCGGACGATCACCTCGAAGTGCTTGTCGTTGATCTTCACACCCTGCATGCGGTAAACCTCCTGCACCTCATTGACGATGTACTCCTGCACACGCGTCGGGCCGAGGATGTTGAGGATGTCGCTCGGGGTGATCGCACCGTCCGACAGCGGACTGCCGGCCTTGACGTAGTCGTTCTCCTGAACGATGATCTGACGCGACAGCGGCACGAGGTAACGCTTCACATCGCCCTGCTTCGAGGTAATGATGATCTCGCGGTTACCGCGCTTGATCTTGCCGAAGGTAACCTCGCCGTCGATCTCCGAAACGATGGCCGGGTTCGACGGGTTGCGGGCCTCGAAGAGCTCAGTGACTCGCGGAAGACCTCCGGTGATGTCGCCGCCCGACTTGCCGACGGCGCGCGGGATCTTGATCAGGATGTCGCCCGTCTTGATGCGTGCGTTGTCCTTGACGACGATGTGGGCCGAAACCGGGAGGTTGTACTGCTTGACCTCCTCGCCCTCCTTGTTCTGGATCTTGATGACCGGGTTCTTGGTCTTGTCCTTCGACTCGATGACCACCTTCTCCGAAAGACCCGTCTGTTCGTCGCGCTCGTCGCGGTAGGTCACACCCTCGATGATGTTCTCGTAAGCAACGCGGCCCTCATGCTCGGAGATGATGACGGCGTTGTAGGGATCCCACTCGCAGATCATGTCGCCCTTCTTGACATCGGAGCCGTCGGCCATGAACAGCGTGGCACCGTAGGGCAGGTTGTGCGTATAGAGCACGATCTCGGTCTTGGGATCGACGATACGGAACTCCGACTGGCGCGAGATGACGATGTCGATCGCCTCGCCGGCGGCGTTCTTGCCCTTGACCGTGCGGAGCTCGTCGATCTCCAGGCGTCCTTCGTATTTCGAGACGACGTTGGTCTCGACGGCCGTACCGCCGGCCACACCACCGACGTGGAACGTACGGAGGGTCAGCTGCGTACCCGGCTCGCCGATCGACTGGGCGGCGATCACGCCGACCACCTCGCCCTTCTGCACCATGCGGGCCGTCGCCAGGTTGCGTCCGTAGCACTTGGCGCAGACGCCGCGGCGCGATTCGCAGGTGAGCACCGAACGGATCTCGACCGACTCCAGCGGCGACTTCTCGATGGCCTCGGCGATCGACTCGGTGATCTCCTCGCCTGCCTTGCAGAGCACTTCGCCCGTGAGCGGGTGGATCACGTCGTTGAGCGCCACGCGGCCCAGGATGCGGTCGTAGAGCGTCTGCACGACGTCGTCGTTGCGCTTGATGGCCGTAGCCGTCAGACCGCGCAGCGTGCCGCAATCCTCCTCGTTGATGATGACGTCCTGCGCCACATCGACCAGACGGCGCGTCAGGTAACCGGCGTCGGCCGTCTTCAGGGCGGTATCGGCAAGACCCTTACGGGCACCGTGCGTCGAGATGAAGTACTCGAGCACCGAAAGTCCCTCCTTGAAGTTCGAGAGAATCGGGTTCTCGATGACCTGCTGGCCACCCTCGACGCCCGACTTCTGCGGCTTGGCCATCAGACCACGCATACCGCTCAGCTGACGGATCTGCTCCTTCGAACCACGGGCTCCCGAGTCGAGCATCATGTATACCGGGTTGAAACCGTCGTCGTCCTTGATAAGCGTGTCGATCACGGCCTTCGTCAGTTTCGTATTGATGTTCGTCCAGACGTCGATGATCTGGTTGTAACGCTCGTTGTTGGTAATAAGACCCATGTTGTAGTCGTCCATGATGGCGTCGGCGCGCTCGTAACCCTCCTGGACGAGTTTCTCCTTCTCCTCGGGGATGATCACGGCGTCGAGGTTGAACGACAGACCGCCCTGGAAGGCCATGCGGTAACCCATGTCCTTGATGTCGTCGAGGAAGTTGGCCACCTTGTCGGCACCGGCCTTCTTCATCACCACGGCGATGATGTCACGCAGCGAACGCTTCGTGAGCACCTCGTTGATGTAGCCCACCTCCTTGGGGACCACCTGGTTGAAGAGGATGCGGCCGATGGTCGTCTCCTTGAGCACCTGAACCGGGTTGCCCTGCTCGTCGATGTCGTCCACCAGGCACTTCACCACGGCGTGCAGGTCGGCCTGCTTCTCGTTGCAGGCGATGATCGCCTCCTCGGGGCCGTAGAAGACGCGGCCCTCGCCCTTGACGCCCTTGCGGGGCTTGGTGATGTAGTACAGACCGAGGACCATGTCCTGCGACGGCACGGTGATCGGGGCGCCGTTGGCCGGGTTAAGGACGTTGTGCGATCCGAGCATGAGCAGCTGGGCCTCGAGGATGGCGGCATTGCCCAGCGGCAGGTGCACGGCCATCTGGTCGCCGTCGAAGTCGGCGTTGAATGCCGTACATGCCAGCGGGTGCAACTGCATGGCCTTACCTTCGATCAGCTTGGGCTGGAAGGCCTGGATACCCAGACGGTGAAGCGTCGGGGCACGGTTCATGAGTACCGGATGGCCCTTGATGACGTTCTCCAGAATGCCCCAGATGACCGGGTCCTTGCGGTCGATGATCTTCTTCGCGGACTTGACCGTCTTGACGATGCCGCGCTCGATGAGCTTGCGGATCACGAACGGCTTGTAGAGCTCGGCGGCCATGTCCTTCGGAATACCCATCTCGTGCATCTTCAGCTCGGGGCCGACGACGATGACCGAACGGGCCGAGTAATCGACACGCTTACCCAGAAGGTTCTGACGGAAACGTCCCTGCTTGCCCTTGAGCGAGT
>FR891971.1:23471-58592 GCA_000434235.1 Alistipes sp. CAG:268 | reverse complement strand
GACCGGCAGTTCCGAGTCCCGGAACGGCCGTCACCGCCTCCCCGCAGGAGACGGCACCCGGCCCCGGGAAGGCACAACCCACCGGCGGACTCCGCACGGCCCCGGACCAACCGGCGCCCCGGACCCAGGCAGCAGCCCCGGCACACAGCACCCCGGCTCGGCCGGCACGGCGTCCGCTGCTCTCAGGGACCTCGCTCACCGAGCTGCTCGCTTCGGGCGGCATGCTGCCCGAGGAGGAGCACGAAACCGAAGGACAGGCCGACGAGCCCGCAACGGCGGAGATCGACCCCGAATGCACCGCGAAACTCGAACGCGGCCGGGAGGCGATCCTCGCGTTGATCCGCGAACGCCGCCCGAGGTTCGTCCCCGTCTTCGAACAGATGGCCTTCCACGGCAACACGATCGGCCTGAGCGTCCCCACGACGGAGTTGCGCGACGAGATCCTGCGGTCGAAGACCGCCATGCTGATGCGCATCGCCGAGGTGGCCGGCATCACGGGACGGATCGAGCTGGAGATCACGGTGGACGAACAGATCCGGGCCGCACGCCCCATCAAGCTCGAGGACCGCGTGAAGTTCATCACGGAGAAGAATCCGCTGGTGGCCGAACTGCGCAAGGCGCTCGACCTGGAGATCGAATAACAGACCATACGGAAATAACAAAAAAACGACACATATGAAAAATTTCATCGAAGAACTCGAATGGCGCGGCATGATCCACACGATCATGCCCGGAGCAAAGGAACAACTCGAAAAGGAGATGACGACGGCCTACCTGGGCATCGACCCCACGGCCGATTCGCTGCACATCGGCCACCTGGTGGGCGTAATGATCCTCAAGCACTTCCAGATGTGCGGACACCGCCCGCTGGCACTCGTAGGGGGCGCGACAGGCATGATCGGCGACCCGTCGGGCAAGTCGCAGGAGCGCAACCTGCTCGACGAGGCGACGCTGCGCCACAACCAGGAGGCCATCAAGCGGCAGCTGGCCAAGCTGCTCGACTTCGACTCCGATGCGCCGAACGCCGCCCGTCTGGTGAACAACTACGACTGGATGAAGGAGTTCTCGTTCCTCGACTTCATCCGCGACATCGGCAAGTGCATCACGGTCAATTACATGATGGCCAAAGACTCCGTGAAGAAGCGCTTCAACGGCGAGGGCGACGGCATGTCGTTCACCGAGTTCACCTACCAGCTCGTACAAGGCTACGACTTCCTGCACCTCTACGAAACGATGAACTGCAAGATCCAGTTGGGCGGCGCCGACCAGTGGGGCAACATCACCACCGGTACGGAGCTCATCCGCCGCAAGCTCGGCCCCGAGGCCGAGGCCTTCGCCATCACCTGCCCGCTCATCACCAAGGCCGACGGCACGAAGTTCGGCAAAACCGAGAGCGGCAACGTATGGCTCGATGCGCGCTATACCTCGCCCTACAAGTTCTACCAGTTCTGGCTCAACGTCAGCGATGAGGATGCCAAGCGCTACATCAAGATCTTCACGCTGCTCGATCGGGAAACGATCGAGGCACTGATCGCCGAGCACGAGGCTGCACCCCACCTGCGCGTGCTCCAGAAGCGCCTGGCCCAGGAGATCACCACGATGATCCACTCGAAGGAGGAGTACGAGAAGGCAGTCGAGGCTTCGGCCATCCTCTTCGGCGGGGCCACCTCCGAAGCGCTGCACCGCCTCGACGAGCAGACGCTGCTGCAGGTCTTCGAGGGCGTGCCGCAGTTCCGCATCGCCCGCTCGGAGCTGGGCAGCCTCCCGTTCGTGGAGCTGGCCGCCGAGAAGACGCAGGTATTCCCCTCGAAGGGCGAATGCCGCAAGATGGTGCAGGGCGGCGGCGTCTCGCTCAACAAGGAGAAGGTAACCGACCCGATGCGCCCGGTCACCGAGGAGGACCTGATCGCCGGGAAGTACCTGCTCGTGCAGCGCGGCAAGAAGAACTACTACCTCGTCATCGCCGAATAGGATGGAATACCGCATCAGACTCGAACGCATGGAGTTCCGTGCCATGCACGGATGCTACGAACTCGAGCGCAAGGTGGGCAACCGCTTTACGGTCGATCTGGAGATCACCGCGGAACTCGGAGCCGTGGCTGCCGAGGACAGCGTGGAGCAGGCGATCAACTACCTCTCGGTGTATGAGATCGTCCGCAGCCGGATGCGCGTCACGCAGCGCACGATCGAACGCGTGGCCATGAACATCATCGATGCCCTCTACGAGGCCTTCCCGCAGATGCGGCACGTAAAATGCACGGTATCGAAACTGGCTCCCCCGCTGGGCGGCAAGCTCGACCGGGTAAGCGTCGTACTGGAAAAATAGGAGTGCGGGCAGGCCATCGTGTGCCTGCCCGCTCCCGTATAAAAAGGTTAGGTTATGACACACGATCACCATTCGCACGGGCGCGTCACGCTCGGCGGGAAACTGAGCGCCGTGCTGGTTGCGGCCGGGAGTTCCGTCGGTCTGGGCAACATCTGGCGCTTCCCCTACATTGCCGGCGACAACGGCGGCGGAGCCTTTTTGGTCATCTACATCGCCTGCGTGCTCCTGCTGGGGCTGCCGCTCATGCTCGCCGAATTCTCGGTCGGCCGGGCCGCCCGCTGCAACGCCGTCGGCGCCTACCGGGCACTCAACCCAAAGTGGAGCCTGCTCGGCTACAACGGCGTACTGGCCGCCTTCCTGATCCTCGGATTTTACTTCGTGGTCTCGGGGTGGACCGCCGAATACATGGTCCATTCGATCACCGGAGAGTTTGCACACTACACCTCGGCCGCAGAGTACCAGGGGGCCTTCGAGCGCTTCATCACCCACCCGTGGCGGCCGCTGCTCTACACCGTGCTCTTCGCCCTGGCCACGCATGCTATCATCGCCCTCGGCGTACAGAAGGGCATCGAGCGTTCGGCCAAGCTGCTGATGCCGCTGCTTTTCTTCGTGCTCATCGCCCTCTCCATCCACTCATTGCTGATGCCCGGAGGCGGGGAGGGGCTCCGCTTCCTCTTCCGTCCGGACTTCTCGAAGGTCACCCCCTCGACCATCCTCGTCGCCCTCGGGCAGGCCTTCTTCTCGCTCTCGATCGGACTCGGCACGATGGTCACCTACGCCTCCTACTTCAAACCCGACACGAATCTGCGCCACACGGCGCTGAACGTCACGATCCTCGACACGCTGGTGGCCGTACTGGCCGGCGTGGTGATCTTCCCGGCGGTCTTCAGCGTGGGTATCGAGCCCTCGTCAGGACCTTCGCTCGTCTTCATCACCCTGCCGAGCGTCTTCAACGGCATGCCGCTCAGCATGGTCTGGTCGTCGGTCTTCTTCCTGCTGCTCGTCGTCGCAGCTCTCACCTCGACCATCTCCCTGCACGAAGTGGTCACGGCCTATCTCCACGAGGAGTGGCACCTCTCGCGCCGCGCCGCCGCCTGGGCAACGACCGCCGGAACCACAGCTCTGGCGACACTGGCTTCGCTCTCGGTCGGCGTGCTCAACGGATGGAAGATCTTCGGACTGAATCTCTTCGACGCACTCGACTACCTCACGGCCAACATCATGCTGCCCATCGGCGGATTGCTGACCTGCATCTTCGTCGGTTGGGTGCTCGACCGTCAAACGCTCCGGGACCAGATCACCAACCACGGGACCCTGCCCTTCCGGATCTACCGGGTGCTGATCGTCCTGCTGCGCTACTTCTGCCCGGCCATCCTGCTGCTCGTCTTCCTCGACAACCTCGGGATCTTCTGACCGTACAAGCGGTCCGGGAGCGGCTCCACCCCGTTATGCGGGAGGACTCAGCCCCGGCGGAGGGCACTGCCGCGACGGACAAGACGGCGCAACACGAAAAACCCCGGAGGAATCTCCCTCCGGGGTTTTTCGTTGGACCGGTCCGGAATCGCTCCGGCAACCCGTCAGTTGATGTTGCGCCGATCCGGCTCGTGGTCGGGCGAGGCTGCCTCCATGTCGATCTGGAGCTTCACCATGTTGATCGCAGCAGCCGCAGCCTCGTCACCCTTGTTGCCAAGCCGTCCGCCGCAGCGGTCCAGAGCCTGCTGCATGTCATTGACAGTCAGCACGCCGAAGGCGATCGGCATGTTCCACTGGATCTGCAGTTGGGTAATCCCCTGCGTAACGCCCTGACAGATGAAATCGAAATGGCGCGTATCCCCCTGGATGACGCAGCCGAGTGCGATCACGGCATCGACATCGGTGTATTCGGCAAAGAACTGCGCACCGAGCGAGAGTTCGAACGTGCCGGGGACATACTTGATCTGGATGTTCATGTCCGGACACCCGGCAGCCCGCAACGTCCGCACGGCCCCTTCAAGCAGGGCTTCGGTGACCTCACGGTTCCACTCGGCCACGACGATGCCGAAGCGCATGTCCTCGGCCGACGGCAGCGGAGCGTCGAATTTGGAGAGGTTGTGGTTTCTTGTCGCCATCGCAGTCCGTCTCCGTTATTTCGTTGCGCCGCCCAGCAGTTTCTCGGCCTCGCGGGCCTCCATCGAAGCAGGATACGACGTCAGGATCCGCTCGTAGTAGGCGGCGGCCTTCTCCGTATTGCCCTGGGCCTGCTCGGCCAGACCGGCCTTGCGCAGGTACATCGGAGCCGTCATGTTGTTGTCGGCGGCGGCCACGGCCTTCTCGTAGAACTTCACGGCAGCGGCGTAGTTCTGCTGCTCGACGGCCACATCACCCTGCAGGCCGTAGTTCTGCGCGTTGATCAGCGCTCCGGGAATGCCCTTCACCGGCGAGAACTTGGCCAGATAGGCGGCAGCGTTCTCCAGGTCGCCCGTACGGAGGTAGCAGATGCCGGCATAATGCTTGGCCAGGTTACCCGACGGCGTCGAACCGTACTGGTCGATGACATCGAGGAAGCCGGCGCCATTGGCATCACCCTGCAGCGCCAGTTCGAAGTCGGGGTTCTCGGCCTCGAAGCGGGCCTGGGCCTGAGCGATCATCTCGGCAGCCTTCTCGATGCGCGGCTGAACGATCAGCGAGCGGTAGCCGAAGACCAGCGCGGCGATTACGAGCAGCGCCAGGAAAATGTAGGTCACCAGACGGCCGTTTTTCTGGAAAAACAGCTCCGTTTTGTTCATTGCTTCGCCGAGGCTCTCGGGCTCGGCGACGTTCTGTTTCGTCATATGGCTTATCGTGTTTTTAGTTTATGTTTCGTCCGATAGTTCGCAAAGATACAAAACTATTCACAATGTGCAATGTCGGACCCCGATTTTTTCATGTACCGGCCGTCCCGCACCCCCGTCCCGACTACCCGGCGGCCGCTTCGGACAAAGAAATAAATTTGGCAGTGCCGCACCGAAACGCTATCTTTGCCGTATGTACCTGAAGAGACTCGGACTGCTCAACTTTAAGAACATCGCGGAGGAGGAGCTCACCCTCTGCCCGGGCATCAACTGCCTGGTCGGCGACAACGGCGCGGGAAAGACCAACGTCGTGGATGCCGTCTACTACCTCTCGATGTGCAAGTCGTCGCTGCAGACCACCGACGGGCAGAGCATCCGCCACGGCGCCGACTTCTTCCTGCTAGAGGGGCAGTACCAGTCGGACGCCGGCAAGAGCGAGCAGGTCGTCTGCTCGTTCTCGCGCAAGGGAGGCAAGGTCGTCAAACGCAACGGCAAGGAGTACGAGCGCCTTGCGGACCACGTGGGGCTGATCCCTGCGGTGATCGTCTCCCCGGCCGACAGTGCGCTCATCTCGGACTCGGCCGACGAGCGGCGCCGCTACCTCAACGCCTTCATCTCGCAGCTCGACCGTCCCTACCTGGCTGCCGTCATGCGTTACAACGCCGTGCTGGCCGAACGCAACCGCCTGCTGAAGATGCAGCCCGACGAGGTGATGCTCGGGATCTACGACCGCCAGCTCGTCGAGCACGGCGAAGCGATCCACGCCCGGCGCCGGGAGTTCGTCGAACGGCTGCGCCCCGTTGTGGCCGACTACTACCGCACGCTCTCGAGCGACCGCGAGCAGGTCGAACTGACCTACCGCTCGGAACTCAACGACCGACCCTTTGCCGAGATCCTCGCCGCCGCCCGGCAGAAAGACCTTGTCAATGAATTCACCACGTCGGGCATCCACCGCGACGATCTGGTGCTCAAGATCGGCGGATATCCCTTGCGCAAATACGGCTCGCAGGGGCAGCAGAAATCGTTTCTCGTGGCCCTCAAGCTGGCGCAGTATGCCATCGTGGCGCGGGAAAAGGGCGAGAAGCCGCTGCTGCTGCTCGACGATCTGTTCGACAAACTCGACGCCGGACGGGTCGAGCAGCTCATCCGCCTGGTCTCCGACGAGACCTTCGGGCAGATCCTCATCACCGACTGCAACCCGACCCGGCTGAAGGCCATCCTCGACCGGGCCGGCAGCGAATATGTCGCCTACACGGTGGAAAACGGAACGACACGACAATGAGACGCACGAAAACCATGCTCATGGGCGACCTGCTCGAGGAGTTCTTCAAACGCCCCTACGTCGCCGCCAAAGTGGCCGAAGGCCGCCTGCCCGACACGTGGCGCGCAATCGTCGGCGACCGGGCTGCCGACCTGACCACCGAACTGCGGCTCGAAAACCACATCCTCCACGTGCGGATCCAGTCGAGCGTCCTGCGCTCGGAACTCTTCTACCAGCGGGAGGCGCTCTGCGAGGAGATCAACCGCCGGTCGGGCATCCGGCTGGTACACGCCGTCATCGTCCGCTGACCCCGGCCGGCCGCAGGACCAGAAACCCGAAAAGCGGGCCCGGGAACGGACCGGACACGGGAAAACGGGAACGGGGCAACCGAACAGCCGGATAAACAGGAAGCAAAGCGGGAAACTGGCCGCAAAAGCGGAATTGGGAAGTCCCGGGGCAGTTCCGGAAAAAACAAAGAAAGATGCGGGAATCGCTTCCCGCATCTTTCTTTTTTCATACATACCACCTTCCTACTCGATGACGGCAGCACGGTTGGCGGCCTGCACCTCGAAGGGATCCGGCGAGTTACCCTTGCCTTCGTAGGTCAGCTGGCTGGCCTTCACACCCTGCGAAACGAGGAAGTCGTAGACCCTCTTGGCACGGTTCTCGGCCACCCGGCGGTTACCGGCCTTCGTTCCGGTCTGCTGGTCGGCATAGCCGTAGATCCGGTACTTGGCATCGGCCGGACCGTTCTTGATCTTGTCGGCGACCATCTTCAGACGGGTCTGCTCCTGCGGCGTGAGCGTAGACATGCTGTAGTCGAAGAGGATAACCGACGTATCGGCAGCCTCGGCCTCCTGTGCGGCCGAGTTCTTTGCGGCAGCAGCCTCTGCACGGGCAGCCTGTGCGGCCTTCTCGGCAGCGACGCGCGCAGCCTCGGCCTCAGCAAGCCGATCGGCCAGGTCGGCATTCTCGGCCTCAAGAGCGGCCGTGGCGGCCAGGCCGGCGGCTACAGCCTCCTGGAAAGCCTCGATATCCTCGGGCGTATACCCCGGAACACCACGCTGCCAGTTGCGCTGGTTGAAGCGGTAGGTGAATCCGGCCGTTGCCGTGAAGGCCATCAGATACGAACCGTCGAGTTCAGCGGGGCAGCAGGCCGAACGAGTCAGCAACCCCTTAAGCTCCAGATTGAAATCGAAGGCACGCGAAATCCGGAACTTGTTGAGAAGACCTGCGGTCATGGCAAATTCCTGACGCGTTCCCGAGTGGTTGTCCACCTGGCTGCTGTTTGTGAAATTCGAAGCCAGGTAACCGAAGCCGGCAAACGGAACGGCATAATAGGCACGGTCTTCGCGGTAACCGCCGATCCAGTTCGACGCATTGATCATCAGGTCGGCATGCACGAACATGTACGGCCACGTCATCTTGCCGAGCGTCGGATGGAAGTTGTTGAAGTATCCGCCCTGCAGCTGGCCGCGGACTCCTACTACCGGATGCAGCCACTTGGTCAGCGAGAAGTTGCCCTCGAACCCGAAACGCTCACTGTGGGGTCCGATGTTGCCTCCGTTCGAGAATGCCGTACCGGTACCCAGGCCGAACGACACCTCCCAATTGTCCCAGAATCCGTTCGAGACGAACCCTGCAAAACTCGGCTTTTTAGGCGTATCCTGTGCCAATACGGTAGAGGAAGCGAACGCCACAATCCCTAAAACAAGAAAAAATTTTTTCATAATACAATAAATAAAAATGCGTCAAACAACAATCGAACATCCTTCTGCATTTTCACATGCGAATGCAGCCTCCTCCACAGCAAAAATCATTCTCATTTCGGGGGGAACGGGCCATAAAGCCCGCTCCGGATCGCCAAAACGACCAATTGTTCACTCTTTGTGCCCGCCAGGGACACTCCGACACGCCGACCGGATCATCCACACTTGGAATAACCGCACGACATGCACGTCAGGCAGCCGTTCTGGTAGGCCATGTTCTCCTGCCCGCACTGGGGGCACTTGCCCTTGGCCTGCGTTCCATCGACGATATACTGCTTCAACGCACGGCATACACCCGTTTTCCACGTATTGATCGACTCGCTGTCGAGGTGCAGCGACTCGATGAGCGAGACGGTCTTCTCGATCGGCATGCCGTAGCGAAGCACGCCCGAGATCAGTTTCGCATAGTTCCAGAACTCCTCGTTAAACAAACGCGAGATGCCGCCGATCGTATTCGTATACCCGTAACGGTCGTTGTACTGGAAATCGTAACGCTTCGTACCGTCCTCTTCGCGCACCTTGATAATGAATCCCTTGGTGATCTTGCGGGGGATGTACATGGCGTCCTCCTCGATCTTACCCGTGAAGACCTCGTAGGGGCGGCCGTCCTGCAGACCGACAAAGGCGATCCAGTCCTCCGAACCGTTCTTGAAACGCACGATGTCGGCCGGAATCGACCGCGGACGCTTGGGCACCTGTCCGTCGTGCGGTTCGCACTTCTTCTTTTTCTGTCCCTTCTCGAGCAGCACACCGTCGCGGCAGCCGTCGCGGTAGACCGTCACACCCTTGCAGCCGCACTCCCAGGCCGTCCGGTAGACATCGGCCACGAGCGCCTCCGAAACATCGTGAGGCAGGTTCACCGTCACCGAGATCGAGTGGTCCACCCACTTCTGGATCGCGCCCTGCATCTTGACCTTGGCGACCCAGTCGATGTCGTTGGCCGTCGCACCGTAATAGGGCGAAGCCTTGATCCACTGGTCCAGCTCGGCATCGGAGATCGTCGCCAGACGCGAGGTGTCATAGCCGTTGGCCTCGAGCCACTTGACGAAGTTGTGGTGGTAGACGTTGTACTCCTGGAACTTCTCGCCCGTCTCGTCCACGAAATCGACGTGCGTGTCGTGGTCCGAGGGGTTGATCTTCCGGCGGCGCTTGTAAACCGTGCGGAAAACGGGTTCGATACCCGAAGTGGTCTGCGACATGAGCGACGTGGTTCCCGTCGGGGCAATCGTCAGCATGGCGATGTTGCGGCGGCCCACACGGCACATCTCCTCGTAGAGAGCCGGATCGGCCTCGCGGATGCGGGCGATCATCGGGTTGTCCTTCTCCTTGGCCGCATCGTAGATCGGGAACGCACCGCGCTCGGCGGCCATCTTCACCGAAGCCCGGTAAGCCTCCACGGCCAGCGTCTTCTGCACCTCGACGGCAAAGTCGATCGCCTCCTGCGAACCGTAGCGCAGCCCGAGTGCCGCCAGCATGTCGCCCTCGGCCGTAATGCCCAGGCCGGTACGGCGGCCTTTCCGGGCCATCGTGCGGATCTTCTTCCACAACTCGAGCTCCACGTGGCGGACATCCTCGTCCTCCGGATCCGCAGCGATCTTCTCGATGATCAACTCGACCTTCTCCAACTCGAGATCGATGATGTCGTCCATCATGTGCATGGCCTTGCCCACATGCTCGCGGAATTTCGCGAAGTCAAACTTCGCCTCCGGCGTGAAGGGGTGGTCCACATAGCTGAAGAGGTTGAGCGCCAGCAAGCGGCACGAATCGTAGGGACAGAGCGGGATTTCGCCGCAAGGGTTGGTCGATACGGTCACGAAGCCCTCGTCTGCATAGCAGTCGGGAACGCTCTCGCGGATGATCGTATCCCAGAACAGCACGCCCGGCTCGGCCGATTTCCACGCATTGTGGATGATCTTCTCCCAAAGTTTCTTCGCATCGATGTCCTGCTCGTATTTCGGGTGGTCCGAGTTGATCGGGAACTGCTGGTGGTACTTCTTGCCGGCCAGGGCCGCACGCATGAATTCATCGTCGATCTTGATCGAGACATTGGCACCGGTCACCTTGCCCGTATCGACCTTGGCGTCGATGAAGCGCTCGGCATCCGGATGCTTGATCGACAGCGAAAGCATCAACGCACCGCGGCGACCGTCCTGGGCCACCTCACGCGTGGAGTTCGAGTAACGCTCCATGAAGGGGACGATACCCGTCGAAGTGAGTGCCGAGTTGAGCACCGGGCTGCCCGTCGGGCGGATGTGCGAGAGGTCATGCCCCACACCGCCACGTCGCTTCATGAGCTGCACCTGCTCCTCGTCCATGCGGAAAATGCCGCCATAGGAGTCGGCCGGATGCTTGTGTCCGATGACGAAGCAGTTCGAGAGCGAAGCCACCTGGAAGTTGTTGCCGATACCGGTCATCGGGCCGCCCTGCGGGATCACGTAACGGAAATGGTCGAGCAGAGCGAACGCCTCCTCCTTCGACATCGGATTGGGATAGTTGCGCTCGATGCGCTCGATCTCGGCGGCGATACGCTCGTGCATCTCCCGCGGGGAGCGCTCGTAGATGTTGCCGAAGGAGTCCTTCAAGGCATACTTGCTGACCCAGACCGTAGCAGCCAGGTCATCGCCCCCGAAGTACCTCTTCGACTCGGCCACCGCATCGTTGTATTCCACACGCTGCGGCGCCTCCGTCTGATTGTTCATTTTTGACATAATTATTTTATTTTCAAATTATTATCTTTTACTCAGCAAAAAGCCGGTTTTACAAAAATGGGACTTTCCTTCCGAAAAAACCAATCACCGGTCCCGAATTTATCCACACATTATGCACAGCCCGTTCCAAAAGATTCGAAAGGCGCGGCCGAAAGCACTCCAGCCGCGCCTCACGAACGGTCCGGCCTGTTACTTCGCGGCAACGGCGTCGATCTCCACCAGTGCGCCCATCGGCAGGGCGGCCACCTCATAGCAGACGCGCGCCGGCATCTCCGAGGTGAAGAACTCGGCATACACGGCATTCATGGCCGCAAAATCGCCGATATGCTGCAGCAGAACCGTGGTCTTCACCACGTCGCCGTATCCGTAGCCCGCTTCGCGGAGGATATGGCCCAGGTTGGTGAGCGACTGGCGCGTCTGCGCCTCGATGCCCTCGGCCATGCGGCCCGTTTCGGCGTCGATCGGCAGCTGGCCCGAGACATAGAGTGCGCCGGCAGTCTCAACGGCCTGCGAATAGGGGCCCACGGCTTTCGGAGCGTGGGGCGATGCGATGATCTTTTTCATGGGTTCGGTATTTTTCGGATTTACGACAAAGATACGATATATTGTTTATATTTGTGACGCTTGAAAATTGAAATCACATGAAAATTCTTCCGAAGCTTGCGCTCGCGGCGGTTGCGGCACTTCTGTGCGCCTCCTGCTGCCCCTGCCGCTCCTATCAGAAAAAAACGCGCCGTCCGCTCGAGGGGACCGAATGGCAGCTCATCCAGCTCGGCGGCAAAAGCGTACGCCCCGAGGAGGGGACCTTCAGTCTGCGGTTTGATGCCGAAAAGCAGACGGCATCCGGCACGGGGGCCTGCAACCGGTTCTCCGGCCGCTACACTGCGGGCGAACGCCGGGCCCTCCGTATCGGGCCGCTGGCCTCGACCATGATGGCCTGCCCGGACATGGACCAGGAGCGGGATTACACCGAAGCCCTTGAGGCAACCACCCACTACGACATGGACGGGCCGATGCTGCTGCTGCTCGCCAACGGGGAGTTGCGGGCCGTCTTCCAGGCACAGCCCGCCCCGGCTGAGGAGAAGAGGTAAAACGGATTCACCCCGCAGACCGGGCCGAACTTCCACAAAGAAAGGAGCCGCATCCCTTACGGGTTGCGGCTCCGATCTTTTCCGATCTTCGGAACGGAACTACTTGAGGTTCGGGTTCAGCTCGCCCCACTTGTCGATGGCGGGCAGAACACCCATCTCGATCACCTCGTCGCGCAGCTTGCAGAGGTGTGCATAGCTCTCCTTGAGGGCCTGGTGCTCCTCGGGAGTGCCCTTGACGCTCTTGTAGGTGGCACCGTCCTTCGTGATCTCGGTCTCCATCGCCATGAGGATGTGGTCGAACTCATCGTTGTGCACATAGACACCGGCAGGATACTCGAACGGTTTGCCGCCCATGGCCGCAGCGATCATGCAGATCGAAACGTAGGCCGGGCTCTGGAACGACGAACGGCCGCGCAGGTCGATGATGTGCTTGCCGCCCTGGATGACGCGCTGCTGGAGGGCATGCCAGTCCTCCTCGGGCATCGTCGTGCCGATGAGCTCCGAGAGAGGCTTGCCGGCAACGAGCGTCGTCGATGCGAATACGGCCATCTGCTCGCCGTGGCCGCCGTAGGTACGGCTGTTCTTCACCTCATCGGGCGAGATCTTGAAGTACTTGGCCAGCTCCGAACGCAGACGCGTCGAGTCCAGCGCTGCAAGGGTCGTCACCTGCGACGGTTTCAGGCCCGAGTAGATCAGCGTGATGAGACCCGTGATGTCGGCCGGGTTGAAGATCACCACGACATGCTTCACGTCGGGGCAATACTCCTTGATGCTCTTACCGAAGTCCTCGGCAATCTGCGCGTTGCCCTTGAGCAGGTCCTCGCGCGTCATGCCGGCCTTGCGGGCGGCGCCGCCCGACGAAACGACGTATGCGGCACCCGTCAGGGCCTCCTTGATATCCGTCGTCCAGGTGATGTTCACACCCTCGAAGGCGCAGTGGTAGAGCTCCTCGGCAACACCCTCGAGCGCCGGCCCGAAGGGATCGTAGAGGCAAATGTTCGGCGTCAGACGCATCATCAGAGCCGTCTGTGCCATGTTCGAGCCGATCATGCCGGCTGCGCCCACGATGGTGAGCTTTTCATTCGTTACGAAATCCATAACCTTTTTTATTTAAATGGTTGTCCTTTATCTTTTTACGTGTGTTCGAAACACGCCTTTTCCAGTTCTCGTCTTCACTTAGTCCACACCCCGGGACTCCTTCCCGATCATTCGATCTCGCGGCGGTTGAGCAGCGCATGGGTGATCGTCAGCTCATCGACATACTCCAGTTCGTCGCCGAAACCGATGCCACGCGCAATGGAGGTGATCTTCAGCCCGGGGAACTGCCTCAGGCGGTTCATCAGGTAGAAGAGCGTCGTCTCCCCCTCGACCGAGGTCGAGATGGCGATGATCACCTCTCCGACTCCGCCGCGGGCGATGCGTTCGCACAGCAGGTCGATCTTCAGGTCCGACGGGGAGATGCCCTGCATCGGCGAGATGACCCCTCCGAGCACGTGGTAGAGTCCGCGGTACTGATGCGTATTCTCGATCGAGAGCACATCGGCCACCTGCTCGACCACACAGATCGTCGCATGGTCCCGTTCGGGATCGCTGCAAATCGGACATACTGCCTCGTCCGAGAGGTTGTTGCACTCCACACAGTGGCGGATCTCGTTGCGGAACCGGTCGATGCTGCGCGTCATGTCGCCCACGGCCTCCGCGTCCATCCGCAGGATGTGCATCGCCAGCCGCAGCGCCGTCCGGCGCCCGACGCCGGGGAGCTTTGACAGCTCGCCGACAACATCCTGTAAGAGCCTCGACATCGATTCTATATCGTCTCGATCGTCCGCCCGTCGATCCACCCCTTCTTGCCGTCGGCAATGGTGACCTCGCACCATCCGTCGAGCCGGTCGGTGATCCGCACAAGCGTTCCCTCATGCAACACGAAAAGGTCGGTGGCCGAACGGTCGGGCGAACTCTTCACGGCGGCCGACGAGGTCATCACTACAGCCTGCGTATCATCGAGCTGCTCGCGCCGCTCGCCTGCGGCGAACCACGTTGTCGCAACGAAGAGCAACGCTGCAACCATCGTTCCATAGAAACCCGCCTTGCGCAGCGACAGACGCGGAGCAAGCAGGTAGAGCAGGAAGAGTGCCAGCGCCACGGCCAGGGCCACAAGCGAGAAGAGGCTCCACGCCGTACAACTCATCGTGTGGCGCACGGCACGCACCCATTCCGTAAGGAAAAACTCGGGAATCGCCTCGATCCGGTCCTTCGTCCGCGACTCGGCGACCGAAAGGTTGTAGCGGATGTCGTCGTTGCCCGGAGCCAGGCGCAGCGCCCGGTGGTAGCAGAGGATCGCACGCCCCGTCTCGCCCTCCTTGAAGCAGGCATTACCCAGATTGAAGTAGAGTTTGGCCGAGCTGTAACCACGGTCGAGCAATTCGCCGTAAGTGGCAATCGCCGTATGGTAGTCGCCGTTGATATAGGCCGTATTGGCCCGGTCCCACAACTGATCGGGGGTGAACGCCTCCACAACGGGAGACTCCCCGACACTGTCGGGAGCCTGCACGGGCTGCTCCGCAGCGGCAAGGCTGTCGGCCGGCTCCTGCGCCGGAAGCGACGCAACGCCGAAGAGCAGCACGAGCGTAAGAATCAATCGCTTCATAGTACTATCGCTTTATGATCGCCTCGATGCGGGAGATCAGGTCCACACCCTCCGAATAGACATCACTCATCTGCGCCGATGCCACGGGCGAATACTGCGCCTCGTCGCACTGCGAGATGATCGCCGTGAAGTGCTGCGCCTGCTCGGCCGAGACGCCGCGCTTGTGCAGCTCCTCGCGCACGTTCTCCTTCGTGAGGTTCGCCACCGGAATGTTGAACTTGTCGCTCATGTATCCCCACAGCGCCCGCAGCATCTCCTCGTAGAAGGCGTGGCGGTTCTGCTCCTCCATGTAGCGTTTGGCTGTCCGGAAGCGCTGCACGGCCACCTTGTTGGCCCGTTTCCCGCGCATCAGCACGACGTTCTGCGATTCGCGGATCCGCTTGCGCAGCGCGGCATAAACCGCGGTGAAGAGCGCCAGCACCCCGCAGAGGATGCCCCAGTAGGCCCCGCTGAAGAGGAACGGCACCCGCTCGCGCCGCAACTGTGCGTTGCCCAGCTTGATGAAGCGGATGTCCTGCCCCAGCATGCGCACCTCCTCTTTCGACATGCCGCGGCCGCCCTGCATCACCACACCGCCGCTGCCGCCGTTGGCATCGGGCGTCACCTCGAGGGTCACGGGCTTCGACTGCAGGGTCACATACTGCCGCCGCCGGAGGTCGAAATAGGTGAACTCGACCGGTTCGAGTTCATAGGTGCCTTCGGCCCGGGCGATGAAGGGGTATTCGAACTGCCGGTATCCGGAGATTCCCGATACCGAGGGGTTGATCGACTCGGTCGTCTTGACGTTGTACTGCTCGAAAGAGGAAGGCAGCGACAGCTTGGGCGCCTGCACGAAAGTCAGGTTGCCCGTACCGGCGATGCGCACCGTGCAGGTCGCACCCGAGTTGGCCGCGAAGTGCTCGGTGGGGAAGTCTGTCTCCATGGTGAACGAACCGACGGCCCCGTTGAAGCTCGACGGAGCTCCGGCCGGCAACGGCTTGACCTCGATCGTCGCCCGCTGGCTCTTCACCTTGCGGGGAACGTTATAGATGTCGTGGCCGCCCCCGAAGAAGGGGTCGCGGTTGCGGTTCTGCACAACGACCTGCGCGACGACCGTCATCTCGATCGGGTCGATGGCCAGCTGCCCGACCTGCTGCGGGTAGAGCAGGTAGTCGAACAGCACGCGGGTTTCGTAGACCTTGCCGTTGTAGGTTTCGCGTCCGATCTGAGCCGTATTGGGATCCGAGAGATCCTGCGACCAGAAGCCGTTGAACGACGGCATCGATTCGGGCACGATATTGACATAGGGTACGCGCGTGTAGAGTTTGAAGGCGACGTGCAGGGGTTCGTTCTTGTAGACCGACGACTGCGAAACGACCGCACGCAGCAGGATGTCGTCCGCCCCGATGCGGCTCTGCATGTCGCTCTCGCGGCCGTCACCGCCCGGGGCCGTCCCGGGCTCCTGCCGGCGCTGCCCGCCGTCACCCTCGTTCACCACCTCGATCGGGAGCGGTTCGGTGCGGTACACCGTTCCGTCCACGGCGATCTCCGCCGCGCCGATCGTCACGTTCCCGGCGTTCTGCGGCAGCAGCACGTAGGTGATCGTGTAGTTGATGCTCTGAGTCATGGACCCGTTCAGGATCTGTACCGACTGGCCGCGCGATTCGGCCGGTCCGGCGATCACATCGAAGCCCTCGAACGAAGGGGCCTTGAAGGTCCCCTCGTCGGGATTGGCGTTCAGCGCGAACTCGACCCGGACAGGCTCGCCCAGCGCGACGGTCAGCGGCGAGGAGGCCTCGAAGGTGATCTTTCCGGCACCAAGCGCAGGAAAGACCGCCAGCAGGAAGCCTACGGCAAGCGTTATTTTCGCAATCAAGTGTTTCATCGAATCTACAAACGTATCGCTCGGGCCGCTTATTTCATCCGCGGCCGGAAATTTCAGTGCTTGAAATCGGCGAAGAAATCGTTGCCCTTGTCATCAACGATGATGAAGGCGGGGAAGTTCTCGACGTAGATCTTGCGCACGGCCTCCATGCCCAGTTCGGGGAAGTCCACGACCTCGACCGACTTGATGGAGTTCTTGGCCAGGATGGCGGCCGGACCGCCGATCGATCCGAGGTAGAAGCCGCCGTTGGCCTTGCAGGCGTCCGTCACGGCCTGCGAGCGGTTGCCCTTGGCCACCATGACCATCGAGCCGCCGTGCTTCTGGAACAGATCGACATAGGGATCCATACGGCCGGCCGTCGTCGGGCCGAACGAACCCGAAGCCATGCCTGCGGGGGTCTTGGCCGGACCGGCGTAGTATACCGGGTGCTTCTTGAAGTACTCGGGCATCGGCTTGCCCTCGTCGAGCATCTGCTTGATGCGGGCGTGGGCGATGTCGCGGGCCACGATGAGCGTGCCGCGCAGGTTCAGACGCGTCTTGATCGGGTATTTGGTCAAGATCTCGCGCACCTTGTCCATACCCTCGTCGAGGTCGATGTCCACGGCGGGCGACATGGCCGGAGCCTCCTTCGGCAGGAAGCGTGCGGGGTTCTTCTCAAGCTCCTCGAGGAAGATGCCCTCGGGGGTGATCTTCGCCTTGATGTTGCGGTCGGCCGAGCAGCTGACGCCGATGGCCACGGGGCACGAGGCGGCGTGGCGCGGGGCACGGATCACGCGGACGTCGTGCACGAGGTACTTGCCGCCGAACTGGGCGCCCACACCGCTCTCGCGGCAGATCTTGAGCACCTTCTCCTCCCACTCGAGGTCACGGAAGCAGCGGCCGCCCTCGTTACCCGAGGTCGGAAGCTCGTCGAGGTAGCCGGCCGAAGCCTTCTTGACGGTCGAGAGACACATCTCGGCCGACGTGCCGCCGATGCAGATGGCCAGGTGGTAGGGCGGGCAGGCCGACGTGCCGAGGTCGAAGATGTGCTGCTGGATGAACTTCGTGAGCGACTCCTCGTTCAGCAACGCCTTGGTCTGCTGGTAGAGGAAGGTCTTGTTGGCCGAGCCGCCGCCCTTGGTGATGAAGAGGAACTCGTACTCCATGCCGGGCTTGCCTCCGTAGATGTCGATCTGCGCCGGGAGGTTCGTGCCCGAGTTCTTCTCGTCGATCATCGTGAAGGGCACAACCTGCGAATAGCGCAGGTTACGCTCCTTATAGGTCTCGTAGACACCCTTTGCGATGCACTCTGCATCGTCGGCGCCCGTCCAGACATCCTCGCCCTTGTGGGCGATGCAGATGGCCGTGCCGGTGTCCTGGCAGGTCGGCAGCTCGCCCTCGGCGGCCACGCACTGATTCAGCAGCATCGTGTAGGCCACGAACTTGTCGTTGTCCGTAGCCTCGGGATCATCGAGGATGTTGCGCAGTTTCTGCAGGTGCGCCGCACGCAGGTAGAACGACACATCGCTGTATGCGGCCTTCGACAGCAACTCGAGGCCCGCGGGATCCACCTTCAAGATCTTGCGTCCGTCGCACTCGACGACCTTCACGTAATCCTTCGTCAAAAGACGGTACTTCGTTTTGTCCTCCTGAATCGGGAACGGCTCCTGATAAATGAAATCTGCCATGATCGTGTATGTTTGTGTGTTTATGTATCCGGTCTTTGGTCGGAAGGGGCGCGCCCGAGGCCGGCCCGGCAATCCGAAATTCCTCGCAAATTTACAAAAAACTCTCCGATTGCACAACAAATCCCTCCGGTTTGTTATTTTTTTAACACACGAAGGACCGAAGCCCGCAACCGTATTCCGCACAAAGGGAAAAACGCGGCCGTCCGCCCCGTATGCCCCGGCACGGCATGCGGCTGCAATGGGGTCGGCCGCAGTCCCTTGCAGGCATCCGGAACGACCGTTTCATTTTTTTTGCAATAAAGACGCATGATATCCGGTTTTTTCGTAAATTTGCGCGGTTAATCGAGAATTTCGAATTTTTCTTAATATTTAAAAGTATGGTATCCTACAAAGAGTTGGGCCTCGTGAACACCCGCGAGATGTTCGCCAAGGCCATCAAGGGCGGCTACGCCATCCCCGCTTTCAACTTCAACAACATGGAGCAGCTCCAGGCCATCATCCAGGCCGCTGCCGAGACCAAGTCGCCGGTAATCCTCCAGGTATCGAAGGGTGCGCGCAACTACGCCAACCAGACCCTGCTGCGCTACATGGCCGAAGGTGCTGTGGAGTATGCCAAGGAGCTGGGCTGGGCAAAGCCCCAGATCGTGCTGCACCTCGACCACGGAGATTCGTTCGAGACCTGCAAGAGCTGCGTCGATATGGGCTTCTCGTCGGTGATGATCGACGGTTCGTCGCTTCCCTACGACGAGAACGTCGCCCTGACGAAGAAGGTCGTTGAATACGCTCACCAGTTCGACGTGACGGTCGAGGGCGAGCTGGGCGTGCTGGCCGGCGTCGAGGACGAGGTTGCCGCCGAGGAGAGCCACTACACCAAGCCCGAGGAGGTCGTTGATTTCGTCACGAAGACCGGCGTCGATTCGCTGGCCATCTCGATCGGTACGTCGCACGGCGCCTACAAGTTCACGCCGGAGCAGTGCACCGTAGATCCCAAGACGGGCCGTCTGGTTCCGCCCCCCCTGGCATTCGACGTGCTCGCAGCTATCGAGAAGGAGCTTCCGGGCTTCCCCATCGTGCTCCACGGATCGTCGTCGGTTCCCCAGGAGGAGGTCGATACGATCAACAAGTACGGCGGTGCACTGAAGGCTGCCGTAGGTATTCCCGAGGAGGAGCTGCGCCAGGCTGCCAAGAGCGCTGTCTGCAAGATCAACATCGACTCCGACTCGCGTCTTGCCATGACGGCCGCCATCCGCGAGGTCTTCGCCACGAAGCCCGCAGAGTTCGACCCGCGCAAGTACCTGGGCCCGGCTCGCGACAACATGAAGAAGCTCTACATCCACAAGATCAAGGAGGTTCTCGGTTCGGACGGCAAGGCCGAATAATCGAGCAATCCCGACCAAATGAAAACCGGAGGTTCCCTTGAGGAGAACCTCCGGTTTTTTGTCATATCTCCTTTCCCGGGAGGGTTCCCGAGCCCACCGTGCAACCTCCACGCACCGGATTCAGCCCGGGGCCGGCGCCCGAGTCTCCGGAAGAAGACCGCCACAGACGAAGCGGCCCCGGTCATCCTACCCGACCTCGACCCGGAAACGGCACTCCGGGCTGCCCGACAGGACGGTCCCGAGGCATTCCACGCGGATGTCACGGCCGGGGAGCAGATCCTGCAGCACAAAGAGGATGCTCTCCCGCGAACACTCGCAGTGGGTCGGAGCATTGGTGAACCCCGCAGCGACCTGCGGGCACAGACACCGCGGATAACCGATCTCGTACACCCGCCCCGGTTCGATGACGTCGGCGAAGAAATAAGGCGTCCGCCCGTACCGGGCATACTGCCGGTCGAGATCGCAGCCGCACTCCTCGAACTGCCGCCGCATCTCCTGCAGCACATCGCCCCGCACGCACTCCGCAGCACAGGGACGGTAGAGCGAGGCCCGCACCTCGGCCGGAAGCCGGCCGATCGCCTCCTCCAGTGTCCTGTAAAACGCCGTCAGACGCCCTTCGTATTCACGCTCCCGCTCCATCGTCCTCTCCGCCTTGCGTTCCGATGTACCGCCCGACAAACTCGCCCACACGGCGCGTATACTCCTCCGGATTGTCCCGATAGGACATCGCATGCGCGGCCCCGGGAACCACCCACAACTCCTTCTCGCCCGGCTTGGCTTCATAGAGCGGGTAGACCATCCAGGTCGGGACATAGTCGTCGGCATCGCCGTGGATGAAGAGCATCGGCAGGCGGCATTTGGCCACCTGTCCGAGCGCCGAAGCCTCGCGGAAGTTCCAACCGTACTTCAGGTCGCACAGCCGGCTGGCGGCATGGAGCAGCGGGAAGGCCGGCAAAGAGAACTGCTCCTTGAGCTCCTTGCGGAACTCGTCCCAGACACTCGTGTAGCCGCAGTCCTCGACAAAGCACTTCACATAGGGGCGCTGCTCCTCGCCCGAGACCATCATCGTCGTGGCGGCCCCCATCGAGATACCGTGGACGACCATCTGCGTATGTCCGCCGAAGAGCTCGTTGGCCACATCCATCCACCGCAGCACGTCGAGCCGGTCGAGCCATCCCATGCGGATGGCCCGGCCCTCGCTCCGGCCGTGGTAGTGCAGATCGGGCAACAGGATGTTATAGCCCAGGTCGTGGTTGTATAAGTAGCCGATCATGAGCATCCGCACGGCGTTGTCCGTATATCCGTGCACGATCACGGCCGTACGGTCCGTCGGGCGGGGCGCCGCGGCATAGATGGCATGAAGCCGCAGCCCGTCGGGATCACAGATCGTCGTATCGCGCAGGGCGCCCGCACGGGTCAGGCTGTCCACCCACGGTTCGAGAAAGGGATACTCCTCATACATATATTTATAGGAATCGGCATTCTTCTCGGCCATCACCCGGTCGGGCCGGAGCGAATAGGAGAGCATGTAGAAGCTCCCGCCCAGAAGTACCGCCGCAACAACCAGCACGGCGGCCACGGAGATTCGAACAATCCGTTTCATGGTTTTCCGTCTTTATGCATACAAAACGGCCGTCGGAGCAAAAATCCTGCCCCGACGACCGTTCACTCTTTCATCGGCCGGGCGAAGGATCAGTTCTTGCCCAACTTGGTGCGGATATGCGCCAGCATGTCGTCCGTCATGCGCGAGAGGTCCCATTCGGGCTTCCAGCCCCACTCCTCGCGGGCGCAGGTGTCGTCGAGCGAATTGGGCCAGCTCTCGGCAATCTCCTTCTTCACCGGATCGATGTCGTAATCCATCGTGAAGTCGGGCAGGCGCTTCTTGATCTCTGCGCAGATGATTTCGGGAGTGAAGCTCATCGACGCGAGGTTGAAGCTGTTGCGGTGCACGAGTTTCGCCGGGTCGGCCTCCATCAGCTCCACGCAGGCGCGCAGCGCATCGGGCATGTAGATCATGTCCATATAGACGTCGGAGGGAACCGGACAGGTGAAACGGCCCGAACGAATCGCCTCGTAGTAGATCTCCACAGCGTAATCGGTCGTACCGCCACCCGGGAGCGTCACGTTCGAGATGATGCCCGGGAAACGCACCGAACGGGTATCGACCCCGAACTTATGGTGGTAGTAGTTGCTCAACAGCTCTCCGGTCACCTTGCAGACGCCGTAGATCGTCGTGGGCTGCATGATGGTGTCCTGCGGCGTCTTGTCCTTGGGCGAAGTGGGCCCGAAGGCGCCGATCGAGCTCGGCGTAAAGAGCGCGCAGTGGTGCTGACGCGCCACCTCGAGCGAGTTGTTCAGCGCACCCATATTGACCTGCCAGGCCATCTGCGGGTTACGCTCCCCGACAGCCGAAAGCAGGGCCACGAGGTTGAAGATCGTATCTACGTGGTGACGGGCCACAACCGAAGCCATCGCTGTTGCATCGAGGGCGTTGAGCACCTCGAAGGGGCCGTCCTCCCCCAGGGCTTTGCATTCGCGCATGTCGGTGGCCACCACGTTGTGACCGCCATAAATACTGCGCAGGTAGACTGTCAATTCGGAGCCAATCTGGCCGCCGGCGCCAACAATTAGGATGCGTTTCATCTGGTTTGTGTTATGATTCGTATGTAAAGGTAGAAATTTTTTGTGAAAAATGCACATTTTTTTGGTCTTTTCATTTTTCTTGTGTACTTTTGCACCACTCAACGGAGAAAACTGCTGTTGTAGCTCAGTGGTAGAGCACTTCCTTGGTAAGGAAGAGGTCACGAGTTCAAGCCTCGTCAACAGCTCAGAAAAGGAAGAGCCCAGGCTCTTCCTTTTTTGCATTCGGACCTCAAGCAATCCCCCTCCTTCGAAACCATCCTTGTTCGAACAAAAATGCCGCATAGCCGGGGCCTCACCACGCGGCAGGCTCAAGTGCATGGAACATTTTGCGTCCTCCGAATATTCAGTCCAGTCCAATCCGGTTCATTTCAATTCATCATCATGCATCCGTTTTCGGAGACAGGCCGCGCAGAGTCAAAACGGCCTTAGAGCGCATTACGAGCAGGTTCGCATTACATTATATATTTTTACAGGCAATTTTGATTTCAAATCGAAATCAAAACAAAGTACAAAACTTCTCTTTCAGTACAAAATTTCCCGTTTTAGCTGAATATTGTCGCTGCATTTTCCTCCATTTAGAACACTTTACGGCTTTTCCAAACTGTTACATAAATATGTCATTTTAACTACAAACAGAAACAAGCTTCACCAAAAACCAGGAAAACCATTGCAAAAATCAAAATATTTTCAGGCAAATCGTCATTTTTTAATATCCATGTTAAAACCTGAATGTTTGATAAATTTTAAAAATTTAAAAACCCGACACACCAATAAAACGCTTAATAAAACCGGGTCGATAAACAAAAAATGGCAAATAATGAACAGCCAGGCATTCCAGACAACCCGCCAGGGGAGGGCCGAAAGAGGGTTTATTTAAAAAATAGCAAAACAGCCCGGGTTCAACGGTCGGTTAAAACAGAAACCAGAATAAACAAACCTTATAGTCAGTCCGATACAAGTAAACAAATCCGGCCGACACCATCGAAAAGACACCTTTAAAGTCCTGACGGCTTACAGTTTGGCTACAAAAAGCCTATTTGTGCGCACAATTAAATTTCATACCTTTGCAACGGTAAGAAAGTCTTTTCCTTATGCAAAAAACAATTCTACTCACTATTCTCGCGCTATGCTTCAGCGCGCTGTCTTTTGCAACCCCGTCAAGGGGGGGGGGAGACCGTCACCGTCAGTGGCGTAGTCACCTCGGCTGAAGACAAACAGCCCCTGATCGGGGTGAACGTGATTTCCGGATCGGCGACCGGCGTTTCGACCCTTGCCGACGGAAGCTACTCCATCGAGGTTGCCCCCGGCACCACACTCATCTTCCAGTACATCGGCTACAAGCCGGTCGAGTACATCGTTCCCGAAGGACAAACACACGTGACCTTCAACCTCGAGATGCAGAGCGACTCGCAGGCTCTCGAGGATGTGGTCGTCATCGCCTACGGCGTGCGCAAGAAGGGCACCATCGCCGGATCGGTATCGACCGTCAAGGCCGAAAAGATCGAAAGCACCCCGACGGCTGCATTCGACCAGGCGCTGCAGGGTCAGGTCCCGGGCCTCACGGTGCTCTCCAACTCGGGTGAGCCCAGCGAGGCGACCGTCATGACCATCCGCGGTACGAACTCGATCAACTCGGGCACCGAGCCGCTCTTCGTCCTCGACGGCGTGGTGATCTCCAGCTCGGACTTCAACATGATCAACCCGGCCGACATCGAGAACCTCTCGGTACTCAAGGACGCCGCCTCGACCTCGATCTACGGAGCCCGTGCGGCCAACGGCGTGGTGGTCATCACCACCAAGCGCGGCCGCATGAACGACCATCCGATCATCAACTACCGCATGCAGCTCGGTTTCTCGCAGATCGCCCACGGCAACTGGGACCTGATGAACACCTCCGAGCGCATCCAGTACGAAAAGGAGATCGGACTGACCGACGGCAAGGACTACAACCTGCTGAGCAAGACCGACGTAAACTGGCTCGAGGCCGTATTCAACGATTCGGCCATGCTCCAGAGCTACGAGTTGTCCGTTTCGGGCGCCAACGACCGCACGAACTACTACGTCTCGGGCGGCTACTACAGCCAGGAGGGTATCGCCCCCGGCTCGGCCTTCGACCGCTACTCGATCCGCGCCAATGTCGAACAGCGGGCCGCCAAGTGGCTCAAGATCGGCACGAACACGATGCTCAACTACCAGGACATCGAACTGGCCCAGTCGGGCGAATACACCGTCGTCACGCCGATCTCGGCCGCACGGTTCATGCTCCCCTACTGGAATCCCTACCGCTCCGACGGCTCGCTCGCCTCGATCGAGGACGGCAGTTGGAAGGGTGACGGCCAGAACCCCCTCGAGTGGATCGAGAACAATCCGGTGAGCTACAAGAAATACAAGGTACTCTCCTCGCTCTTCGCCGAGGCGACGCCCATCGAGGGGCTGACGATCCGGTCGCAGTTCAGCGTTGATTTCTCGCATGCCACCGGATTCGGACAGTCGATGCCCGAATACCTGCCCAACCTCGAGCAGGGCACCGCATCGCGCAACACCTCCGACGCCCTGACGCTCCAGGTATCCAACACGATCAACTACCGGTTCGACGTGAACGACAAGCACTCGTTCAACTTCATGGTCGGTCAGGACGGTACGAACTACCACTACGAATCGTTCGGCGTGACCACCCGCGGTCAGAACAACAACAAACTGACCAACATCGGGACTGGAACCTATGCGGCCTCGTGGGAGGACACCCCGGCCGACGATTACGGACTGCTGTCGTTCTTCGGCCGCGGCGAGTACAACTACGACAACCGCTACTTCGCCGAGTTCGCCGTCCGCGCCGACGCCTCGTCGCGTTTCGGCGCCTCGAACCGCTGGGGCGTCTTCGGATCGGTCGGCTTCATGTGGAACCTGCGCAACGAGCGTTTCATGCAGGATGCCGCCGACTGGCTGACCAACGCACAGATCAACATCTCGACCGGTACGGCCGGTAACTCGTCGATTCCCAACTACGAGCACCTCGCACTCGTCTCCGGAGGAGCCGACTATGTCGGCACGGCCGGCATCGCCCCCACCTCGCAGGGCAACGAAGACCTGAGCTGGGAGTCTACGTGGACCACCAACCTCGGTCTGCACTTCGGATTCTGGAACCGCCTGAACATCGACCTCGAGCTCTATAACAAGAAGACCACCAACATGCTGATGTACGTTCCGAAGTCCTACTCCGACAACGGCTTCGGCAACCGCTGGGACAACGTCGGCGCCATGGTGAACCGCGGTTTCGAGATCAGCCTCTCGGGCGCCGTTGTCGCCACGGAGAACTTCTCGTGGTCGCTCAACGCCAACGTCTCCTACAACAAGAACAAGCTCACGGAGCTCTACAACGGCGTGCAGGAGTACGAACTCTCGTCGTCGAGCCTGAAATATGTCGTAGGCCACGACGTCAGCGAATTCTACATCAACCGCTTCGCCGGCGTGAACCCGGCCAACGGCGACGCCCTCTGGTACACGAAGGACGGCGAGCTGACCAACGAACTCCGCGACGAGGACAAGGTGATGATCGGTAAGACGTTCGAGGCCCCCTGGCAGGGTGGTTTCGGCACGACGCTGAGCTGGAAGGGGCTCTCGCTCTCGGCGCAGTTCTCGTGGCTGGCCGACCGCTGGATGATCAACAACGACCGCTACTTCGACGAGTCGAACGGCCGCTTCGCCTCCTACAACCAGTCGAAGCGCCTGCTCAACCGCTGGAAGCAGCCCGGCGACATCACCGACATCCCGCGCCACGGCGTCTACACCGAGTTCGATAGCCGCCTGCTCGAAGATGCCTCGTTCCTGCGTCTGAAGAACCTGATGCTGAGCTATTCGTTCCCGAAGGGGCTGCTGCGCAAGACCGGTTTCCTGAGCGGCGTAAGAATCTACGCCCAGGCCCAGAACCTGCTGACGTTCACGAAATTCTCGGGACTCGACCCGGAAGCCGTCGGCAACATGTACGCCGCCGAGTACCCGATGTCGCGCCAATTCACTTTCGGTCTCGATTTAACATTCTAACACGGATATGAAAACCATACTGCACACCATAACACGCTACTTGGCGATGCTCGCTGTAGTCTTCGGCACGGTCTCGTGTCTGGACAAATACCCCGAGACATCCATCCCCGAGAAGGAGGCCATGAAAACCTTCGCCGATGCCGAACAGCACCTCATAGGAATCTACGCCAACCTGATGAGCAGCTCACTCTACAGCGGCCTGCTCACCCTGCTGCCCGACATCCAGAGCGACCTGGTCCAGGCCGTGAAGGGCAACTCGAACACCTACGGCAACTTCTGGCTGTGGAACATCCGTCCCACGGACCTCGAACTCGAAGCCGTCTATGCACAGCTCTACACCGTGATCGGCGGCTGCAACTTCTACCTCGACCGGATCGACGAGGTGATGGCCAACGAGACCAGCGACACGAACCTCGAGATCCTCGAGCAGTACACCGGCGAGGTCTACGCCATCCGCGCCCTCTGCTACTCGGAACTCATCAAGTGCTTCTGCAAGGCCTACGATCCCGCAACGGCCGCCCAGGAGCAGGGTGTCGTGCTCCGTACGAAGTATTTCGAGGCGGAACCCGTCCGCCGCGCCTCGCTCTACGACTCCTACCAATTCGTCGTGGATGACCTCATCCGGGCCGAGGAGCGGCTCGAAGACGCGGAGGAGACGCCGAACAACTACTACATGTCCCAAGCCGCCGTGCAGGCCATCCGCGCCCGCGTGGCCCTCTACATGCAGGACTGGGAGACGGCTATCACCTACTCGAGCAAGCTGATCGACGACAAACAGGACACCTTCCAGCTCTCCTCGGTTCAGGAGACTGCACCCGACGGCGCCACGACGTTCGAATACATGTGGGCTTACGACATGGGCCCGGAGGTGATCTGGCGCATCGGATTCACGAGCACCTCCTACGGCGGCGCGCTCGGCACGGTGTTCCTCAACTTCAACCGCGACTACACCTACTTCTATCCCGACTACATCCCCTCGCAGTGGGTGCTCGACGCCTATGACGACAACGACATGCGTTCGACCTACTTCGCAGACTCCGAAAGCGGCGTCACGATCGGCTACCCGAGCGGTATGGACTACCCCCTGCTCGTCAAATACTACGGCAACCGCGGCATCTTCATCCCGATGAACGTCTTCCACGTGTCGATGCCCAAACCGCTGCGTCTGGCCGAGCAGTACCTGATCCGTGCCGAAGCCTACTGCCGCCAGCCCAACCCGAACGTCGTGCTGGCGCAGAAGGACCTCGAAACCCTGCGCAAGACGCGCTTCGTCTCGGGCGGCTCGATCAACCTCACGGGCAACTGGGACACCGACGTGAAGACCTTCTCCGAGGAGCGCGTCCGCGAGCTCTACATGGAGGGCTTCCGCCTGCAGGACCTCAAGCGCTGGGGCCTGGGATTCGAGCGCACGGCCCAGTCCTACACCCAGGAGGAGGGCAACAACCTGAAGGTCGAGGCCGGCGATCCGCTCTTCGTATGGCCCATCCCGCAGCATGAGCTGGAGGCCCCGGGATCGGAAATCACGCCCAATGAAAGCAACAATCGGTAAACACATAGCCAACAACCCATGAAACGAATCATAACATTCCTTTTTGCCACGGGACTCTGCGCCGCCCTGGCCACGGGCTGCAAGGAGGAGTACACGACCTATTCCGACGCGGAGTACGTCATGTTCTCCGACTCGGTCTCCCTGAACATGGTACTGGAGAACCAGGACTATTTCACCGTCCCCGTATCTTCGACCCGCGCGTGTGACTACGACCGCACGTTCGGCGTGGAGGTGATCGACAAGGGCAGCACCGCCATCGAAGGCCTCCACTACCGGCTGCTCTCCAACTCGGTGACCATCCCCGCAGGCAAGCGCTCCGCCGAGGTGCGCGTCCGTACCTATTACAACGAATTCGAACCCGCCGACACGCTGCAGTTCAACCTCCGGCTGGTGATGCCCGAACAGCTCGACTGGAGTCTCTACCCGGGACAGTCGCGTGTCCGCATGCTCAAGGGCTGCACGTTCCACGCCGAGGAGTTCACCGGCTGGTGCGTCGTGACTTCGACCTTCCTGCAGAGCTATCCCGGTGTCGAGAACACGAGCATCCAGCGACTGATCCGTACGGAACTGGATCCGAAGGAGCCGAACACGGTGATCCTCCACAGCTGGCTCTTCACGGGTTACGACATCAAGCTCACGTTCGATCCCTCCGACCCGTCGCTCCCGCTGGTAAGCATGCCCGAGGATCAGATCATGAGCGATGAATTGTCGGTATTCGGCCAGATCAACGGCGACAACAAGATCCTGGTCACCAACAGCCCGAGCTACTACTCCTTCTTCGACGCCTGCACGACGAACGTCAAGCTCTGGAGCCATGTCTACGTCAAGAACCTGGGCACGCCCGTAGGTACGGTAGGCACCTTCTACAACATCATGGAGTGGATCAGCGACGAAGAGGCCGACCGGCTCGAGCTCGAAGAGGGCATGAAGAAATACGAATAGGGCTTTCGCAAAAAATACAAAAAGCATACGACTATGAAACGGTTTTTACTGAATCTGTTCACAGCGGCACTCGCTACGGCGGGTCTCTCGCTGGGTTCATGCTCCGACGACAACGACGAGGGACAGAAGCTGCCGGAACCGAACTTCCCGGCCAAGACGACGCTCGGAATCGAAGTCGGCGGCACCTGCACGATTCCCATCTCGCCCAACCAGGCATGGTCGGTGAGCATCGACCGCACGCAGGCCGGCGAATGGTTCTGGCTCGATGACGACGGCATGCCGGCCTACACGGTACGCGGCAAGGCCGGCGACCACGAGATCGTTATCTGCGTCTCGGATGTCGAGGAACACGACACGGACCGCAGCATCGACATCACGATGACGATGGGCAGCGAAAGTCAGGTGATCGCCACCGTGACGCGCGGCACCGTCGAGCGCCAGTTCGACCTCTACCAGGGCACGGAAAGCGGCTTCGGCGAGGTGACCTACGAAGAGGAGCCGATCGATGCCGGACAGACGACGCTCACCATTCCGTGGGAGGAGACGTCGATGGAGCCCGAGCGGCGGCCCATCAAGATCGCCGCAAACTTCCAGTGGCGTCTCGACTCGAAACCCGAATGGATCGCCGAGCTTTCGCCCTCGGAGGGCAAGGCGGGCGAGACGGTCGAGATCCTGCTCTCGGGCGACCCGAAAGCCTTCCCGCTCGAGGACTCCGAGGATGAACTCGTTTTCTGCGACTACGACAACAACGACGTCAAGTTTGCCTTCCGCATCTCGATCCCGGGCTGCAAGGAGAAGCAAGACGTTACCCTGAACGCAGGGACGGTCTTCTCCTACAACGCCGCCGGCGAATACGGCAAGGGCGGAGCCGGCAGCGTCACCTGGACCTTCTACGGCCCGACGTTCCGGACGACGGGTCCCATGCTCGAAACCGAAAGCGGAAAGGTCGGATACAAGGTCTTCGTGCTTGAGAAGAAAGACATGGGTGGTGCGTATCTCTACAGCGTCTGCAACTGGATCACGCAGCACGAGAACGTTCTCTCGGGCGACGACGTACTGGTCGATACGGAATACCGTCTGACGGCCGAAGCCAACACGGGGTCGCGCGCCGCCGCCCGTTCGGCTGCAGTCGTAGTGCTTCCCGCCGAGCTGGCCAAGGACGTAACTTCGGCTCAGGACCTGCTCGGACAGGAGCCCCCGCTCTACATGCCGTCGCTCAAAGAGGCCTACAAGCCCTACGAACTGGCTACGCTCAACCAGGATGCCCCGATCAGCTCGCTCTTCACGGTCCGCGACCTGGCCGGCCTGGAGAGTACCAACACGACGTTCCGCCAACTCACCTACACCGAAGACCGGGATCTTCCCGAGCAGATGGCGACGGCATTCGGTACGCCGAACGACCAGAACTACCTGATGAGCTATGCAAGCGAGACCTCGACGGCTTCGGTCATCTACAGCAGCTCGCTGAACAACTTCACGACCCGGTTCTTCGACGACAAGTTTGCCGAGATCAAGGACAATTCGACCTATTGGCTCCGTCTGACCAAGCAGGAAGGGGTCGATGAGATTACGGCTCCGAGCTTCGAGGTGATTATGGACAACATTTCGGAGGACAAGACCGGCTACATCGTATTCTATGTAGACGACAAGCCGATGGCAGCCTTCTGCTGCAAGACCGATTCGGGCAGTGCAAGCGGCGCCTTCCAGGCCGAGCTCATCTCGGGCGATGGCGCAACCTTCGAGGCCGTCACGTTCGGCAACTACCAGGATATGGGCAGCATGCTCAAAGACTTCGTCGGCAAGGACCTCTCGAGCGAATTCGCCGAGAAGCTCGCATCGGGCACGGCAATCTACCTGCTGGGATCCGCCCCGGATGTGAACCTCAAGATCAAGACGAGCGAATTCGATCCCGAGCGGCTGCAGATCCAGCCCTTTGAGGGTATCGACTGGCTGAATGTCGAACTGGCCGATGAAACGACCTTCAACATCAAGATGGGCACACCGGGAACAGGGGAAAACCCCTACGCGATGCTCAACATCTACAACGACGGCGACTATGCCGCAGGCATAATCTACTGCGTACCGCTGCCGTAAGATGCCGTAACAAGGCTCCCCTCCGGGCAATCCGGAGGGGGCCCTTACAACCAACACTCATTGTAACTCAGAGCAATTCACATACATGAAACTTTTCAAATCCGCCGTAATGCTGGCCGTCGGGCTCGCCGCAGGAGTGCTGGCCGCCTGCTCCGACGATGACGGGATCGACAACCGCGATCTCGATTACGGATACGTACAGTTCAAATTATACAAGGAGGCCTCCTATGTGGCCCCATCGGACGAAGCGACGCAGCAGCAGATGCAGACCCGCGCCGCAAAGCCCCAGCTCGACTACCTGGCCGAGGCCAGCAAGGTCCGCGTGACGCTCTCCTACGGTGACCAGACCATCGTGCAGACCCTCACCCTCTCATCGACCGATTCGGAGAATGCCGAATACGGAATCCGCAGCGGCAAGATCAAACTCCTGACCGGCAACTACGAGATCGTGCGGTTCACGCTCTTCGACAACAACGACGACGAACTCTACAACGGCAATGCGACAGACCCGAGCCTGACGGTCATCCCCGGAGGTCTGACCGTACACGACCTGACCGTGAACGTCGTTCCGCGCGGCAAGGTGCGCTTCACACTGACCAAGGACATGTCGGGATTCACGCCTCCGACCTCCTCAACCCGCGCCAACATCTCCCGGGAGTACATCTTCGAGGAGATCGGCAAGTTCGACGTATCGGTGAAGAATACCGAGACCAACAACATCGTCAAGTTCGAGCAGCTGCCCGCCACCTTCTCGATCCACTTCGACGATCCCGAGAATACGGAGACCCCCGAGGGTTACCAGACCTCGACCTGCGCCTGCGACTCGCTGCTCTCGCTTCAGGCCGGCAACTACATCGTCATCGAGTACCGTACCTATGACAGCGACGGCATTCTGCTCGAAACGAACAACGCCCCGGTCGAGTCGCCCTTCACGGTAGAGGATAACCGAACGACCGACGCCGACGTGCCCGTGACGCTCCACGAGGCCGACGAATACATGAAGGACCACTATGCGCTCTACGCCATCTGGAAGGCGCTGCACGGTCCCGAATGGTCCTACGACGGCGAGAACTACCCTGTCGGATCAAACTGGGACTTCAACAAGGATCCCGACCTGTGGAGCTACCAGCCGGGCGTCGAGGTCCACACCAACGGCCGTATCGCCAAGATCGACATCAGCGGGTTCGGGTTCTACGGACCCATGCCCAAGGAGATCGGACAACTGACCGAGCTCGTCGAGCTCTACCTCGGTACGCACAACGATACGAACCAGGGCTTCAAAGACCCCACGCTCGATCCCGACCAAAGCCTCACGGAGCGTTCGCGCAACCGCATGGAGAACCACCGCAAGCTGCTGCATGCCATGCATCCGGCCACACAGATGTCCTGGCCCTGCGCCTTTGCCCTGCGCGAGCACGGCATCCACACCCGCGCCACGGAGCTCTACGACCAGGGCTACACCGAAGACCAGATCTTCGAGGCCTCGACGGGCCGTCAGCTCGAAATCCGCCCGATGGACACCTCGCATGGCAAGCTCTGCAACGGCCTCGAGTCGCTGCCCGCCGAGATTGGCAACCTCAAGAAACTCGAATATCTCTACATCGCCAACAGCGCGATCACCTCGCTGCCCGGCAATGAGGGCGAAGGCAAGGAGGGCATGCAGGGACTCGAATCGTGCACCGATTTCGAGCTCTACAACTGCCCGAAGATGACCAAGTTCCCCCGCGAGCTGGCCCTCATGCCGAAACTCGTGGCCGCCAACCTTTCGAACAACAGGCAGTGGGAAGCTCAAGATCTTCACGACGGCCTGACGGCTCTGGCCGAAGGCACATCGAAGGAGTACATTCAGATGCTCTACCTGACGGACAACCGCCTCGAGGAGTTGCCGGCATCGTTCAAGAACCTCAAGCGTCTGGGTCTGCTCGACCTGGCCCGCAACAACATCAGCAAGCTCCACCCGCTGGGAGAAGACGTTTCAATCGTCGAACTCGTCCTTGACCATAACCAGATCGAGGAAATTCCGGTCGATGAGAACGGCAAGTTCTGCAACATGGACGACATGTCGAGTTTCTCTGTTTCGTTCAACAAACTGAAAAAGTTCCCCAACATCTTCGATGCGGAGACCCCTGTTACGAGTATCGATTTCTCCTACAACGATCTGCAGGACTACACCGAAGAGGAGGCCGCCGCATTCAAGGGCATTTATGTCGAGACGCTGACGCTGGCCGGAAACCCGGGGCTGACGAAGTTCCCCAAATGGTTCAGCGACACAAACTCGGAAGTCGCCTACATCATCCTGCGCGGATGCGGGCTGACGGAGATTCCCGAGGGATGCTTCAACAGCAAATACGCAAGCCGGCTGATCTCGCTCGACCTCACATACAACCGCCTCACGAAGCTCTCCGAGGACTTCACAGCCGAGACGCTGCCGTTCCTCTACGGACTCGACCTCTCGCAGAACGCCTTCGCCAGCTTCCCCTTCGAGCCGATGACATGCAAGGGCCTTACGGTCTTCGCCATCCGCGGACAACGCAACGACAAGGGCGAGCGGTGCCTGCGCGAGTGGCCGACGGGCATCTACCAGCACACCGGTCTGCGCGGTTTCTACATCGGTTCGAACGACCTGCGCAAGATCGACGACACGATCTCGACCGCGATCTGGACCCTCGACATCAGCGACAATCCCAACATCGTCTTCGATGCTTCGGACATCTGCTATGCCTGGAAGAACGGAGCCTACCTGCTCATTTACGACAAAACGCAGAACATCACGAACTGCGACGAGATGCTCGAATAACCCTAAAGAACGGATAGTACCATGAAAATAACGAAATACATCGCGGTGGGTCTCTGCGCACTCGTTGTCGTGGGCTGTGCCAACGACGACAAGAAGGTCGGCGTCACCATCGACACCGACAACATCGAGATCGGCGCCGAAGGCGGAACCCACAACATCAAGATCACGGCCGACGACAGCTGGATCGCACAAACCAACGACCCGTGGATCACCGTATCGCCGGCCAACGGCCACGGAACGGCCGTATGCCAGATCATCATCGACTCGGCTCTGCTCAACGAACCCCGCCAGGGTCTGGTGCGCATCCAGAACCAGAACAACTGGGAGGAGCGGCGCGACATCAACATCACGCAGGAGGGCTACGACTACGCCATCACGCTCGACGACAAGCAGGTGACCGTAGCCAACTACGCCGCATTGGGAGAGCGCACGTTCGACGTGCGGGTGAAGACCAACGTCGATTTCGACGTCGAGATCCCGGAGGATGCACAGGCATGGCTCACCCCCGAGGAGTACAAGGTCGATCTCAACCGCGGACTCCGCCCGCGCGAGGTGACCGTCCGCTTCAACTGGGGCATCAATTCGAGCGACGCAGAGCGCAATGCCACCATCACGTTCAAGCCCAAAAAGGAGGTCCAGCTGGCCGCACAGGACGATCTGACCGTCAAGCAGCAGGCCTCGGAGCCGATCAAGGCCGACACCCGTGCCGGCGACTCGGTAGCGCTGCTCTCGATCGCCCGAGCCCTCAACATGTGGGAGTCGTGGGAGAGCTCCGAGAGCATGGAGAACTGGGATAACGTGATTCTCTGGGAGAAGGACATGGAGGGCTGCACCGACGAGAAGGTCGGCCGCGTGAAGTACGCCCGCTTCTACATGTTCGGTACCAAGGAGGGTATTCCGTTCGAGGTCAAGTATCTCACGGCAGCCGACGAACTGATCTTCTACTCGAACACCAACTCCAACCGGCTCAACCTCTCGACGGGTGAGTACCTGTCCGGGCTGACCCAGCTCAAGCGACTGACCATCAGTGCATACGGACTCACCGAACTGGATCCGTCGTTCAAGAACCTCAAGAGCCTCGAGTTCCTCGACCTGTCGGGCAACAACTTCGAGCAGATTCCTTCGGTCATCACCAAGGAGAACTTCCCGAACCTGCATGCCCTGAAGATGAACGCCAACCAGCGCATCATCATCTACGACCTCTACAACTCGACGACCACCAACTTCGGCGGACTGTTCCAGGAGACCGAAAGCACGCGCGAGTTCCCGCGCCGCCTGCTCGAGTGGGACAAGCTCGACACGCTGATCCTCTCGGTGAACTACCTCCAGGGCCGGATCCCCGACATGAAGGACTACAACACCTATACGCAGGAGGACATCAATGCCGCCGACTCGCTGCCGCAGGCTCTGGTAGGCATTCCCAAGGTGTTGCCCAACATCAAACGGTTCTCGATCAACCTGAACCGCCTGACGGGCGAGCTGCCCGAATGGCTGCTCCGCCACCCGGCCCTTGACTGGTGGGATCCCTACACG
>FR891971.1:0-23449 GCA_000434235.1 Alistipes sp. CAG:268 | reverse complement strand
CCCTACACGCTGGTCTTCTCGCAGGAAGGCAAGGACAAGGACGGCAAGACGGCCGGATTCTCCAACGAGCCGATCAACCTGGACGACTATTACAAATTCTACGAAGGGAAGAAATATCTCGATCCGAACAAACAGTAACGGAGCGGAATTTCCGAACGCTTAACACAGTACGATTAGGATATGAAAAAAACCATATACGGCATCTGCACCGCAGCGCTGCTCGCCTTCGGTGCCTGCACGAACGAAGAACTGCCTACGCCCGGCACGACCGAACCCGAAGGCTCGGAGGAGGTGAAACCCGTATCGGGCGAGGTGCTCGTGAAATTCAAGAGCTACGTGAGCGACATCCTCGATCAGACGGTCGTCAAGACCCGATCGGGGGCGCCGGCCACCCGCTCGGGCATCCTCTCCGTCGATGAGGTGCTCGACCTGGTGGGCGGTTACGAGATCGAACGGGTCTTCCCGGTGGACGAACGCACCGAGGAGCGGACCCGCGAGGCCGGACTGAACCTGTGGTACGTGGTCCGCTTCAACGAGGACTACACCGTCGAGCAGGTGATCGAACGACTCGCGCCGCTGGGCGAGGTGCAGTACGCCACCCCGAACCGTCAGATCAAACGCTCGTACGACCCCACCCGCAAGGCCATGCCCCTGACGCGCGAGACCCTCGAGGCCATCAAGCGGCAGACGCGTGCCACGCAGGGCGAGTATCCGTTCAACGACGAGCTGATGGTCAAGCAGTGGAACCTGATCAACCGCGGCGACCTGTTCACCGGCACCGAAGCCTGCGAGGTGTCGCGGAGCGTCGTCGGAGCCGATGTGCAGTGCGAAGAAGCATGGAAACTCTCGACGGGCGATCCTTCGATCATCGTTGCCGTGCTCGACGAGGGCGTCTGCCAGACTCACCCCGAGCTTCGCGACAACATCTGGACAAACGAGGATGAGATCGACGGTTCGAAGAAGGACAACGACGGCAACGGATATGCCGGAGACATCCACGGATTCAACTTCGTGACCAACACGGGCATTATCACGTGGGACGACCTGAACGACACGGGCCACGGTACGCACGTGGCCGGCGTGATCGCCGCACAGAACGACAACGGCGGCATCGGCTCGATCGCGGGCGGCACGCCCGACAAACCGGGTGTAAAGATCATGTCGTGCCAGATCTTCGCGGGCAATGCCGGAGGAAACTCCATGTCGTCGGTCAAGGCCATCAAGTATGCGGCCGACAACGGCGCGGTTATCCTGCAGTGCAGCTGGGGCTACACCTCGGGAACGGCCAACAGCTACGAGTGGGGAACGCCCGGCTACGCCGACGAGGAGCAGTGGGAGACGCTCGCCCCGCTGGAAAAGGACGCGCTCGACTACTTCACCCACAATGCCGGATCGCCCAACGGCCCGATCGACGGCGGCATCGCGGTCTTCGCCTCGGGCAACGAATACGCCAACTCGGCCGGATTCCCCGGCGCTGCCAGCATGTGCGTGTCGGTAGCCGCCACGGCAGCCGATTTCACGCCGGCGACCTACACCAACTACGGCCCCGGCACAAACATCTCCGCACCGGGCGGCGACCGCGACTACTACTGGGACTACGGTGAAGGCGCCCTGCGCGGCGAGGCGGGCTGTGTCTTCTCGACGCTGCCCTACAACGTCAGCGAAACCGGCTTCGGATACATGGAGGGAACGTCGATGGCCTGCCCGCACGTTTCGGGTGTCGTCGCGCTGGGTCTCTCCTATGCGGCACAGCAGCGCCGCCACTTCACGGCCGACGAGTTCAAGAAACTGCTCTACGAAACGGCAACCCCGATCGACGAGTACATTCAGGGCACGAAGTTCTACTACCGCTACGCCTACGACCTGGGCTACACCAACCCGACGCAGATGATGCTGTCGAACTATACGGGCCAAATGGGCGTCGGCCAGGTCAATGCCAAGCGGCTGCTCGATGCCATCGCACAGAACGGCACGCCGATGCGGTTCCCGAACCTCTACATCCCGCTCGACGGCGAGGTGACGACCCTTCCGGCAACCTTCTTCCTCAACGGCGAGTCGCTCACCTACACCGTGTCCATCGAGAACCAGGCGGTCGCCACGAGCCGCACGGAGGGTGCGAAAATCATCTTCTCGGGACTCAAAGAGGGCTCTACGAAGGCCTCGATCGCAGCCAGCGACGGTACGACCCACAACTTCAACATCACGGTCCGCAAGTCGGCAAGCGGCAGCGGCTGGTTGTAACGGAATGAACCGCAGCGGAAAAATAATGATGCTCTGCCTCGGAGCGCTGTGCGCGGCCTTCGGCCCCGCACAGCTCCGGGCGCAGGTGCCGCCGATCCCGCAATCGCTCCGCGACAGCATTGCCAACCCGCCGAAAGCGGAACGGGGCGATGAGGTCATGCGCTTCGAGACGACGCACATCGACATCGGACGGATCAACGAGGACGACGCTCCCATCGAAAGTACGTTCCGGTGGGAGAACACGGGCGACAAGCCGCTGGTGATCACCCGCGTGGAGACGACCTGCGGATGCGCACGGCCCGACTACGAACGACGCCCGGTCCTGCCGGGCGAGGAGGGGACGCTGAAGGTTACCTACCATCCGAAGCGTCATCCGGGAAGTTTTCACCGCCGGATCTTCGTCTTCACGCAACTGTCAGACAAGCTGCCGACGGCGATCCTGGAACTGACGGGACAGGTTACGCCCTCCACGCTGCCGACGGCCGACTATCCCTACGCAATGAATACCCTGCTGCTCAAGCAGCGGAGCATACGGATCGCCGGAACGCAGATACAGACCGAACGCATCGAGTGCCTCAATGCGGGACAGACGCCCCTGCACATCACGGCCGACACACTGTTGCTGCCTCCCTACATCCGGTTCGAATGCGACCCCGAGACAACACCTCCGGGTCGGACCTGCGACCTGGTCTTCCGCTTCCGGCCCGAACTGGCCCCGGAACGGCTTCCCGACCAGGTGCCCGTCATCCTGCAGGGGCTGGATCTCCCGCCAAGCCAGAGCACGGTACGCATCCTGATCGGAACAGGCCGCTGACGGAATACTGATTTGACAAAAAACAAAACGAGAATACCATGAAAAAATTCCTGAAATTCGCCGTTCTCTCGCTGGCAGCCATCACGATGTGCGCCTGCGACGACGACAAATCGTACGTTGATCCCGGACTGGAGGTCACGCCCCACAACCTCTCCGGCACGTGGCAACTCGCCGAATGGCAGGGTGCTCCGCTGGCCGAGGGCAGCTTCGTCTACATCGAACTCACCCGCAAGGACCAGCTCTTCTCGATGTACCAGAATCTGGACAGCGCCCTCCCGCGCGAACTCACGGGCCGCTTCGCCATCACGACCGACGAGGCGCTGGGTTCGATCATCATGGGCCAGTACGACTACGGCATGGGCGACTGGAACCACCAGTACATCGTCACGGACCTCGATGCCGACTCGATGGTCTGGACAGCCAAGGACAACCCCGAGGACGTCTCGCTCTACGTTCGCTGCGAGTCGATCCCCGACGAAGTGACCGGAGACTCGGGCAGCGGGGAGGAGTAGCTGCCGCGAGTACGCCGCCGGCCGCCGGCGACGGATATCCGCAGAAAAGGGATTACGGACTTTTCCGTAATCCCTTTTTGCTGCTCCTGAATGCTTTTCGTCCGAAAGGGCAACTACAGCGCCTTATTGAACAGCGCACGGGAGGTATTCCGCCGTAACTTTGCACCCGAAACAAACAATCCGCCATGCGTCTGCATCTTGATCCGAGCCACAAAGGGCTGCACGAATTCGTAAAAAAACACCCCACCCTGTTCGAGCGGGGCGAAGGGACGGTGCTGCACGCCGGGCGCAATACGATCCGACTGCTCGCCCAGGAGGGCGAACTGCTGGCTGCCAAACGATTCAGACAACCCGGAGCCCTGCAGGGAATACTCTATGCACACATACGCCGCAGCAAGGCTCGGCGCTCCTTCGAACACGCCGTACGGCTCATCAGCCTCGGCATCGGGACGCCGCAGCCGGTTGCCTGGAGTGAATACCGCCGAAAGGGGCGTCTGACAGACAGTTTTTACGTCTCCCGCTACTCCGACCTCAAACCGTTGTCGGAGTTCGCAGCCCGCTTCCCCGACACCGCGAGCCGGCCGGTTCTCGACGCCTTCGCCCGCTTCGTCGCGGAACTCCACGAGAAGGGGATCGACCACCGCGACTTCAACCAGGGGAACATCCTCTGCGGATACAGCCCCGAGGAGGGACAATGGCGATTCGAGCTCATCGACATCAACCGCATGCGGTTCCTCGACAGGCCGCTCACCCCGCGCCAGTGCATGATCAACCTGCGCCGGCTCTCCTGTCCGGCCCCAGCCTTCCTCTACATCCTGGACCGTTATGCCGAGATCCGCGGCTGGAATATCGACGACACGCTGCTGCGCGGCATCTTCTTCCGCCTGGCATTCGGTCGGCAACGGGCCCTCAAGAAACGCTTCCTGCGCAGAAAAAAACCTGCATCCGTTTAAAAATCGGCCGCCGCGTTTGGATTATCAAAATATTTCACTATATTTGTCCCCGACTAAGACAACACATGTCATGCGTTTACACGGCTTTGCATCCTATTTTTATTTCTTTTTCTTTTACGGCAAGAGAAAAAGCGGGATCGCATGCGCATAAACGGATGTAGTGAAAAATAGAATTGACAAGCATGAGGAAATCCCGCTCTTTGGAGAGCGGGATTTCCTTTTTTACACACCGAACGCAGGATGAAACGAATCGCCATACAGGGCATCGCCGGATGTTTCCACGACACGGCCGCCCGCAATTTCTTCGACGGAGAGCGGATCGATACCCTCCCCTGCCCGAGTTTCGACGAGCTGTTCGCCCGCATGGAGACCGACCGGGACCTGCTGGGCATCGCAGCCATCGAAAACACGATCGCAGGCAGCCTGCTTCCGAACCACGAACTGCTGCGGCTGAGCAGCGCCCGTATCATCGGCGAGCAGAAGCTCCGGATCTCGCACGTCCTTGCAGCCCTGCCCGGACAGCGGATCGGGGAGATCCGCGAGGTCCACTCGCATCCGATCGCCCTGATGCAGTGCGGCGAATTTCTGAAGGCCCATCCCGAAATGAAGGCAGTTGAGCGCGACGATACGGCCGGGAGCGCCCGGGAGATCGCCCGGGAGGGGCTCTCCGGCACGGCCGCCATCTGCGGAGCCGAGGCCGCCGAAAGCTACGGGCTCGAGATCCTCGAGCGCGGCATCGAGACCAACCGCCACAACTTCACGCGCTTCCTGCTGTTGGCCAACGAGAGCCGCGTCGCAGAGTTCGTCCACCCCGAGCGGACCGACAAGGCCTCGCTGCTCTTCACTCTGCCCCACACCCAGGGAAGCCTCTCGAAGGCGCTCACCGTCCTCTCGTTCTACGACATCAACCTCACGAAAATCCAGTCGCTGCCGATCGTCGGCCGCGAGTGGGAATACCGCTTCTACGTCGATGTCACATTCGCCGATCCGGAGCGTTTCCACCAGGCCGTCGAGGCCGTACGCCCGCTGACGAGCGGCTTCCGCATCCTCGGCGAATATGCCGAATGTCCCAATCCGAAAATCTGAAAAACCGAAAAAGACGCAATACCATGAACGACATCCAACCCATCGCACTCCCGGGGATCGATCCCCGCAGGCCGCTGGTCATCGCAGGACCGTGCAGCGCCGAAACCGAAGAACAGGTGATCGAAACGGCCCGCGCACTGGCCGCCGAGGGCGTCCGCATCTACCGTGCAGGGCTCTGGAAACCGCGCACGAAACCCGGAGGTTTCGAAGGGGTCGGAGCCGCAGGAATCCCGTGGCTGCAGCGCGTCAAGCGCGAAACGGGCATGTACACCGCTACGGAGGTCGCCACGCGCGAACACGTCGATATGGCCCTGCGCGGAGGCGTGGACCTGCTCTGGATCGGCGCGCGGACGGCGGCCAACCCATTCGCCATGCAGGAGATCGCCGACGCGCTCCGCGGGCGGGATGTACCTGTGCTGGTAAAGAACCCCGTCAGCCCCGACCTCGAGCTCTGGATCGGCGCCATCGAACGCATTCACAACGCCGGCATCCGCCGTCTGGGGGCCATCCACCGCGGCTTCACCTCCATCGACCGGAGTCTCTACCGCAACCACCCGATGTGGGCCATCCCGATCGAGCTCCACCGCCGCCTCCCGAAACTCGAGATCTTCTGCGATCCGAGCCACATCGGCGGACGCCGCGAGCTGATCGCCCCGCTCTCGCAGCAGGCCATGGACCTCGGGTTCGACGGACTCGTCGTCGAGGCCCACTGCTCGCCCGACTGTGCCTGGAGCGACAAGGCCCAGCAGGTGACTCCCGAAGCGCTGGCCTACATCATCCGCAACCTGGTGATCCGCGAGCAGAGCGTCACGACCGAGAGCCTCACCGAACTGCGGGCCCAGATCGACAAGATCGACGACGAACTGCTCGAACTACTCGCCCGACGGATGCGCGTCTCGCGCGACATCGGACAGTTCAAGAAGGAGCACAACATGCCCGTCCTGCAGGCACAGCGCTACGAGGAGCTGCTCGAAAGACGGGCCGGACAGGCCGTGCGGCTGGGCATGGAGCGCGAGTTCATGCGCACGGTCATGCAGGCCATCCACGAGGAGTCGGTGCGGCAGCAGATGGAGGTGCTCGGCCAGCAGCCGGCCCCGAAGCATCAATAGAGGAAGAAGACGATTCCGGTGAAGTGGGCGGCCACCGCCAGGTTGATGAGCAGGTGCCACACAAGGTGGTGGTAGCGGAATCCCTTGCGGGCATAGACCCAGGCCCCGCCCGTATAGAGCACACCGCCCAGGGCGATGAGCCAGAGCAGGGCCGTCGAGGCGTGGCGGATGAAGAGCGGGAGGAAGAAGACGATGGTCCACCCCATGACCAGGTAGATCGTAAGGCTCACGGCCGGGATCGAACGCCGCGAGAGCGACTTGTAGAAGATGCCGAAAAGCACCATCGCCCACTGCACGACGGCGATCACGATGCCCTGCCAGCCCCCGATGACCGAGAGGGCGATGGGGGTGTAGCTGCCGGCAATGGCCACGTAGATGAAGATGTGGTCGAGGATGTGGAACACCTCCTTGTGGCGCGACTGCGGATTCATCGAATGGTAGAGCGTCGAGGCGAGAAACATCAGGAAGATCGAGATGACGAACACCGAGACCGAAACGGCCGCCAGCACGGGCTCGGTATCGTGTGCATAGGCCCATACGGCGGCAAACGGCAGGGCCGCGAGCGTCGCACAGGCCATCACGCCGTGCGAAAGGGTGTTGGCGATCTCCTCGCCCAACGTGGGGATGTACGGGAGTTTTTTCCGGCTCATGGACAATCGTATGGGTTCGACATGCCAAATTTATAATATTTTTTCTTATCTTTGCTCGCAAGGTTAGTAAGAGGTTAAACAAATGGACTTTTCACGCTACGAATCACTGCGTGCGCTGGTGCGCACCAACTTCTCACCGACGACCCGGGAGCTCGTCGATGAGGCGCTGGCGTATGCCGGGGAGCATCTGGCAGGAGTCTGCCGCTACGACGGCTCACCGATGCTCGACCACGCCGTCAATGTGGCGAAGATCGTCATCTCGGAGATCGGCCTGGGCCGCAACTCCACCGTCTCGGCCATCCTCCACGATGTCGTGCGGCTGGCCCACAAGCAGCTGCCGGCCGAGGAGTTCCTCCGTCTGACGGAAGAGATCCGCGCGCATTTCGGCGAGCAGGTCGTGGGCATCACCATGGGGCTGGCCAATATCTCCGAACTGAAGCTCAAGGTGGCCAAGGAGCAGGCCGACAACTTCCGCGACCTGATCGTGAGCTACTCCGAAGACCCGCGCGTGATCCTCATCAAGCTGGCCGACCGTCTCGAGGTGATGCGCTCGCTCGACATCTTCCCGCGCGAGAAATGGCGCAAGAAAAGCTGGGAGTCGATGAACCTCTACGCACAGATCGCCCACAAGCTGGGCCTCTACGGGATCAAGAGCGACCTGGAGGACATTGCCCTCAAGTACCTCGAACCGAAGGACTACGAACACATCGTCACCAAACTCGAGGAGAGCGCCGACGAACGCCGGGCCTTCATCGCACGCTTCGTCGTGCCGATCGAGGAGCGGCTGCAGCGGCTCGGCATCCGCTACCACATCAAGAGCCGCACCAAATCGATCTTCTCGATCTGGTCGAAGATGCACAAGCAGCACGTCCCCTTCGAGGGCGTCTACGACATCTTCGCCATCCGCATCATCATCGACTGTCCGCCCGAGGAGGAGAAACAGCTCTGCTGGACGGCCTACTCCGTGGTGACGGACTTCTATACGCCCAACCCCAACCGGATGCGCGACTGGATCTCGATTCCCAAGTCAAACGGCTACGAGTCGCTGCACACGACCGTCTCGGCCGAAGGACGCTGGGTCGAGGTGCAGATCCGCACCGAACGCATGGACGCCGTGGCCGAGCGGGGTATCGCCGCCCACTGGCGTTACAAGGGCGTGGGACAGGGGGCCCAGACCAGCGAGCAGTGGCTCAGCCGCCTGCGCGAGCTGATGGAGGACACGACCCACTCGCTGGCCCAGCGTTTCGACGCCAAGCCGGCTTCGGGCGAGATCTTCGTCTTCACGCCCAACGGCGATCTGCGCAAGCTCCCCGAGGGGGCTTCGCTGCTCGACTTTGCCTTCGATATCCACACCAACCTCGGCTCGACGTGTGTGGGCGGCAAGGTGAATAACCGCGCGGCCTCGCTCCGCGAACTGCTGCACAACGGCGACATCGTCGAGATCCTCACGCAGAAGAACCAGACGCCCAAGGCGGACTGGCTGAACTTCGTGATCACGTCGAAGGCGCGCAACAAGATCAAGTCGTTCCTGCGCGAAGAGCAGGCCAAGCACACGCGCATGGGCCGCGAGGAGCTCGAGCGGAAGCTCAAGAACTGGAAACTGGCCATCACGATCGACGAGGCCGTAGCCTATCTGGCCCGCCACTTCAAGGTGCGGACCGGAACGGAGATCTATGCCCTGATCGCCACGCAGAAACTCGACTTCGGGACCATCAAGGAGCTGCTCCTGCGCCACCTCTCGGGCGAAGCCGACGAGGAGCGCCGCGCCGCAGCCGCCGAGATCGAACGGCAGAAGGCGGCCCAGCATGCCGCGAAGGAGCCGGCCGCCGCATCGCACGACGCGCTGGTGATCGACGACGACATCTCGAAGATCCAGTACAAGCTGGCCCGCTGCTGCAACCCGATCAAGGGCGACGAGGTCTTCGGCTTCGTCACGATCAACTCGGGCATCACCATCCACCGGACGGACTGCCCGAATGCCAAGCGCATGCGCGAGAACTACCCCTACCGCGTGGTGGAGGCCCGCTGGCGGCAGTCGGCCGAAGGGGCCTTCCGCGTCACGATCCGCATCGTGGCCGCCGACACGACGGGCATGGCCAACCACATTACCGAAGTCATCAGCCGCGACCTGAAGCTCAACATCCGGTCGATGAACTTCCAGTCGGCCGCAAACGGATGCGTTGTCGGCACGGTAGCCGTCGAGGTGCCCGGTGCGGGGGTCGTCGATACGCTCGTGCACCACATCATGCGTATCAAGGGCGTACAGCGAGCCTACCGCATCAACTGATGCAATTCCATCCGAACCTATTTTTTTATTTTATTTCCCACACAATCGATAGATGAATAACAACACAATCAGCGTCGTTTTCGCCGATTCGTCGCATGCCCACTATGCACCGCGCATCTGTGAGCTGATCTACGAGTCGGCCCTGCAGCGGGGCACGGGCATCGCCAAGCGTTCGCCCGAATACATCGCCGCAAAGATGACCGGTGGCAAAGCCGTCGTGGCGCTGGACGGAGAGAGACTGGTCGGGTTCAGCTACATCGAGTGCTGGGGTCACGGCGATTTCGTCGCCACCTCGGGACTTATCGTGGACCCCGAGTACCGCCACATGGGACTCGCGGAACAGATCAAACGACGAACCTTCGAGCTGGCCCGACGACGATTTCCCTACGCCAAGTTATTCAGTATCACCACGTCGTTGCCGGTCATGAAGCTCAACTCGCGCATGGGATACGTTCCGGTGACCTTCTCCGAGCTGACCGAGGACGAGGAGTTCTGGCAAGGCTGCCAAGGATGTTGCAACTACGACATCCTCGAACGCAACCACCGACGGATGTGCCTCTGCACGGGCATGCTCTACGACCCGGCCAAGGAGCCGCAGCAGCGGCACTCCCGACTGGCCCCCTACCTGATGTACGTGAAGAACAAGTTCAAGAAGGTCTTCCACCTGAAGTAGGGCCGAGCCGGCCGGAAGGCCGGAAGATGCCGCGCCGGATTCCGGCGACCGCTCCCGAGGGAGGGTCCGGCGCCCCGCAACCGCTCTGCGGCGGAAGGGCGACAGCCGGAAAACAAGAACAAACAACGAAAAAAACGAAACGCGATATGGAAAAGAAAAAAGTGGTTCTGGCGTTCAGCGGCGGGCTGGACACCTCGTTCTGTGTGAAATACCTCTCCGAGGAGAAGGGATATGACGTCTATACGGCCATTGCCAACACGGGCGGCTTCTCGAAACCCGAGTTGGAGCGGATCGAGCAGCGGGCCCTGGAGCTCGGCGCCGTGAAGCACTCCACGCTCGACATCGAGCAGGAGTACTACGAGAAGAGCATCCGCTACATGATCTTCGGCAACGTGCTGCGCAACGGCACCTACCCCATCTCGGTGAGCTCCGAGCGCATCTTCCAGGCCATTGCCATCATCGAATACGCCAAGCGGATCGGAGCCGACGCCGTAGCCCACGGCTCGACCGGTGCGGGCAACGACCAGGTGCGCTTCGACCTGACGTTCCAGATCCTCGCCCCGGAGATCGAGATCATCACCCCGACGCGCGACATGACCCTCACGCGCGAATACGAGATCGACTACCTGCGCAGGCACGGCTTCACTGCCGACTTCAAGAAGATGGAGTATTCGATCAACAAGGGGCTGTGGGGCACCTCGATCGGCGGCAAGGAGACCCTCCGCTCGGAAGAGACGCTCCCCGAAGAGGCCTACCCGAGCCAGATCACGGCCCAGGGCGAGGAGCGCCTGACCATCGCCTTCGAGCAGGGTGAGATCGCGGCCGTGAACGGCACCCCCTATACCGACAAGGTCGAGGCGATCCGTGCCGTGGAGGCCATCGGCTCGCGCTACGGCATCGGCCGCGACATGCACATCGGCGACACGATCATCGGCATCAAGGGCCGCGTAGGCTTCGAGGCCGCCGCCCCGATGCTCATCATCGCCGCACACAAGATGCTCGAGAAGCACACGCTCACCAAGTGGCAGCTCTACTGGAAGGACCAGGTGGCCACGTGGTACGGCATGTTCCTCCACGAAGCGCAGTACCTCGAGCCGGTCATGCGCGACATCGAGGCGATGCTCGACTCCTCGCAGCGCAACGTCACGGGAACCGTCGAGCTGATCCTCCGCCCGCGCAACTACACGCTCGTGGGCGTCAGCTCGCCCTTCGACCTGATGAAGACCGACTTCGGCGAGTACGGCGAGGTGAACAAGGCCTGGACGGCCGACGACGTGAAGGGCTTCACGAAGATCCTCGGCAACCAGATCAAGATCTACTACAACGCCCAGAACCGCAACAAGAAATGATACGCGCCGGCATCATCGGAGGCGCCGGCTACACGGCCGGCGAGCTGATCCGCCTGCTGGTGAACCATCCCCGGGCGGAGATCGGGTTCGTACACAGCACGTCGAACGCCGGCAACCGCGTGGCCGATGTCCACGGCGGGCTGGAGGGCGACACGGAGCTGCGGTTCTGCGACGCCTACGACCTCGGCGAGGTCGATGTCCTGTTCCTCTGCTCGGCACACGGCGAGAGCCGCAAGTGGCTGGCCTCGCACGACCTGCCGCAGGAGCTGCGGATCGTGGACCTCGCGCAGGACTTCCGCGACGAGTCCGAGGGGTTTGTCTACGGTCTGCCCGAACTGCAGCGAGACCGCATCCGGGAGGCCCGCCGCGTGGCCAATCCGGGTTGCTTCGCCACGGCAATCCAGCTGGCTCTGCTGCCGCTGGCCGCCGCCCGCCTGCTGCGGGACGAAGTGCACGTCACGGCCATCACGGGATCGACCGGCGCCGGGGTGAAGCCCTCGGCAACGACCCATTTCAGCTGGCGCACGGCCAACGTCTCGGTCTACAAGGCCTTCACACACCAGCACCTGCTCGAAATCGGGCGCACGCTGCAGCGGCTCGAACCGGCATTCGACCGGGCCGTGAATTTCATCCCCATGCGCGGCGACTTCGCGCGGGGCATCCTGGCCAGCGTGCACACCTCCTGCCCGCTCGGCGAGGAGGAGTTGCGGCAGCTCTACGCCGACTACTACGCCACGGCGGCCTTTACCCGTGCAACCGAACGCAGCGTCGATCTCAAGCAGGTGGTCAATACGAACAAGGCGCTCGTGCAGCCGGCTCGCTACGGCGACAAGGTGCACGTGGTCTCGGTGATCGACAACCTGCTGAAGGGGGCCTCGGGCCAGGCCGTGCAGAACATGAACCTGATGTTCGGCCTCGACGAAAAGGAGGGGCTGCGCCTGAAGGCCTCGGCCTTCTGACGCACACGAACCGACAAACGAAACACAGGAAACAGATGAAACTCTTCGATGTATATCCACTCTATCCGGTGGAGCCGGTGCGCGGCCGGGGCTGCTTCGTTTACGACGCCGCCGGGACCGAATACCTCGACCTCTACGGCGGACACGCCGTGATCTCCGTCGGACACGCCCATCCGGACTACGTGCGCGCGGTCTCGGAGCAGGTCGCCCGCCTCGGGTTCTACTCCAACTCGGTGGAGAATTCGCTCCAGCAGCGGCTGGCCGAGAAGCTCGGCCGCCTCTCGGGCTACGACGACTACCGCCTCTTCCTCTGCAACTCGGGGGCCGAGGCCAACGAGAATGCCCTGAAGCTCGCCTCGTTCCACACGGGCCGCGCCAAGGTGCTGGCCATGGGCAAGGCCTTCCACGGCCGCACGTCGGGGGCCGTGGCCGCCACGGACAACCCCGCGATCTCGGCTCCGTTCAACCGCACACCGAACGTGGAGTTCGTCCCGCTGAACGACCTTGAGGCGGTTCGCGAGAAACTCGCCACGCGGGAGTTCGCCGCCGTGATCGTCGAGGGCATCCAGGGCGTCTCGGGCATCCACTGCCCGACAGACGACTTCCTGCGCGGCGTGCGCGAGGCGGCCACCGAGACCGGCACGCAGCTCATCCTGGACGAGATCCAGTCGGGCTACGGCCGCACGGGACGCTTCTTCGCCCACCAGGAGGCGGGCATCCGTCCCGACCTGATCACCGTGGCCAAGGGCATGGCCAACGGATTTCCCATCGGGGGCGTGCTGATCGCGCCCCATTTCGAGGCCCGCGCCGGCATGCTCGGGACCACCTTCGGAGGCAACCACCTGGCCTGCGCCGCAGCGATTGCCGTGCTCGACATCATCGAGCGCGAAGGGCTCGTGGAGAACGCCGCCTCGGTCGGCAGCTACCTGCTCGGGGAGCTGCACGCGATGGCGAGGCTCCGGGAAGTGCGGGGCCGCGGCCTGATGATCGGCATCGAAATCGACGGCTCGGGAGCCGAGCTGCGCCGCCGGCTGCTCTTCGACCGACACATATTCACGGGAGGCGCAGGCGCCTCGACCGTCCGGCTGCTGCCGGCGCTCTGCCTGACCCGCGACCTGGCCGACCGGTTCCTCACGGCATTCAAAGCAATCCTACGATGAAAAAGTTCACTTGCGTACAAGATATCGGCGACCTGCACGCTGCCGTCGCCGAGGCGCTGGAGATCAAGCGCAACCGATTCCAATACTCGGGGCTGGGCCGCAACCGCACGCTGCTCATGCTCTTCTTCAACTCGAGCCTCCGCACGCGGCTCTCGACCCAGAAGGCGGCGATGAACCTCGGCATGAACGTCATGGTGCTGGACGTCAATCAGGGGGCATGGAAACTCGAGACGGAGCGCGGCGTGGTGATGGACGGCGACAAGGCCGAACACCTTCTGGAGGCCATTCCGGTCATGGGTTCCTACTGCGACGTGATCGGCGTGCGCTCATTCGCCCGTTTCCGTGACAAGACCGAGGACTACGAGGAGCGCGTGCTCGAGCAGTTCATCCGCTACTCGGGACGCCCGGTCTTCTCGATGGAGGCCGCCACGCGCCACCCGCTGCAGAGCTTCGCCGACCTGATCACCATCGAGGAGCACAAGCGCACCGAGCGCCCGAAGGTCGTGATGACCTGGGCGCCGCACCCCAACGCCCTGCCGCAGGCCGTGCCCAACTCGTTCGCCGAGTGGATGAACGCCGCGGGCTACGACTTCGTCATCACCCATCCCGAGGGCTACGAGCTCGACCCGCAGTTCGTCGGATCGGCCCGCGTGGAGTACGACCAGCGCAAGGCCCTCGAGGGCGCCGACTTCGTCTATGCCAAGAACTGGGCGGCCTACGCCGACCCCAACTACGGCAAGGTCCTCTCGCGCGACCGCGCCTGGACCGTCGATCGGGAGAAGATGGCGCTGACCAACGATGCCTTCTTCATGCACTGTCTGCCCGTGCGGCGCAACATGATCGTCACGGACGAGGTGATCGAGTCGCCGCGCTCGCTGGTGATCCCCGAGGCCGCAAACCGAGAGATCTCGGCCCAGGTGGTACTCAAACGGCTGCTGGAGGGACTCGCATGAAGGAGGGGATCACGGTCGTGAAGATCGGCGGCAACGTCATCGACGATGCCGCCGCGTTGAAACGCTTTCTCGGGGAGTTCGCATCGCTTCCGGGCCGAAAGATCCTCGTTCACGGCGGCGGCAAACTCGCCACACGGCTGGCCGAGCGGCTCGAACTGAAGGTCCGCATGGTCGAGGGGCGCCGCATCACGGACAAGGGAATGCTCGACGTGGTGACGATGGTCTACGCCGGGCTGGTGAACAAGCAGATCGTCGCCGGACTGCAGGCCGCCGGCTGCAACGCCATCGGCCTCTCGGGTGCCGACGGGAACATCGTCACGGCCCGCCTCCGTTCGCCCGAACCGATCGACTTCGGATTCGTCGGCGACATCGAACGGGTCGATTCCGACCTGCTGGGCCGCCTGCTGGAGACGGAGCTCACGCCCGTCTTCCCGGCCATCATGCACGACGGCTGCGGGACGCTGCTCAACTGCAATGCCGACAGCGTCGCCTCGGCCGTGGCGCTCGGCGCCGCACGCCTCGCCCCGACCGACCTGGTCTACTGCTTCGAGAAACGCGGCGTGCTGCGCGACCCGGACGACGAGCAGTCGGTCATTGCCGAGATCACGGCGGAGAGCTATCCGCCCCTCAAGGCCGACGGAACGGTGAGCCGGGGAATGATCCCGAAGATCGAGAATGCCCTGAAGGCCGTCGGGCAGGGGGTGCGGAGCGTCACGATCCGCAGTTCGGAAGGGCTCGGCGACGGTTCGGGAACCGTCATCCGATAACATCCGCGGGGCCGCGCCCCGCGCACGACAGGAACACACGACAGAGATGCAGACACGAACCTCGGAAGCCGTCGGGCTGCTGCGCCGACTGATCGCCACTCCCTCGCCTTCGCGCGACGAAGCACGGACGGGGGATCTGCTCCACGCTTTCCTCACGGAGCGGGGCGCCCGTCCCGAACGGCTCCACAACAACATCTGGGCACGCAGCGAAGGGTTCGACCCGGCGCGGCCCACGCTGCTGCTCAACTCGCACCACGACACGGTGCGGCCTGCAGCCTCGTGGACGCGCGACCCCTATATGCCGGCAATCGAGGGCGACCGCCTCTACGGACTGGGCAGCAACGACGCCGGGGCCTCGGTCGTGGCGCTCACGGAGGCGTTTCTCGCCCTGCGCACGCGGGAGTTGCCCTTCAACCTCCTGCTGGCCCTCACGGCCGAGGAGGAGTGCATGGGCGAGCACGGCATCCGGGCCCTGCTGCCTGAACTGGGGCGCATCGACCTGGCCGTGGTGGGCGAACCCACCGGGATGCAGGCCGCCGCCGGAGAGCGTGGCCTCGTGGTCCTCGACTGCACGGCACACGGCCGGAGCGGCCATGCGGCGCGCGGCGAGGGGATCAACGCCCTCTACATCGCACTGGAGGACATTGCACGGCTGCGCGGCTTCCGCTTCGAGCGTGAATCTGCGCTGCTGGGACCGATCGGCCTGGCCGTGACGCAGATCGAGGCCGGCACGCAGCACAACGTCGTGCCCGACACCTGCCGGTTCGTCGTGGACATCCGGACCACCGACGCCTACACCAACGAGGAGACGGTCGAGCTGCTCCGTGCGGCGATCCGCTCCGAGGCTGTACCCCGCTCGACGCGCATCCGGGCCGTCGCACTCGACGACCACCATCCCCTGATGCGGGCCGCGCGGGCCACGGGACGCACCGCATTCGTCTCGCCGACGACCTCCGACCGCACGCTGATGCCCTTCCCGGCCCTCAAGATGGGCCCGGGCGAGTCATCGCGGTCGCACGCCGCCGACGAATACATCCGCCTGGCGGAGATCGAGGACGGGATTGCCGTCTACATGGATTACATCGAACATTTAGCGAAAGAATATGGCTGGAAAACTTTGGGACAAGGGATTTGAACCCGACACGATGATCGAGGAGTACACCGTCGGCCAGGACCGCGAACTCGACCTGCGGCTGGCGCGCTACGACGTCGAGGGATCGCTGGCACACATCGCCATGCTCGAGAAGATCGGCCTGCTGACGGCCGACGAGCTGCGGCGGCTCACCGACGGACTGCACGAAATCGCCGCGGAGATCGAGGCCGGGCGCTTCGAGATCGAACCCGACACGGAGGATGTCCACTCCGAGGTCGAGCTGCTGCTCACCCGCCGGCTGGGCGACGTAGGCAAGAAGATCCACTCGGGACGCTCGCGCAACGACCAGGTACTGGTCGATCTGAAACTCTTCCTGCGCGACGAGCTGCAGGGCATCGCCCGCGACGTCCGCACGCTCTTCGACCGCCTGCAGGAGCAGAGCGAGCGCTACCGCGAGGTGCTGATGCCGGGATACACCCACCTGCAGATCGCCATGCCCTCGTCGTTCGGACTCTGGTTCGGGGCCTATGCCGAAACGCTGGTGGACGACATGCGGATGCTCGCCGCAGCGTGGCACATCGCCAACCAGAACCCGCTGGGATCGGCCGCCGGATACGGCTCCTCGTTCCCGCTCGACCGCACGATGACCACGCACCTGTTGGGATTCGAGACATTGCACTACAACGTCGTGGCGGCGCAGATGAGCCGCGGAAAGAGCGAACGCGCGGCAGCGGCAGCCATCGCCGCCGTGGCAGCCACCGTCGGGCGCATGGCCATGGACCTCTGTCTGTTCATGAGCCAGAACTTCGGCTTCGTCTCGCTGCCCGACGAACTGACCACCGGGTCAAGCATCATGCCCCACAAGAAGAACCCCGACGTCTTCGAGATCATGCGCGGCCGCTGCAACCGCCTGCAGGCGCTGCCCAACGAGATCGCCCTGCTGACGACGAACCTCCCGGTGGGCTACCACCGCGACCTGCAGCTCCTGAAGGACATTCTCTTCCCGGCGACTGCGGAGATCCGCCGCACGCTCCGCATGGCCGACTTCATGCTGGCCCGCCTGAAGGTGAACGACCGCATCCTCGACGAGAGGAAGTACGACTATCTGTTCACCGTCGAGGACGTGAACCGGCTCGTGCTGCAGGGCGTGCCTTTCCGCGAAGCCTACCGCCGGGTCGGCATGGCCGTGCAGCAGGGAGAGTACCGCCCCACGCGCGAGGTGCACCACACCCACGAGGGGAGCATCGGCAACCTCTGCACGGCGGAGATCCGCCGCAAGATGGAGACCGTCATGCGGGAGTTCGAGACCCCGGGCATGTAATCACGCCTGTCAAAAAGCGAAACACCCCGGACATGCAGTTGTCCGGGGTGTTTTGTTTCGGAACCCTAAAGTTCCAAAAGCTGTCGTGCCGCGACTACTTGATACGCTCGTAGTACTCGCGCGTACGGGTATCGACGCGGATCTTGTCGCCCGTGTTGATGAACAGCGGTACGCGGATCGTGGCTCCGGTATTGACCGTTGCCGGCTTGAGCGAGTTGGTCGAGGCCGTATCGCCCTTGATGCCCGGCTCGGTGTAGGTCACCTCCATGTCCACGATCGGGGGAAGCTCGGCCGAAAGGACGGTCTCCTTCTCGGTGTGGAACATCACCTCGACGATCTGGCCGTCGGCCATCAGGTCGTAGTTGTTGATCAGGTTCTTGTCGATGTTGATCTCCTCGAAGGTCTCCGTGTGCATGAAGTGCATGCCCAGGTCATCCTCGTAGGTGAACTGGTAGGGACGGCGCTCGACACGCACCGGCTCGATGCGCGCTCCGGCCGAGAAGGTGTTGTCCAGCACGCGGCCGTTCTCGAGGTTCTTGAGTTTCGTGCGCACAAAAGCGGGGCCCTTGCCCGGCTTCACATGCTGGAAATCGACGATCTGGAACGTCTTGCCGTCCAGCTCGATGCACATGCCGATCTTGATATCTGCAGTAGTTGCCATAAGGTTATTGTTTTTATAAGAATTTTCGCGGGCACAAAGTTAGAAAAAAATTCCCAATATTCCTATTCCGACCCGGTTACACGCAACACGGCCACATGCGGCGCCTCCGCACACCGGCACGGCGCCGGTCAGAGTTCGATGGCCTTGCACCGGAGCCCCATCTGGCGGATCTTCTCGAGCGTCCGCGGCAGGGCGTAGCGCATGTTGCGGAAAGCCTTCTCGCTGTCGTGGAAAACGACGATGGCTCCCGGGGCAAGATACTTCGTGACGTTGCGAAGGCAGGTCCGGGGCGAGAGCTTGCGGTTGTAGTCGCGCGAGATGATGTCCCACATCACCAGTTTGTAGCGCTGGCCCAGAAAACGGGCCTGCGCCGGGGTGATCTGCGCATAGGGAGGACGGAACAGCTCACTGTGGATCAAGTCGTTGGCAAAATCGACATCCTCCGTATAACGTTCGAGGCTCATGCCCCAGCCCTTCTGGTGCGAATAGGTATGGTTGCCGATCCGGTGTCCGGCATCGAGGATCCGCCGGTACAGGTCGGGGTACATCTCGACGTTCTTACCCAGCACGAAGAAGGTTGCCTTGGCATCATACTTGTCCAGCGTCGAGAGAATCCACTCGGTGATACCCGGCGTGGGACCGTCGTCGAACGTAAGGAACACCCCGTCGGCATCGTCGATCTCCCAGATCAAGTCCGGCATGAGCCGCCGGATTATTTTCGGTGGTTTCAAACGCATGGCTTGCAAAAATAGTGATTTTCCGCACGATTCCGAAAAATATGCGTATATTTGTATGATTAACCCCGGGAACACGCCATCGGGCCAGGCCGAGGTACTCCGCCGAGTCTCTTCGACACCGTCCCGCATCGCATCTTCCACCAAGCGAAAACGGACCATGAAAACACTTCAGCGCATTGCCGCCGCGGCTCTCCTGGCCGCCATGCTCTCCGGCTGCAAGGCCTTCCACACCCTGACCGATGCCAAAAAGGACGCACAGGGACGTCCCTACGAACTGATCGTCGTCTGCCCGCAGCAGGAGTGGACGGGCGAAATGGGCGACTCGCTCCGCTCGATTCTTACTGCCCCGGTGCCCTACCTCAACCAGACCGAGCCACTCTTCGACGTGCTCCGCGTGACGGAGAGTTCCTACACGGGCATGATCGCCGACCACCGCAACATCCTGCGGATCGTGGTCGATCCCTCGCTCGAACAGGCCGCCACCGGCGTGGAATACGATCTCACGGCCTCGCCGCAAATCGTGCTGACGCTTCAGGGCCCCGACGACCGCAGCATCGTCGATTACCTCTCGGCCAACCGCGACAAACTCGTGCAGGTGCTCGAAAAGGCCGAGCGCGACCGCTCGATCGAAGCCAACAACAAGTTTTACAACCCGGGCATCCGCGACGCCGTCGAACGGATCTTCGGCGTGGATATGAAGGTGCCGAAGGGCTACGTGCTGGCCAAACAGGAGGAGGACTTCCTCTGGGCCCGCTACGAATACCCCACCGCCAGCCAGGGTTTCTTCGTCTACTCCTATCCCTACGAAGGTCCCGAATCGCTCACGCCCGAGGCTCTCGTCGCCGCACGCAACCGCTTTGCGGCACGCATTCCCGGCCCTTCGGACGGCTCGTACATGACCACCTCGGACGCCTTCGCTCCCGGCTACCGGATGTTCCGCCTCGAAGGACGCCTGTGGTGCGAACTGCGCGGATTCTGGGACGTGAAGGGTGATTTCATGGGCGGCCCGTTCGTCAGCTATACCACGGTCGATACGGAGAACAACCGTGTCTTCACGCTCGACTGCTACGTCTACGCCCCCGACCTGAACAAGCCCCGCAAGCGCAACTACGTGCGCGGGGTCGAGCACCTGCTCTACACCGTCACCTTCCCCGACCAGAGGCCGGCGAAGGCCCGGGACGGAGCCGCCGACCAAGAGTAACCATCCGCCGGTGGCTGCCGCAGCGTACCCCGCCGCGCCAACCCCCGCCCCGATTCCATGCAGCAGATCCTCACATACACGTTCCTCGTGCTCTACTCGGTGACGATTCTCGGCATCGTGCTGGTCATCATCACCGACAACCGGAACCCGCTGAAGACCCTGCCGTGGATCATCGTGCTGGTGCTGGCGCCCGTCGTGGGGCTGGTCTTCTACTTCTTCTTCGGGCAAAACCTCTCCAAGCAGCGCATCATCTCGCGACGGATGCGCAAACGCATCACCCTGCAGCTCGAGGAGGCCGAGCACGCCGCAGGCCCGGAAATTCCGAAGGCCTACCGTCCGCTGGCCCGCCTGCTGCGCACCACGAGCCATGCCGTGCCGCTCTACGGCAGCCGCATCACCCCCTACACCGACGGAAGCAGCAAAATGGAGGCTCTGCTCGGCGAGATCGCCCGGGCCCGGCACCACATCCACCTGCAGTACTACATCTTCTGCGACGACGAAACGGGGCGGCGCCTGCGCGACGCACTCGTGGAAAAGGCCCGGCAGGGGGTGCACGTGCGGATCCTCTACGACGACGTGGGATGCAGCGGCGTCCGCAAATCGTTCTTCGAGGGGATGCGCCGCGAAGGGATCGAGGTGCACGCCTTCCTGCACGTGAAGTTCCCGCGCTTCACCAGCAAGGTCAATTACCGCAACCACCGCAAGATCGTGGTCATCGACGGCCGCGTGGGTTTCATCGGCGGCATGAACATCGCCGACCGCTACGTGCGCGGCACGGAGTGGGGGTCGTGGCGCGACACCCACTTCCGGATCGAGGGCAGCGGCGTCGCAGGGCTGCAGGTCGCCTTCCTGAGCGACTGGTCGGCCACGACCAAACGGCACGTTTCGGGCTCGGAATACTTCCCCGCAGCACAACGCTACACGGACAACATCCTGCAGATCGTGGCCGGAGGGCCGCTCGGGAAGTGGCGGGCGCTGCTGCAGGCCGACAGCTACGCCGTGGCCAACGCCCGCCGCAGGGTATGGATCCAGACCCCCTACTACCTGCCGTCGGACGTCCTCAACACGGCGCTGCAGACCGCCGCGCTGGGAGGCATCGACGTGCGGCTGATGCTTCCCGCACGCTCCGACTCGAGACTGATCGACCTCGCCTCGCACTCCTATCTCGACGACATGATGCGCGCCGGGGTGAAGATTCTCTTCTACGAACCGGGGTTCCTCCACTCGAAGCTGCTGATCATCGACGACGGGCTGACCGTCATCGGATCGGCCAACATGGACTTCCGCAGTTTCGAGCACAACTTCGAGGTGAACGCCTTCATATACGACGCCGAGTTCACCTCCCGCATGTCGGCGATCTTCTCCGACGACGCGGCCCGATGCCATGCGGTGACCCCCGGCGAGTGGTTCCGCCGCCCCCGCCGGAGGCGCTGGGCCGAATCCTTCATGCGGGTCTTCTCGCCTCTGATGTGACACACCGAAATACAAACCGATAAAAACAACCCGAACATGAAACAAACTCTCCTCCCGCTGCTGGCCGCATGTGCAATGTGCGCATGCACGGCAACCCCCGAAGCATCGGACTACGCCGTCGTAGCCGGTCCCGGCATCGCCGACGATCCGCAATGGAACTCCGTCGTCGAGGCCCTCTGCGAAAGCCACCCGGGCGCCCGGGTGATCCACTACCGCGATACGGTCAGCGAAGCACTGCCCGCCCTGCGCGAAGCCGCACCCCGCTACGTGGCCTTCGTCGAGCAACCCGAACAGGTCGGCCGCGCCTACATCATCGCCCTGAACCGCATGAGCCGCGAGGTGGATGACGACATCTATGCCGACTACCTCTGGGGCGTCATCACGGGTTACGACGCCGAGGCTGCGCTGCGCATGGTCCGCGACGCCCGCGAACCGCTGGTCATCCGGAGCGCCGTGAGCACGCTGCGCGAGGTGGGCAGCGGCAAGTGGTTCGACTCGTTCGCCTATGTGGACGACCGCAATGCGGGGATCTGCGGCGAAAAGAAGCCCGGAGCCGACTCGGTAAGCCACTACCGCACGGAACGACTGCTCGAAGACGGACGCCCCGACCTGCTGCGGAGCTTCTGCGACTTCTATGCGGCCTATGACCCCGACCTGATCACCACGGCCTCGCACGCCACGGAGCGCAACCTCGAGATGCCCTTCTCGGTGGGCAACCTGCGGGCCCGCGACGGCGCCCTCTACGCCGACTTCCCCGAGGGGCCCGAGGCGCTCAAGGAGTCGGGCAAGCGCCGCGTCTTCCTTCCGATCGGCAACTGCCTGATCGGCAACGTGAACAACACGCGCGAGAGCATGGCCATCGCCTGGATGAACAGCGCGCATGCCTCGGCAATGGCCGGCTACGTCGTGCCGACGTGGTACGGGCGCAACGGATGGGGCGGACTGAAATACTGGCTCACGACCCCCGGACGCTACTCGCTCGCAGAGGCCTTCTACCTCAACCAGCAGGACATGCTGCACCAGATCGACTCGTGGGACCCCGAACTGTGCCGCAAGCCGTTCCCCTACGGTCCCGATGGTTTTGCCGAGGAGGATCTGGAGAAGGCCTCCGAAGTGGCCGGACGTGAACTTACGATCGATGAGCTGGGCTTTTTCTTCGACCGCGACGTGCTGGCCTTCTACGGCGACCCGGCATGGAACGTCCGGCTGAAGGAGCTCCCCGAGGAGAACGACTTCACCGTAACGGCAAGCACCGAGGGCGGACAGTATGTGCTGACCGTGACGACGTCCGAGAATTTCAGCGCCGAACGGATGGCCGGAAGCCACTTCAAGGAGGAGCACGTGAAGGATCTGCCCTTCAGCTACTTCTTCCCCGAGCGGCTGAAGAATCCCCGCCTGGCCGAGGGCGAGACGTGGGATGCGGCCGTGGACGAGAACTTCCTGCTGATCT
>FR891970.1:64290-69472 GCA_000434235.1 Alistipes sp. CAG:268 | reverse complement strand
CCGCGTCGGCTTGCGAGCCGATGGAGGGATTCGAACCCACGACCAGCTGATTACAAATCAGCTGCTCTGGCCAACTGAGCTACATCGGCAATATCCACCGTTTTGGATTGCAAAAGTAGGCATAAAAAATTTATCTACCAAATTATTCGGGATAAATTTTCCACTTTTTTAACTCTTCTCAAAGAACCCCGTCCGACCGCTTTCGCTTCACGGGCGAAATCGGGTGCAAAGTTAGGAAAACTTTTGAATAACACAACAATCTGCGCAAAAAATATCACAACTTCTGCCCACAAACCGCACACAGCTTCCCGAAGCATCCGATCCTTCAGCCCGATACCGAGCGACACCTATATATAAAGAGCTGACAACAACTGCGCCAATCCTACCCGGAGCATCAACGGGGACGCGACGCGGCAATCAGTTGGGCGGGGGTTGCCTGCAGATAGTTCTTGCAGAAACGGCTGAACTGCGTGTAATAGCGGAAACCGTACTTTTCCATCAGGGCACGCGTACTCTGCTCTCCATCCTGGATATCGGTCAGAATCCGCTGCGCCTTCTGCCGCATCATCCAATGGTAGACGCTGTCGTCGAAATGTTCGGCAAAGCGGCGTTTGAAGACTGAAAGGCTCATTCCGGCCAAGGCAGCCAGTTCGGCAACACTGCGCGCCCGTTCGTAGTTGTTGCAAACGAACGTGCGGAAATGATCTTCGGGCTGCATCATGGGCTGAAAGAAATAAGCCAGTTCGGTAGGAGTGTAAAGCGCCTTGATCAACAGGAACAGTTCGGTCGCCTTGATCCGGTGGTATCGGGCGCACTCAACCAGCTCGGGGACAACGAACAGTCCGGCAAGAAGCGACTCGATCACCGGGTGGAGCGACAGCGAAGGAATCGGATCAGCGGGGATGACCGTATCCTCCGATGCCGAAGCACCGAAAATATCCCCCTCGCAAAAACCGAGACCGCGCGACAGCGACAACACCACGGCACGGGTTCCTTCATCCTGTCCCGTCAGGGAGAAGGGTTCGCCGCAAGGCAGACAGGCGCATTGTTTCGAAGTGATCAACCGAACGGGATCGTTTGCCCGCTCGAATTTCAGCGATCCCGACAGGACAAACACCAGACGGACAATCCGATCGGGATTGAACCGCAGGCCATCACCGACCTGTCGAAACGACAGGAGGGCAAAACGGCAATAGGCGACATCGCCGACACGGCGGAACGGAGAGGAAAACGTAGGACACCTACTACAATCCGCAGTACAACACTCTCTCCATGGCAACTCCACAAACTGCGGTTTGGTTTGATAATCCATATAAAGGCAAAAAACTTTTTTCGAACAAAAATACGAAAAAAAACGAAACCTGCAATATCAACCCGAAACCTCAAACCAAAAATCCCCGCCGTATTCAGGCGGGGATCCAGGCACGGACCTTCCGGCCCATTGCTTTATTTATAGCTTATAATCAGCACTTTTGATGATTCCCAGAAGCGAGTAGGATCAAGAATGCGCAACTGTTCGACCACCTTGTCTGCATTCGTAACCAATTCGTAAGATCCCTCGGGATGACTCGAAACGACCGTTACTCGACGGTGCCCTACGGGAATCTCGGTCAGCAGACGCGAATCACCCTGCGTAAAGCTGTCGGTATTACCGCCCCGGCCAACGGTCAGGGTGCGGCCGATAAAGCCCTGCTTGTTGATGATCTGGGCATCGCGCAACTCCTTCTCCGAGCCGACGATGTAATAGACCGTATTGAGCTGGTTCTCGAGATCCACCTTCTCGTTGCTGAGCGTCTCGACCTCCTCCTCGCGGCGGGCCACCGTCTCGGTCAGCTGCTCGACCTCGATACCGCGCTGCGTCAGGTCTTCGCGCAGACGGGCCACCTCGTCACGCTTCTCGCCGAGTTGCCTTTCTAGATCGCCGATCATGCGCTCGAGTCCCTCGATACGCAGGTTGGCCTTGCGCAACTGCGCGGCCGAACGCTCCAGCGACTCGATCTTCTTGCGGTTATCCTGCAGCAGACGGTCGATGGCGGCGATATCGTTGTTGATCTCCTCGACGGGCCGGCGGGTCCCCTCCTGCTCTCCGGCCACGGTGATCAGGTTCTCGCGCGACTTGATGATCGCCAGATTCTCCGAAATGGCATTGATGTCCGAGAAGACGAGATTGATGAGCGAATCCTTCGCCCGGATGACCGACGTCAGCGAATCGCGCTCATGATCGGTTTCGGCGATGATCGCCTGCTTCTGTTTGCCGGCACACGAAGCCAGCAGGAGTGCGCCCAGGAATACGGGCGCGAGACGTTCCAGCATTTTTTTCATAACATGAAACTTGCTAAGATCGAATAACTTATTGCTTTCGGCCGCAAATATAGAAATAAATCCCTTTACGTGTACGATTTTTTGAAGGGCTCCGTAAAAAAACAACGGACCGCAATTTGATTGCGGTCCGTTATTTCTCGCTCGGAAGCGTCCTACTTCGCAGCGTTCTTCTTATCGTAGCGTTTTGCGTAGCGGCTCATAAACTTATCGACGCGACCAGCGGTGTCTACCAACTTCATCTTACCGGTGTAGAACGGGTGAGACGTGTTGGAAATTTCCATCTTATACACGGGATAGGTTTCGCCGTTCACCTCGATGGTTTCTTTTGTCGAAACGGCGGACCGACACAAAAACACGTGGTCGTTGGACATGTCCTTGAACGCCACCAAACGATAATTTTCCGGATGAATACCCTTTTTCATTTGTCGTTTTTGTTTTTGGTTAATGCTTAAGCGCGACAAAGGTACGAATTTATTTGCAACAAACAACACCCTGCGGACTTTTTTTCAACTTTTCGTCCAACTCTCCGGCGGTAATGCCGCAGAGCATCAGCCGACAACACCGCACCCCGGGGCACGACCGCGGCCAAGCCCCCCGCACTGGCGTGAAACGGAGGCGGAAGACGCTCCCGAACAGAGAGTCCCCGAGCGTTACGAAGGGATCGGAGGTAAAATCCCGCCGCGCATTGCGAAATACGAATTGTTTTCGTATCTTTGCGCTCCGAAGCGGTCATCCGGCCGCGGCAGGGCCCATAGCTCAGTTGGTCAGAGCAGCGGACTCATAATCCGAAGGTCGTGGGATCATGCCCCTCTGGGCCCACCGGTGAATCCGGCGGCGAACGAATTCGCCGCCGGATTCCTTTTTTCCACATGCGGCCGGGGTTTCTCCCGTTTTTTTCGTATCTTTGCCGACAAACAAAAAAACAGAGATTATGGAATTCGAAGGTACCGTGTACAAAATAATGCCCGTGACGAAAGGCACTTCGGCCCGCGGCGAATGGCAGCGCCAGGATGTGGTCTTCGAGATGAACGAAGGTTCGTTCACCCGCAAGATCTGCGTGACGTTCTTCAACAAGCCCGACGACGTGGCCCGGCTGCGCGAAGGGGCGACCTACACCGTTTCGGTGAACATCGAGTCGCGCGAATACAACGGCCGCTGGTATACCGACATCCGGGCCTGGCGCATCCAGCCCAAGCAGGAGCCCGCACCGGCACCGATGCCAGACATGCCCCCGATTGCCGAGGAGCCCGGCTATGCATCGGCCCCGGCTGCCGAGGTGGACGACCTGCCGTTCTAAATTCAGAACCGGCCGCCGCAACAGGGCCGTGCCCCGCACGAGCGGAATGGCCTGCACACAGCGAACCCCGGAAACGGAATTCCGTTTTCGGGGTTCGTATTTCTCCGGGGCACAAAGGCAAGGCCGCAACCGGCGGACAGGAACAAAAACCTGCCGCACAAACACCGAAGGGGCTCTTCGGCCGACACCCGTCGAAAGGAAAGCCGACCGAAGAACAAACAGGAACCGGATGCACGAGGCACGTGCATCCGGTTTCTGTCTTGTATCTCCGAACGAACTACTTCGCGGGCTCAACGGCCGGAGCCGCAGCGGTCGAATCGGCGGGAGCCGGCTCTACATAGGGAGTCACGTCGATGAGCTCAACCTCAAACTCCAGAGCCTCGTTGGGGCCGATGTCACGGCCAGCACCGCGGGCGCCATAGGCCAGCTCGGCCGGAATCCACAGCGTGATCGTACCGCCCTTGCCGACAAGCTGCATGCCCTCGGTCCATCCCGGGATCACCCGGTTGAGCGGGAACTCGATCGGCTCATCCTTGTCGTAGTCGTCGGGACGCTGCTGCTTGAGCATCTCCTGCTGCTCCTTCGGACGGTTGGCAAACTTCGAGGTGTCGAACACCTTGCCCTCGCGCGTACGGCCCGTATAGTGCACCTTGACCACGTCACGCGGATCCTTGGCGCGGACCGTCGTGTCGCCCTCGTTCGTAATCTTGTAGAGCAGACCCGACTCGGTCTTCTTCACCCCCGACTTCTTCTCGATCTTCTCGAGCCATGCCTTCGAAGCCTCGGCATTCTCGGCCGGACGCTTTACCATGAAGTAGTACTGCAGGTAGCGGTTCACCTCATCCTCCTGCATCTTCGGGTTCTTGTCGATCACGTTCTGCAGCGCCTCCTTGACCCATACCAGCTGGATCGGCATGCCGCTCTGGACGATGTTGTAACCGATGTCGTTACCGAATGCATAGGAGATCTGCTCGCGCTCCTCCTCGCTCTCGAACATCTCGGGATCGGCTGCGGGATACTCCACCTTCGTGGAATCGCCGCCGGCCAGACGGATGCTGTCGGCCTCGGCGCGCTTCTCGGCGATGGCACGCATGCGGGCACCGCGCTTGTTCATGAAGTAGTCGCGCAACATCTCGAGCGACTCGTCGTGCTTCTGCGAAGCCTTGTTGAGCGCCCCCTCCTCGATAGCCTTCGTCACTACGGCATAGTCGAACGGGATGTCCTTCATCTCATAGCTGATGCCGAAACCCATGTTGGCACCCAGGGCATACGACAGCGAGTCGAACTCCGACAGGCTGCCCATCTGCACCTTGCCATTGCCGCCCCCGCAGGAGGTCAGCAGCGCGGCGCCGGCGAGCGTCGCGGCAAAAATGATCTTTTTCATTGTCGTTGAATAGTGTATGAATTAAATGTTTGCTCCGAAACTAAAATCGCACAAAGATATAAAAAATACGTTTCCGATCACTTTTTTATTCTATTTTCTACGCAAATTGTTGCGCCGCGACCAATCGCCGTATTTCTCGACGCCGACCAGCTCGATTTCGTAGCGCAGCGTCGTGTTCG
>FR891970.1:38883-64267 GCA_000434235.1 Alistipes sp. CAG:268 | reverse complement strand
AGCGTCGTGTTCGGGGCCACGCCGAGCTCCTTGTCGCCTTCGGCGCCGTAGGCCTCGGCCGAGGGTATCCACGACTCGATCCGGCCACCCCGGCCGATGAGTTTCACACTCTCCCGCACACCGGGACGCAGGTCGCGCAACTGCACGCGCAGCGTGTCGCCGCGCTCATAGGAGGAGTAGAGCTGCCGTCCGTCGGTCGTGGAGATGACATAGCGCACCTCGACGCTGTCGCGGTCCGAGGTCGGAATGCGTCCCTGATCTCCCACCTCGGTCACCGTATAGGTCACACCCGACGAGGTACGGGCATACGAACGGTTCGACGTGGCGATATCGACCAGGAACTGCTCCTCGTAGGCCCGCGCCTTTTCGGGCAGGGCATAATTGAGGTAGCTCAGGTAGAAAGTCTCGGCCTGCTCAACCGAGAGGCGCGTCTTGTCGCGGAAGACGTCGCGGATTCCCTCGCAGACGGCATCGACGTTGATCGTCGAATCCATCCGCTGGAGGTTCAAACCCACATTCATACCGATCACATAAGCCACCGAGTCGGTGTCCGAGGCGAGTTTCGCGCCTCCGCCCGAGTGCTTCGAGCAGGCTCCGGCCAGCAGTGCCAGCAGCGGGAGCAACCACACGTTCCGTTTCATATCGTTCAAGTCAGTTGTTTGTTCCGTTTACCGAAGATCCATATTAATAAGGTACCCAACACGGCGGCCGCTGCCGAACCCATCAGGATGGCGATCTTGCCGCGGTCGATGAGCGCCACATCGGAGAATGCGAGCGAATCGACGAAGAGCGACATCGTGAAGCCGATGCCGCCCAGGCAGGCCACCGCCAGCAGCATCCGCCACGAAGCCCCTTCGGGCATGGCAGCCAGCCCCATCTTCACGGAGATCCACGCCGCAAGGAATATGCCCAGCGGCTTGCCCACGACCAGTCCGAAGAAGACCCCCATGCCAATCGACCCGATCTCGGGCGAATGGGCGAAGATCCGGAAATATTCGGGCGAGGCGATGCCGACCCCGGCATTCGCCAAGGCAAAGATCGGCATAATGAGGAAGGTTACATAGGGAGCCAGCGCCTCCTCCAGCCGGTAGGACATCCCGACCGAGCGGGAGGACAACTGCCTGACGCGGCGCAGGCAGGCCCGCTGTTCCTCGTCGGGGAAATCGTCCCCGGAGGTTGCAATCGACTCGAAAGCCCCCTTCAGAGAGGCCATCTTGCGGACGAAATACTCCTTTCCGTAGCGCGGCTCCATCGGGATGAGCATGGCCATCGCCACCCCCGAAAGGGTCGAGTGCACCCCCGAGTAGTAGAACAGTCCCCAGATGATGACTGCCGGGACCAGATAGAAACCCATCCGCTTCTCACCGAGGCGCTTCATACCGTAGACCAAAGCCATGACCGCCAAAGCCGCAAGCAGGTAGCCCAACCGCACCTCGCCCCCGTAAAAGAGGGCGATGACCAGAATGGCACCGAGGTCATCGGCGATGGCCAGTGCCGTAAGAAAGATCTTGAGCGAGACCGGCACGCGATCGCCAACCATCGAGAGGATGCCCACGGCAAAGGCGATGTCGGTCGCCGTCGGGATTCCCCAGCCGTTGGCCGCGGCCGTACCGTGGTTGAAGAGCGTGAAGACAAGTGCCGGCGCAAGCATGCCGCCGAGGGCGGCCACCACCGGGAGGATGGCCTGCTGGCGGGTCGAGAGCCGGCCGCAGACGATTTCGCGTTTGATTTCCAGCCCTACCGAGAAGAAAAAGACGACCATCAGACCGTCGTTGATAAACTTCTCGACGGTCATCCCGCGGGGGAAGATCCAGTCGATCACCCCTTCGGGCGAATGGACCATCGCCGAGAGTTCGGTCTCGAGCAGATGGTGGTAGTAGAGCGCCGTGGCGGGGAGATTGGCCAGCAGCATGGCGATGGCGACACACGTCAGCAGCACCACGCCCCCGGCCCAGGGAGCCTGCATGAACCGGCGCACGCCGAAGACCACGCTCCTCAACCGCCGGATCCAGCCGAATCGGGTAAAGATCCCCATCCTACCGCTGCGGGTTTTCGGCGTGCGACCGCAGGGTCAGCCCGCACAGTTTCCACAAGATGCGCGCTCCGGTGATGGCGTCGATCCGGTCGTCGGACGCAGGCGTCACCTCGACCATGTCGAAGCCGATGATGCGGCGTCCCGAGCGCACGACCTCGGCCAGCAGCCAGACCGCCTGGTTGAAGGTCAGGCCGCCCGATACGGGCGTCCCGGTGTGGGGGCAGTTCTCGAACGAGAGTCCGTCGATGTCGAAGCTGACATAGACCTCGTCGGGCAGCGCGGCCACGATCTTCCGGCACTGTTCGCTCCAGGTCACTCCGTCGAAGGCCGCACCGGCCAGCGACAGGTCGTCGAAAGTCGAGATCCGGGCATCGGAAGCGGCGCGGGCAGCCTCCCCGGCGCTGAAGTCGCGTACGCCGACCTGCACCAGGCGCGACACCTGGGGCACGTCGCGCAGCACGTTGAACATGATCGAGGCATGCGAATATTCGAACCCTTCGTAGGCCTCCCTGAGGTCGCAGTGGGCATCGATGTGCAGGATACCGAACGACGCATGCCGCCGGCCGAGGGCGCGGATCAGCCCGTAGGGGGTCGAATGGTCGCCACCGACCAGCCCCACCGTCTTGCCCGCATCGAGCCAGCGCGAAGCCTGCTCCTCGATGTTGGCGTTCATCGCCGCACAACCCTCGTTCACGCGCCGCAGCTTGCGCACAACGTATTCGTCGTCGGGCGAACCGCCGCCCTCGAGGTGGTCGATCACCCGCGAGGCATCGACCCGCAGCCGCTGCGACGATTCCTGCAGGGCATAGTCCACGTCGGCCGTGGCGATGCCGCGGCGCCAGGCCCCGGGGGCCAGCGGATCGTGGAAGTCGAGTTGCGTCGAAGCCTCGATGATCGCATCGGGGGCATAGGCCGTACCGGCACCGTAGGAGACCGTCACGTCCCAGGGGGCCGAAACAAGCACCAGTTCCGCCGTCTCGGGATCGAACGGAAGACCGAAATAGGTCCCGTTGTCCACGCCGACGCCGTCCGGATCGAAGGTTTTCTGTTCCATATCAGTCGTTTTAAATAACAAAGGTACAAAAATTTTAAAATTTCCCTATATTTGTCCACCCCAAAGCAAAGAATCGCATGCCATGAAGATCATCGCCGACTGCGCCATACCCTTTCTGGAGGATGTGCTGACGCCCTTCGCCGAAGTGGTCCGGATCGCCGGCAAGGCCATCACGGCCGCCGACGTCCGCGATGCCGACGCACTCATCGTCCGTACCCGAACGCGCTGCGACGCCCGGCTGCTGGCCGGCTCCCGCGTGCGGATGATCGCCACGGCCACCATCGGGTTCGACCACATCGACCTCGGATGGTGCGCCGCACACGGCATCCGTGTCACGACCGCCGCCGGATGCAACGCCCGCGGCGTGCTGCAATGGATCGGCGCCGCGCTGGTTCACCTGGCCCGCGTGCAGGGCTGGCAGCCGGACGGCAGGACACTCGGCATCGTCGGAGTGGGCCACGTCGGCTCGCTCGTCAAAGAGTATGCCGAGGCGTGGGGCTTCCGCGTGCTCTGCTGCGACCCCCCGCGCGAAGAGCGCGAGCGCCTCGGGTTCCTGCCGCTGGAAGAGGTCGCCGCGCAGGCCGACCTGCTGACCTTCCACACACCCCTCGACGAAACGACCCGCCACCTGGCCGACGAACGCCTGCTCGGCATGCTGCGACCGGACGCGGTCGTCATCAACACCTCGCGGGGCGAGGTCGTGGACGGAGAGGCCCTCGTGCGGAGCGGCCACCCCTGCGCCCTCGACGTCTGGGAACACGAACCGGCCATCGACCGCACGCTGCTCGACCGGGCCCTGATCGCCACCCCCCACATCGCCGGCTACTCCGAACAGGGCAAGGCCAACGCCACGGCCATGTCGGTCGATGCGCTGGCCCGCCATTTCGGCCTGCCCCTCACCGGGTGGTATCCCCCCGAAGCAGCCCCCTCCACCCCACGCCCGATCTCATGGCAGGAACTCTGCCGCACCATCGGCGGAGCCTTCGACATCGAGGCCGAAAGCCGCCGGCTGAAGGAGAACCCTACGGATTTCGAAGCCCTGCGCGACCATTACGCCTACCGCCGCGAATATTTTTAGCGGAATCCGTTCTTTTTTCGTATTTTTGCCCGTCCGTAAACATGCAAACATGTACCAGCGCATCATAAAACCGGTCCTCTTCTCGCTCACCATCGAGCGGGCGCACCGGGCCGTCCTGCTCCTGTTGCGGTGCATCGGGTTGATCCCCGGAGGCCGCTGGCTGCTGCGCAAATGCTATGCCGAGGCGCACCCGTCGCTCGAGCGCGAGGTCTTCGGCATCCGCTTCCCGAACCCTGTCGGACTGGCCGCCGGCTTCGACCGCAACGGCGAGGCGATCCGGGAGCTCTCGGCCCTCGGGTTCGGATTCGTCGAGATCGGCACCGTCACACCCCGCCCGCAGGGCGGCAACCCGCGGCCGCGCGTCTTCCGCCTGCCCAGGGACCGGGCAATCATCAACCGCATCGGCCTCTCGAACCACGGACTCGAAGCCATGATCCGGCACCTGCAGCGCAACCGCGGCAAGGGAATCGTGGGCTGCAACATCGGCAAAAACACCGACACGCCGCCCGAAAATGCCGCGGCCGACTACCTGAAGGCGTTCCGCAGCCTCTACCAGTACGCCGATTATTTCACGGTCAATATCAGTTGCGACAACTCCTGCCGCGAAGAGTTTTCGCACACCCCGGAACACATCCTGCAGATTCTCGGACCGCTCTTCGACTTCCGCCGCGGCCAGAGCGAGTACCGGCCGATCATGCTCAAGATCTCGCCCGACCTGAGCGACGAGGAGATCGACCGCATCACCGACGTGATGACCTCTTCGCCGCTCGACGGCATCGTGGCCACGAACGGCACCCACCTCCGCCAGGGGCTGCAGACGAGTCCCGAGGCGATCGAGACGATCGGCAGCGGCCGGCTCAGCGGCGCACCGCTCACCCGGCGCACCATCGAGATCGTACGTCGGATCCATACCCGCTCGGGCGGCACCTACCCCATCATCGGCGTGGGCGGCCTGATGACCCCGGACGACGTCCGGGCCATGCTCGACGCCGGAGCCGACCTCGTGCAGCTCTACACGGGATACATCTACGAAGGGCCGAAACTCGTCCGCGAAATCTGCCGGGCGCTGATCGACGACGCCGGCGGTAAGGCCCACGCACAGGTCTCCGAGACGCCGGACGCCGCACCGGTCCCGCAAGCCGCAGAGCCCGCTCCCGCGGCATCGGACAAAGGCGGCGAGGCGGCCGAAACGCAGCCCGACACGACGGAATCCGGCAAGGACTCCGCCTCCAACGCATAATCCGTCATGAAAGCAACCATTCTTACGATCGGCGACGAGATCCTGATCGGACAGATCGTGGACACCAATTCGGTCTCGATCGCCAAACACCTCAACGCGGCGGGAATCGTCGTCCGCGAAAAGATCTCGATCGGAGACGACCGCACGCAGATCCTCGACACTGTCTCGCGCGCCCTGCACGGCTCCGAAGTCACCGTCATCACCGGCGGCCTCGGCCCCACGAAGGACGACATCACCAAGAAGACCCTCGCCGAACTCTTCGGCTGCGGCATGCACTACGACGAGACCGTGGCGGCCCACGTAGAGCGGATGCTCACCGCGCGCGGCATCGACTTCAACGAACTCAACCGTTCGCAGGCGCTCGTCCCCGATGCCTGCACGGTGCTCTTCAACGCCCACGGCACGGCCCCGGGCATGTGGTTCGAACGCGACGGACACGTCGTCGTCTCGCTCCCGGGCGTCCCCTACGAGATGGAACACCTGATGCAGGACGAGGTGATGCCCCGCCTGAAGGCCCGCTTCTCGCTGCGGCAGATCGTCCACCGCACGATGATCACCGCCGGGCTGCCCGAATCGATGCTCGCCAAACGGATCGAGGCATGGGAGAATGCCCTGCCGCCCTACCTCAAGCTGGCCTACCTGCCCAACCCGGGCGCCGTGCGGCTGCGCCTGTCGGCCTACGAGGTCGAGGGCGAGAGTGTCGCCCGCGAGATCGAACGGCAGTTCGAGGCGCTGCGCCGCATCATCCCCCACAACGTGCTGGGATACGAGACGGCCACGATGCAGGAGCTCGTCCACCGAATCCTCACCGAGCGCCGCCAGACGCTCGCCACGGCCGAGAGCTGTACAGGCGGGGTAATTGCCTCCCGTTTCACGGCCGGGGGATTTGCCTCCCGTTTCACGGCCATGCCGGGAGCCTCGGCCTACTTCCTCTGCGGCGTGGTATCGTACAGCAACGAGGCGAAGATCCGCGTGCTGGGGGTCGATGCCGACACGATCGCCCGTTACGGCGCCGTCAGCGAGCAGGTGGCGCGCCAGATGGCCGAAGGGGTCCGCCGCGTGGCCGGTGCGGACTACGCCATCGCCACGACGGGAATCGCCGGACCGACAGGAGGCTCGGCCGAGAAACCCGTCGGTACGGTTTGGATCGCCGTGGCCACCCCCGCCGGAACCGTCGCCCAGTGCCGCCAGTGCGGCACCGACCGCGGCCAGATCATCGACCGCGCCTCGGCATTCGCCATCGGGCTGCTGCGCGACTCCCTCAACGGAGAGTGACCCGGCAGCCGCCGGGAGCGGGTCGCCCGGAGCCGTTCGGACCGGCACCGACGGGCCGCGGTATCCGGGAATCGAAAAAAAAGGCGGGCGCTTTTGCTATTTGCCGAAAAGGTTGTATATTTGCACTCCCTTAAAAAGGGTTTTAACCTAACATTCAAACAAAAAATGAAAGTTTGCGAAATCACAGGCAAGGTAGCGATCGTGGGAAACAATGTTTCGCACTCGCACCACAAGACCAAGCGCAAATTCAGTCCGAATCTGAAAACCAAGCGCTTCTGGTCTGAGGAGGAAGGCCGCTGGATCACCCTGAAGGTATCGGCCGCCGGTATGAAAACGATTAACAAGAAGGGTCTCGCCGTCGCCCTGCGCGAAGCTGCAGCCCCCAAGAGCTTGTACTAAAAACCAGTAACAAATGGCAAAGAAAGGCAACAGAGTCCAGGTTATTCTGGAGTGCACCGAACAGAAAGCGAGCGGCGTTCCGGGAATGTCCCGTTACATCACGACCAAGAACAAGAAAAACACGCCCGACCGTCTGGAGCGCAAGAAGTACAATCCGTTCCTGAAGCGGGTAACCGTTCACCGAGAAATCAAATAGTTAGAGCTGTATGGCAAAGAAAGTAGTCGCAACACTGAAAACCGGCACGGGTAAGCAGTTCACCAAGTGCATCAAGATGGTCAAGTCGGAGAAGACGGGCGCCTATATGTTCAAGGAGAGCGTCGTTCCCAACGACCAGATCAAGGAGTTCTTCGACGAGAAGAAATAAGTATTTGAGAGTCCCGCACTCTTAAATACAAAGGGCACCCTTCGGGATGCCCTTTGTATTTTTCCGGCATACGGGCCCGGCAACAGAGAGGAAGATTTGCTTATCCGGATTAAAACAGATACCTTTGAAAAAAATAACGCTCGCGACACTCCATGCAAGTCAGAACCATCGCCTACTACCATTGGATATTCCCGGCCGGGGGAGCCGAGACCGTGACCTGCAATCTCGGTAGATTCTTCGAGACACAAGGTCTCCGGCAAATCATATATACCCGCAAACTGGTACGCGAACTGCTGACCGACGAATTGCAACGACGGTTCGACATCCGCGAATTGCCCGAATCGCAATCGGGAGCCACGCCGAAGAACACACGATACATCTGCGCCTCGCTGCAACAGGAGCAGGTCGACATACTGATCGCACAAGGTGCCACCGACTTCCCATTCCAAGAGATTCACAACACTTGCAGTACGAAGATCGTCTACTGCCTGCACAATAGCCCTTTCTGGGAGGTGTTCGACCTCAAGCACCAGCGTGCGGCAGATCGTCCCTACCTCAAGCCGTGGCAGAAGCTGGAGTTCACCCTCATCCGCAAACCGCGCTACCGGCTCACCAACCATCTCGAACGCCGCTTTACCAAATTCTACATCCGGCTGTTGCAAAACGTTGATCGGTTCGTCACGCTCTGCCCGGCCTACCGGGACGACTTCAAGCAGCGCATCCTCCGATCCGGCCTGCCGGGCAGCGAGTCGATCCCCGAGCATCGGTTTGCCGCCGTGTTCAACCCGATGCTGCCGGCCGAGGAGCCCGTCGATACGCCGAAGGAGAAGGTAGTCCTCTACGTCGGCCGGTTCCAACGCTGCCACAAACGGGTAGACCGCCTGCTGAAGGTGTGGAAGATCGTCGAACGCCGCATCCCCGAATGGAAACTGATCGTCGTAGGCGACGGCGACGAACGCGCCGACTTGGAACGGCAGGCCCGCCAGTCAGGACTCCAACGCATCGAATTCGCCGGATACCGCCACGACGTGGCGACCTTCTACCGCCGGGCTACGTTCGTCTGTCTGACTTCGAATTTCGAGGGCATGCCGATGTGTTTCACCGAGGGGCAGCAATACGGGTGTATCCCCGTCTCGTTTGATTCCTTTGCCGGTATCCACGAAATCACCCGCAACGGAGCATGCGGCATCGCCGTCCCGGCGTTCCATATCCGGAAATATGCCGCAGCCCTCGAGGCCGCCATGCGCAACGAAGAGCTGCAACAACGTATGCGCACCGTATGTCACGAAGCGACACAACGCTATGATCTGGACAACATAGGGGCCGAATGGCTCCGCCTCTTCAAGGAACTCTGACCCGCAATGAAAAAGAAAATAGCATTCGTCATCATCCGCTACGGTGCGGATGTCAATGGTGGGGCCGAACTCCACTGCCGCATGCTGGCAGAGCGTCTGGTTTCTTACTACGATGTGGAGGTGCTCACCTCGACGATCCGCATCTTCGGAAACCCGGAGCGGGACTACCCTGCCGGCATCGAAACGGAGAACGGAGTCTCCGTCCGCCGCTTTCCCGCACAACCCGTAGACGGGGCCAACTACGGACTCTTCCGAAACCGGTGCAAACGAGCCCGCCGCCTGCGGCAATACCTCCATGCCGTCGGCCTGCTCCGCCCGATCAGTTCGCTCCACCCGATCTGGACGTTCGGGACCGAGCAGGAACTCCGCTATTTCCTGTCGCAAGAGGGACATACACCCGAACTGCTGGAACACATCGCCGCCCATCACGAAGAGTACACCGCATTGATCTTCATGAACTTCTACTACGGGCAGGCCGTATTGGGTTCAGTCATCGCCCCGGAGAAGAGCATTCTCGTACCGATGGCCCATCCCGACAAGCCGCTGTATTACAGCATGAATGCCCCGATGTTTACCCGCGTGCGACACATTGCGTTCAATACGCCCGCCGAAGAGCGGCTCTGCCGTAGTGTCTTTGGCCGGGCCATGGCACCGTGCAGCATACTCGGCTCCGGCATCGAGGAGGCAGCCCCGGCCGACTGGGAGCAGGTCCGCACCAAATACGGGCTTCCCGACAGGTACGTCCTCTATCTGGGGCGCGTCACGAAACCCAAAATCGACCAACTGTTGCCCAACTACGAGCGTTACCTGCGCCGCTACGGGAATCAACAGGCGGCATTGGTACTGACAGGCGGCATCGATCCCGACATCCGACGACCCGAGAACCCGTCGATCCTCTTCACGGGCTATGTCAGCGACGAGGAGAAGAGCGCGATTGTCCGCCACGCCACGGTGATGGTGAACCCCTCGCCGATGGAGAGCCTCTCGCTGCTGATGCTCGAAGCGATGCAGAACCGCATCCCGCTCCTCATCAACGGACGATGTGAGGTGATGAAAGACCATTGCAAACTGAGCGGCGCGGCTTGGTGGTACAACAATGCCGGAGATTTCTGCCGCAAGCTCCACCGGCTGCTCTCCGATCCGGAGTTGTGCCGCTCAATGGGCGAAAAAGGGCCGGACTATGTCCGCAAAAACTACGACTGGGAGGTGATCATCCCCAAACTCCGCGCGCTGATCGAGAGTATCTGACCCTGCGTCACCGGGGGCTTTCGAATGGTCAAAACGTATGAGGGGCGGCACCTTTGCAGGTTGCCGCCCCTCATACGTTTCGCAAAGGCCGCATCAGAACTTGTGCACGGCCCGAACGAGAAACTTGTTGTACTTCGGGATCTCGACCACGTAGGGCGGTTCGAGACTCGTATGCGACGTATAGGCGTTCTTCTCGTCCATCTCCGTCGAAGAGAAATAGTAGACCATCCGGTCCATCCGTTTACCGCCCGCATCCTTAAGTGCATCGTTGAACTTGTTGCGGGCCTGGCGATTGTTCTTCATGCGCGAACCGCCGTTGTAGTTGTGGCCGATCGTCAGCAATTCGTCGATCGAGGGAAGATACCATCCCTCCCCCTGCTCGCGGCACCACTTGAAGGCCGGGAAATCGTCCCACGAAAGGCCGTTGGCGGCGATATAGGCCTCGACCGTACGCATGTTCTCCTCGCCGTCGGTTCTGTTCCCGGCACCCACAGTCCGCAGGTCGGGCTTGCGGAACTCGCTCCACGTGAGGTAGATCTGCTCGAGCGAGATCACCAGGCCGTGGGTTCCCTCGTCTGAAACGATGCAAACCACGCCCTTCACGCCGTCGCGGTCGTATAGATCGCCGACCTCATAGCGCCGAAGCACATACTCCGGGGCAGGACGCGGCGCCTCGGCCTGCGGAGCGGCCTCCGTCTCGCCTGCAGCCTGCTCCTGCGCCTCGCCGGCGGACCGGGCCGGGGTCAGTGGCTCGGCCGGAACCTCCTTTGCATAATATTCCACCTCACCGTTGGCATAGCGGATATACCGGATCTCGGCCACGGGCAACACATAGGTCGGGCCGTCGGGATTCGAGAAACGCTTGTAACGCACCGCATCGGGCGAGATTTCGAGCACCCGGGCCTCGACCTGCGAGGCATCGGTCTTGACGATCAGATCCTGTGCCGCGGCCGTCATCGCACCACACCACACGGCAAAGAGCACAAACAGGAGTTTTTTCATGTTTTCACAGCATTATGTTCCATCCGACTTGCGGCCCGTGCTTTCCGGAAGGCCCCGGACAGCAATACCGGCCGCTTATCTTTGACAAAGATAACGTTTTTTTTGAAACTTTCTTGCTATCTTTGCCAAAGATAACCGCCCCGCACACGGGCCGCATCCGGAGTCCGTAGAGGAGAGCGATTCGCAGATGGGGTGAATACAGAAATTCAATTATGGGATTTTTCGACATTTTCAAAAAGAAACAGGATACGCCCTCCGTCGAGCAGGCCGCACGCAGCCAGGAGGAGCTGAACGCCGGACTGGAAAAGACCAAGACGGGACTCTTCTCGAAACTGGCCCGTGCCGTGGCAGGCCGTTCAACGGTCGATGCCGAGGTGCTCGACGACCTGGAGGAGGTGCTCATCTCGTCGGATGTCGGCGTGGAGACTACCGTGAAGATCATCCGCCGCATCGAGGAGCGCGTCGCCCGCGACAAGTACATGAACGCCTCGGAGCTGCAGTCGATTCTGCGCGAGGAGGTATCGTCCCTGATGGAGGAGGCCCACGGTTCGTCCGAACACTTCGGGCTCGACGCCCGCGAGGGCGAGCCCTACGTGGTCATGGTCGTAGGCGTGAACGGCGCCGGCAAGACCACGACGATCGGCAAGCTCGCCGCCCAGCTCACCAAGGCCGGGCGCAAGGTGTGGATCGGCGCCGCCGACACCTTCCGGGCCGCGGCCATCGACCAGCTCCAGGTGTGGGCCGACCGCGCCGGGGCGACGATGATCCGCCAGCAGATGGGCTCCGACCCCGCATCGGTGGCTTTCGACACACTCACCTCGGCCAAGGCCAACGGCGCCGACGTGGTGCTCATCGACACCGCGGGGCGGCTGCACAACAAGATCAACCTGATGAACGAGCTGACAAAGATCCGCAACGTCATGTCGAAGGTGATCCCCGGAGCCCCGCACGAGGTGATGCTCGTGCTCGACGGATCGACCGGGCAGAACGCCTTTGAGCAGGCCCGCCAGTTCACGCAGGCCACGCAGGTCACCTCGCTCACGATCACCAAGCTCGACGGCACGGCCAAGGGAGGCGTGGTGATCGGCATCAGCGACCAGTTCCACATCCCGGTCCGCTACATCGGCATCGGCGAAGGCATCGACCAGCTGCGCATCTTCGACCGCCGGGAGTTTGTCAAAGCACTGTTCGGCGATGAAAAAAATTAACGTCATCACGCTCGGCTGCTCGAAGAATACGGTCGATTCGGAGCACCTGATGGCCCGCCTTGCGGCGGCCGGTTACGAAGTCGTGTTCGACAGCGACCGCACCGACGCCAAGACGGTGGTGATCAACACCTGCGGATTCATCGGCGATGCCAAGCAGGAGTCCATCGACATGATCCTGCGTGCGGCGGCAGCCAAGCAGGCCGGGAAGATCGAGCGGCTGTTCGTCATCGGCTGTCTCTCGGAGCGCTATGCCGACGACCTGCGCACGGAGATTCCCGAGGTGGACGCCTACTTCGGAGCCCGGACCTGGGACGGCGTCGTACGCGCGCTCGAGGCCTCCGGGGAGCCGGAGCTGGCCACCGAACGGCTGCTTACCACCCCGAAGCACTACGCCTACCTGAAGATCTCGGAGGGCTGCAACTGGATGTGCGGCTACTGTGCCATCCCGCTCATCCGCGGCCCGCATGTATCCGTGCCGATGGAGACGCTCGAGGAGGAGGCGCGCAAGCTCGCCGCCCGCGGGGTCCGTGAGCTGATCGTCATCGCGCAGGACACGACCTATTACGGTATCGACCTCTACGGACGCCGCATGCTGGCCGAACTGCTGCGCCGGCTCTGCCGCATCGACGGCATCGAGTGGATCCGGCTGCACTACGCCTATCCGGCGGCCTTCCCCGACGACGTGATCGAGGTGATGGCCTCCGAGCCGAAGATCTGCAAATACCTCGACATCCCCTTCCAGCACATCTCCGACGCCCAGCTGGCGTCGATGCACCGCCGCCATACGAAGGCCGAGGCGATGGAGCTGATCCGCCGCCTGCGCGGGGCGATCCCCGACCTGGCGCTGCGCACGACGCTGTTGGTGGGTTACCCGGGAGAGACGGAGGAGGATTTCGCCGAACTCATGGAGTTCGTCCGCGAAGTGCGGTTCGAACGCCTCGGGGTCTTCGCCTACTCCGAGGAGGAGGGGACCTACTCGGCCCGCGAACTGCACGACGATGTTCCCGATGCCGTGAAGCAGGAGCGCGTCGAGCGGATCATGGCCCTGCAGAACGGCATCTCGCTCGAAAACAACAGCCGCCGCGTGGGCCGCACCGAACGGGTGCTCATCGACTCGCGCCAGGGCGACTTCTATGTCGGACGGACGCAGTACGACTCCCCGGAGGTCGATCAGGAGATCCTGATCCCGGCCGACGGGCGGCGCCTCATGCGGGGCCGTTTCTACAACGTGCGTATCGAGAGCGCCGCGGACTACGACCTCTACGGGTCTGTAATCGGCCGCTAAGGCCCTCCGGAAGCCTTGCAGGGCAGGCGTCGTCCGTACATAGTTTTCATATTTTTTGCTTTTTAGCGATCCTTTTCGTACCTTTGAAAGGCAAAAGGAACTTTACCCGTAGACCGATGGCCGACAAAAGCGTGATCTCCAACCTCGAAGCCCGGGTCCGGCAGTTGATCGAAGCCCATCGCAGGATGGCCGAGCACTGTGCGGAGCTGGAGGCGCAACAGGAGACGCTGCGGGCCGAGAAGCGCTCGCTTGAAAGGCGGGTGCGCGAGCTGGACGCCGAAGTGGCGCGCATGCAGCTCACCGAGGGTCTGGCGGGGGGATCCTCCAACCGGGAGAAAGCGCGGGCCCGTGTCAATCGCCTTATGCGGGAGGTGGACAAATGCATCGCGCTGGTCGGACAGGCGGCGGAGACAGCCGCAGACCGAAAGACCGAATAGGCCGGAACCAGACCGGGAATCGGGAGCCGGCGCTCCCCGATGATGCGACGAGACAGAGAGACCGAGTAAACGAAACGAAAACAATGGCGAAACAGGCGATAACCCTCAAGATAGCAGGCAAAAGCTACCCGTTCACGATCGAGAGCGGCAAAGAGGAGATGTATCGTTTGGCGGAGCGAGAGGTGAACAACTACCTCGCACTGATAAAACAGCAGAATATCCGCAACTGGACCGACATGGACTACCTGTCGATGACGGCTCTGAAGTTTGCAATTGCCGAGATCGGAATGCGACAGAGCCGCGAGTTGGGCGGCGAAGACCTTCAGCGTCTCGAGGCGCTGGATTCCGAAATCGAAGCCTGTCTCAACGATCCCAAGCTCTGACCGGCCAAACACAAGCCTCCCGGGAGGGTGCTGAACGGGAGGAAGAGAGACGGGAAGAGACGAAAGGAAAAAGGAGAGACAAAGAGAGAGACAGAAAAACAATAAGGTGCGGTTTTCCGGCATCCCCGGACAGGGGGGGGGAGAGAAAAACGGAACCGGAAAACGGCCGACGTTCTTGGACATACAAGGATCAATCTACCCGCATAGATTCCTTAAAGCTTTGCGAAACTGAACACTTTTTAAATTGGAGCAACTTACGACGTTTCAAAATCAGGCCTTGACCCCGCAAGAGGTGCGTACCGAGGTGCGCCGTTGGAAGATTGCGATTGCCGGAGCCTCCACACATGACAATCTTGCAGATTCGTCAAACAAGAATAAGGAATCCTATGCGGTTTTTTTTTGAACGATCAAAGAACCCTAAATATTAACACAAAGAAAAGAAAAGCAACGCAAGATGACTACCATCATTTTAACAGCCTGCATCTCTGCCGTGGCCGCCGTTGCGATCTACGCCCTCGTCACGAACCTCGTGGTCAAGACGTCGATCCGCAAGCGCCGCGAGGTCGCCCTCAAGGAGGCCGAGGCCGAAGGCGAGATGATCAAGAAGGAACGCATCCTGCAGGCCAAGGAGAAGTTCATACAGCTCAAGAGCGAGTACGACCGTCAGGTCAATGAACGCAACCAGAAGCTCGCACAGAGCGAGCAGCGCGCCAAGCAGATCGAGCAGAACCTCCAGAACCAGCAGCGCGAACTGGAAAACAAACACCGCGAAAACGACCGCCTGAAGGAGCAGATGCAGAACCAGCTCCAGATCCTCGAGCACAAGAAGGAGGAGGTCGATCAGATGATGCGCGAGCAGAACGCCCGCCTCGAGCAGATCTCGGGCATGAGTTCCGAGGATGCCAAGAACATCCTGATCGAGAACATGAAGGCCGAAGCCAAGAGCGAAGCCGCCTCGTTCATCAACGAGACCATCGAGGAGGCCAAGATGACCGCCTCGAAGGAGGCCAAGCGCATCATCGTGGCCTCGATTCAGCGCGTAGCGACGGAAACGGCCATCGAGAACGCCGTCACGGTGTTCAACATCGAGAGCGACGAGGTCAAGGGCCGCATCATCGGCCGCGAGGGCCGCAACATCCGAGCCCTGGAGGCCGCAACGGGTATTGAGATCATTGTCGATGACACCCCCGAGGCGATCATCCTCTCGGGCTTCGATCCCGTGCGCCGCGAGATCGCACGCCTGGCCCTGCACCAGCTCGTCACCGACGGCCGCATCCACCCCGCCCGCATCGAGGAGGTCGTAGCCAAAGTCCAGAAACAGATCGAGGAGGAGATCGTCGAGGTCGGCAAACGCACGGCCATCGACCTCGGTATCCACGGGCTCCATCCCGAGATGATCCGTCTGATCGGCAAGATGAAGTACCGCTCGTCCTACGGACAGAACCTCCTGCAGCACGCCCGCGAAACGGCCAACCTCGCAGGCATCATGGCCGCCGAGCTGGGCCTCAACCCCAAGATCGCACGCCGCGCCGGCCTGTTGCACGACATCGGCAAAGTGCCCGACGACGAACCCGAACTGCCGCACGCAATCATCGGCATGAAGCTCGCCGAGAAGTACAAGGAGAAACCCGAGGTTTGCAATGCCATCGGTGCCCACCACGACGAGGTCGAAATGTCGTCGCTCATCGCCCCGATCATCCAGGTCTGCGACGCCATCTCGGGCGCACGCCCGGGCGCACGCCGCGAAGTGGTCGAGAGCTACATCAAGCGTCTGAAGGAAATGGAGGATATCGCCCTGTCGTACCCCGGCGTGGTGAAGACCTACGCCATCCAGGCAGGCCGCGAGCTCCGCGTGATCGTCGGGGCCGACAAACTCTCGGATCAGGAGTCGGAGGGGCTCTCGCACGATATCGCCAAGAAGATCCAGGACGAGATGACCTACCCGGGACAGGTGAAGATCACCGTGATCCGCGAAACGCGCGCCGTATCCTACGCCAAGTAACACACGGCGCATACACCGGCCGTCCAACGCCGGACGAGAAGATCCCTCCTTTCGAAAAGGAGGGATTTTTCGTACCTTTGCCGCATGAACCGGGAACTCGAACAATACATCGAACGGACGGTCATCCCCCGCTACGAGGGATTCGACCGCGCACACGGCACGGAGCATGTCCGCACGGTCATCGCGCGCAGCCTGGCTCTGGCCCGCCACTACGACGTCAGCATCGAGATGGTCTACGCCGTCGCGGCCTATCACGACACGGGACTGGCGTTCGGAAGGGAGCGCCACCACATCGACGCCGGTCGGATCCTCTTCGAGGACCGGGAGCTCCGCCGCTGGTTCTCGGAGGAGCAGCTCCGCGTGATGCGCGAAGCGGTCGAGGACCACCGTGCCTCGTCGGACCACGCTCCACGGAGCATCTACGGGCGGATCGTGGCCGAAGCCGACCGCTGCATCGAACCGCTGACGATTCTCCGCCGGACGATCCAGTACGGACTGGCACACTACCCGCAACTCGACCGCCAGGGGCACTACGACCGCTTCGCGGAGCACCTGCGGAAGAAGTATGCCGACGGCGGCTACCTGCGGCTCTGGCTTCCCGAATCGGACAACGCACGGCGGCTCGAGGAACTTCGCGCATGGATCCGCACCCCGAACTCGCTGCGCGAGGCATTCGACCGGATCTTCGACGAGGAGAGCGCCGGCTGACCTGCGGCGCGACACCCCGATACGCCCCCCCTGAACAAAGAGACCCCCGAATGTCCGGCCGGACATTCGGGGGTCATTTCGCGATGATAGGGACCTCTGCGGCTCCTCCGGACAACAAACTACTCCACGCCGTGGGGGAAATACTTCATGTACTGCACACGCTGGTAGTGGTCGCCTTCGGCCGAGCCGTAATCCATGCGCCCGCGGAAAGCCTCGAGCGAATCGAACCCGTGGCGGGCGGCCCAGTCGTCGATGAAGCGGGAGATCTCGCCGATCACCTCATAGCCCGACTTGTGGATGGCCGAGCAGACCTGCACGGCCGAAGCGCCGCACAACAGCGCCTTGACGGCAGCCTCACCGTCGTGTACGCCCGTCGATACGGCAATGTCGAGTTGCGGGAGCACATGGGCGCAGAGCGCCGTGCTGCGCAGCACGTTGCGCAGTTCCCCGGCCTCGCTGAACGGGTCCCCGCTGACAAACGACATCTTCTCGATGTCGATATCGGGCTCGAAGAAGCGGTTGAAGAGCACCACGCCCCGGGCTCCGCGGGCCAGCAGGGCATCGCACACCGACAGCACGTTGGTCAGGCGCATCGGCAGTTTCACCGAAACGGGGACCTTCACCGCACCGGCCACCTTGCGCACGATCTCGGCATAGCCCTGTTCGAGCTGCACGGCATCGGCATGCCGGTCGGTAGGCAACAGGAAGATGTTCAGTTCCAGCGCCGAAGCCCCGGCCTGCTCCATCGACTGCGCATATTCGATCCAGGCCTCGCCGGCCCCCACGCAGTTGATGCTCGCCACGACAGGCACCCCCGTCGTTGCGGCGCGGCGCGTCAGCTCCAGGAACTCGCCCTTGTAGGCATCGCCGAGGTAACGCTCGAGGTATTCGCCGGCATCGCCGTATCCCTCCATGCGGTCGAGCGATGCCGCCTCACGGTAGATCTGTTCCTCGAAAATGGATTTCAGCACCACGGCACCGGCACCGTTGCTCACGCAGCGCTCGATGTGCTCCATCTTCGCCGTATAGGGCGAGCTGCTGACGATCACGGGGCTCTTCAGTTCGAGCCCGAGGTATTTTGCTTTCATCGTATCGTTTTTTCTGAATTAAATGAACGGTATCTTCACCACTTCGGCCTTGACGGGCTTCTCGCGGATCACCACCGCAATCTCCGTACCCGGCTTGGCATAGGCCGCAGCCACATAACCCAGACCGAAGCCCACCTTCATGCAGGGCGACATCGTTCCCGAAGTGACGTGGCCGATCGGCTCGCCCGACGGAGCGGCCAGGGTATATCCGTGGCGCGGGATGCCTCGCTCGACCATCTTGAAGCCCACCAGTTTGCGCGCAACGCCCTCGGCCTTCTGCCGCTCCATGAGCGGACGGTCGATGAACTCCTTGCCCTCGGCGAACTTGGTGATCCAGCCCAGGCCGGCCTCGATGGGCGAGGTCGTATCGTCGATGTCGTTGCCGTAGAGGCAGAAACCCTTCTCCAGACGCAGCGTGTCGCGCGCCCCGAGGCCGATGTTCTTCAGCCCGTACTCGGCTCCGGCCTCCCACAGGGCCTTCCACAACTTGTCGCCGTCCTCGTTGGCCACATAGATCTCGCAGCCGCCCGAGCCCGTATAGCCCGTGATCGAGAGGATCGCGTCGCAACCGGCGACAGGCATCTTGCGGAAGGTGTAGTACTCCATCTGCTCGACCGGCTCCGAGCACATCTTCTGCACGATCTTCATCGCCAGCGGACCCTGTACGGCGAGCTGGCAAATCTCGTCCGAAGCGTTGTAGAGCTCCTTGCCGCTGCCGGCCTCCATGCCGAAGGCCTTGCCCTGCTCGCAGATGTGGGCCCAGTCCTTGTCGATGTTGGCGGCATTGACGCAGAGCATGTAGGTCTCCTTGTCGATGCGGTAGACGAGGATGTCATCGACGATGCCACCCCGGCCGTTCGGCATGCAGGAATACTGCACCTTGCCGTCGTAGAGCTTTGCGACGTCGTTGGTGGTGATGCGCTGCAGAAGCGCCTCGGCCTTCGGGCCCTTGACCCAGATCTCGCCCATGTGGCTCACGTCGAAGACGCCCGCCCCGTTGCGGACGGTCATGTGCTCGTCGTTGATGCCCGTGAACTCGATCGGCATATTGTACCCCGCGAACTCGGCCATCTTGGCCCCCGCGGCGATGTGATACTTGGTGAATGCGGTAGTTTTCATGGTATGGTTTGTGTTTTCAGGTTTCCGGTTATTCGCGGCGCTTCACACCCAGGCGCGGGCAGCGCTTGAACTCCTTCTCGCGGTCGAACAGATAGCGGTAGGTGGTGTGCATCTTGTGCTTGGTGGCGCAGACGTAGGTCTCGATCATGCGGTTCATCACCGGGTTGAAATCGCCGATCCACGCCAGTTCCATCGACTTGTACTGGTTCTTGGTCATCTCGAGGAACTCGTAGTACTTGACCATGATGGCCGACTCGACGCCCCGCCCGTGGAACTCGGGCGCAATGCCGAAAATGATGCCGAAGATGCGGTCGCACGACTTGCGCACCTTCAGGTCCCAGAGCAGGCGCAGTTTCTGCCAGAGGCCGAACTTGCCGTTGAACTTCCCGATCAGACGGTTCAGGTCCGGGACGGTGATGAAGAAGCCGATGGGCTCCTCGTTGAAGTAGGCGAAGAAGATGATCCGGGGGTCGATGATCGGCTTCATCTCGCGGACCATCTCGATGGCCTCTTCGCGGGTCATGGGCTTCACGCCCGAAAAGAGTGCCCACGCCTTGTTGTAGATCACGCGGAAATCCTCGGCGGCCTCCTCCAGACGGTTCATGTCGATGTTCTCGACATGATAGCTCGCATCGAGGCGTCCGGCCCGGGCGAAGATCGACTTGTTGGCCTCCGAGGCATTGACGCGCCAGATATAGCTGTTCTGGTTGAAGTAGTTCCTGAAGCCGTAGTTCTCGAACAGCTCCTTGTAGTAGGGCGGATTGTAGGGGTTCTTGTAGAGGGGCTGGAACTCGTAGCCCTCGACCAGAAGGCCCCACCAGTCGCGACGCTGGCCGAAGTTGATCGGGCCGTCCATCGCCTCCATGCCGCGGCTTGCGAGCCACATGCGGGCGGCATCGAACATCAGGTCGGCCACCTGCTGGTCCTCGATCGACTCGAAGAATCCGCAGCCTCCCGTGGGCTGCTCCTCGAGTGCCGCCTTTTCGCGGTTGTAGAAGGCGGCGATACGGCCTACCACCTCGCCGCGGGCGTCGCGGACCACCCAGCGGATCGCCTCGCCGTCGGCGAAGAGTTCGTTCCGGGCCGGGTCGAAGACCTCGCGCAGGTCGTCATCGAGCGGGCAGACCCAGTTGCGGTTGCCGCGGTAGATCCGTTTGGGGAGGTCGAGCCACTCGCGTTCGAGCGCCGGCGTCGTAACCTCCTGCAGCGTGTATTTCTCCTTGCTCATCGTTTTCGTTTTTTCCGATTTCAAAGGTAAGAATTTTTTCCTTATTTTTGTTCAAGGATCCAAAAACAGCATCACAATGGCCAAAAGTCTCGAACAATACATGCCCGACGAGAGCCGAACCCACTACCGGTTCATGAAATACCGCATCCACAAGATCCTGCTCGTCTGCTGCAGCTACGACGGCTACATCCTCGAGGAGGACGGCCACATCGAATCGCAGATCAATCAGGAGTATCTGGACCTCAACATGTCGAATCCGCCCTCGTTCACGCGCGTGAGTTCGACCCGCGAGGCGCTCGAGGCGCTGGCCGAGGACGACTCCTACGACTTCATCCTGACGATGTACAACGTCGGCGAACCCGACGTCTTCACCTTTGCCAAACTCGCCAAGGAGCGCCACCCGCAGATCCCAATCGCACTGCTGACCTCCTTCTCGAAGGACATCTACCGCCGGCTCGGGGAGCAGGACCGCTCGGGACTCGACTACATCTTCTGCTGGCACGGCAACACGGACCTGATCATCGCCATCATCAAGCTCGTCGAGGACAAGATGAACGCCGAGGAGGACATCTCGGTCGGCGGCGTGCAGGCGATCCTGCTCGTCGAGGACTCGATCCGCTTCTACTCGACCTACCTGCCCGAACTCTACAAGCTGATCCTGCTGCAGAACACCGAGTTCCTGAAGGACGCCTTCAACGAGCAGCAGCAGGTACTCCGCAAACGGGCCCGGCCCAAGATCCTGCTGGCCCGCTGCTACGAGGAGGCCGTCGAGCTCTACGACCGCTACAAGCAGAACCTGCTGGGAGTAATCTCCGACGTGGGGTTCGTCCTGCACCGCGAGGATCCGGCCGAGAGCGAGAAGCCCGACGCCGGCATCGACCTCTGCCGCCGCATCAAGAACGACAACCCGCTGATGCCCGTTCTGCTGCAGTCCTCGCAGACGGCCTTCAGCGAGCAGGCCGAGGCGCTCGGCGCCGGATTCATCGCCAAGAACTCCAAGACACTGCTCTCGCAGCTGCACGACTACATCGACCGCGAGTTCGCCTTCGGCGACTTCGTCTTCGAGGACCCCGCCACGGGCGAGGAGATCGGCCGGGCCAGGGACCTGGCGCAGATGCAGGAGATGATCGCCTCGATCCCCGACGAAGCCTTCGAGTACCACACCTCGCAGAACCACCTCTCGAAGTGGCTCTACTCGCGCGGCCTCTTTCCGCTGGCCGCCTCGATCCGCCAGTACAACAAGAGCCACTTCACGTCGGTCGAGGAGCACCGCCGCGTGCTGGTGAACCTCATCCGCGACTACCGCACGCTGCTCGGGCAGGGCGTCGTGGCACGCTTCGATGCCGAGACCTACTCCGACGCCATCGCCTTCGCCCGCATCGGCGAAGGTTCGCTCGGCGGCAAGGCCCGCGGCCTGGCATTCATGAACTCGATGCTCATCAAGTACCGCCAGTACGACAAGCACGAAGGCGTGCGCATCATGATCCCCCGGTCGGTGGTCATCGCCACGGAATATTTCGACGAGTTCATCCGGATGAACGGACTGCAATACGTCGTCTCGCAGGAGTTCTCCGACGAAGAGATCCTCTCGGAGTTCGTCTCCTCCTACGTGCCGCCCCGCCTGCAGCAGGAGCTCAAGGCCTACATCCGCACGGTGCGCACGCCGCTGGCCGTGCGCTCGTCGTCGAAACTCGAGGACTCGCACTACCAGCCCTTCGCCGGCATCTACTCGACCTACATGATCCCCTTCACGAAGAACGAGGACCAGATGCTGCGCCTGCTGCTGCGCGCCGTCAAGAGCGTCTACGCCTCGGTCTACTTCGCCGCATCGCGGGCCTACATCCAGACCTCGCAGAACCTCATCTCGGAGGAGAAGATGGCCGTCATCATCCAGGAGGTGTGCGGCACGGAGCAGGACGGGCTCTACTTCCCGACCTGCTCGGGCGTGGCCCGCTCGATCAACTACTACCCGATCGGCGACGAGCGGCCCGAAGACGGAGTCTGCAACGTGGCGATGGGTCTGGGCAAACTCGTGGTGGACGGCGGGCGCACACTGCGCTTCTCGCCCCGATACCCGCAGAAGGTGCTGCAGACCTCGACCCCCGAACTGGCGCTGCGCGACACGCAGAACGAGGTGCTGGCCCTGAGCCTCAGCCCCGAGGAGTTCCGCACGTCGATCGACGACGCGGTGAACCTTCACCGGCTCAACGTCCGCGAAATCGACGGGATGCGCAACGCTCGCTTCGTCTGCTCGGTCTGGGACCGCGAGAACGAGCGCATCTCGGACAGCCCCTTCGACCGCGGCCGCAAGGTCATTACCTTCAACAACATACTCAAGTACAACACCTTCCCGCTGGCCGAGATCGTTTCGGACATCCTCCGCATGGGCACCGAGGAGATGCGCTGCCCGGTGGAGGTCGAGTTTGCGGTGAACATGGATGTCCCGGCCGGACAGCAGCAGATCTTCAACCTGCTGCAGATCCGACCGATCATCGACAACCAGGACAACCGCCCGATCGACTGGAGCAGCGAAACGCCCGACCATGCACTCATCTACGGCGAGCAGGCCCTCGGCATCGGCCGCATGAACGACATCTCGGACATCGTCTACGTGAAAACGCCGATGTTCGACTCGCTCGCCACGGAGAAGATCGCTGACGAACTGCTCGCGCTAAACGCCCGGATGCGCGACGAACAACGCACCTATATATTGGTAGGCCCGGGCCGCTGGGGGTCGTCGGACCCGTTCCTGGGCGTCCCGGTCAAGTGGACCCACATCTCCGAGGCAAAGGTGATCGTCGAGTGCGGCATCGAGCGGTTCGACGTCGAGCCCTCGCAGGGCACGCACTTCTTCCAAAACGTCACCTCGCTGGGCGTAGGATACCTGACTATCAACCCCTTCCGCGGCGACGGCATTTTCCGCGAGGATCTGCTCGACGCCCGCAAGGCCCTCTACGAAGGCACCTACCTGCGGCACGTGCGCTTCGACCGCCCGCTGTGGGTCTGCGTGGACGGCCGTTCGAACCGGGGAATGGTTCGCGAAACGGCCCCCGGGGAGGAGGAACATAAAAAATCAAAATAATTTTACCCTGCGGAGTAACAAACCATAAGAAATATTCTTATATTTGTAAACAGATCGAACAACCTTAAACAACTTCAACTATGAACGTAAACAAACTTATGGCGGAACTCGAGCGCAAGCACCCCGGCGAAAGCGAATACCTGCAGGCCGTGCGCGAGGTTCTGATGACCGTGGAAGAGACTTACAACCAGCACCCCGAATTCGAAGCCAACCGCATCGCGGAGCGTATCGTCGAGCCCGACCGCAGCTTCACGTTCAAGGTCGTATGGGTAGACGACAAGGGCGAGGTGCAGGTCAATACCGGCTACCGCTTCCAGTTCAACAACGCCATCGGCCCCTACAAGGGCGGTCTGCGTTTCCACCCCTCGGTGAACCCCTCGATCCTGAAGTTCCTCGGCTTCGAGCAGATCTTCAAGAACGCACTGACGACGCTGCCGATGGGCGGCGCCAAGGGTGGTTCGGACTTCAACCCCAAGGGTAAATCGGACCGCGAAGTAATGCGCTTCTGCCAGGCCTTCATGACCGAGCTGTGGCGCCACATCGGTCCCGAGACCGACGTTCCGGCCGGTGACATCGGCGTGGGCGGCCGCGAGATCGGCTACCTCTACGGCATGTACCGCAAGCTGGCACGCGAGAATACGGGCGTACTGACGGGCAAGGGCATGACCTACGGCGGTTCGCTCATCCGTCCCGAGGCCACGGGCTTCGGCGCCGTCTACTTCCTGCGCCAGATGCTCGAGAAGGCCGGCATGGACATCAAGGGCCAGACGATCGCCATCTCGGGCTTCGGCAACGTCGCCTGGGGCGCCGCAACGAAGGCCACGGAGCTGGGTGCCAAGGTCGTGACGATCTCCGGTCCCGACGGCTACATCTACGACGCCGAGGGCCTCAACAAGGAGAAGATCGCCTACATGCTCGAGCTGCGCGCTTCGAACAACGACGTGGTGGCTCCCTATGCCGACAAGTTCCCCGGAGCACAGTTCATCCCGGGCCGCAAGCCGTGGGAGGTGAAGGTCGATATCGCCATGCCGTGCGCCACGCAGAACGAGCTTGACGGCGAGGATGCCAAGAAGCTGCTGGCCAACGGCGTGAAGATCGTGGCCGAGGTTTCGAACATGGGTTGCCGCCCGGAGGCCATCGACGCCTTCATCGCGGCGAAGATCCCCTACGGACCGGGCAAGGCGGTGAACGCCGGCGGCGTCGCCACATCGGGCCTCGAAATGACGCAGAACGCACAGAAGCTCAACTGGACGGCCGAGGAGGTCGATGCCAAGTTGCACCAGATCATGTCGTCGATCCACCACGCCTGCCTCGAGTACGGCACGGAGAAGGACGGCTACATCAACTACATGAAGGGCGCCAACATCGCCGGCTTCATGAAGGTGGCCAAGTCGATGGTCGAGCAGGGCATCCTGTAGTCCGCCGTACGGATCCATACGAAAAGATCGCCGCAACCTTCGGGTTGCGGCGATCTTCTTTTACCGGAGTCGGAACCGATCAGCAAACGACACAGGTATTTATTCACCTCCGCCGCAGCGCACGCACGGCCTCGCCGCCGAAGGCAATGAGCGACGTAAGACCGATCACAGCCGCCCATTCGCCCCATGTGAGCGGTACGGTACGGAACACGGGACCGCCGAACTCGACGATGAGCACCTGGCCGACACCTATGGCGGCAAGGATGAGGAAAAACTCCCGACAGCCCTTCAGGCAGGTGAAGACCGAATGGCGGGTTTCGAACCCTTTGGCGTTGAACATGTTCCAGAACTGAAGGAAGACGAACGTCGAGGAGG
>FR891970.1:0-38859 GCA_000434235.1 Alistipes sp. CAG:268 | reverse complement strand
AGAAGAGCGTCAGCTGGCGGATGGTCAGCCCGCCCTGCGAGAAGGTCCAGGCGAAGAGCATGCCCAGCAGCACGACGACCATCGCACCGCCGCAGGTAAAGATCGTGCGGGCCATGCCCGGCGAGATGATGAACTCGTCGCGGCGGCGCGGGCGGTCGCGCATCACCTCGGCCGAGGGAGGCAGCGAAGCCATTGCCATCGCCGCAAAGGTATCCATGATGATGTTCACCCAGAGGATCTGCACTACCGTGAGGGGCATGTCGGTGCCAACCAGCGCCCCGACGAAACAGATGAGGATCGCCGCGAAGTTGATCGTCAGCTGGAAGAGCACGAAGCGCTGGATGTTCCGGTAGAGTGAACGGCCCCACATGACGGCCGTGGCGATCGAGGCGAACGAGTCATCGAGCAGCGTGATGTCCGAGGCATCCTTGGCCACCGAGGTGCCCGAACCCATCGAGAGGCCCACATTGGCGAAATTGAGTGCCGGAGCGTCGTTCGTCCCGTCGCCGGTGACGGCCACCACCTCGCCCCGCTGCTGGAGCAACCGCACGAGGCGCTGCTTGTCGAGCGGCCGGGCCCGCGACATGATCTTCAACTCCTGCACCCGTTCGAGCAGCTCCTCGTCGCTCGCCGCGGCAAACTCGGCGCCGGTGATGTGGTTGCGCTCCGTATCGCGGGCATCGTCCCAAAGGCCGATCTGGCGGGCGATCTCACGCGCCGTGGCGGGTGTATCGCCCGTTACGATCTTCACACCGATCCCCGCATCGAGGCACTGACGCACCGCTGCGGGGACATCCTCCCGCACGGGATCGAGAATCGCGGCCACGGCCGAAAAACGGAGTCCTCCGGCCGCCACGGCCCGCAGGCAGTCGGTCTCGGATGTCTCGGCCCAGGCGATGGCCAGCGTACGCATGGCATGGTTCTGAAAGTCGAGCAGCCGGGCCGACACCTCGGCATCAAGCCCGTCGGCCTCGCACATGCCCCGCACAATCTCAGGGGCACCCTTCACGCAGAGCAGGCGCCGGCCCGAGACGCCGCTCTCGATGATCGTTGCCATATACTTGCGCTCGGTCGAGAAGGTCAGCCGATCGACGATCGACGCCCCGCGCCGCAAGGGTTCGTACTCCTCGCCGCGACCACGCAACCACTCGAGCAGAGCGCCTTCGGTCGGGTTTCCGATGATGCGCCCCTCGGCATCGAGGAACGCCGTCGAATTCAAGGCGACGACCTCGGCGAAATCATGTTCCGGAAGTGCGTCGTAACGCACCAGCTCCTGCACGTGCATCTTGTTCTGCGTCAGCGTGCCGGTCTTGTCCGTACAGATCACCGTCACGGCGCCCATCGTTTCGCAGGCATGCATCTTCCGTACCAGGTTGTTCGTCTTGAGCATCCGCCGCATGGACATGGCCAGCGACAGCGTGATCGACATCGGCAAACCTTCGGGCACCGACATCACGATGATGGCCACCGAGACCATAAAGATGTGGAGCACCTGTTGCGAAATCGTCAGCCAGTCCTGCTGCAGCAGGTCACCGAAGAAAAGGGCCTTGCCGACCATCACACAGAAGATCAGGATCGAAAGTCCGATGCCGATCCGCCCGATCAGTTGCGAAAGGCGTGTCAGCTGGCGGTCCAGCGGGGTGGGTTCGTCGTTCTGCACGGTCGATTGCTCGGTAACGCGGCCCGCCTCGGTACCGTCACCCACGGCCGTGACCACCAGCACGCCATAGCCGTCGGCCACCGTCGTCCCGCGCATCACGACATTCGACGGATAGGTCGCCTCCGGATCGAAGTGGGCTTCGTCCACCGTTTTGTCCACTTCGGGCTCGCCCGTGAGGGTCGATTCGTTGATCTTCAGCGACACGGCTTCGACCAGCTCGCCGTCGGCCGGAACCGTCTCGCCGCTCTCGATGTAGACCACATCGCCGACCACGACCTCCCGGCGCGGAATCTCACGGATCGCACCGTCGCGCATCACCTTCACCGGAATGTCGTCGTTCACCTGGTTCAACCGCCGGAAACGGCGCTGCGCATCCCACTCGAACCAGAAACCGACACACGTGGCGAGGATGATCGCGCAGATGATGCCGATCGATTCGGTGAAGTCCCGGTGGATGAAACCGATAACCAGCGACAGCACCGCGGCAAGGAGCAGGATCCGAATGATCGGATCGCGGAACTTGTCGAGCAAAAGCAGCCAGGCCGAAGCATCCTTCGGCGGCGTGATGACATTGTCGCCGTGCCGCTCGCGGCTGGCGGCGACCTCCTGCGGAGCGAGGCCCCGGGGATTGTAAGCAATCATTTGGGTCAGAATTTATTGAGGGTGAATTGCCGCGTCGAGGCATCGAGCCGCACGGCGATGAACAACAGAATCGTAAATGCAATGAGCGACGAACCTCCGTAGCTCATGAACGGAAGCGGGATGCCCATGACGGGCATCAGGCCGACGGTCATGCCCACATTGACGAAGACATGGAAGAGCAGGATCGACGCCACGCTGTAGCAATAGACCCGTCCGAAGGGTTCCTGCTGCCGTTCGCCCATGCGCATCAGCCGGAGGATCAGCATACATAGCAGCGTCAGCACCACCACGGAGCCCACGAAGCCCCACTCCTCGCCTACCGTGCAGAAAATGAAATCGGAATGGCGCTCGGGAACGAAGCCGTACTTGATCTGCGTCCCCTCGAGGAAGCCCTTGCCCCAGAAACCGCCGGAGCCGATGGCGATCTTCGACTGATTGACGTTGTAATCCACACCCTGGGGGTCGTTGATGATGCCCAGGAAACTCAGGATGCGGTTCTGCTGGTGCTCCTTGAGGATCGAGTTGAAAATGTAGTCGGTGGTGGGCAGGAAGACAAGCGACCCGACGAAGAGCCCCAGTGTGATGAACAGGTGCGAAAGGTTGGCCCGGAAGGCATAGATGACCACCACGACCAGCGAAAGCAGCGTGACGATGAGCAGGCTGTGGTAGAGATCGAGCGTCCCGGGGGCGATGAGCCCCATGACCAGACACAGCAGAATGCTCCCCATCCCGAGCGAAGCCAGGTAGATGATCCGCGAACGCCACTGCCCGTGCATCATCGCCTCCGAGAGCGTGCATACCAGGATGAGCGACACGAGCAGCACCATCGGCGAAAGCAGGAACGAGAAGATGAACAGCGCGGCGATGAACAGCAGCGGAATGCAGAGCCACTTGTTCAGCCCCTCACGGTAGAGCACGAAGAGGAACGAACCGAGGACGATGCCCGATCCGGTGTCGTTCTGCAGCACGATGATGAGCAACGGCGTACAGATGACCATCCCCACCCGGAAAAGGTCCCCGACCCGGTTGATCGAGAACGAATATTCGCTCATCACACGGGCCAGGGCCAGCGCCGTGGCGATCTTGGCAAACTCGACGGGCTGCACGCGGAACGAACCGAACTCGAACCACGCCTTCGCGCCGTTCACCTCACGGCCGAACAGCAGCGCCGCCACGAGCATCGCCAGCCCCACAAAGTAGGCCGGGTAGGCGTACATGTGGTAGAACCGTTCGTCGAGCAGCAGCACGACAACGGCCACAGCCCACGCCACACCGACCCACACCAGCTGTTTCATGTAGAAGTGCGAGAAGGAGAAGAGAGCGGGCGAGGTCTCGTCGTAGGAGGCCGACGTGATCGACAGCCACCCGGCGATGACGATCAGCACGTAGAGGATCACCGTCACCAGGTCCACCCCGTAGAATATGCCGTTGCTGCGGTTACTTGTCATAATACGGATAGCTGATTTTCAGATTCTTGACATATTCCAGCAAAGCCGGCCGCCGGATCGTGTCCGTCAGGTAGTACTCCTCGAGCAGGCTCGCGATGGGAAGGGCCGCCGAGGCGCCCCAGCGCCCGTTCTCGACATAGACCGAGATGGCGATCTTCGGATTGTCCTTCGGCGCGAACGAGAGGAAGGTCGAGTGGTCGGCGCCGTGGGGGTTCTGGGCCGTACCCGTCTTGCCGCAGACGTCCCAGCCGTCGAGACGCGCCATCGTCGAGGTTCCGCCGACATTCACACCCCGCCACATGCCCTCGACGATCGGCTCGAAATGCTCGGGTGCGACCATCGTGTAGTGCCGTTCATAGAAGCGGCGGTCGAGCGAATCACGCCCCTCGACCCGCTTGACGATGTGCGGAATGTAGTAGTAGCCGCGGTTGGCGACGATCGCCGCGAGGTTGGCCAGCTGAAGCGGCGTGCAGCCCAGCTCGCCCTGACCGATCGACAGCGAGAGCAGCGTCAGCGAATTCCATGAGCCGCGGTAGGTGCGGTCGTAGAAGGCCCGGTCGGGAACGTAGCCGCTCCCTTCGTCGAGGAAGTCGGAGCCCAGCTTGCGGCCGAAGCCGAAACTCTCGACATATTTGCGCCACACCTCGAATCCGTCCTTGACGTTCCCGTATTTCGGATTGTCGAGGATGTCGCGGAAGACATAGCAGAAGTAGGCGTTGCACGAGGTGGCCACGGCGAAGCGCAGGTCAATCGGTGACGGATGGGCGTGGCACTTCATCTTGCGGCGGCCGACCTGGTAGCCTCCGTGGCATTCATGCAGATCCGAGGGTTTGAGCACCCCCTCCTGCAGTCCGATGAGCCCCTGCACGATCTTGAAGGTCGAGCCGGGCGGGTAGAATTTCGACTGCACGGCCCGGTTGTAGAGCGGCTGGCGCTTGTTGCGCAGCAGCTCCATGTAGTGGTTGCCGCGCTCACGCCCCACCAGCTCGTCGGGGTCATAGGTCGGCGAGGAGACCATCATCAGGATCTCGCCCGTCGAAGGCTCGATCGCCACGGCGGCCCCCACCTTGCCCCGCATCAACTCCTCGCCGAGCAGCTGCAGCCGGGCGTCGATCGTACTGACAAGATAGCTGCCAGGGACGGGCAGCGAGTCGTACATCCCGTTCATGTAGGAGCCCTTGATGGCGCCGTGCGTGTCGCGTTCGAGGACCTTGACCCCCTTCGTGCCGCGCAGCTCGGGTTCATAGGCCGACTCCACGCCGCTGATGCCCACATAGTCGCCCGCCTTGTAGGAGGGGTAGCGCTTGAGCATGTTGGGCGTCACCTCGCCCACATAGCCCAGCAGGTTGCCGCCGATCTGCCGCGGGTAGTGGCGGACCGTGCGGTAGACGGTGTAGAAACCGCGGAAGTTGCACTCGTCGAAGCGCAGTTTCTCCTCCTTGGAGATGTAGTTCGTCACCAGCCGCGGCGCACGCGGATAGACCCGGGCACTGGCCAGTTCGCGTTCGAGTTTCTGCCGCGAGATACCCACGATGTTGCACAGCCGCATCGTATCGAAACCCGCACGGTCGAGGTCGTGATAGACCACCATCAGGTCGTAGCATTCACGGCTCTGGACCAGGTACTCTCCGTTGCGGTCGTAGACCTCGCCGCGCGGCGGATACTGGACCTCCGGGCGCAGGACATTGACCAGCGCCATCTCGTCGTAGCGCGAGTCGAAGAGCTGGATGTAGGCCAGCCGTCCCAGCAGCAGGGCAAAGATCAGCAGGACAACGACCTGCAGCGTGCGCATCCGCACGAATCCTTCGGAGCCGTTCATACGCGAGCCGAGAATTGGGCCGTGAAGATCCGGGCCGCGATCCAGACGAACGCGACGGTCACCACGGAGCTGACGACGATGCGCACCACCGTATGCAGCACGTGTTCCCACGAGAGGGCCTCGAGCAGGAAGAAGACGGCGTGATGCAGCAGCGTCAGTACGACGACATAGTTGATGAAGACCCGTTCGCCCAGGCGGCCCGACGAGGGAATGCCTCCTTCGCGCGCATTCTCACGCCCGCAGGTCAGCCCGGCCAGTGTCGGGCGCAGGAAGGCAACGAGCAGCGTGGCAATGGTGTTGATGCCGGCGGCCCCCATGGCAAAGTCCATCGTGACGCCGAGCAGCAGTCCGGCGCCGAGCAGCACGACGGGAAGCGTCTCGAACGGCAGCAGGATCAGAAAGGCAATGTAAACGAGCGGATTGAGGTAGACGCTGATCGACAGATTGTCGAACAGAAAGACCTGCAACAGCACGGTTGCAGCGAAAAGTCCGAGATAGGGCAACGTTCTGTACATCTCAATTCGTTCGTGTGTGTTGTTCAACTTGTTCGCTCTGCTGCAACGCCCGGATCTCGTAGAGATCGCGGTTGCCGACCAGCACCACGTCGCTCAGGCGCGAGAGCTCGGCGGCGAGACGCACCCGAACCGTATAGGCCGTCCGGGTCTCGTTGAGCGTGGCGCTCTCGACCCAGCCGATCAACACGTCGGGCGGGAAATATTGCGAAAAACCGGTCGTCACAACCTCGTCTCCCGGCTTGGGATCGGCATATTTCGAGAGTTCGTCGAGCACGACCACATGCGGGTCGAGCCCGTCCCAGCAGATCGACCCCGAATAGTCGGAATCGGCGAGTTTGCCGCTTGCCCGGAACGAGGTGTTCAACACCGAGAGCGCTACCGAGTAACGGTCGGTGCAGGCGACGACATAGCCGACCATCGCCCCGTCGGGCGACAGCACGGCCATCTCCGTCTGGATGCTGTCGCGCAGTCCCCGGTTGAGTGTCAGCAGGTTCTGAAGCCGGTTGGTCGAATTCGAAACCACCGAAGCTACGGCAAACCGGTATTTCGACTCGCCTATGTCCTGCATGTAGCTGTCCAGCCGTGCGGCCGTGGCCGCCTCCTCGTACTGGGCCAGCCGCTCCTCGAGCCGCGTCACCCGGTCGAGCAGCAGACGGTTCTCGCGCCCGAGCGAAAAGTAGTGGCCGATGCCGGCGAAGAAGCCGTGCACGCCCCCGACCAGACGGGTCGAACGGGCCAGCAGACGCGCCTGGGTATAGTTCGTGGAGTGGGCATAGTAGCTGACGGCCAACGCCTCCAGCACCACGAACAGCACCACGACATAGACGCTGCGTATGAACTCGATCAGTTTGTGCAAAGTATTCCTTATAATTTAGATTGCGGACCGAGGCCCGCAATCGTACATTCATCTATTTCCGTATTTCCACCGTCCGTACAGCCGCACACGGCAACCCGCAAACCGCCCGGCGCATGCCGCGCCGCGAAACAGTCCCGCACCCGGTTTCGGTACTCCGCCCCCTCATTCGCATCAGCGCATGAGGAACGAGAAACGGTTGATGTTCTTCAGGGCGATGCCCGTACCGCGTGCAATGGCACGCAGGGGGTCTTCGGCCACATGGAAGGGGATGCCGGTCTTCTCGTTCAGACGCCGGTCAAGCCCCTTGATCAGGGCGCCGCCGCCGGCCAGGTAGATGCCGTTCTTGACGATGTCGGCATAGAGCTCGGGCGGCATCGACTCGAGCACCTTCATCAGCGCGGCGTCGATCTTCGACAGCGACTTCTCGAGCGCATAGGCGATCTCGCTGTAGGAGAGCGACACGGTCTGCGGCAGGGCCGTCAGCATGTTGGGGCCCGTCACGACGAAGTCCTCGGGCTCCTCCTCCAGATCCGACACGGCGGCGCCGATCGAGCACTTGATCGCCTCGGCCGTACGTTCGCCGATGCGGATGTTGTGCTGCTGGCGCACATAGCTCTGGATATCGTTGGTGAAGACATCGCCCGCCACGTTGATCGACTCCGAGCAGACGATACCGCCCAGCGAGATGCAGGCGATCTCCGACGTTCCGCCGCCGATGTCGATCACCATGTTGCCCTCGGGAGCCTCGACATCGAGTCCGGCACCGAGCGCCGCAGCCATCGGCTCGTAGATCATGTAGACCTCGCGGCCGCCGGCGTGCTCGGCCGAGTCGCGCACGGCGCGGATCTCGACATTCGTCGAACCCGACGGAATGCAGATGACCATGCGCAGCGACGGGGCAAAGAGGCTGCCCGACGTCTTGACCTTCTTGATCATGCCGCGCAGCATCAGCTCCGTGGCGTTAAAATCGGCGATCACGCCGTCCTTGAGCGGACGGATCGTCTTGATGTTCGGATTGGTTCGCTCGTGCATCTGGTGCGCCTGGTGGCCGATGGCCACGAGTTTGCCCGTATGGACATCGAGCGCCACGATCGACGGCTCATCGACGACGACCTTGCCGTTATAGATGATCAGCGTGTTGGCCGTACCCAGGTCGATGGCCAACTCCTGTGTCAGTGAAAAGATTCCCATAATGATTCAGCCCTACTCTGTTCTATTTTTATTTGCTTTATTATCAATTTATTACACCCTACTGAAAGCCCTTCGCCCCAAATACCGGGCCCCATGGGGAACAGATCCGGACAAAGGTACGAAAATCCGCGGGAAATTTTTCACTATTTTCTTATTATTTTTTAATTATATTTGTAACCCGAAACACAAGCTTTCCGCATGGAATACAAAATCGGAACAGAAGCCCGCTGCGCCGTGATCGGTTACGGCAGTTGGGCAACGGCAATCGTCCGGCTGCTTACGGCCAACGAACAGAAGGTGGGCTGGTATGTCCGCAACCCCGAGGTACTCGAATGCCTGCGGACCGAGGGCCGCAATCCCCGCTACCTGAGCGACGTAGAGTTTGACCGCGAACGCATCGCCCCCTCCGACGACCTCGACGCCGTGGTCCGCGAGGCCGACATCGTCATCCTGGCAACCCCCTCGGCTTACCTCAAGGACTTCCTCGCTCCGCTGACCGTCTCCCTGCAGGACAAGTTCGTGGTGTCGGCCATCAAGGGCATCGTCCCGGGCGACTACCAGACCGTCGTGGAGTACATCCACGACCACTACCGACTCTCCTACCGGCAGCTGGGGCTCTTCACCGGCCCGTCGCATGCCGAGGAGGTCTCGCGCGGCAAACTCTCCTACCTCACGGTCGTCTGCACCGACCCGGACAATGCACGGCTCATCGGCTCGAAATTTGCAACCGACTACATCCGTCTGAGCTACTCGACCGACCTCTACGGCATCGAATACGCCGCCATTCTGAAGAACATCTACGCCCTGACGGTGGGTATCGCCGTGGGACTGGGATACGGCGACAACTTCCTGGCCGTGCTGATCGCCAACTGCGCCGGCGAGATGACGCGCTTCCTCGAGGAGAGCTACCCCGACCGGCGCAATACCCTGGTGTCGGCCTACCTGGGCGACCTGCTAGTGACCTGCTACTCGACCTACAGCCGCAACCGGCGGCTGGGACTGCTCATCGGCCACGGCTGCACGGTGAAGAGCGCCCTGAACGAGATGACGATGGTGGCCGAAGGCTACTTCGCCGCCGACTGCATCCGCCACATCAACTTCCGCCACAAGGTGGACATGCCGATCGCCGAGATGGCCTACGACGTGCTCTACCGCGGGGCATCGGCCCGCAAGAGCATGCAGGCCCTGACAAACCGATTGATCTGACATCAAATAGGACAACCATGGAACTCGTAAAACTGGACATCAGCAAGGCGGGAGTCGAAATCTCCGCCGACATGAAAAAACAGACGATGGAGGCCAACGCCCTGCTCCACTCGGGCAAGGGCGCCGGCAACGACTTTCTGGGATGGGTACACCTCCCCTCGTCGATCTCCGAGGCCGACATCGCCGCTATCGAGGCCGAAGCCGCCAAGCTGCGCGCCAAGGCCGACCTGATCATCTGCATCGGCATCGGCGGCTCGTACCTCGGGGCCAAGGCCGTGCTCGAGGCGATGAGCAATCCCTTCAAACTGCTGCACAGGGAGCAGAAACAGCCCACAGTCGTATTCGCCGGACAGAACATCTCGGAGGACTACATCCACGAACTGCTTGAGGCCTCGAAAGAGCACTCGATCGCCGCCATCGTGATCTCGAAATCGGGCACGACGACCGAACCGGCCATCGCCTTCCGCCTGATCAAGGCCGAGATCGAGAAGCGCTACGGCAAGCAGGAGGCAGCCGAGCGCATCGTGGCTATCACGGACCAGGCCCGCGGCGCGCTGAAGACCCTCGCCACGCAGGAGGGCTACCCGACCTTCGTCATTCCGGACAACGTCGGCGGACGCTTCTCGGTGCTGACGCCCGTCGGCCTCCTGCCGCTGGCCGCCGCCGGCATCGACATCGCCGCACTCGTACGCGGCGCCCGCGAAATGGAACAGGCCACCGCCGAGAACGTTCCCTTCGACGAGAACCCCGCGGCGATCTACGCCGCCACGCGCAACCTGCTCTACCGCGATGGCAAGAAGGTCGAAATCCTCGGTTCGTACGAGCCCAGGCTGCAGTATATCAACGAATGGTGGAAGCAGCTCTACGGCGAGAGCGAAGGCAAGCAGGGCAAGGGCATCTTCCCGGCCAGCGTCACGCTGACGGCCGACCTGCACTCGATGGGACAGTACATCCAGGAGGGCGAGCGCACGCTCTTCGAGACGATCATCTCGGTGGTGAAGCCCGCCGGCGAGGTGAAGATCGAGGCCGATGCCGAGAACCTCGACGGACTGAACTACCTGGCCGGCAAGCGGATCTCGGAGGTAAACCGCATGGCCGAGTTGGGCGTGCAGCTGGCCCACGTGGACGGCGGCGTGCCGAACCTGCGGGTCGAAATCCCCGAGATCGCCCCTGCAACGATCGGCGCCCTGCTCTACTTCTTCGAGAAGGCCTGCGGCATGAGCGGTTACCTGCTGGGCGTGAACCCGTTCGACCAGCCCGGCGTCGAGGCCTACAAGAAAAACATGTTCGCCCTGCTGGAGAAACCCGGCTACGAAGAGGCGACCAAAGCCATCAAGGCCCGACTCTGACGGACCGTCGCCACGAGGAGGCACCGCGAGGCCCCGGATTGTTCCGGGGCCTCGCCGCGTTCAGGGAGGAGGGCCGCCGAAAAACCGCACGCCGGAGGACAAAAGCCCCGGGCAGAGGCTCTTTTTGCCCCAAAAAATTATAACTTTGTCTCCGAATGCCGCAACGCGGCCCGAAAACGCATGAGAGCCATCAGCACACCCCGCATCCGACACATGCTCCGGCAGGCCTGCAGTCTGGCACTGGCGGGCATCGTCCTGCTGGCAGGCTGCCAACGCAACGAGGACCGGACGCTCGCCGACGAACTCGACCGGATCATCGAGCAGCGACAGACATTCAACGACAAGAAGGAGGAGCGGATCAGCGAGCTGAAACGGATGCTCGACGTCACGGGACTATCGCCCCGACAGGAGTATGACATCAACGCCCGCCTCTGCGACCAGTACTGGAAATACAACCTCGACTCGGCCATCCGCTACGCCGAACGCAACCTGCGGCTTGCACGGCAGATGCACGACGATGAGGCAGCACGCACCACAAGTCTGCGCCTCACGCAGCTCTACTCCTTCTCGGGCAAGAGCATAGAGGCCAAACGGATCCTCGACACCACACGACGCACCACCGTCTCGCCCACCCTCCTGCCGCTCTACTATGAGACCTTTACGCGCTACTTCGAGCACTATGCCGTCATCAGCAACCAGAACAAATACCGGCGCCTGCGCGACCGCTACAACGACTCGCTGCTGCGGGTTCTCACCCCGGGTTCCTACCGCTACAAGGCCAGCAGCGGCAGCCAGCTCATCGCGCAGGGCCGCACCGAAGAGGCCGAGGCGCTGCTGCTCGACCTGCTCGAAGAGGTAGGAGAGAATACCCCCCAATATGCCGAGGTGGCCTACGAACTGGGCGGCCTCTACACCCGCACGGGCGACGCCCCGCAAGCCCGCAAGTACTACCTGCTGTCGGCCATTGCCGACGTGCGGAACGCCACCAAGGAGAACGCAGCCTTCCATACCCTCGCCCAGTTGTATTACGCCGACGGCGACCTGGCCCGCGCCTCGCGCTACACACAGGCGGCCATCGAGGATGCCCTGTTCAGCAACGTGCAGTTCCGCTCAGCACAGATGACGAAATTCTATGCCGACATCAACGCCGCCTACCAGGCCAAGGAGACACAGACCAAGGCCGAACTGCAGCACTACCTGCTGTTGATCAGTGTACTGACGATCGTGCTGATCCTGCTTTTCGTCTATGTCTACAAACAGATGCAGCGTCTCTACCGGATCCAGCAGGAGCTTTCACAGGCCAATGCCCGGCTGACTCAGCTCAACGACGAGCTCAACGACAAGAATGCCCTGCTCTCCGACTCGAACCGCCTCAAGGAGCAGTACATCGCCCGTTTCTTCGACCTCTGTTCGCTCTACATCGACAAGATGGACGGCTACCGGAAGACCCTCTACAAGCTGGCCCAGAGCCGGCAGCTGGACGAACTCTTCAAGCGCCTGCGCTCGACCTCGATGATGGAGAGCGAACTCGACGAACTCTACGCAAATTTCGACGCCGTCTTCCTGAACCTCTATCCGACCTTCGTGGCGGAGTTCAACGCACTGCTGCTGCCCGACGAGCGCATCGAGCTCCGTCCGGGCGACCTGCTCAACAAGGAGCTGCGCATCTACGCGCTGCTGCGTCTGGGCATCTCCGACAGCGCAAAGATCGCTGCCTTCCTGCGCTGCTCGCTCAGCACGGTATATAACTACCGGACCAAAATGCGCAACAAGGCCGCCGGGGCGCGCGACGAGTTCGAAAAAAGGGTTATGCGAATCGGCGAATCGCAAGAAATATCCACTTGACGTATTTTATGCAATCTACATTTTTACATGAAATTATATAATTAAACAATTTTAAATCAATAAATTAGCTTAAATTCATTTCTACATTTTAAGTTCCAGTTTTCGGAATCGTTCCATATTCGGATTAAATTTGTAAAGGGCGATTCGCCAAAGGCTGACGGATGGCTCCAAAAGCAAACAATCGGAAACTACCTTAATAAAATGGACCCAATCAAAATCGGCCTGATCGGCTTCGGCCGGATGGGCGGATTCTACCTCGACGAGATGCTGAAGAGCGGAAAGTGGGAGATCGCCTACGTCTGCGACCTTTCGCCCGAATCGCGTGAACTCGCCCGCAGGCTCGTACCCGGCGCACAAATCGTATCCGACGAACAGCTCATCTTCGACGATCCCGAAGTGCAGGTCGTCGGGCTCTTCGCACTGGCCGATTCCCGCAAGGAGCAGATTGCAAAGGCCGTCGCGACCGGCAAGCACATCATCTCAGAGAAACCCATTGCCGAAAGCATCGAAAAGGAGTGGCAGGCAGTCGAACTGGCCGAGAAGAGCAACGTGCTCTCGACGGTCAATCTCTACCTGCGCAATTCGTGGTACCACAAAACCATCAAAAACTTCATCGAACAGGGCGAGATCGGCGAACTGGCCATCATCCGGGTCTGCCACATGACCCCGGGGCTGGCACCCGGCGAGGGGCACGAATACGAAGGACCTGCCTTCCACGACTGCGGCATGCACTACGTGGACATCGCCCGCTGGTACGCCGGCTCGGAGTTCCGGAGCTGGCACGCACAGGCCATCCGGATGTGGGACTACAAGGATCCCTGGTGGCTGCAATGCCACGGGACGTTCGAGAACGGCATCGTCTTCGACATCACGCAGGGGCACGTCTACGGGCAGTTGGCCAAGGACCAGACCCACAACTCCTACATCGACATCATCGGCACGAAGGGCATCGCCCGCATGACCCACGACTTCAAGACCGCCGTGGTCGAGTTGCGCGGCGTGACGCAGACCCACCGCATCGAACGCCCGTTCGGGGGCAAGAACATCGACGTGCTGTGCGACCTTTTCGCCCGCTCGATCGAAAGCGGCGTGCGCGAAGAGTCGCTGCCCCGCCTGCGCGACGCGGCCATCGCCTCGGAGTATGCCTGGCGTTTCATCCAGGATGCCCGCAGCCACGAAATGCCGTCGATCGGCGACCTCGCAACACTTGAGGAGATCCGCGAACGCCGCCGCACGATGAAAAACGGCTACGGACTGCTTCACCGGCACCCCCGGATCGCCTGACGCCGGAGGAGAGCAACGGCTCGGAATGAAATTACAAACCGCTAAAAACAGATACTTATGAACCATTTACTCTTTCTCGGCAACCTCGGTGCGGGTGAGATTCTGCTCATCGCACTGATCGTGCTGCTGCTCTTCGGCGGCAAGAAGATTCCTGAACTGATGAAGGGGCTCGGCAAGGGCGTCCGCAGTTTCAAGGAGGGAATGAACAACATCGAAAAGGACATCAACTCCCCCGAGGAGAACCAGGGGGCATCCAAGAAATAGAGGGGAAACCCGCACGAACAGAAAAACTTCGAACTCACACCAACTCAAACACCCAAAGAACCATGGCAAAAGAGATGTCAAGACGGAGCTTCCTCAAAACGGGAGCGGCTGCTGCGCTCGGACTGGCCGTAGTCCCCAGCACGGTATTAGGCAAGAAATTCGGGTACACCGCCCCGAGCGACAAACTCAACATTCTGGGCGTCGGCGTCGGCGGCCGCGGTGCCGCCGACCTGCAGGCGATGGAGAGCCAGAACATCATCGGCCTGTGCGACGTGGACTGGAAATATGCCGACCACGTATTCAAGCGCTACCCCGCAGCCAAGAAATACAACGACTACCGCCGCATGTACGACGAGCTGCTCAAAGAGGCCGACGCCGTGATGGTCGCCACGGCCGACCACACCCATGCGATCATCGCCGCCGAGGCCATGACCGCCGGCAAGCACGTCTATGTCGAGAAGCCCCTCACGCACTCGGTATACGAATCGCGTCTGCTGACCAAACTTGCGGCCAAATACCGCGTTGCCACCCAGATGGGTAACCAGGGGGCATCGGGCGAAGGCGTCCGCAAGATCTGCGAATGGATCTGGAACGGCGAGATCGGCGAGGTGAAGCGCGTCGAGACCTTCACCGACCGTCCCATCTGGCCGCAGGGCCTCGCCCGTCCCGAAAAGGAGGAGCGCGTACCCAAGACGATGAACTGGGACGCCTTCATCGGCCCGGCCCCCTACCGCCCCTACAACTCGATCTACACGCCGTGGAACTTCCGCGGATGGTGGGACTTCGGCACGGGAGCCCTGGGCGACATGGCCTGCCACATCCTTCACCCGGTATTCAAGGCGCTCAAGCTGGGCTATCCGACCAAGGTTCAGGGCAGCTCGACGCTGCTGCTTTCGGAGTCGGCTCCGTCGGCCCAGCGCATCAAGTTCGTCTTCCCGGCCCGCGACAACATGCCGAAGGTCGCCATGCCCGAGGTGGAGGTCTACTGGTACGACGGCGGTCTGCTGCCGATCCGGCCCGAAGGGCTCCCGGCAGGCAAAGACCTCAACGACCAGGGAGGCTGCGCCATCTTCTACGGCACGAAGGACACGCTCATCTGCGGCTGCTACGGAGTGAATCCCTATCTGCTCTCGGGCCGTGTACCCGAAGCTCCGAAGGTGCTGCGCGAGGTCAAGGAGTCGCACCAGATGGACTGGGTGCGCGCCTGCAAGGAGGACGCCGACGACCGTACGCCGGCCGCTTCGGACTTCAGCGAGGCCGGTCCGTTCAACGAGATGGTGGCCATGGGCGTGCTGGCCGTGCGCCTGCAGGGCCTCAACCAGGAGCTCCACTGGGACGGTGACAACATGCGTTTCACGAACATCCCCGCCGAGGCGCAGATCCGCTCGGTCATCAAGGACGGATTCCACATCACGGACGGACACCCGACCTTCGACAAGACCTGGACCGATCCGGTAAACGCCAACGAGTTTGCCCAGGAGCTCATCAAGCACACCTACCACAACGGTTACAAACTGCCCGACATGCCGCTGTAATCCGGCGTCGGGATTCAGAAACTGAAAAAACGTACAACTCAAAAAACAACCCGAAATGAAACGAATCTTTCTTGCATCGGCCTGCGCAGCGATGTCGCTCGCGCTGGCATCGTGCGGCGGCAACGCCGGCAAAGCCAAAACCGCCGAAACCGACGCGGCCACTACGAAGGCAGAGAACGCCGTTCCCGAATACACCGTGGTGAACAACCCGACGGTCAATCTCGCGAATTTCCCCAAGGACAAGGACGGCTACTATGTGATCTTCGACGGCAAGACCTTCAACGGCTGGCGCGGCTACGGCAAGGACAAGGTGCCCGCACGCTGGACGATCGACGACGGCGCCATCAAGTTCAACGGCGCAGGCGGCGGCGAGGCCCAGACGGGCGACGGCGGCGACCTGATCTTCGCCTACAAGTTCAAGAACTTCGAGCTGGAGCTCGAATGGAAAGTCTCGAAGGGCGGCAACTCGGGTATCTTCTACCTGGCCCAGGAGGTGACGACCTCCAAGGACGACAACCAGCAGTTCGAGCCGATCTACATCTCCAGCCCCGAGTACCAGGTGCTTGACAACGAGAACCATCCCGACGCCAAGCTGGGTGTGGACGGCAACCGCAAATCGGCATCGCTCTACGACATGATTCCGGCCGTTCCGCAGAACGCCAAACCCTTCGGCGAGTGGAACAAGGCCAAGATCATGGTTTACAAGGGCACGGTCGTACACGGGCAGAACGACGCCAACGTCGTGGAGTACCACCTGTGGACCCCGCAGTGGACCGAGATGCTCGAGAAGAGCAAGTTCGCTCCCGAGAAGTGGCCGCTGGCATTCGAGCTGCTGAACAACTGCGGCGGCGAGAACCGCGAGGGCTACATCGGCTTCCAGGACCACGGCGACGATGTCTGGTTCCGCAACATCCGCATCAAGGTGCTCGACTAAAGACATCCGACGGACAACGCATGCCGGGCCCGGAAAACCGGGTCCGGTTGCGAATCCGCCCAATACCCGAACGACATGAAGCGAACTCTTTTCTTCATTGCGCTGCTGTTTGCGGCCGCGGCCTGTGCCTCCGCGACCTCGGAGAAAACGCCCAGGAAGGAGATAGCCATCCAGCTCTACTCCGTACGCTCACTCATCGGCAGCTACGGAGAAAACCAGCAGGATTACACCGAGGTGCTGAAGGCGCTCGCCGAGATGGGCTACACGGGCGTCGAAGCTGCCAGCTACGCCGACGGACGTTTCTACGGCAAGGATCCCGAGACCTTCCGCAAGGATGTCGAGGGGGTCGGCATGCGCATTCTCTCGTCGCACTGCTCGAAGGGGCTCTCGCCCGAGGAGCTTGCGTCGGGCGACTTCTCCGAATCGCTCAAGTGGTGGGACGCCTGCATTGCCGCCCACAAGGCCGCAGGCATGTCCTACATCGTCTACCCCTACATGGAGGTCCCGGCGACGCTCCATGACCTGCAGACCCAGTGTGCCTACCTCAACGCCATCGGCGCCAAGTGCCGCGAGCAGGGTATCCGGTTCGGCTACCACAACCACTCGCACGAGTTCCGTAAGGTCGAAGACCAGGCCGTCATGCTCGAGTACATGCTCGAACACACCGACCCGGAGAATGTCTTCTTCCAGCTCGACGTCTATTGGGCCGTCATGGGACAGGCCAGTCCGGTCGATCTGTTCCGGAAATACCCGGGCCGCTTCCGGATGCTCCACATCAAGGACCGCCGCGAGATCGGTCAGAGCGGCATGGTCGGCTTCGACGCCATTTTCCGCAATGCGGAACTGGCTGGCGTGGAACAGATTGTCGTGGAGCAGGAAGAGAGCGAATACGACATCGAAAAGGGGGTCGAGATGAGTCTCGACTACCTGCTCGAAGCCCCGTTCGTCAAGGCCTCCTACGAAAAGTAAGATCCGACAAGGGTCGGACCGCTGTCCGGCTATCGGATCGCGATAGCCGGACATTTTATGGCCGCCTCCGCACGGCTGCCGCAACCAGCAACCCGGCTCCCGCCCCGGAAAGGGCGAGCCGACACACCTAACCGCAACCCTATTTTGCCATGGAAGAGAAGGAAATGACGTTCTGGGACCACCTCGAAGCCCTGCGCTGGATGCTTGTGCGCGTCGTGGCGGTACTCTTCATATTCATGGTCGTCTGTTTCTGCGCCATGCCCTACCTGTTCGACCACGTCGTGCTGGCACCGACCAGTTCCGACTTTCCGCTCTACAGGTGGCTGTCGCGCCTGGGAAGCCTCGGACCCTTCTTTCCCGACTTCAGCAACGACAACTACCATGTGGACATCATCAACATCAACGTCGCCTCGCAGTTCCTGACGCACATCAGCACGTCGTTCTGGTTTGCGCTGGTGCTGATGTTTCCCTACCTGGTCTTCGAGGTGTGGCGCTTCGTGCAGCCCGCGCTGTTCGACAACGAACGCCGCAGCGTCGGATGGGCCTTTCTCTTCGGGACCTGCATGTTCTTCCTGGGCTGCCTGCTCGGCTACGGCGTGGTCTTCCCCTTCACGTTCCGCTTCCTGACCGAATACCAGCTCAGCGCGGCCATCACCAACCAGATCTCGCTCAACTCCTACATGGGCAACTTCCTGATGATGATCTTCCTCATGGGGCTGGTCTTCGAACTTCCGCTGCTGACGTGGCTGCTCTCGCGGATGGGGCTGGTGACCCGGTCGCTCCTCCGGAAATACCGCCGGCACGCCATCGTTGTGCTGCTCACCCTCTCGGCCATCATCACGCCGACGGGCGATCCCTTCACACTGATGATCGTCTTCCTGCCGCTCTTCCTGCTCTACGAGATCGGCATCCGTATCTCCCGGGAGCCCTCCGGAGAGTAGCGGCCGCACACGGCACAAACCGAATACAAGCCCCCGGAGTACCCGACCGCACTCCGGGGGCTTTTCGTCTGCCCGACAGGGCCGGCTGCACAACCATGGCACAGAAAATGCACGTTTTGCATCACACTCCCGCTCCGGGATTGCTGCCATGAAAAGACGACCGATCCTGATATTCCTGCTCTTCGCCGCAGCCGCCGGCACGCTCGTATGGGTCTACCTCGCACGGGCCGACACGCCGCGGCCGGCCCGGGAGCCGGTCTGGACCGAAACGCTCGGCGACCTGGAGGCCTGCTGCCGGCGCAAGCACATCAAGGCGACGCAATACGATCACTTTGCCGGAATCGCCGACCGGGAACAGCGTCACGACATCGCCCGGGTGTTCCGCGCGATGGCCGCCTCGGAGCGGGTGCAGGAGAACAGTTGCGCCGAGGCAATCGTACGGCTGGGCGGCAACTACCGTCCCCCCGGGCGCGTGTCGGTCTTCGTCGGGGCGACGGACGGCAATCTCGAACGGAGCCTCAACTACGAACGCCACTCGCTCCGAGAACGGCACGGCACGGAGATCGACCGTGCTCTCCGCCGGGGAAACCGCTATGCGGCCCGGGTGCTGATCTGGGCTTCGGCCGGCGACCGACGCCACGTCGTGATGATGGAGTGGTGCAGAAGCTCTCCCGGAGCGGTAGGCCGCAACGACGCCTACCTGGTCTGCCCCACCTGCGGCAATCTCTACTCTTCGCGCTACCGCGACTTCTACTGTCCCTGCTGCCAGACCGACGGGCGGCGGTTCATCCGCGTGGAGTAAGCCGCGCCGGGGGAGCCGCCCGCCGCGGGAAGCGGCCATATATCCGGCGGCGGCCAGACCCGCCGGCCTCGGGGCAAAGGCATAAAAAATCCCGGTCGGAAGATCTCCGACCGGGATTTTATCGCTCCGAAGGTCCGGACGACCGGCGTCCTACTCCTCCTCGGGCTCCTTCATCGTGTGGTATACGTTCACCACATCGTCGTCCTCCTCGAGTTTCTCGACAAGCTTCTCGACCGACTCGCGGCCCTCGGCATCGAGCTCCTTCGTATCGGTCGGGATGCGCACCGACTCACCCGACACGATTTCGAAGCCCTTGTCGTCAAGCCACTTCTGGATCGAGCCGAACGACTCGTAGGGGGCATACACCGTGATGCCATCCTCCTCGGGGTAGAACTCGTCCACACCCAGGTCGATCATCTCCAGCTCCAGCTCCTCGGGATCGGCTCCCTCCGTGGGACGGAACTTGAAGACACACTTGTGCTCGAAGAGGAAACCTACCGAGCCGCTGTTGCCCAGCGTACCGCCGCACTTGTTGAAGTGCATGCGCACGTTGGCCACCGTGCGGTTCGTGTTGTCGGTCGCCGTCTCGACGAGGAAGGCGATGCCGTGCGGGCCGTATCCCTCATAGATGACCTCCTTGTAGTCGGCGGCATCCTTCTCCGTGGCACGCTTGATGGCGCGCTCGATGTTCTCTTTGGGCATGTTCTCTGCCTTGGCATTCTGGATCAGAATGCGCAGGCGGGTATTGCCCGAGGGGTCGGAACCTCCGGCTTTCACGGCGATTTCGATCTCCTTACCCAGCTTGGTGAAGGTGCGGGCCATGTGCCCCCAGCGCTTCAGTTTTCTCGCTTTGCGATACTCAAAGGCTCTTCCCATACGGATTCTATTTTTTCAGTTTTTTTCTTTTCCCTCGCAAAGGTACATATTTCCGGCAGAATTTCACAATCTTTATGTAAATTTGTGGCCGGTAAACGCGAGACAACAATGGAAATAAAGAGCAGATTCGATCATTTCAACATCAATGTCACCGACCTCGACCGCAGCCTGAAGTTCTACGCCGAGGCACTCGGTCTCAAGGAGGTCGGACGCAAGGAGGCCGCCGACGGACGCTTCGTGCTGGTCTACCTGGGCGACGGGGAGTCGCCGTTCCGCCTCGAGCTGACCTGGCTGCGCGACCACGCCGCCACGCCCTACGAGTTGGGCGAGAACGAAAGCCACCTCTGCATGCGCGTCACGGGCGACTACGACGCCGTACGCGAATACCACCGGCAGATGGGCTGCGTATGCTTCGAGAACCACGAGATGGGTCTCTACTTCATCAACGATCCCGACGATTACTGGATCGAGATACTTCCCCTGAAATAACCGACCGCCATGCAGAAAGAGAAGGAAAACGACATGCAGCACGAGGTGGACGAAGCGGTCCGCATCCTGCGTGCGGGAGGGGTGATCCTCTATCCGACCGACACAGTCTGGGGCATCGGCTGCGACGCAACGAACGCCGAGGCCGTCGATCGGATCTACCGCCTCAAGAGAAGCGAGAACAAGAAGTCGATGCTGGTGCTCTGCGCCTCGCCCGACATGACCGTTCGCTATGTGAACAAGGCCCCGGGAATCGCCTTCGAGGTGATGGAGATGGCCACCAACCCCCTGACGCTGATCCTGCCCGGCGCAGTCGGCGTCGCCGCAAACCTCATTCCCGACGAGGGGACGCTCGGCATACGGGTCCCCGACCACGAATTCTGCCGCCGCATGCTGCGCGCACTGGGGTGTCCGATCGTCTCGACCTCGGCCAACATCTCGGGAGAGGCCACGCCCGTGGGGCTGCAGGAGGTGTCGAAGGAGATCATCGACGGCGTGGACTTCGTCGTCAATCCCCGTTTCGAAGGCAAACCGACCCGCAAGGCCTCGTCGATCATCGCATTCGGCGAAGGCGGCGAGGTGAAGATCATCCGCGAATAAGATGGCACGCACGATCGAAACCGCGATTCAGAAGCGCTTCTGCGACATCGACCCGTTCCAGCACGTGAACAACGTCGCACAGCAGTCCTATTTCGATGGCGGGAAGGTCGATTACTACGAGCGCATCCTCGGCGCCGAGGTTCTCCTGGGCGACCTGCGGATCGTGACCGTCTCGACCTCGACCTCCTACATGGGCCAGGTCCGCATGCACGACGACGTGCGGGTCACGACCACCTGCGAACGGATCGGCACCAAGAGCCTGACCCTCTTCCAGCAGCTCCTCGTCGGCGGCGAGGTCCGCAGCGAGAGCCGCTCGGTGATGGTCGTCTTCGACTTTCCCCGCCAGCGGAGCGAAGCGGTCCCCGACCTCTGGCGCGAGCGCCTCACCGCGGAGTAGCATGGGCCGCCTGCCAAACGAAGACAAAGCCCCGTCCGAAAATCGGACGGGGCTTTGTCTTGAGCCGGGATGGACCCGAGCGGTTCAATGCACGGGAGTCAGTCCCCGCTCCGCCGCCAGCCGCTCCATGAGGGCATGGGCTGCCTCGTATTCGTTGGGGATCTCACCATCGAGAATGGCGTTCTTGATCACCTCCTTGATCTCGCCGATCACGCGGCACGGACCGATGCCGTAGGTCTGCATGATGATCTCGCCCGTGATCGGAGGCTGGAAGTTGCGGATGCGGTCGCGTTCCTCGAGGTCCTTCATCTTGCGGCGCACCAGTTCGAAATTGGCCATGTAGCGCTGCACCTTGGCGTCGATGCCCGAGGTGATGTCCGCCTCGCAGAGCGTCATGAGCGCCTCGATGTCGTCGCCCGCCTCGAAGAGCAGGCGGCGCACCGCCGAGTCGGTGACCAGATCCTCCGAGAGGATGATCGGGCGCAGGTGGAGGAAGACCAGCTTCTGCACGAACTTCATGTGCTCGTTGAGCGGAAGTTTCAACTGTCGGAAGATCGCCGGCACCATCTTCGAGCCGAGCACCTCGTGACCGTGGAAGGTCCATCCCACACGGGGGTCGTAGGCCTTCGTCAGCGGCTTGGCGATGTCGTGCAGCACGGCGGCCCAGCGCAGCCAGAGGTCGTCCGAACGGCGGGCCACGTTGTCCAGCACCTTGAGCGTATGGACGAAGTTGTCCTTATGGGCGTGTTTGCCGCGGCGCTCCACCCCCTTGAGGTTGTGCAGCTCGGGGAAGATCAGTTCGAGCAGCCCGGTAAGTTCGAGCAGTTCGAAGCCGATCGAGGGGACAGGCGAAAGGACGATCTTGTTGAGCTCGGTGATGATCCGCTCGCGCGAGACGATGCGGATGCGCGCGGCGTTGCGGCGGATCGCCTCGAAGGTCTCCTCCTCGATCGTGAAGCCCAGCTGCGAGGCGAACCGCACGGCCCGCATCATGCGCAGCGGGTCGTCCGAAAAGGTGACGTCGGGATCGCACGGCGTGCGGATGATGCACTCCTCCAGGTCGGACATGCCGTCGAACGGATCGACCAGCTCGCCGAACGTGTCGCCGTTGAGCGACCAGGCCATGGCGTTGATCGTGAAGTCGCGGCGGCGCTGGTCGTCTTCGAGCGTCCCGGCCTCGACCTGCGGTTTGCGCGAATCGTGCGTATAGGACTCCTTGCGGGCCCCGACGAACTCCACCTCGATACCGCCGGCGCGGACCATCGCCGTACCGAAGGTCTTGAACACGGAGACGCGGGCATGCAGCTCGCGGCCCAACGCCTCGGCCAGCGCGATGCCGCTGCCTACGACCACCACGTCGATGTCCGTCGAGGGACGCCGGAGGTAGTAGTCCCGCACGTAGCCCCCGACCACGAAGGCCCGGACGCCCTGCTCGTCGGCCAGGCGCCCGATGCGGCGGAAAATCGGATTCGACAACGGCATGCGGCTACTTCACGTAAGGTTTCAGGGCGTCGCGCCACACCAGATACCCCTCGCCCACCAGATGCAGTCCGTCGTTCGTATAGCGGCTGTCGAGCAGTCCGTCGGCATTCGCCAGCGCGGGCCACAAATCTATATAGGTGACCCCCTTCTCCTCACAGAGGGCCTGCAGCAGGCGGTTGGTTTCGACAATTGCATCCGCATGGGCATAATGCCCCTTGAATTTCGAGAAGTCGCGCCCGTTCACCGGCAGGATACTCTGTACGAAAAGCCGTGTCCAGCGCGATTCGGTCTGGAAGCGTTCGATGATCCGCGCGATGTTGGCCACCACCTCGTCGGGCGAGATCCCGACAGCCAGGTCGTTCGTGCCGATCATCAGGAACAGCCGCTTGGGATGCCCCGCAAGGATCGGGTCCAACCGGCCGAGCATCCACCCGGTCTGATCGCCGCTGATGCCGCGGTTGCGGACATGGCGGTTGTCGAACAGTTCGGCCCATTCGCCTCCGTCGGTGATGCTGTTGCCCAGGAAGACGATGTCGCTCGAACGGATCGGCAACACCTCGAAGAGGCTGCGCCGCTGGTCGTAATATTCGCCCTGCGCCAGGACGCGGCCTGCGCCCAGCAGCAGCAAAGTCAGAAGCAGAAGTCGTTTCATGGTCTTTCGGGTGAAGGTCAAAGTTCGCGTCGGTAGAGTTGCACGGTGTTTTCGAGCCCGTAATAGAGCGCATCGCAGATGAGCGCATGGCCGATCGAAACCTCGTCGGTCCAGGGAATCCGCGTCAGGTAGTAGTGCAGATTCACGAGCGAGAGGTCATGCCCGGCGTTGAGGCCCAGTCCCTGCCGGCGCGCCTCCTCGGCAGCGGCCACGTAGGGGGCGACGGCTCTCGCGGGATCGGAGGCGTATTCACGGGCATAGGCCTCCGTGTAGAGTTCCACGCGGTCGGCGCCGCAGGCCTTCGCCCCGGCCACCATCTCCGCCACGGGATCGACGAAGATCGACACGCGGATGCCCCGCTCGTGGAACCGGCGCGTCACATCGGTCAGGAAGTCGCGATGAACGACGGTATTCCACCCGGCATTCGACGTCAGGGCGTCTGGTGCATCGGGGACGAGCGTCACCTGCGTGGGCACCACCTCGCAGACCAGGGAGATGAAATCGGGAATCGGATTTCCCTCGATATTGAACTCCGTGCGGAGTACCCGCTTGAGGTTCCGCACGTCGTCGTAGCGGATGTGCCGTCCGTCGGGACGCGGGTGCACCGTGATGCCGTCGGCGCCGAAGCGCTCGATATCCGTGGCCGCACGGACCACGTCGGGGAGGTTCCCGCCGCGCGAGTTGCGCACGACGGCAATCTTATTGATGTTTACACTCAACTTTGTCATAAAAACGCTATATTTGCGACGATAAGCCATGCCGCCCGCCCATACCGACCGCCATGCGGGCCGAGGGCTTTTTCCGGCGTGGTAAAGTTACTTATTTTTTCGAAACTCCGCCGATGAAAATCATACTTTTTTCCCGCCCGCAGGTTGCCCGTACGGCCGAAGAGATCCGCCTGCTGCTCGATGCAATCCGCCGCTTCGGGACCGAATATGCCGTAAACGAGGAGTTCGTTCCCGTCGTGCGGCAGCTCACCGGAGGGGAGATCTCCGCCGAACATATCTATGGCCAGAGGCTTGCTCCGGCAGCTTCCGAACGGTCGATCATGGTCTGCTACGGCGGCGACGGCACGCTGCTCGAGGGCGTACACCGGCTCGGCGGCGCCCCGGTTCCCGTCCTGGGTATCAACGCCGGCCACCTCGGGTTCCTCACCAGCGCCCCGAATGCCGGACTCGACGAACTGTTCCGCCGGATCGCGGCCGGAGAGTTCGCCACCGAAGCCCGCTCGCTGCTCTCCGTCACGGGCGACTTCGCCGAACAACCCGACTCGCACCTGGCGCTCAACGAATTCACCGTACAGCGCCACGGAGCCGGAATGATTGCCGTGGAGACCTACGTGGACAACCAGATGGTCGCCACATACCACGGCGACGGCGTCATCGTCTCGACCCCCACCGGATCGACGGCCTATTCGCTCAGCGCCGGCGGCCCGGTCGTCGTCCCGGCATGCCGCTGTCTGACGATCACCCCGCTCGCCCCGCACAACCTCACCATGCGCCCCGTGGTGATCCCCGACGACAGCATCATCTCGCTCCGCATCCGAATCCGCCACTCCGGGGCGTTCGTCACGCTCGACAACCGGACCTATCCTATTTCACAGCCCGGCGACTTCACCGTCCGACGCGCCGAAGAGCGGATTTTTCTGGCTGTTCCGCACAATATATCGTTCTACGACACGTTACGGGATAAGATGATGTGGGGAATCGATATCCGCAGCTGACACGCTGTCGGAAACGCGACCGCAGCACCCGGTTCCTTCGGCCGCCGGGAAACCGTGCGCGTAGTAGCGACCGAAGTACTGCCGCAACCGCGGAACGAGAGCGTGAAAATAAGGGAAAGTGACGGATTTTTCAATTTATATTCATATATTTGTGCCCTAATATGAGCGAGCCGAAACGCATACCGCAACACGTCGCCATCATCATGGACGGCAACGGCCGGTGGGCCGGGTTGCACGGCAAGGAGCGTTACGAAGGTCACGCCGCGGGTGTCGAGCCCGTGCGCGCTTCGTTGCGTGCCGCCGTGCGCTGGGGCGTGAAGTACCTGACACTCTATGCCTTCTCGACCGAGAACTGGGGTCGTCCCGCAGCCGAAGTAGACGCCCTGATGGAGCTCTTCTGCCGCAGCGTCGCAAGCGAAACGCCCGAGCTCAAGCGGCAGGGAGTGCGCATCGCCATGATCGGCGACCGGAGCCGTTTTTCGGACAAGGTCCGCCGCTACCTCGCCGAGGCCGAACGCGAAACGGCCGAAGGAGAGCGGCTGACGCTGATTCTGGCGCTCAACTACTCGTCGCGCAGCGAGATCACCCGGGCCGTGCAGCATCTTGCCCGCGAGGCGGCCGAGGGGCGTCTGCAGGCAGACGCGATCACCGAGCAGACCATCGCCGGAGCCCTCGACACGGCGGCCTACCCCGACCCCGACCTCATCGTACGCACCAGCGGCGAGCAGCGGTTGAGCAACTTCCTGCTCTGGCAGGCCTCCTACGCCGAGTTGTGGTTTCCCGAGGTGCTATGGCCCGACTTCACGGAGGCGGATTTCGACCGTGCAATGGAGGAATATGCCCGGCGCGACAGGCGTTTCGGGCTGGTTAAATAAATGAAGTTTTGACTTAGATTTAGATAGATGAACTATTCCGGTAAGCTATTCCTCGCAGCCGCGGCCCTCGTGCTGAGCTGCTCGAATATATTCGCCCAGGCGCCGCAGGAGCCCCGAGAGCCGCAGGACTCGACTGCCGTCGAATCCCCGGCTTTCCCCGAAGACGCCCCGATGTTCAAAACCGACGGAACTCCCAAGCTCTATTACATCCGCAATGTGAACATCCACGGAGTGAAGTACCTCAACCACGAGATGCTCAAATCGTCGGCCGGTCTCATCGCCGGCGACTCGATCTATCTGCCGAGCAACTTCATCTCGAACGCCATCTCGCGTCTCTGGAGCCAGCGTTTCTTCGCCGACGTCAAGATCGGTGCCGACATCGAGGGCGACAGCCTCGACCTGGAGGTATTCCTCAAGGAGCGGCCGAGGGTCTACAACTGGGAATTCGAGGGCATCACGAAGGGCAAGAAGAAGGACCTGCTCGAAAAGCTCAAGCTCAAACGGGGCAGCGAGCTCTCGGACTACGTGCTCGACAAGAACAAGCGCCTCATCCAGAAATACTGGGCCGACAAGGGTTTCCGCAACGCCGAGGTGGATGTACGCATCGACAACGACACGCTGCGCCCGGGCCAGGCCGTGACGGTAACCTTTCTGATCGACCGCAAGGACAAGGTGAAGATCGGCCGGATCGACTTCAAGGGCAATACGCAGTTCAAGGACAAGCGCCTGCGCCGCACCTTCAAGAAGACGCACCAGAAGTCGATCAACTTCTTCAAGAGCTCCAAGCTCAACGAGGAGGAGTTCGTGAACGACAAGGAGCTGCTCATCGACTTCTACAACTCGCGCGGCTACCGCAACGCCACGATCGTCCGCGACTCGATCTACCCGATCAACGAAAAACGGCTCGGCATCGACATCGAGGTGTCCGAGGGCAACAAGTACTACATCCGCAACGTCACGTGGGTCGGCAACTCGATCTACGAGACCGAGGCGCTGCAACAGATGTTCGGTGTCCAGAAGGGAGACATCTACGACAAGAAGACGATGCACAAACGTCTGGGTATCGGCAAGGAGGAGAACCCCGAGGACATGAACCAGATCAAGTCGCTCTACCAGAACAACGGCTACCTCATGTCGCAGGTCGAGCCTGCCGAGACGATCATCGGCCCCGACTCGATCGATATCGAGGTCAAGATTTTCGAGGGCAAACAGTTTACGGTCAATGAGGTGGGCATCACGGGCAACCAGAGAGTCGATGACGAGGTGATCCGCCGCGAGCTGTATGTCCGCCCGGGTGAGCTGTACGACCGTTCGCTGCTCATGCAGACGATCCGTACGCTCGGCTCGATGGGACACTTCAACCCCGAGGCCATCATGCCCGACATCAAACCCGTATCGAACGAGCTGGTGGACATCAACTGGCCGCTCGAGGAGCAGGCCTCCGACCAGTTCAACATCGCCGGAGGTTGGGGCTCGGGCACCTTCGTGGGATCGGTCGGCATCACGCTGAACAACCTTTCGGTCAAGAACTTCTTCAAGAAGGGAGCCTGGCGCCCCTACCCGATGGGACAGAACCAGCGTCTCTCGATCTCGGCACAAACCAACGGAACCTACTACAAGGCTCTGGCCCTGAGTTTCACCGACCCGTGGCTGGGCGGCAAGAAACCCAACTCGTTCACCATCTCGGGACACATCTCCGAACAGAATGACGCCTACTACGTCTGGCAGAACGCCACGCGCTATTTCCGCACCTACGGTGTCGCCGCCGGACTGGGCAAGCGCCTGACGTGGCCCGACCCCTACTTCACCTTCTACGCCGAGGCCAGCTACGAACGCTACTCGCTGAAGAACTGGACGGGATTCGTCGTGGAGAACGGCAATTCGAATCTGTTGTCGCTCAAACTCGTCCTGTCGCGCAACTCGGTCGATCAGCCGATCTACCCGCGCCGCGGTTCGGAGTTCACCGCCTCGGTGCAGGCCACGCTCCCCTACTCGCTCTGGGACGGCAAGGATTACAACGACCCGAACATGAGCGACCAGGACCGCTACCGCTGGATCGAGTTCCACAAGTGGCAGTTCAAGGCCCAGTGGTTCCAGGCCCTCTCGCAGAACTCGAACCTCGTGCTGATGCTCAAGGCCGAAATGGGTTACCTCGGAAGCTACAACAAGAACAAGGTATCGCCGTTCAACCGATATGAGGTCGGTGGCGACGGCATGTCGGGATACAACATCTACGGTATCGACATCATCGCCATGCGCGGTTACGAGGACGGTGCGCTCGACCCCTCGAACTACTATTCGCGCGGCTACAACAAATATACGGCCGAGCTGCGCTACCCGGTCATTCTGAAGCCCTCGTCGCAGATCTACGTGCTCGGATTCCTCGAAGGCGGTAACGCTTTCGACTCGTGGAAGACCTTCTCGCCGTTCAAGATCAAGCGTGCGGCCGGTTTCGGCGTCCGACTCTACCTGCCCGTGGTCGGCATGCTCGGAATCGACTGGGGTTACGGATTCGATCCTCCCGCCAACTCGACGGAGAAGAGCGGCAGCCAGTTCCACTTCGTCATGGGCCAGCAGTTCTAAAATCGACGGCGTGGCAATAAAATTGAAAGAAAAGAGTTATATTTACGGAAGCAATGCGCACCGTGCGCATGCCGCGATACGATAACTAAACGAACCAACGCCATGAAACGACTGATTTTATTTGCAGCACTCATCCTGACGGCCGGAACGCTGTCGGCACAGAACTACATAATCGTGAACAGCGAAAAGATCTTCAAGTCGATCGACGCCTACAACAAGGCGATCTCCGATCTGGACACGCTCGCCAAACAATACCAGGCCGACGTGGACCAGCGGTTCGAGGAGATCGAGAAGATCTACAACAACTACATGTCGCAGCGGGCTTCGCTCTCGTCGTCGGTACGCGATACAATCGAGGAGTCGATTCTCTCGAAGGAGAAGGAGGCCCAGCAGTATCAGGAGAGCCTCTTCGGGCAGGAGGGCACGCTGATGAAAAAACGCCTCGAACTGATCCAGCCGATCCAGAAGGAGGTCTTCGCCACCATCGAGGCCTATGCCAAGCAGGTCGGGGCCGATGCGGTAATCGACTCGTCGAACAACCCTACGCTGCTCTACACCAATCCAGAGATCGAGCGCACGCAGCAGGTGATCGATGCGCTCAAGAAATGATGCAACATCAAAACATTAACTGATAGAATCTATGAAAAAAGTACTCAAACTGACTCTTGCAGTAGCGCTGACGATGGGTGCCACGTCGCTCTTCGCACAGAAATTCGGACGTATCAACACCCAGGAGATCATCGCCCTGATGCCCGAGACGAAGGCCATGCAGGAAAACCTCGACACCTTCGGCAAGGAGCTGCAGGACAACATCGAGACGATGAACGTCGAATTCAACAACAAACTGCAGGAGTTCCAGAAGAATTCCAGCACCTACAACGACGCCGTGCGTGAGATGAAGGCCAAGGAGCTGCAGGATCTGCAGAACCGCAGCCGCGAGTTCCAGGAGATGTCGCAGCAGCAGTACCAGCAGAAATACAACGAGCTGCTGACGCCGATCATCGAAAAGGCCAAGAACGCCATCGACAAGGTTTCGGCAGCCGGCGGTTATACGGCAGTATTCGACACGGCAGCCGGCGCGATGGCCTACTTCAGCGAGACGCTGCTGACGGACATCGCTCCCGAGGTACGCACCGAGCTGGGTATCCCGGCCGATGCCAAACCGATCACGGACACCACGGAGGCCGCTCCGGTTCAATAATTCCAACCGGATCGTTTCACGAAAAAGCGACGGACCGCACGAAGCGGTCCGTCGCTTTTTCTCTCCCCGGCCGTTGGAGCGGGGCAACGACATATCCGGCCCGGTTACCGGCGCACGCAGAGGGTTACGGCCAACGAAGCCGAGGTCAGAAGCACGCCCGCCCCCACAACCCCCGTCCACCCCCAGAGGGTCCATGCCGTACCTGAAAGCAAGGTTCCGAACGAGCCGCCGATGAAATAACAGCACATGAAGATCGTATTGATGCGGTTCGAAGCCGACGGACAGAGGCCGAACAGCGTCGCCTGATTGCTCAGTTGAATACACTGCATGCCGATATCGATCAGCAGGATGCCGAGGATAATCGGCAGGTAACGGTCGGCCCCCGTGAAAAAGAGGGTCCAGGCTGCCAACTGGAGCAGCGCCCCGAGGCAGTTGAAGCGGAAAATACCGACCCGCTCGATATACTTCCCGGAGAAGGTGGCCGTCAGCGCCCCGGCCACTCCGCAGAGCCCGAGCAGGCCCACCACATCACTCCCGGCATGGAACGGAGGCTGTGCCATCTTGAAGGCGAGCGACGCCCAGAAACACATGAACGAACCGAAGGCGAGCGCAGCCCGGACCGAATGGACCCTCAGGAGCGGATACTCCCCGAGAAGCGTGAAGAGCGAGCGCATCAGCGCACCGTAACTGCCCGTGAAATTGGGCTTCGCGTCGGGAAGGATGCGGAAGACGGCCACGCCGGAGAGGAGCATCAACCCCGAAGCGATAAGGTACATCTCGCGCCACCCGAGCCACTCCCCGACAGCCCCGCTGACCGCCCGTGAAGCGAGGATTCCGGTCAGCAGTCCCGAAAGGACAATCCCCACATTGCGGTTCTTCCGCTCGGGCCGCGAATACTGCGCCGCGAGGGGAATGAAGAACTGCGGCACCACGGAGCAGACTCCGATGACGAACGAACAGAGGTGGATGGTACGGATCTGCGAGGCCGCTGCCGTAAGCAACAGCGCAAGGATCAGCAGCGAAAAGTCGATGAGCAGAATGCTCCGCCGGCTGTAGAGGTCGGCCAGCGGGATGAGAAAGAGCAGGCCGAGCGCATAGCCGCACTGGGCAAAGAGTGCAATGTGGTTGGCGGCAAGCGTCGAGACCCCGAGCTCCTGCCGGATCATGTCGAGCAGCGGCTGGTTGTAGTAAAGATTGGCCACGGAGACACCCGCGATGACGGCCAGCATGTAGAGCAGGCTGTTCGGGAAACCCGCTCCCTCTTTCAATTGCAGTTTCATTCCGGACGTTTTTTCAGCGGGTAAAATTACAGAGAAATCGGAGAACATCCTACCGCGCAACAGCAAAAAAGCGCACAGGAGCCTCAGCCACATGCATGATGTCGAGACGAAAGGCAGATCAAAACGGAGCCGGTATTGTTCGATTCTTCGCAGCATCGAACCATTCGAACCAAACTGATTGTCTGAATTGCTATATTTGTCGAAATTTTTGCGATATGCCGAACAATCCAAATACCGAAGCCCCGATCACGAGTTTCACGTTGAACGAACTGATCGCCCTCTCGGGCGAGCCACAATACCGCGAGGGTTTGCTCAACGGCTGCATCGCTGTCAATTCCTCATCGCAGATGCAGTTGTTCCGCTTCCCCTGCCGCATCGACGCCTTCATCATCGGCGTCGGTACGGAAGGCGAGGCCAAAGGATCGCTCAACCTGCACGAATATTGCCTGCGCAAGGATTCGCTCTTCGTCTTCGGGCCGAAAAACATCATCGAGGCTCATGAAACGAGCGCGCCGGGCAACTTCAAGTGCCACGTGCTGATTATCTCCCCCGAGTTCCTGCGCACCCTCAATATCGACACGAAACACATGATGCCGCTCTTCCTCAGAATCGCAACTCACCCGTGTCTGGAGTTGAATCCCGACGAGAGCCGCACCCTGCGCAGCTTCATCGCCCTGATCGAACAGGAGACCCACGGCAAAAAGACCGAATACGCCACCGACATCGTCAGCAGCCTGATCGCCGCAACCATCTACAAGGTCGGCGACATCCTCGGCAACTACCTCTCGGAACATCCCGAGATGGAAAGCCCCGTGCACAACCGGGCCGAATCCTATTTCAGAGAGTTCACCCAGCTGCTGGGTGAGCACTACCGCCGGGAACGCAGTGTCGGATTCTATGCCCGCCAGCTGTGCATCACCCCCAAATACCTCACCACGCTCATCAAACACATCAGCGGGAAATCCGTATCGGACTGGATCGACAGCTACGTGACCCTCGAGGCCAAGACGCTGCTCAAGTACTCGAACATGAGCGTGCAGGAGATCGCCTATTACCTGAATTTTCCCAACCAGTCGTTCTTCGGCAGCTACTTCAAGCGCAACACGGGCATGTCGCCGTCACAGTACAAGGCCAAGCAATAAGGCCCGTCTGACCGCCCGACACATCAGAAGGGATAGCCCACACCGAAATTGAGCGCCGTATTCTTCCACTTGAAGTTGTGGATCCACCGCTCGCCGGCCGGGTTGTTGGGATTGTGGAGCTGAATGCCCCAGTCGAGACGCAGTACGGCGAACTTGATGTCGAAACGCAGGCCGATACCGGTATTGAAACCCAGCTGGTTGTAGAAGCGGTCGAAGCGGAAGACCGCGTCGTCGGCATACTCTGCCGGATTCTGGCGGATGTACCAGATATTGCCCAGATCGAAGAAGGTCGCCCCGTGGAGGATGCTCCAGATCGGGAACCGCAGTTCGAGGTTCGCCTCCAGCTTCACGTCGCCCGTCTGCACGGGGAACGAACTGTGCGGATCGGGGACAGACCCCTGACCGAGCGTACGGGGGGCCCAGCCGCGCATGCCGTTGCTGCCGCCGCAGTAGAACTGACGGTCGAACGGCACGGACGAGGAGTTGCCGTAGGCCATCGCCACGCCTCCGTAGAGTCGGCCGACCAGAGCGGTCTGTTCGCCGAGCATGATCTTGCGGCTGACGCTCAGGTCCGTTCTGAAATACTGCGCATAGGGGATTCCGAAGATCATATAGTGCCCCTCGCTGCTTCTCGACGGCGAGAAGAAGAGACGCTCGACCCCGTCGATCAGATTGCCCGCCGTCTCGAGGTTGAACCGTATGTTCGTGGCATTTCCACCGAGGTTTTTCCGCTGGTTGTTGTAGCTGTAGCTGAACGAGAGTCCGCCGATGAACTGTGTGTTGAAACTCTCCAGCAGGTAACGGTTCGGCGTGAGTTCCTGGCCGTTCTCCGCATCGGGATTGTCCACCATGAGGAACGATACGTCGAGGTTCGACACGTCCACCACGTTGATATCGATCGGCCGCAGCGAGAAGGAGGAGTAGCGGTCGTTGGACCACATGTAGGTGAGGCCGGCACTCGAGAGCATCCGCCGGTAGTAGGGGCGGTCCTGGAAATTGACCGACACCTCGACCTTCGTCTTGGGCTGATTGACCGAACGGAAGCGCCGCGTGCGCCACGGAACGAGGAAGCGCGGGAAGGTGAGCCCCGTATTGATTCCGAACTCCGTGGCACGTTTTTTCTTGGCATCCGGAGCCTTCATGAACTCGTAACCGGCCGTAAAGGAGACATCGAACGACTCGGCCCCGCGGAAAATGTTGCGGTTCTGGTAACCGACCGTCGCCGTCAGCCCGTAGAAACTCGACGTGGTGCTTCCCTCGAGATCGACCTTGAAACTCTGCTTGAGCGTCGGCGTACAGTGGATGTTGCACGTGAGGTATCCCTCGCGCGTGTAACGGAACTGCGTCGTGTCGGCCGTCTCGCCGATGTAGGAGATCAGGTTGGCCGTATCGGCCCCGCGGGGCTGCTCGTCGAAGGAGATTTTCGCGCTCTTGAAATAGCCGAGCGCCATCAGATCGGAATAGGTACGGCTGACCTGCGAGGCGTTGTAGACCGAGTTGGGATAGAGCGGCACGGTATACCGGAGCACCGAGGGACGGAGGTTGAGCCGCTTCTCATAGATGACGTTCAGTCCCCGGTAGCTCACCGTATCGAGCCGCCCGAGGCGGGTCGAATCGTTGCGCAGCGTCGTCGGGTCAAAATCCGGGAAGATGTTGATCCGGTCGATGCGGTAGATCGTGTTGTCCTCCATCATGGCACGCCCGCGCTCGTCGTAGCCCGCCAGGTTCTGGCGGACGACCAGCCGCAGGTTCACTCTGTTTCCACCGACAAGCGTATCGGCCCGGTAGAGGATGTTGTTTACCGAAAAGTTGTAATACCCCCGGTCCCTGAGGTAGGCCGTGATGCGTTCGCGCTCAGCGTCGAGCACCGAAACGTCGAAGACATTGCCCGTACGGAGCAGCGTACGGGCCGTATCGGGCAGGATGATCTGTTCGAGGAACTTGTCCTGGAATTCGTAGGAGATCGAATCGATGCGGTAGGGCTCGCCCTGCACGGTACGGAAGGTCAGGATGGCCCGCTTGCGGCGCGAGACGGTATCGACCTCGCACGAGGCGCGCGAGGTGAAGAATCCCTTCGAGTCCATGTAGACCTTCAGGTTCTGCACGCTCCGCTCCGTGAGGTTCATGTCCAGGAGCACCGGAGCCTGGCCGATGCGGCGTTTCCAGTCGTTCCAGCCGTTCGTCTTGGCGGGATCGGCCTGTTCGTAAAGCCAGACATAGAAGTTCGTTCCGAGGAAACGCTTGTTGGGGGTCTGGCGCACGTACTTCTCCAGATCCGATGCCGGAATGCGCTCCTGCCGCGGCGTCGCCTTGTCGTCCTCGATACGGATCTTCTGCAGGAAATACTGTCCTTCGGGGATGTGGCGCGTAACGCTGCACGCCGAGCCGGCAAGGCCCAGCACGGCGATCAGCAGTATGCGCCCGATGCCCCGCACGCGGATCAGTCGTTGTTAAAAAAGCCCTTCTCCCGGAGCAGCGCCAGATAGGACTGCGAAATGGCCAGGTTGTCGCGGCGCACGTAGCGGCGTTCGGTGAAGATCCGCGCCAGGTTGGGCAGACCGTTCTCCTCGAGCAGGCGCTTCGTCTCGTCGGACTCCTCGCGCTCGGCCCACAATTCGTCGATCTCGGCAGCCGTATAGTCGGTATACTTCTCGTAGTGCACGACGGCCTCGAGCGGCAGGCGGTCCGTCAGCCCGGGCGTCTCGGCGGGATAGCCCATGACGATGGTCGTCACGGGAATGACCCCCTTCGGCAGTTCGAGCACCTGCGCGATCTCACCGGCCGTATAGATCGTCGTCCCGAGGTAACAGATGCCCAGTCCGTGCAGTTCGGCCTCGATGCAGAGGTTCTGCGCGGCGAGCAGCGCATCGGTCGCGGCATTGAGGAACCAGGCGAAGTTGTCATAAGCGGGTTCGGCCTCACGCTGCTCGCACCACTGCGAGAAGCGGTGCACGTCGGCACAGACCGTCACCACACAAGGGGCCTCGCGGACCATCGGCTGGTTGAAATGGCACGGCGACAGACGCTCGCGCAAGGCGGCGTCGCGCGTCACGACGAGCGAATAGAGCTGCATGTTGCCGCAGGTCGAGGCCCGCGTGGCGGCTTCGAGACACTCGCGCAACACCTCTGCGGGGATCGGCGTAGGGCGGAACTTTCGGATCGAACGATGCTTGAAAAGCACACTTTTCATGGAACGGGATTTTAAACTTTCGTACTCCGCACACGACCGGACGGGGTGCAGCGGATATTTTTCGCAAAATTAGCAAAACTTTTAGAAGTTTTACTATTTTTGCCCTAACATAACCGCAGCAAGAACGTGCGAACGACATTTGCCAAATACGAAGGCGCAGGCAACGATTTCATCCTGATCGACAACCGCGAGGGTATCTTCACCCCCGACGCGGAGACGATCGCCCGCTTGTGCGACCGCCACTTCGGAATCGGCGCCGACGGACTGATGACCCTCTCGCGAAGCGCCGAGATGGACTGCTCGATGCGTTACTACAACGCCGACGGCTCGGAAGGCGAGATGTGCGGCAACGGAGCGCGCTGTTTTTCGCTCTTCGCCGAGCACCTCGGCATCGGGGGCGAAACGAAATACTTCGATGCGGCCGACGGGCTGCACACGGCACGGATCCGACGCACCAAGGGGCTCGCGGGCCAGATCGAGGTAGGCATGATCGCCGTGCGGGAGATCCGCAGCGGTGCGGGGTGGTGGTTCCTCAATACGGGCGTCCCGCACTATGTCGAGTTCACCGAGGCACTCGATGCGGTGGATGTCTGCGGCCGCGGCCGCGAAATCCGCTGCGACACGGCCCGCTTCCCGCAGGGCACGAACGTCAATTTCGTACAGGTGGAGGCCGACGGCCGTATCCGGGTACGAACCTACGAGCGTGGCGTCGAGAACGAGACCCTCGCCTGCGGCACGGGGGCTACGGCAGCGGCCATCGTGACCAACTTCGTTTTCCAGCCCGCTACGGAGCATTTCGACATCACGGTTCCCGGAGGCCGTCTTTCGGTACGGTTTTCGCGTGAACCCGACACACCGCACTATACGAACATCCGCCTTGCAGGCCCCGCACGCCGGGTCTTCGCCGGGGAGTTCGAACCTGAAAATTTCTAACCAACCAGTTTCATCCGATGAAAACACAAAAGGGAGTCCGCGGACACGACTCGGACGAACTTCGAAAGGCCAAACGGCTCGAACCGCTCCGGAAGAGCGGAAAGGAACGGCATGCCCTCTACAGCAGCATTGCCCGGGACGAGGAGGACGAAGAGGACTACACCGCCTACCCGCGCCGCGAATCGGCCCTCGACTACCTCGACGACGAAGAGGAGGAGTAGCGGCATTCCGGCAACGGCCCATCCGCTCCGCCTGCCGTCGCGGGCAAGGCGGGAGATACCACACAGAAGATTATGACCGAGAAATTCATCATGGCAGGGCCGACGGCCCTGCACGTCTGCGATTCGGAGCAGGGGGACCGGTGCGTCGTCCTGCTGCACGGCTACCTCGAATCGCTGCTTGTATGGGACGATTTCGTTCCCTTTCTCTACAAGAAACTGCGTGTCGTCACGCTCGACCTGCCCGGACACGGCATCTCGGTCGTCACGGGCGACACCCACACCATGGAGTTCCTGGCCGACACCGTGGCCGATGCGCTCCGCGCGCTGGGCATCTCCCGATGCACGCTGGTCGGGCACTCGATGGGCGGCTATGTGGCACTGGCCTTCTGCGAGCGCCATCCCGAGATGCTCGACGGACTTGTCCTGCTGAGCTCCACCCCCAACCCGGACACCCCCGAGAAGGCAGAGAACCGCCGCCGCGAGATAGCCCTGGTCAAGGCCGGGAAGAAGGATGCCCTGGCCCGCGTAGCCCCGGCAGCCGGATTTGCCGAGGAGAACCGCGCACGGATGAAGGATGCGATCGAGGACCTCACCGAGCAGGTCTTCGTCACCGAGGACGAGGGGATCGTCGCCCTGCTCAACGGCATGATCGCCCGCAAGGACCAGAACGGGATGCTGCGCCAAACCAAGGTTCCGGTGCTCTTCATCCTCGGACGCAAGGACAACTATATCCCCGTCGAGGTGGCCGAGAAGATGGTCGCCGAACACCCCGAGGCGCGCGTCGTCTGGCTCGAGCACTCGGGTCACATGGGATTCCTCGAAGAGCCCGAAGCAACGGCCAAGGCCCTGCTCGATTTCGTCGCTTCAACCGGGACGGAGCAGGCATGACCCGCATGGGTCCGCCGACCGGACCGAATTATGGCAGTTTCATCCTGAGGATGGGGAACGGATTGCCTTGATCATCCGTTTCGGAGCGTTCGAAAGGCTCGAATCCGAGATGTCGGTAGAATCCTTCGGCCGGCTGGTTGTCCGCATTCACATCGACCAGGGAGCAACCATACTCCCGGATCGCCAGATCGGCAAGAGCACGCCCGAAACCGTAACCGAGGCAGGCCGGTGCGACAAACAGCATTTCGATCTTGCGCCCCTCGATGCCGACGAACCCGACGGGGCGTTTCGCGTGCCAAGCCACGGCCAGATGAGCGACCGACGCAAGAGCCTGCCTTACGACCGGAGCCAAACGAGCCACGTCATCGCCGGTAAGGAAGTGATGGGTAGCGCGTACAGAGTCCTCCCACAACCGAAGCAGTTGATCCAGAAGCGCCGCGGAGCGCACAGCATCGCGGACAACGGTGCAGAAGGCAATTCTCCTGCGAAAATAGAGCATGTCCCGCAGAACCTTTCCTCCTTCAACAATCGGATGGTCGTAGTTGAGCGTGAAGAAATCCGGCAGGGAATGCGAATAGGAGAATCCGCAATGCTCGTAAAACGATATGGTCTGCGGACTGTCTCCGGTTCCTACGGTCATGAAGAGAAAGTCTCCTCCATAGTGACAACAAAGGTATTCGATCATCTGACGGCCATACCCCTTTCTCCAGCATGACGGGACGACGGCAATATTCTTGAGCTCGCAAACGCCATTCCCTTCATCGGTCACTACGGCCACACAAGTCGGACCTCCGTCCGGACCATGGCTGACAAACAATTCACCTCGGTCGAGATAACGGTCGATCATCGACTCTTGCTCATCGGCAAGCAGAAGCAAGTCGATAAACCGTTTCTTATCGGCCCCAACCTTTTCAATCACCGGCATATTCATCCACTTTTTACGCAAAGATAGGCATTTAATGCCCAAGAACAATACTCCTTCCATACTGCCATTGCGGCGGTCATCGGATCAAGGAACAATAGCATTCCCCCATCAGTCGTCGAAGAGATATCCGGATCTTGCGGGGCAC
>FR891969.1:23036-39989 GCA_000434235.1 Alistipes sp. CAG:268 | reverse complement strand
CTAAATGGTTATGGTTGCTTATGGCTATTTCCAAGCCATCACTTTCCGATGCAGAATTTTGAGAAGATGTTCTCTAGGACCTCGTCCGGAGCAATGGCTCCACGGCCGGTGATCTCCCCGAGGCGGCTGATCACGGGGCGGATCTCCTCGCTCAGCAGGTCTGCCGGAAGCCCTCGGTCCAATCCTTCCAATGCACTTGCCAGCGACTGTCGGGCTGCTGTCAGGGCTTCGTAGTGGCGGCTGTTCGAAACCACCGTCTCGCCGTGATAGACCCCCTCCGTGTCCACGGCATCCCGCAATGCCCGGCACAATGCCTCGATCCCGTCGCCCCGCCTGGCGGAGATGCCGATCGTTCCCTTCATGGGGCGGAACCCCTCCGGCGCCGCATCCAGTTTGTTGATGACCGTCAGCAGCCGCTGCTCCTGCCGCAGCGTGAATTCCGCGGCGGGAATGTCCCCCTCCAGATCCCGGGCGTCCAGCAGCCGGATGACCACCTGTGCCCGGCGGATGCTCTCCATCGTGCGCTCGATGCCCATCCGTTCCAATCGGTCACCCGTAGCGCGTATGCCCGCCGTGTCGAGGAACCTGAACCGCACGCCGCCGATGTTGGCCTGCTCCTCGATGACGTCCCGCGTCGTTCCGGCGATCTCCGAAACCATGGCGCGGTCTTCGTTCAGCAGCCTGTTCAGCAGCGTCGATTTCCCGACGTTCGGAGCCCCTACGATCGCCACCGCGACGCCCTCCTTGATCGCGTTCCCCAAGGCGAAGGAGTTGCGCAGGCGGTCGATCTCCCCGCCGATGCGCTCCATCGTTTCGCGCAGCGCCGTGCGGTCGGCAAACTCGACATCCTCCTCCGAGAAGTCCAGTTCCAGCTCCAGCAGCGAGGTGAGCTGCAGCAGTTTGTCCCGCAGCCCCTCCAGCTCCTCCGAGTATCCTCCGCGCATCTGGTTCGTGGCCAGCGCATGGTCGGCCCGCGACGAGGAGGCGATCAGGTCGGCGACGGCTTCGGCCTGCGAGAGGTCTATCTTTCCGGCCAGGTAGGCGCGGATCGTGAATTCGCCCGGCGCGGCCATCCGGGCCCCGGCGGCCAGCAGCAGGCGGAGGATCTCCGCGACGATGTACCGTGAGCCGTGGCACGAGATCTCGACCGAGTCCTCGCCCGTATAGGAGTGCGGGGCGCGGAAGACGGTTGCCAGCACGTCGTCGATCGTGCGGTCGCCCTCCTCCACGGTCCCGTAGTGCACCGTGTATCCGGCGGCTGCGGCAAGTGGCTCCCGGCCGCGGAAGATGCGGTCGCAACACGCCAGGGCCTCCGTGCCGCTGACGCGCACGACGGCAATGGCTCCGCCCGGCGCGGTGGCCGGCGCGACGATCGTATCGTGGTCGGGGATCATGGATGCCGTTATCTGCCTTCGATGCGGAGCCGCTGGCCGATGCGGAGCTTGTTGGCGCTCTTGATCTTGTTCCAGCGCATGATCTGCGAGACGGTCACGTGGTATTTGCGGGCGATGTGGCCCAGCGTGTCGCCCTTCTTGACGACGTAGACCGTTCCGCTGCGCTCCTGCCGTTTCTTTTCGATGTTGGCCGGGTTGATGTACTCCTTCAGGTACATCGAGTCCTTGGCCAGGATCTCCTGCTCGTGGGCGATGTATTGCGAGACGTTGCGCTGCGGGAGCACAAGCGTATAGCTGCGAGTCGTGGCGGGGATGATGTCGAGTTTGTACTGCGGGTTGAGCAGCCGCAGGGTCTCCACGGGCAGGTCGATCGTCGAGGCGATCTGCCCGAAGTGCATCAGGTGGTCGATGCGCACCGTGTCCACGGCCAGCGGAATGGGGGCCGCTTCGGGTTCGATGTCGTGCAGCCGGTGGTAGGTGTAGGCGTACGAGGCGCCGATGAATGCCGGGAGGTAGCCGCGTGTCTCGCGGGGCAGGTAGTCGTAGATCTCCCAGAAGGTCTTGCCGCCGGAGCGCGCCATGGCCTTGTTCACGTTGCCCGGACCGCAGTTGTAGGCGGCGATGGCCAGCGTCCAGTCGTTGTAGATGGCGTAGAGGTCCTTCAGGTAGCGGCACGCCGCCTCGGTGGCGCGCACCGGATCGCGGCGCTCATCGACCAGCGAGTTGATCTCGAGCCCGTAGCTCTTGCCCGTGGCGGGCATGAACTGCCACAGTCCGACGGCTCCGGCGGGGGAGACGGCCGTGGCCGAGAGGGCCGACTCGATGATCGGCAGGGCGCGCAGCTCGATGGGCAGGTCGGCGCGCAGCAGCTCCTCCTCGATCATCGGGAAGTAGTACTGCGACAGGCCGAGGATGCGGCTGATCGTGTGGTAGCGGGGGCTGATGTATCGGTCGATGTATCCCTTGACGATGTAGTTGTAGGCCAGCGGGATCGGCGAGGCCAGGTCGCGCAGCCGGCGCGTGTATACCGAGTCGGGGGTCTTGTCGGCAGCGATGGCTGTGGCCATGGCGGTCGAGTCCTCCAGCACAAACTGGTCGAAGAACTCCACGAACGACTCCAGCTGCTGCCGCTCCTGCCATACGGCCACCAGCGAGTCCGCCTGCTCGGGCGAGAAGCCCAGCGAGAGGTCCGTCTGCTGCGGCTCGGGTTCGGGTTTGGGTTCGGGCAGCGTGTCGGTTACGGGCTGCACGGCGGGTGCAACGGGTGCGGGCTGGGCCGTCTGTTCGGTGCGGTCTTTCTTGCGGTCGCGTCTCTTTTTGCGGGGATTGCGGTCGAGGGCCGAGGCCGAGGCCGTGACGGCGATGAGCAGCGCGAGGGTCAGGAGCTTTTTCATGTTCAGAATTTGAGACTCATGTTGAACCCGAATACCGGGCGGTTGGCGTTCATGCTGGGGATGTAGGGATAGTCCACCAGCGGTTCGAGGTTCATTGTGAGGTCGTCCGATATGTCGTAGTCTTTCAGGTGCGCATCAACGTGGGCATCGATGATCTGCAGGGCGTAGAGCGCTCCCGAGATGATGATGCAGAGGTCGCGGTTGCGGCGGAAGTTGTCGCGCATGTTCTTGATGTAGCTTGCCGAGTAGCGGCCCTGAAACTCGTCGGTGGGGCCGTTGGGGTATTTGTCGGGATGCTGCTCGTAGTCGGCCAGCAGGTTGTAGGCCTTCTTGAAGCGCTGGAAGCCGCGGTTGTTCCAGTCGATGCAGTAGATCATCGAGGCGAATCCGCCGACGACGAACGGCACCTTCCAGTAGCTTCGGTTGTAGATCTGCCCGGCGCCCGGGAAGATGCAGGCCAGCGTCGTGGCCTTCTTGACGTTCGAGACGTCGTTGGTCGAGTAGTTCACCGCGGCGTCGCCGATGAAATAGATGTACGAGGCGATAGTGATGCCCAGGTAGAGCTGCCGCCGCGTGTTGCTGCGGATCATCTTCGTCTGCAGGGCGTCGAGCTCGGGCGTGCGCGAGAGACTCACGTCCGTGTAGGCGTCGTAGGCGCGCTTGAGCGGCTTGAACTTGCGGTTTTCGTTGATGAAGAGGGCCAGTCCCGTGCCGACCGTTCCGTAGAGGATCGGCAGCTTCCAGTATTGCTTGTTGTAGACCTGTCCGTATCCGGGCAGGACGGTCGAGAGCCAGCAGACCTTCGAGAGCGACATCGAGTCGCTCATGAACCACCGCTTGCGGGGTGCGGGCCTACGGGTCGTGGTGTCGATCCCCTGCCGGGCCGCGGCGAAGCGGGCTTCGGCCAGCGAGTCGAGCAGGTGGAGGTCGTCGGTGCGCAGCGAGGCGACGGCTGCCGAGTCGGCGGCGTAGTCGGCCCGGGCCATCGAGTCGATCTGCCGGGCGATCTCCGCCACGCGCAGCGAGTCGCGCTGGCGCTGGAGCGAGTCCGGCTTTTCGAACTGACCGCCCCGCACGAGCGTGCGGGCGCCGCGGTGGAGCTGCGCTTCGGCGGGGAGCCACAGCGTACACGCTGCGAGCAGTACGAGGAGTTTGAACCGGAGACCTGCCATTGCCATTCGTTAGGAACGCTGCGAGAAACGTTCGATGAAACGTTCGATGTCCTTGTCGTCCGAGAAACCGATGACGATGCGTCCGCCCCCGTTTTTCGTCCGTTTGATCGAGATCTCCTGCGAGAAGCAGGGCTCGAGCAGCTCGACCAGCCGCGAATAGCTTTCGGGATACTCCTCCTCTTCGGGCTGTGCGGGTTGTGCGGGCGTTTCACTCAGCATGCGGACCAACTCTTCGGCCTGTCGGACCGAGAGCCCCTTCTTGACGCAGCGCTTCAGTACGCGCAGCTGCTGTTCGGCCGGGGCGCCGGCGATGGCCTTGGCGTGGCCCATCGAGATAAGCCCCTCCTTGAGGGCCAGCTGCACCTCGTCCGGGAGCTTGAGCAGGCGCAGGTAGTTCGATACCGACGACCGTTTCTTGCCCACTTTCTCCGAGAGGGCGTCCTGCGTCAGGTGGCACTCGTCGATGAGCCGCTGCATGCCGAGGGCGATCTCTATGGCGTTGAGGTCCTGGCGCTGGATGTTCTCGACGAGGGCCATGGCATGGAGGTTCTCGTCGTCCACCTCGCGGATGTAGGCCGGCAGGCTCTTCAGGTCGGCGCGCTGTGCGGCCCGCCAGCGGCGCTCGCCACTGATGATGATGTACTTTCCGCCGTCGGTCCTTTTGACCGTGACGGGCTGGATGACGCCCAGCTGCCGGATCGAGTCGGCCAGTTCGTCGAGCGCCTCCTCGTCGAACTGCGTGCGCGGCTGCGTGGGGTTGGGGATGATGTCGGCGATGTCGATCTCGGCCATCTCGCTCATCGGCTTGAGCTTGACGTCGATCGGATCACTCCCGAAAATCGCGTCCAGGCCGCGTCCTAATCCCTTCTGTTTCATATCTTTGTGTGCTTTATTTGCGTCTCTTCGCTCGCCGGAGGTCGGTGGCGGAGTGTCTATTTCTGCGCCGCCGGACGTTTCCGGTTGCGCTTGAGGAATTCGCGGGCCAGGTTCAGGTAGTTCTCCGAACCCACGGCGCTCGCGTCGTAGAGCATGACGGGTTTTCCGTGCGAGGGGGCTTCACCCAAACGGATGTTACGCTGGATTATTGTGTCGTAGGCCAGGGGGCCGAAGTGTTCGCGGACCTCGTTCACCACCTGGTTGTTCAGACGGTTGCGCATGTACATCGTCAGCAGGAATCCCTCGATCTCGAGGTCGGGGTTGAGGCCGCTCTTGACCTTGCGGATCGTGTTGAGCAGCTTCGAGAGCCCCTCGAGGGCCAGATATTCGCACTGCACGGGAATGAGCACCGAGTCGGCCGCGGTGAGGATGTTCACCGTGGTGTAGCCCAGCGAGGGGGAGCAGTCGATGAAGATGTAGTCGAACTTCCCGCGCACGGCATCGACGATGCGCTTCATCACGTGGTGTGCGTTCTCCATCTTGGGCAGTTCCGTGTCGGCGGCCACCAGGTCGATCGACGAGGGCAGCAGCCAGAGGTTCTTCACGTCTGCACTTGCGAGGATCACCTCCTCGGGCTGCTTCAGCCCGGCGATGCACTCGTAGATGCCCTCGAGGTTGATGTCGAACCCGAGTCCCGAGGTGGCGTTGGCCTGCGGGTCGGCATCGAGCAGCAGGACCTTCTTGCCCAGCAGGGCGAGCGATGCCGCCAGGTTGATGGCCGTGGTGGTCTTTCCCACGCCGCCCTTCTGATTGGCTAATGCGATAACCTTTGCCATAATTTCGTTCATGCGTATAATAAGCAGGCAAATTTAATGAAATTAAATGGAATTCCGCAATCGTCGTGCAAAATTGCGTGTCGGGAAATTTGTTTTTGCCGGGGGCTTGCACTATCTTTGGACACGGAATGAACTGACTTTAAGCAAGACTATGGAAGCGAAAAAGGAGGATCGGGCGGAACTGCATTCCGCCGGACGCAGCGGGGCCCCGGCAACGGGCCGGGAAGAGGTCGGGCAGGCATCGGGAGTGGAGGCTCCGGCCTCCGGCGCAAAGAAGGATGCGGCAGCCGAAGCGGCGAAGGAGCGGACGGGCGGCGCCGCGAGGACGGCCCCTCAGGGACTCCCCGAGCGGAAGTTCCCGACCATCGGCGACCTGTTTGCCATGCTGGGCGTGGTGCTCGGGGCACAGGTCGTGATCGGGCTGCTCGGCATGCTGTTCCTGCAGTTTGCCGTCCCCGGGTCCGATTTCAAGGCGATGGCGCCCGAGGCGCTCGGACGGTTCAATGCCGTGGTCTACGTCGTCTCGATGGCCGCGGCGCTGGGCGGACTCCTCTATTACCGTCGCGCGCGCGGAGGACGCGGCCGCTGGGCCCGCTTCTCGACGCGGGGGCTCAATCCCGCGCTGCTGCTGTGGGGCTTCGTGCTGATCTGCGCCGCCGGCGTGGTGCTCGAACCCCTGCTGGCGCAGCTCCCCGATCTTTCGCTCAACGTCGGGCGCGGCCTTTGGACGCTGCTCATGCTCGTGCTTTTCGCCCCCGTCCTCGAGGAACTGATCTGTCGCGGGCTGGTGCTCGGGACGCTGCGTGCCCGCTACGGCGTGACGCTCGCCTGGCTCGTCTCGGCACTCTTCTTCGGGGTGATGCACCTGCAGCCCGTGCAGGTCATCAACGCCTTCGTCGTGGGACTGATCCTCGGCTATGTCTACATCTCGACTGACTCGCTCTGGTCGGTGATGATCCTCCATGCGATGAACAATGCCGTGGCCTACCTGATGATGATCACCGGACACGCCAACACGTTGCTGATCGATCTGATCCACAACCGGGTGGTCTACGTGGCGGTCTATGTCGTCGCCGTGGCGCTGCTCATCGTTTCGGGCCGGATGATGCTTCTGGCGCTGCGCCGGATCAAGGAGGCGGAGAAAAATCGGGCTGCTGCGTAATAAACGCCGCCATGTTGCGTTAATTACGAGTAAAAAGGCTATCTTTGCCCTTCGGAATATGAATTTGCGCGCGAAAATAACGGTCGCGGTGGGTGCCTTGCTGCTGGTCGGATGCCGGGAGCTGCCGCGTTATTTCACCAGCGACGAGACCGTCGCCCGTGCCGGCGACCGGGAGCTCCGCATGCGCGACCTGCGTTCGGTCGTGCCGCAGGGGCTCTCGGGCGAGGACAGTGCGGCCTTTATGCGCAAGTACATCGACCGCTGGGTGGTCAAGCAGCTCAAGCTCAAGGAGGCCGAGGTGCTCTTCTCCTCGTCGGCCGACGACATCGACCGCATGGTCGAGGAGTACCGTCAGGCGTTGCTGATCCGCAAGCTCGACCAGTATTATGTCGATCGCTCGATCGACACGGTCTTCACCGATGACGAGATCTCGGCCTACTACCGCGAGCACAAGGCCGATTTCCGGCTCGACCGCTCCATCGTCAAGGGCCGTATCGTCCGTTTCGACCTGGGTTACCGGCAGGCGGCCAAGCTTAAGACGGCGATGGCCTCCTCTTCGGAGGCGCAGCAGCGCGATTTCCGCGACATCTGCACCAAGAACGACTTTCAGGTGAGTGATTTCCGCGAGCAGTGGATCGACTTCCCGGAGTTCCTGAGCTACCTGCCGACGCTGCGCTCGCAGAACTACGACTCGGTACTCGGTACGACGGTCGTGCAGGAGATGCGCGACGGCCATTCGCGCTACTACTTCCAGATCCTGGAGGTGCGCCGCGAAGGGGAGCCCATTCCGCTCGAGCGGCTGCGGCCGACGATCCGCCGGATCCTCTTCAACCGGCGCCAGAGCGAGATCATCCGCCGGCACGAGGAGGAGCTGGACGCACAGGCTCGTGAGGATGGCGACGTCCGGATTTACGGCCGCGACCACGAGGCGGATGAAGAACCGAACAAGGAACCGAACAAGGAAAAATAACCTAAACAAACGCAAACAGGCAAAATGTTGAAAAAAGGGATATTGGCGGCAGCCCTGATGCTGCTGGCGGCCGGGGTGGTCGGCCAGCGCCGTCAGGTGATGCTCGACAAGGTAGTGGCCGTCGTGGGCGGCTCGTCGATCGTCTATTCCGAGGTGGCCGACTATGCGCGTCAGCTCGTCGAGCAGCGCCGGCAGGAGGGCTACACCTCGGACCGCGATCCGATGAACGAGGCGCTCGAGGCGCTCATGACGCAGAAACTGCTCTACAATCAGGCGCAGATCGACTCGGTGGAGATCAACAGCAACGATATCCTCTCGCAGGTCGAGGATCAGGTGCAGCAGATGGTCGATATGGAGGGCTCGATTTCGAAACTCGAGGCCAAGCAGCACATGGCCATCTTCAACATCCGCGAGATCCTCCGCCAGCGCTACGAGGAGCAGGCCTACGCCAGCGCCATGCAGCGCGAGGTGGTGAGCAAGGTGACCGTGATCCCGGGCGAGGTAGAGCGCTATTACAAGTCGCTCTCGAAGGACAGCCTGCCGACGATCGCCGACCAGTATGTCTACGCGCAGATCACGAAGTTCCCCAAGTCGATGAAGGAGGCCAAGCAGCGTGCGCGCGAGCGGCTGCTCGACATGCGTGAGCGGGTCATTACGGGCAAGGCGCGATTCGACAACCTGGCCCGCATGTATTCGGTCGATGGCACGGCGCTTCGCGGCGGTGAGATGGACCCCACGCCGCTGGCCGGTCTGGACGAGGCCTTCGCCAAGACGCTTGAAGGGATGAAGCCCGGGCAGATCTCCGAGGTGGTCGAGTCGCAGTTCGGCTTCCACATCATCCAGCTGCTCGACAAGCGCGGCCAGCTCTACCATTTCCGGCACATCCTGCTGCGTCCCGAGTATACGAGCGACGAACTGGGCGAGACGCTCAACCAGCTCGACAGTATTGCCGACCTGATCCACAAGGATTCGATCACGTTCGAGAAGGCGGCGCTCCGTTTCTCGGACGATGCGGCCTCGAAGATGAACGGGGGCATCGTCTCGAACCACGATATTCTGGAGCGCTACCAGGCCTTCGATGCCAAGCTGACCGTCACGAAGTTCCTCAAGGAGGACTTCGGCCGGTTCAAGAGCCTCGACGACTACAATGCGCTGATTCGTCTCAAGCCGGGAGAGGTGTCGGATGCCTTCCTGACCGAAGACCTGCTGGGCAACCAGCTGGGCAAGATCGTCAAGCTGGTGGAGGTGATTCCGACGCATCCGGCCTCGCTCAACGAAGACTACCTCCGACTCGAGGAGATGGCCCTGCAGGACAAGCAGGAACGTGTGTTCCGCGAGTGGCTGACCAAGAAGATCGACGGCATGTACGTCTTCATCGATCCCGAATACCGCAACGGGGAGTTCGAGAACAAACACTGGGTGAAATAACGTCGGGGTGCGTAGGTTTCTGTCCATAGCCATCTGCCTCTCGGCTGCGGTCGGCTTCCTGTCCGCCCGCAGCGGCATGCCCGCTCCCGACGGGGAGGAGGGCGAGAAGAAACTCATCGACCTCAAGTCGGACCTGATGGGCCCCGTGGCTCCCGGGGATACGGCGATATTCCTGGTGGGCAACTTCGCCGCACAGCACAACGGTGCGGTGATCACGTGCGATTCGGCCGTCCGCTATTCGGACACACGCATCGAGTTCTTCGGCAACGTCCTCATCAACAAGAATACGACCTACATCTACGGCGACAGGGCCGAGTATGACGGCGACCGGAACGAGGCGCGGGTTTATTCCGACATCGTGAAGGTGATCGACGGCGACGCGACGCTCTATACCTACGAATTCCTCTTCAACACGAAGGAGAACATCGGCGAGTTCGGCGGCGGGGGCGTGCTGACCAACCGCGACAACCTGCTCGAATCGGTGCGCGGCTACTACTATGCCGACACGAAGGAGCTGATTGCGGTCGAGCGGGTCGAGATGCGCAACGACGAGTACGAACTTACGGGCGACTCGGTGGTCTACAACATGGCCACCGACAACGCTTTCTTCTACGACCGGACCAACATCTGGAACCGCGACGGCGACTACCTCTACGCCGACCGCGGGGCCTACGAGAAGGCCGATACGCTCTATATTGTGACGCGCAACGGCTACCTGCTTACCGACAAGCAGGAGATGTGGAGCGACAGCATCGATTTTTACCGCATGCGCAACCACGTCATCCTGCGCCGTGACATCCAGCTCGACGATACGGAGCACAAGGTGCTGGCCTTCGGCGAGTACGGCGAGTATTGGAAGGAGCCGGGCAATGCGCTGCTCACCGACCGTCCCTCGGCCATAAGCTACGACCGTTCGCAGGGCGACTCGCTCTTCATGCGGGCCGATACGATGTACCTCTTCACGATCAACGAGGCGGCCGAACGCCGTGCCGCCGAGCGTCGCGCCGCCGAGCAGGCTCGGGCCGATTCGCTGGCGGCTCTCGGTCTGCAGGCGGATGCGGAGCATGTCCCGACGGCCGCTGCCGACGGGAACCGTCCCGTCCCGTCCGGGGACGATGCGGAGACGGCCTCCGACAGCCAGGTTCCCGACGCCGTACTTCCCGATGCTTCCGATCTGCCGGCTTCCGAGTCCGATCTGCCCGGCGAGGCCGTTCCGGCCGATTCGCTGCCGACGCAGCATCCTGTCGGCTCCGACTCGCTCTCCGCGCCCGCAATCGATCCGCTCGATACACTGGTCGGCGATGCCCGCAAGGCCTATCTCAAGGAGCAGGAACGCAAGGCCCGTGCGGCGGCCAAAGCCGCGAAGGAGAAGGCCCGGAAGGCCGAACTCGACGAGATCGCCGAGCGCCGCCAGCAGAAGGCCACGGCCAAGCTCATGGCCCAGAAGGAGCGCGAGGAGAAGCGCCTCGAAGCTCGCCGGCTCAAGGCCGAGTCGAAACTTAGGGCGCGTCAGGCCCGTGCGGCGCGCAAGGGAAAGACCGTCCCGGTGGACTCCACGGCCCTGCAGGAGATCGATTCGCTGCTGGAGAAGAATGCCGTCGAGCAGGATTCGCTCATCCGGCTGGCAACCGACTCGCTGACGGCCGACAGCCTTTCGCTTCTGACGGCCGATTCGCTCGATGTGGAGCAACCGGAGGCCCCCCGCGATTCGATCTACCGCCTGTTGAAGGGCTATCGCGACGTGCGGATCTACCGTTCCGACTTCCAGTCGGTCTGCGACTCGATGACCTCGATCAGCACCGACTCGACGATCCACCTCTACATCAACCCCGTGCTGTGGAACCAGAGCAACCAGGTGACCTCCGACGTGATGGACATCTACACCGAGCGGCAACAGCTGGCGCGCGCCGAGTTCGTCGGTTCGCCGATGATGGTGGCCCAGCTCGATACGACGCACTACAACCAGGTGGCCGGCAAGGAGATGACCTCCTATTTCCGCAACAACGAGATCTACCGCAACGACGTGAACGGCAACGCGCAGACGATCTACTACATGCAGGACGGCGAACCGCCCCAGATCACCGACGTGGGTTTCATCGAGAGCGGCGACTGTTCGTTCTACATCGAGGGCAAGCAGGTCGTGACGATCGTTTACCGGCAGGATCCCGTCTGGAACCTCTATCCGATCGATAAACTTCCGGCCGACCAGGAGCTCTTCCTCAAGGGCTTCCGATGGGAGGGTGCTCGCCGTCCGTCGCAGCGAGATGTCTTCGACCGGCGGATCCGGCCTACGCTGCGGCCCGAGAAGAGCGTCCTGCCGCACCGCGGCCCGAGAAGAGCGCCCTGCCGCACCCGTCGTTCCCGTTGCGCGAGGCCCTCGAGCAGCGCAAGAAGTCCCTCTCCGAGGCCGGACGCTGGTCCGACCGTACGGATCAGGTCGATGCCGCCACCGTCGAATGGATGCGCTCGCTGGGCTATGAGGTAGGCCAGCCCCGCGAGTCGGGCCCGGCTCTGTAGGCTGGTGAAGATATCTTGAGATCAAGAGATGAAAAGCGATAACGCACAGGAACTTTTCCCGGTAGTCGATCCGTCGGGCCGTGTCATCGGCAGCGCCACGCGCGGCGAGTGCCACGGCGGTTCGATGCTGCTCCACCCGGTCGTGCATCTGCATCTGTTCAACTCCCGCGGGGAACTCTACCTGCAGCGGCGCCCCGACTGGAAGGATATTCAACCCGGCCGGTGGGATACGGCCGTCGGTGGGCACGTCGCCTACGGCGAAACGGTCGAGGAGGCGTTGCGTCGCGAGGTCCGCGAAGAGATCGGCGTGACGGAATTCACTCCCGAACGCATTGCGGTCTACGCCTTTCGTTCGGAGCGCGAGTACGAACTGGTCTACGTCCACCGTACCTGCTATGACGGGACGGTATGTCCGAGTGACGAACTCGACGGAGGCCGCTTCTGGAGCCGCGAGGAGATCCTCGGTTCCGTGGGCAAGGGAATCTTCACACCCAATTTCGAGGGGGAGATCGGGTTGCTCTTTCCGTAGCGGAATGCCGCTTCCGGCCCGGTAATTGCGGGGCGGAGGAGCATGCAATCGATTCTGAAACGTGGTACCGACATCCTGCTCGGCTGGCTGGGTGTCTCCTCCGATTCCGGCGGCTGGGACCGCTGGGTCGCCTTCCTGCTGGTCATTCTCTTCGCCGTGCTTTTCGACTTCCTTTGTCGGCTGCTTTTGGTGCGGAACGTGCGGCGGTTTGTCGAACGTACCCGTGCCAGATGGGACGATGCGCTCTTCAGCGTCCGGGTCCTGCGCAATGTCTGCCACGTATTGAGTGCCATCCTGCTGGCCGTCGTGCTGCCGGTGGTTTTCGAGGAGCGTTCCGAGGTTCGGACCATCGTCCTGCGGCTGATGCAGGGTTATGTCGTGGTCTCGATCTTCCGGCTGATCAATGCCCTGCTCTATGCCTTTTTCCACATCGCCGCATCGCGCCCGGCCTGGCAGAACAAGCCGATCAAGGGGTTGCGGCAGACTGCCCAGGGAACGGCTGTTCTGATCTGTGTCATTCTCGTCGTATCGATTCTCATTGACAAATCGCCGAGACTGCTGCTTACCGGTCTGGGGGCCTCGGCCGCGATCGTGATGCTGGTCTTTAAGGACAGCATTATGGGATTTGTGTCCGGTATCCAGCTGTCAGCCAACGATATGTTGCAGGTCGGCGACTGGATTTCGGTCCCCAGGTACGGAGCTGACGGAACGGTCGAGGAGGTGTCGCTCACCACCGTGAAGATCCGCAACTGGGACAACACGATCGTTATGCTGCCGCCCTATCTGCTCACCTCGGATTCGTTCCAGAACTGGCGGGGCATGCAGCAGTCGGGAGGACGGCGTGTGATGCGCTCGGTCTCGATCGACATGACGAGCGTGCGCTTCTGTACGCCCGAAATGCTGGACCGCTACCGCCGGATCGACCTGATCCGCGACTACATCGATCGGACCGAGCAGCGGATCGAGCGCTACAACGCCGAGCACGGAATCGCGGCCTGTGAGCGGAGAATCAACGGGTTGCATCAGACCAATCTGGGCATTTTCCGTGCCTATCTGGTACGCTATCTTCAACAGGAGGTTCCGGTGAACCGATCCATGACCCTGATGGTGCGGCAGATGCAGCCGACCGAGACCGGGCTGCCGATGCAGCTCTATTTCTTTACCGATACGGTGGTGTGGGAGGAGTACGAGGGCATCCAGTCCGACGTCTTCGACCATGTGCTGGCCGTGATCCCGGCTTTCGACCTGAGGGTCTTCCAGAATCTCTCGAGCGGCGATCTGGCCGGATTGCGTGCGGCGGCCGAGCCCCTTTCCGCCGTTTCGTCGGGATGTGCGTCCGCTACAGGAAGAGCATCAGCATCACCTGAATGACGATCACGCGCAGGAACATGCAGACGGGGTAGACCGTGGCGTAGGAGACCGACGGGTTGTCGCCCTGGATTGTGTCGTTGGCATAGTTGAGTGCCATGGGATTGGCCATCGCCCCGCAGAGCAGTCCCGAGAGCGAGCCGAAATCGACCTTCAGTATCCGCATCGTGATGACGCCGACGATCACCACAGGGACGAACGTCAGCAGGAATCCGAGCCCCAGCCACAGCAGCCCCTCGGGGCGCATGACCGTCTCGAAGAAGTGCGTTCCGGCGTCGAGCCCCAGGCAGGCGAGGTACATCGAGAGACCCAGGGCGCGCAGCATGAGGTTGGCGCTCTGGGTGGTGTAGGTGATCATGTGCATACGCGGACCGAACGTGCCGATCAGGATGCCCACGATGATCGGACCTCCGGCCAGTCCCAGTTTCACGGGAATCGAGATGCCGGGGATGGCGATGGGGATGCTTCCGAGCGTCAGTCCGAGGATGAGCCCGATGAAGACCGCCACGAGGTTGGGTTCGTTGAGGCTCTTTACGGCGTTGCCGAGGATCTTCTCCACGTTCTTGATCGCCTGGGCTTCGCCCACGACCGTCAGCCGGTCACCCAGCTGCAGCCGCAGGTCGGGCGTGGCGAGCAGCTGTACGCCCGAACGGTAGACGCGGCTGATGTTGATGCCGTAGTTGTTGCGCAGGCGCAGCGAGGCGAGTTTCTTGCCGTTGATCTCGGGACGGGTGACGAGGATGCGCTGCGAGATGAGTTGCCCGTCTACCGAGTTCCAGTCGATATTCTCCTTGTTCCAGTCCTTCTGCTCCTGCTCGCCGAAGATCAGGCGCAGGGCGTCGGCCTCCTCGCGGTTGGTGATCACCAGGATCACGTCGTCCTGCTCGAGCGTGCGGTCCGATGTGGGGATCGATACCTGCCCGTTGCGCCACAGCCGCGAGATGACGAAGTGGTGGTGGCTCTCCGAGGCGATCTCGTGGACGCTCTTGCCGAAGACGGCCGGGTTGGTGAGGTGGTAGCTGGCGATGAAGATGTTCTTCTTGTGCTCGGCGTCGGGTCCCGGCATGTCCGAAGGGCGGACAAACAGCTTGCGCATCACGACGATGGCCAGGATGACGCCGATGACGCCCAGCGGGTAGGTCACCGCGCATCCCAATGCGGCGCCGCTCGTGTCGAGCCCGATCTGCTGGAGGGTCTGCTGGGCTGCACCGAGGGCCGGGGTGTTGGTCGTAGCGCCGCACAGGATGCCCGACATGTCGGGCATCGGGACCCGGAAGGCGTAGCTCAGGGCTACGGCAAGCGCCGTGCCGAGCAGGATGACGGCGATGGCTGGCGAGATGAGGCGCAGCCCGTCGGCCCGCATCGAGCTGAAGAAACCCGGTCCGACCTGCAGTCCGAGGGCATAGACGAAGATGATCAGTCCGAAATCCTCGGCGTAGATCAGCATCGAGGGGTCGAGCGACAGCCCGAAGTGTCCGGCGAGGATGCCCACGAAGAAGATGAAGGCCGAGCCGAGCGAGATACCGAAGAAGCGGATCTTGCCCAGACCGATGCCGATCGTCGAGATGAGCGAGATCACCACGACGGCCTGCAGGGCCGAATGTTCGACCAGGAGCGCTTTAAGCCATTCCATCCGATGCGTACTGTAAATCGCTGCAAAAGTAGGTCAAATTTTCCGGATTGCCGCCTTTCGGCACCGAAAAGTGCGCTTTCCGTCTTCGAACCGGGTAAAAACGGAGCGGAGACCCCGGCCTGCAGCGTTGCATCGGGGTCTCCGCTCGGGGGATGGGACCGTGGTTAGAGCCGGAGCGGTTCGCCGCGGTAGAAGTCGAGGATCTTCGAACGGAAGACGAATTCGTATTTGGCCTGCACGGCTTCGGCCGCAGCCTTCTCCATGCGGGTCTTGGCGTCGTTGAAGTCGAAGACGGTCGAGCGGCCGGCTTCGGCTTTCGCCTGTTCGTAGCTGAAGGCCACCTCGGCCGAAGCGAAGGCGGCGTCGGCCGCGCGGTACTTGGCATAGGCGGCGTCGGCGTTGTACCACGCCTGTTCGATCTCCTTGCGCAGGGCGCGTTCGGCCTCCGTCACGGCCAGCTGCTGGCTGCGCACGGCGATGCGTGCCGTGCGGATGTTGTTGCGCGTGGCGCGGCGGTTGAAGATCGGGATGCCGAGCGACAGGCCGACATACTCCCGGCTGTTGTGGCGCATCTGTGCCCAGAACTTCGAGTCGTCGGCGCTGTATACCCCCGTGCCGTAACCTCCCGAGAGCGAGAGGGTCGGGTAGAGGGCCGAGCGGGCCACGTCCACGGCGTGCTCCGAACTCTCGAGCCGCAGCTTCTCGGCCCGGATGTGGGGTCGGTTTTCGGCGGCGTAGGCGTAGACCGCATCGGGGTTGCCGAGGTGGTGGAGCGTTTCGAGCGCCACGCTGTCGAGCACCGGCTCGACGATGTCGAATCCGGCGGCGCTTTCGCGGTTGAGCGCCTGGCTCAGGTCGAGCAGCGCCAGCTGCAGGTCGTTGCGCGACTGGGTGAGCGTCATGCGGTCGTTGGCTGCAAGCGCCTCGCTTTCGTAGACGGCCGATTCGGGCTGTTTGCCGGCGGCGGCCAGTTCGCGGCTGCGGAGTGCCTGCTGCGTGCTCAGCTCCAGCTGGCGTTCGGCCACGCCGACCATCTCCTTGCTGTAGAGCACCTGCAGGTAGAGCGTCATGACGTTGATCGCCACATCCTCGCGGATCCGTTCGAGATCCTCGATGGCGGCAGCCAGGTCCAGTTTCCCGGCCTTGATCTGGTGGTTGATCCGCATGCCCTGGAACAGGGGCATCGATGCGGAGACGTTGAGAGATCCCGAGGTCTGGTTGTTGTTGCGGTAGGTGTTGTCGCTGGTCAGGGCGCGTCCAAAGGAGGCGTCGCCGCCGATCGAGGCATTCAGGTCGGGCAGACGGCTGTAGCGGGCCGTGGAGAGCTCGATGTCGCTCCGTTCGACCTGCAGCTGCCGTTGCTGCACCTGGGTGTTGTTCTGCTGGGCGTGGGCGATGCAGTCGGCCAGCGTCCACGGAGTTCCCGGGGCGGGAGCCGCCGGGGTTGCGGGCGACGGATCGGTCTGCTGTGCGCGGAGCGGCAGGGCGGCGAGCCAGACGGCGGCGCATGCCGCGACGATGCGGGTTTTCATGGCAGGATAGGGGTTGCGGTTATTTGGTATCGATGCGGGCGCCGCGGACCTGGTCGTCGGCCGTGATGCCTCCGGTGATCTCGACGTTCACGCCGTCCGACAGGCCGATCGTGACCTCGCGCCGCTCGACGGCCTGCCCTTC
>FR891969.1:0-23017 GCA_000434235.1 Alistipes sp. CAG:268 | reverse complement strand
TCTGCTCTTCCGAATCCGCGGGGGAGGTGAGCGTCTGCACATAGGTCTTGTCGCCCTCGAACTCCACGCATGCCTCGGGCAGGGTCAGCACCCCGTCGCGGCTCTGGATCACGATGCTGGCGTTGGCGCTGTATCCGGCGCGGACGAAGACCCCTTCGGGAATCTGTACGGCGGCCTTCACCTCGAAGAGGATCACGCCGTTGCTCTCCGTGGACTTCGGGGCTACATACTCCAGCGTGGCGTCCAGCTCGACGTCCTGCAGGGCGCCGATGGTCAGCTTCACGGGCATGCCCTCGTGGAGTTTGCCCACGTCCGTCTCATCGACATTGCCCTGGAACTGCATGTTCGACATGTCGGCCACGGTGGCGATCGTCGTGCCGTCGTTGAACGTGTTGGCCTGGATCACCGAGTTGCCGACCTTGATCGGCACGTCGAGGATCATGCCGTCGATCGTCGAACGGATCTGCGTGTTGCTCAGCTCGGCAAAGCGGCTGGCGATGCCCTCCTTGACGATCTCGAGGTTCTCCCGGGCATTGCGCAGCTCCTCATCGGCCTTCTCGAACTCCGTGCGCCCCTGTTCGGCCTCCTCGGCCGAGACGACGCCCTTCTCGTAGAGCGCCTTCGTGCGCTCGTATTCGCGGGTGACCTGCGCCAGGGAGATCTCGGCCACCGAGACGCGCGACTCGGCGCTCGAGAGCTGGCCCATCTCCGGGATCACCTTCACCGTGGCGATGACCTCGCCCTGGCGGACCGTCTCGCCGGCCTCCTTGTAGACATCGGAGATGATGCCCGAGATCTGGGGCTTGATCTCCACCTCGTCGCGGGGCTGCACCTTACCCGTGGCGACCACGTACTGCCTCAGTGTGTCCGTTTTGGGCTGCACGATCGCATAGACGACCTTCACTGGACGGGTTTTCTGCCACAGGAACACGAAGGTCCCGATGAGCAGTGCGGCAAAGAGCACACCCAGGAAAATTTTCAGCACTTTCTTCATGACTTATGCGGTATTTGTTTGTTTTTGCCTCTATTCTTCGCGGATGGCATCCACGGCTTTGATCTTCAGGGCGCGGCCTGCGGGGATGACGCCCGCCAGCAGGCTCCCGGCGATGAGGATCGCCAGCGAGAGCATGCCCGTCTGGAAGGAGATCTGCCACGAGACGTCGGTGCCCTCCTGGGCAATGACGACGGCCTGGTGGTAGATCGAATCGGCGACGGAGAGCAGCCCCACGCCCGCCGTAAGCCCCAGCACCCCGGCGATGAACGTCAGCACGAAACTCTCCGAGAGGATCTGCGAGATGATGGCACGCGGCGGGGCGCCCAGTGCGCGGCGGATGCCGATCTCCTGCGTGCGCTCCTTGACCAGTACGAGCATGATGTTGCTCACGCCGACGATGCCCGCCAGCAGCGTGCCCAGACCCACGATCCAGGTCAGCAGTCCGATGCCCCAGAAGAGGCTGTTCACCTTGGTGATGAACTCCGCGGTGGTCATCACCCACGCCGCACGGGGGTCGTCCGGTGAGATGATGTGGCGTGCGAAGACCGGGGCTTTGACAGCCCGCTCGAGGATGCGCGGCGGCACGTCGTTGTGGCCCACGGCGGCCAGCATGTGGATCGTGCGTCCCATGCCGAACATCTGCTGGACGAGCGTGGCGGGAAGGATGATCGTGCGCTCCACGTCGCTGAACGTCATCATGTTGCTCTGGCGCTTGAGGACGCCTACGACCGTGAATTGCGATCCCTGGAGCAGGATCGTCTTGCCCGTCGGATCCTCGCCTCCGGGAAAGAGGTCCTTCCAGATCTGTGTGCCGATCAGGCAGACCTTGCGCTTGCGCTCCATGTCCAGGTCGTTGATGTAGCGTCCGTAGACGAGTTTCTCGGGATTGATCTTCTGGTAGTCGGGCATGTGGCCCATGACGTAGTATTCGCCCTTGCGGTCGCCGTGGCTGGCGTAGAACTGGTTGGCCCACACCATGCCGGCGGCGTATTTCACCTCGGGGAGCTTCTTTATGGCCTCGACGTCGTCGTTCTCGAGGTTCCACGCCCGGCCGGTGGGCATGCCCTTGTAGGGGATGGACGTGCGCCCGGTGTTCATCAGCACCGTGTTGGTCGAGGTTTCGCCCAGCTGGGCCCGGAACAGGCGTCCCAGCCCCATGCCGGCACCCAGCAGCACCGTGAGCATGAAGATGCCCCAGAAGACGCCCAGCGCCGTCATGATGCTGCGCTTGCGGTTTCGGCGGATCGTCTGCCAGATTTCGTTCCAGCGGTCTGTGTCGAAGAATCCCATCGTCTCTATTTGTTATAGCGCAAGGCGTCGATCGTTTTCAGTTGGGCGGCGCGGTAGGCCGGGACGTATCCGGCGATGATCCCCGCGACGATGAGCACCACCGTGGCGCTTACGGCCACGCCGAGGTTGAGTGTCGGGTCGAGGAAGATCGTCGGGGAGAAACCCGTCTCCGAGGCGTCGGCCGGGGTTTGGGTCATGTAGTAGTTCACCGCCTCCATCACCGCCACGCCGAGCACCATGCCCATGTAGCCGAAGGCTGCGGTGATCATGACCGACTCGGTGAGGATCAGCCGGATGATCGACCGGGGCTTGGCCCCGAGGGCCTTGCGGATGCCGAATTCGGCCGTGCGCTCCGAGACCGTCACGAGCATGATGTTGCTTACGCCGACGACGCCCGCCAGCAGCGTGCCCAGGCCGATGATCCAGACGAAGAGGTTGATGCCCCCGAAGACGATCATCATGTCCTTGACGCGCTCCATGGTGTTGTTGATCCAGATGGCGCTGTCGTCCGTGGGGTCGAAGTCGTGCTCGGCGGCCAGGCGGCCCTTGATCCGCCGCTCGAACTCCTCCATCTCGCGGTCCGTGCGGATCTCCTTGACCGTGATGATGGCGTCGTTGATGTAGGGTTCGTTGGCCTTGTAGACGAGTTGTCCGGTGGTGAGCGGAATGATGCAGGTGGCGCTGTTGCGCATGGCGTCGCCCTTCGTGACGCCCACGACCTTGAAGGTGAGGCTGTCCACGCGGATGAACTTGCCGAGCGGATCGGCGCCCTGGAAGAGCACGAGCGCCGTCTCCTCGTCGATGAGCGCCGATTTGCGGTACTCGCGGATGTCGGCTTCGTTGATGAAACGCCCCTTGGCGATCTTGATCCCCTCGATCCGGGCCACCTTGGGCAGCGAGCCGCGCAGCGAGGCTTCCATGAAGTTGCCCCCGTAGGCGAGTTTCTTCGACGAGAGCCAGGAGTTGGCCGCTACCTCATCGACCTCGGGGAACTCCTTTTCGAGGATCTCCAGGTCGTGGTTCGTGAGGCGGATGCGGCGGTTGCGGTCGTAGCCCTTCCACTCCTTCGAGGTCCAGCCTCCGTAGAGGGTGATCGAGTTGGTGGCGTAGTCCCCGAAGTTTGACTCCACGCCGTTCTTCAGCCCGTTGCCCGAGCCGAGCAGGATGACGAGCATGAAGATGCCCCACGCGACCGAGAAGCCCGTGAGGAAGGTGCGCAGCTTGTTCCTCCGCACCGAGGTCCATATCTCCAGCAGCAGCTCCCTCATCGTCTTCCCTGTCCGGTTTCGGTGATGCTGCCGATGACGCCGTCCGTCAGGCGGATGATCCGGTCCGTCTGGTCGGCGATGGCCTGTTCGTGCGTGACGCAGATGATCGTCATGCCCATCTCGACATTGACCCGGCGCAGGAGGTCCATTACCTCCTGCGAGGTCTTGCTGTCGAGGGCTCCCGTGGGTTCGTCGGCCAGGATGATCTGCGGGCGGTTGATCAGCGCCCGGGCGATGGCCACGCGCTGCTTCTGTCCGCCCGACATCTCGTTGGGCATGTGCCCGGCCCAGTCGCGCAGTCCGAGGGTGTCGAGGTATTCGAGGGCCATGGCGTTGCGCTTGCGGCGCGGCACGCCCTGGTAGTAGAGCGGCAGGGCGACGTTCTCCATGGCGTTCTTGTAGCTGATCAGGTTGAACGACTGGAAGATGTAGCCGATCATCCGGTTGCGGGCCGCGGCGGCCTGCGTCTCCGTGAGATTCTTGATCAGGCGCCCGGCCAGGTAGTAGGAGCCGCTGTCGTAGTCGTCCAGGATGCCGAGGAGCCGCTGTCGTAGTAGTCCAGGATGCCGAGGATGTTCAGCAGGGTTGATTTCCCGGAGCCCGACGCTCCCATGATCGAGACCAGCTCGCCCTGCTCCACTTCGAGGTTGATGCCCTTGAGGACGTGGAGCGGTGAGCCGTTGTTATAGGTTTTGTTCAGATTTTCGAGTTTGATGATCATATGTGCGCTGCATCAGGGATCTTCGGGGAGATAATTTGTTATCCGTCGGGCCATGCCCGAAAGCAAAGGTAACAAATAAATCCGAAAGACGATCCTTTTTATCGAAAAACAATAATATGGATCGTCTTTTTGGATTGTATCCCTTACGGATTGCAGGCTCGGGTCCGGAAAAACACTTCCCGGCGTGCATTGCGTGCGGATCCGCCGCTCCTGCCCCTGTCGGACGGGGCCCGTTCGGCCTCGCGGCCGCGTCAGGAGGGAAGTCCTTCGAGCAGCAGGCGGCGCAGGGCGTCGATATCGTCGGCGATGGCGGCCGGCCGAGCTGCTTCCAGCTCGCCCTCGGGGGCGTAACCCCAGCGGACACCGATCGCCGTGAGGCCCGTTGCGGCGGCCCCCTCGATGTCGTGGCGGCGGTCGCCGATCATCACCGCCTCCTCGGGGGTGATGCCCAGTGTGCGGAGTGCGTGGCCGATTACTTCGGCCTTCGTGGTCCGCGATCCGTCGAGCGAGCTGCCCGAAATGAGTTCGAAGCGGGTGTCGATGCCGAAGTGTGCGGCGATCTGCCGGGCGAACGGTTCGGGTTTCGAGGTGGCCATGACATTCACGCAGCCGGCGCGGCGGGTGGCATCGAGCAGCTCCGGGACCCCGGTGTAGAGCTCGTTTTCGAACATGCCCTTCGGCACGAAGTATTCGCGCGTGAGGGCGATGGCCCGTTCGGCCTCTGCGGCGGTCATGCCGTAGAAGGTCATGAACGACTCCTTGAGTGGCGGGCCGACGAAGCGGACGAGCGACTGCAGGTCCGGAACCTCGATGCCGAGGCGTTCCAGGGCGTACCGCACCGAGCGGGTGATGCCGGGCATCGAGTCGGTGAGTGTGCCGTCGAGGTCGAAGAAGAGGTATTTGCGGTACATGGCGGATGGATGTGCGGGTGAAAAAAGGTCCGGAGCCGAAAGCTCCGGACCCGGATGTCAGTGCAGGCGGAGGAACGAGTAGCCGAAGCGTTCGGCGGCGGCGCGTTCCAGCTCCTCGCGGACCGAGGGGTGGGCGATGGCGATCAGCGCCCGGGCCCGTTCGGCGAGGTTGCGTCCGCGCAGGTGGGCCACTCCGTATTCGGTGACCACGTGCTGGATCATGTGTCGCGTGGTCACCACGCCGGCGCCGGGCGTGAGCAGCGCCTTGATCTTCGATTCGCCCTTGGAGGTCGTCGAAGGGATGGCGATGAAGGTCTTGCCGCCCTCCGAGAGCGAGCCTCCGTACATGAAGTCGTGCTGGCCGCCGACGCCCGAGATGATGCGCGTGCCGACCGAGTCGGCGCAAACCTGTCCCGTGAGATCTACCTCCACGGCCGAGTTGATGGCCATGACCTTCGGGTTCTCGCGGATGCGGAACGGGTCGTTGGTCCAGGCCACGTCCTTCATCACCAGGTCCTTGCGATAGTCCATGTAGTCGTAGAGCCGGCGGGAGCCGAGGGCCAGCGAGGCGACCGATATGCCCGGCATGACGCGCTTCTGCGAGTTGTCGATCACGCCGCTCTCGATCAGCGGCAGCACGCCGTCGGTCATCGCCTCGGTGTGCAGCCCGAGGTGCTTGTGGTCGGCCAGGGCCGCCAGCACGGCGTTCGGGATGCCGCCGACGCCGATCTGGAGCGTGGCTCCGTCGGGGATCAGTTCGGCGATGTGGGCGCCGATGCGGCGTTCGATCTCGGTCGGTACGGCCGTCGGGACCTCCACAAGCGGGTCGTCCACCTCGACGGCCGCGGCGATGCGCGACGTGTGGATCAGGGCGTCGCCGTAGGAGAAGGGCATCGCGGGGTTGATCTGCGCGATGACCGTCCGGGCGCACTCGACGGCCGAGACCGCGAGGTCGGCCGAGACGCCGTAGGAGCAGTAACCCTCTTCGTTGGGGCGCGAGACGTTGAGGAGCGCCACATCGACGGGCAGCGTGCCGTCGCGGAACAGCCCCGGGATTTCGCCCAGGAAGGCCGGGGTCGATTGCCCGTAGCCGTCGGCGAGCCAGCGGCGGATGTTGTTGGCCACGAAGAGGCTGTTCACGAGGAACGATTCGCGGTATTCGGGGCGGCAATAGGGTGCATCGGCGCGTCCGACGGCGAAGCCCGAGTAGACGGTGACGCCCTCGAGTTCCGGGCCGCGGTCGGCCATGGCGCGGACGAGCACCTCGGGGATCGAGGTGCTGCCCTGGATGTAGACGCTTTGGTGCGAGCGGATCAGTTTTACCGCTTCGGCGGGTGTGGTGAGTCGCATGTCGATTCCGTGTTTTTAGGCGTGGTCCCGGGCGAAGGCTGCGAGCCGTTCGTCGAGCAGGGTGAACTGTTCGGGGCGGTTCATCTGCGAGATGCAGACGCGGATGCCGTGCTGGTGGCTGCCCGTCGAGGTGAGCGAGATGGCGCAGATGCCGTAGAGCAGCAGTTCGCTCAACAGCTCCGAGCTGGTCATCCTGCCGTATCCGATCGTGTAGAAGAAACCGTCGCTCACCGACTCGGTCTGGTCCTTGTCGTAGACGATGCGGAAGCCGTGGCGGAGGAAGATCTCCTTGGTGAGCCGGGCGCGGCGTGCATATTCGGAGGTCTCGCCGACGAAGTCGAGCGTGCCGTCGGCCGCCGCGCAGAACATGGCGGCCAGGGCGTGCTGGGCCGAGTGGCTCGTGCCCGACGAGGCGGCGTAGAGGAAGACCAGCACGAAGGCGTCGCCCAGCCGCCCGATGTTGTAGCGTTCGCGCAGGGCCGGGTATTCGCGGTCGAAGAGTCCGTCGGAGATGGCCGCGATGGCGATGCGCTGCCCGGCGTAGCTGAAGATCTTCGATCCGGAGACCATCAGGATCCAGTTTTTCGTATAGCGGGCCACGGTGGCCTGGTAAGGGGCTTCGAAGGGGCGGCCGAGCGGCTTGCGGAAGTCCATGCAGAGGTAGGCGAGGTCCTCGATGACGATGGCGTCGTAGCGTGTGGCCAGTTCGCCGATCGTGCGCAGTTCGTCCTCCGTCAGGCAGATCCACGCCGGATTGTTGGGGTTCGAGTAGACGATGGCCGCCACGTCGCCTGCCGCCAGGTAGCTTTCGATCTTCGGGCCGAGTTTCTCGGCGCGGTAGTCGTAGATGTCGAACGATTCGCTCGGGATGTCCAGGATACGCACCTGGCTGCGTTGTACGGGGAAGCCCGGGTCGATGAAGAGGATCTTGCGCTTCGCGGGGTTGAGTTGCGAGCAGAGCAGGAAGGTGTTGTAGCTTCCCTGCATCGAGCCGACGGTCGGGATGCATCCCTTCGGGGCGATCTCGATGTCGAGGAAGGCCCGAAGGAAGCGTGATGCCGCCTCCTTGAGCTCCGGGATGCCGAACATGTTGGGATACTGCGAGGCTACGCCGGCGCGCAGGGCGGCGCATTCGGCCTCGACGCCTACCCGTTCGGGCGGGAGTCCCGGAATGCCCATCTCCAGGTGGAGGAATTCGGTCTGCGTGTCGCGCTCCATCATGCGGGCGATGTCGCCCGACTGGCGGATCGTCGCCTGTGCGATGTCCGCGATGTCCATCCGCTCGAGAGCCGTGCGGAGGACGCTCCGGTCAAAAGGTACGTTCATCGTTCTGCCTGTTTTCGGGCCGCCTCGTAGCCGGCGCGGAATGCCTTGAGGTTCATCTCCACGACGGCCTCGCCCTTGCGGGCGAAGATGTCGCGTATGCCGGCCTCGAACTTCCCGGCCTCGATGCCGAGGAAGGGGGCGGCGGCGCCCAGCAGCACCATGTTCGCCGAGCGGGGCGAAGCGGCTTCGCGGGCCAGCGTGTCGATGTCGATGGCCACGGCGTGGGGAAGTCCCCTCAGTTCGGCCGTGAGCGCCCCGGCATCGGGATAGTTCGGAATATTGACGAAGGGGGCCGTGTTGGTGATCACCCAGCCCGAGGCCGAGAGCCACGGCAGGTAGCGCAGGGCCTCCATCGGTTCGAGCGAGATGATGATGTCGGCGCCGCCCTGCGGGATCAGGTCCGAGTGGATCGTCTCCGACGAGATGCGCAGGTTCGACTGCACGTCGCCGCCGCGCTGGCTCATGCCGTGGACTTCGGCCTGTTTGATCTGGAGCCCTTCGGCGAGGGCGGCCCGTCCGATGACGGTGGCGATCGAGAGGATGCCCTGTCCTCCGACGCCCGAAAGGATGATATCGCGTTTCATGTGTTGCGTAGTTTTTGGTTTCACGACTTCAGGCCCGGGCCCCGCCCGATGACGGGCGGGGTACCGGGCTGCGGTTTATTCGGCGCTCTTGGCGGTTTTGGCCGCGTTGTGGCGTTTGGCGGTCTGGATGCACTCCCGGCGCGGGATGATCACCGAGACGCCCCGGTAGGCGATCTCCTCGCGGATCATCGCCTTGAGCTCCTCGCGGTTGCGCGGCAGGGGCACCACGACGCGGATGTGGGCCGGATCGACGCCGATGCCGGCGCAGATCTGCTCCAGACGGCCCGTTCCGGCCGAGTCCTGTCCGCCCGTCATGCCCGTGGTGAGGTTGTCGGAGATGATGACCGTGATGTTGGCCTGTTCGTTTACGGCGTCGAGCAGACCTGTCATGCCCGAGTGGGTGAAGGTCGAGTCGCCGATGACGGCAATTGAGGGATGCTGGCCCGCATCGGCGGCGCCTTTGGCCATGGTGATCGATCCGCCCATCTCCACGCAGGTGTCGATGGCGTGGAACGGCGCAAGCCAGCCCAGCGTGTAGCAGCCAATGTCGCTGAATACACGGGCGTTGTCGTATTCGCGGACCACTTCGGTCAGTGCCGTGTACATGTCGCGGTGGCCGCAGCCCTGGCACAGGGCGGGCGGACGCGGTACGACGATCTGGCTGGCGGCATGGGCTTCGTGGGGCTCCAGCCCGAGGGCGCGGCGCACGCTGTCGGGGGTAAGTTCGCCCGTGCGGGGCAGTTCACCCGACATGCGGCCGCGGATGGGCAGCGGGGTCTCCAGAATGCCGCGGAGCTGCTCCTCGACGAGCGGCTGCCCCTCCTCGATGACCAGCAGCGAATCGCACTGCGAGGCCAGTCGGCGGACTTCGGCGCGCGGCAGCGGGTATTGTGCAATCTTGAGCACGGGGTGCGGGCATCCGTCGGGATAGTTCTCCATCAGGTAGTTGTAGGCGATGCCGCAGGCGATGATACCCCGCGAGCGGTCGGCCCCGTCGCGGAAGGTGTTGAAGCGGCTGGCGGCAGCCTCCTCCTCGAAGCGGGCATACTCCTCGAGCAGCGTGTTGTAGCGCACGCGCGAGTTGCCCGGCATGAGCACCCACTGGCGCATGCGTTCGGGGGCGGGGCAGGCGTAGGCGTTCGGTTCGCGGGCCGGGGCCGTCTCGACGACGGCGCGCGAGTGGGCCATGCGCGTGGTCAGGCGCATCAGTACGGGGATGTGGAAGCGCTCCGAGTAGTCGAAGGCGTAGCGCACCATGTCGTAAGTCTCCTGCTGGGTGGAGGGTTCGAAGACCGGGATGAAGGCGAATTTGCCGTAGAAGCGCGAGTCCTGTTCGTTCTGCGACGAGTGCATCGACGGGTCGTCGGCCGCGACGACCACCAGGCCGCCGTTGGCTCCGGTCATGCCCGAATTGACAAAGGCGTCGGCGGCGACGTTCATGCCGACGTGCTTCATGCAGACCAGCGCCCGTTTGCCGCAGAACGACATGCCGAGGGCCTCTTCCATGGCGGTCTTCTCGTTGGCCGACCATTTGCAGTGGACGTTTCGCTCGGCAGCGAGCGGGTGGTTCTGGATGTATTCCGTGATTTCGGTGGAGGGGGTGCCGGGATAGGCGTAGACGCCCGACAGACCGGCATGGAGGGCGCCCAGTGCGAGGGCTTCATCTCCGAGCAAAAGTTCTCGATTGGCCATAGGGTTGCGGTTTTTTCGGATTTTACAAATATAGTGTTTTTTAATCGGAAATCCGAATTTTGCATCGAATTATTACCTTTTGAGCAAAATGCCGGTAAAATCGTAGTGCGGCGGGTCTGTTTGGCTGAAAAGTGTAAAGTCCCGAAAATGAAGGCGGGAAACTCCCCGGAAAGGGGAATTTCCCGCCGTGCGGAAATTGGTACGGGACGTACCAGTGCATTCGGGAGGGCTCCCGGAAGGCGTGGGCTTACATGCCGGTTGTGTGGCCCGTATCTTTGCGGACGGCTTGCATGCCGCAGTGTCGCTGGCATTTGCCGCACTCGATGCATCGGGCGGCATCGATCACCGGCAGTCCATGGCCCGTCTGCGAGATGGCCCCTGCGGGGCAGAGCTTCACCAGCGGGCAGGCGTGATTTTGGGGGCAGAGCCCCGGGTCGATCGTCAGGGCCATTACCGTGCGGGGAGGATCTCCCGGATCTGTTGTTCGAGAACGTTCTTCGGCTGCATGCCGGTTACCATCCGCGGGTTGCCTTCGGTCGGGATGAAGAGCAGCGTCGGGATCGAGCGGATGCCGAACACGGCGGCCAGCTCCTGCTCGCTGTCCACATCGATCTTGTAGACGTAGATCTCCTCACCGTATTTGGCGGCCAGTTCGTCGAGTACGGGGGCCAGCGCCCGGCAGGGACCGCACCAGGAGGCGTAGAAGTCGATGACGGCAGGTTTGTCGCCCAGATAATGCCATGTGTCGGGATTCTTTTCGTAGTCGGCCACCTTCTGGAGGAAGTCGGCCCGGGTCATTGCAATCGGTTTCATCTTCGTGTCGTTTTCGGTTTGTGCGGTTGCGGCTCCGGCCGTTGCGAGAAGGGCCCATGCCGCCAGCAGCAGTTTGTTCATGTTTTTCGGTTCGTTGTTTGTTTCCGATGCAAAGGTGTGGAATATTTTCTAATAAAACAAATTTCTAATGGAAAATATTTAATCGGGACGATCCTTCCTGCGGGCGGGTCGGGTGATGGATGTGGCCGCAGTCTGTTTGGCGAGGGGCGGTTCGGCCGCCGGAAGAGGCGACAGGGTGGCGCCTGGGGCGGGGTGTTTGGACGGATGCCGTGAAGGGACGGGGTTTTGTGGAACGGACGGGGCATGCGGCCCCGGACCGCATGCCCCGTATCGATGCGTTGCGTGACGGACGCTATTGCAGGTAGACGGTGACGTTGCCGCTGATCTGCTGCAGCGAGATCTCGCAGAGTTTCGTGTTGTACTGTGCCGTGAGGATGCGCTCCTCGGCGTCGAGCAGGCTCTTCTGTGCCTCGCGCATCTCGATTCCCGGCAGTTCACCCTGCCGGTAGCGCTCCATGGCGATACGGTAGTTCTCGCGGGCGGCCGTGAGGTTCTCCTCCTCGAGGCGGATCACCTCGAGGTTGTTGCGGTAGGCCTGCCAGAAGGTCGCAAGGTCGGCCATGAGCGACTGTTCGAGCTGCATGCGCGTCAGGCGGGCATTCTCGATGCCGATTCGGGCGTTGCGCTGCTCCCGGCGGCGGTTCCCGTCGAAGATCGTGAAGCCCACCTGCACCCCGGCATTCAGCCCCAGCGTGCCGTTCGATCGGTTTGCCCCGCCGCCGTAGCGGTTGTGCGTGTAGCCGTATCCGGCCTGCAGTTTCAGGTAGGGGTAGTTGCGTGAGCGGATGCTCTCGAGTTCCAGTTCGGAGATCGTGTTGTCGCGGTCGGCCAGCAGCAGCGAGGCGTTCGTTTCGCGGGTTTGGGCCATGAGGCGTTCCCACTCCAGGTCGGCGTCGATGGCGATCAGCGAGTCGCGCACGTGGAGCTTCCGGTCGAGCTCCTCGTTGGCCAGCAGTTCGTTGAGGCGGATGCGCGAGGCGGTGACGGCCTCCTGCTGCGACATGTACTGCGAACTGTCGGCATTGAAGTCCACGCGGGCCTGGAGCACGTCGAGCCGCGCCGAACTGCCTACGCGGTACCACTCTTCGGCGATGCGCAGCCGTTCGCGCGAGAGGGCCATGGCGTAGAGGTAGTTGCCCAGGCGCAGCTTCTGCTGCACGAAGTTGTAGTATTCTGCCGTGAAGGAGGCGATGAAGTCCTCGATCGTCAGCCGGGTCTGCAGGGCGCCCTTGGCCTTCAGCTCCTCGAGTTTCGCATACTCGGCGCGGATGCGGAAGCCGTCGAAGAGGGTCCAGTTCACCGCCAGTCCGACGTCGAACGTCTGGTTGTAGATCCCGTTTTCGGTGACCGGGTCGCCCCCGCGCGGCGTCGTGCGGTCGTTGTCCAGCCGTCCCGTGTATCCGGCCGAGAGGTCGATGGTCGGGAGTTTGCCCGCATTGGCCGCCGTGGCGTTGTTGTCCGAAATGCGCTCCTCGTTGCGGATGATCCGTATGTCGTAGTTGCGCTCGAGTCCCGCTTCGAGGTATTCGCGGAGCGTCTGCAGCTCCTGGGCCGCCGCTCCGAGGCCAAGCCCGAGCAGCATCAGCGTGAAGAACGTTCGTTTCATGCGTTGTCGGTTTTCGTTCGTTTGCTCCGGTCCGTGGAGACGTAGCTGTAGATGGCCGGGACAATGTAGAGCGTGAGCAGCGTCGAGACCAGCATGCCGCCCACGACGGCCACGCCCATGGCGATGCGGCCGTTGGCTCCCTCACCCGTGGCGACCGTCAGCGGCAGCAGGCCCAGTATGGTCGAGGCGCTGGTCATCAGGATCGGGCGCAGGCGCTGGAGTGCCGCATCGCGGATGGCCTGCATCTTCGGTTCGCCGGCCTCCTGTTTTTGGTTGGCGAACTCGACGATCAGGATGCCGTTCTTGGCCACCAGGCCGATGAGCATGATGATGCCGATCTGGCTGAAGATGTTCATCGTCTGCCCGGCGCCCCACATGAAGACCAGTGCTCCGGCGATGGCCAGCGGCACGGTGAGCATGATGACCAGCGGGTCCTTGAAGCTCTCGAACTGTGCCGCGAGGATCAGGTAGATCAGCACGATGGCCAGCAGGAAGGCGAACATCAGGCTCGACGAGCTCTCGCGGAACTCCTTCGAGTCGCCGGCCAGCGCCGTGCGGAAGTCGTCGGGCAGCACCTCGCGGGCGATGCGGTCCATCTCGTCGAGACCCTCGCCGATGGTGCGGCCCTTGGCCAGACCCGTCGAGATCGTCGCCGAGAGGAAACGGTTGTAGTGGTAGAGCTGCGGCGGGGCGACGTTCTCCTCGAGCGAGATGAGGTTGTCGAGCTGCACCATCGTGCCCTCGTCGTTGCGCAGGTAGATCGACCTCAGGTCGGCGGGCTTGTTGCGCTGCTGGCGGTTGATCTCGGCCAGAATCTCGTATTGCTTGCCATTCATGTAGAAATAGCCCATACGCTGGCCGCTGAGTCCGTACTGGAGCGTCTGTGCGATATCCTGCGTGCTGATCCCCATCAGGTTGGCCTTGTCGCGGTTGATGGTGATGCGCGCCTCGGGCTTGCTGAACTTCAGGTCGGCGTCGGCCATCTGGAAGACGGGGCTCTCGTAGACCCGCTTCATGAATTCGGGCAGCACCTCCTGCAGGCGGTCGATTGTCGTGGCCTGGAGCACGTACTGCACGGGCATGTTGCCGCGCCGCCCGCCGAAGGTCGATTGCTGCTGTACGAAGGCGCGGGCCTTGGTCTTCGTGCGGATGGCCGCCGAGAGCTCCTCGGCGATCTCCATCTGGCTGCGCGTGCGTCCGGCCAGGCTGTCGAGGGCGATGCTGATGTTGCCCCGCCCGCTCGACACGCGGGCCGTGACGGCCATGGCCTCCGGGACGAGCGAATCGACCAGCAGGTTGATGTCCTCCGTGTAGTCGCGCATGTATTCGTAGGTGGCGCCCTCCGAGCCGGTGGTGTTGATCGTGATCTGCGAACGGTCCTCGAGCGGGGCCATCTCCGAGGGGATCATGCTCCAGAGCCAGCCGATCAGACCGAGGGTGACGGCGACGAGCGGCAGGGCCAGCCAGCGGCGGTGCAGGAAGGCCGAGAGGGTGCGGCTGTAGAGGTTGTTGAGCCCGACAAAGAAGGGTTCGGTGCGGGTGTAGAACCAGTTTTTACGCTCCTGGCGCACGAGCAACTTGGTGGCGAGCATTGGCGTGACGGTAAGCGCCGCGAAGGTCGAGATCAGCACGGCGCCCGAGACGACGAGGCTGAACTCGCGGAACAGGCGTCCGGTCGTGCCCTCCATGAAGACGATCGGGAAGAAGACGGCGATCAGCGTGATCGAGGTCGAGATCACGGCGAAGAAGATCTCCTTCGCACCGTCGATACCTGCCTCGAAGGGGGTCATGCCGCGTTCGATGCGGATGTAGATGTTCTCGGTCATCACGATGGCGTCGTCCACCACAAGGCCGACCGAGAGCACCACGGCCAGCATCGAGAGGACGTTGATCGAGAAACCGGCCAGGTACATCAGGAAGAAGGTGCCGATGAGCGAGACCGGGATGACGATGCAGGGAATGAGCGTCACGCGCCAGTTGCGGAGGAAGAGGAAGATGATGATGATCACCAGCACGAAGGCCTCGTAGACGGTCTGTTTCACCTCGTCGATCGATGCGCGGATGAAGCGCGTGTTGTCGAATCCGTAGCCGGTGACGATGTCGGCCGGAAGGTCCTTGCGCATGGTCTGCATGCGGTTGTAGACCTCGTCGGCGATGTCGATGTGGTTGGCGCCCGGCTGCGGGATCACCACCACGCCGACCATCGGCACGCCGTTCATCTTCATGTAGCTGCGCATGTCCTGCGGGCCGAGTTCGGCGCGTCCCACGTCGCTCAGGCGGATGATGCGCCCCGCCTCGGTGCGGACCACCAGGTTGTTGAACTCCTCGGTGGTGTGCATCAGTCCCATCGTGCGGATGGTCAGCTCGGTGGTGTTGCCCTCGATGCTGCCCGACGGCAGCTCGATGTTCTCGCGGTCGAGGGCGCTCTTGATGTCCATCGGCGTGATGCCGTATCCGGCCATCTTCGCCGGGTCGAGCCACAGGCGCATCGAGTAGCGCTTCTCGCCCCAGATCTCCACCGAACTTACGTCGCTGATCGTCTGCAACTGCTCCTTGACCGTCAGGTCGGCGATTTCGCTCAACTCGAGCAGCGAGCGTTTGGCGCTCTGGATCGTGACCATCAGGATCGGCGTGGCGTCGGCGTCGGCTTTCGAGACGGTGGGCGGGTCGCAGTCGCGCGGCAGGTAGCGCTGCGCGCGCGACACCTTGTCGCGCACGTCGTTGGCGGCGGTTTCGAGGTCGGTCGAGAGTTCGAACTCGACCGTGATGCGGCTCTGTCCCTGGCGGCTGACGCTCGACAGCGAGCGGATGCCGGGGATGCCGTTGATGTTCTTTTCGAGCTGTTCGGTGATCTGGCTCTCGATCACGTCGGCGTTGGCGCCCGGATAGGAGCACGACACCGAGATGATCGGGTTATCGACGCTCGGGTATTCGCGCACGCCCAGAGCGCTGTATCCGATGAAGCCGAACAGCAGGATGATGATCGTCAGCACGGTGGCCAGCACCGGGCGGCGGATGCTCAGTTCGGAGATGTTCATACGGCGCGGGGGTTATTCGACGGCGTCGAGTTTCACGGGAAGGTCGGTGCGGAGCTGGAGCGTGCCGGAGGTGATCACCGTGTCGCCGGGCTGGAGCCCCGAGAGGATCTGTACCGAGGCGTCGGTGCGCAGGCCGGTCTGTACCTCGACGGCCTCGGCGCGGCCGTTGCGGTAGCGGAAGACACGCGCCACGCCCATTTCGGGTACGATGGCCTCGGTCGGTACGGCGATTGCGTCGGGAATCTCCTGCAGCTGGATGCGCACCGTGGCGAAGCGGCCCGGCAGGAGCTGCAGCCCCTGCGTGTTGGGGTAGTGGGCCCGCACGGAGAAGAGGTGGGTCGTGGGGTCGATCTTCGATTCGGTGGCGTAGACCATGGCCCGGAAGGTCTCGTTGCGCCCCTCGACCGTGAAGGTCAGGGGGGTGCCCGGGCGGATCTGGTTGGCGTAGCGTTCGGGGATGTAGAAGTCGATCTTGAGCGGGGCGATCCGCGTCAGTTTGGCCACGACAACGCTCGGCGAGGCGTAGGCTCCCTCGCTGACGTTGCGCAGTCCGATCACGCCGTCGAAGGGGGCGCGCAGCTCCGTGAGAGCGATGTTCGACCGGACGATGGCGATGTCGGCGTTGAGGATCGCCAGTTCGGTACGGGCCTGCTCGTAGGCCTCCTGGCTGACGGCGTCCTTCTCGAGCAGGGCGCTCTGGCGGTAGACGCGGTCCTCGGCCAGCTTGAGCTGCGCCTCGTAGCGCGACAGCTGCGCCTGCAGCGGCCGGTCATTGACCTTGGCCAGCAGGTCGCCCTTGCGGACGGGGGTGCCTTCGCGGAAGTTGATTTCCACGATCTTGCCGGAGGTCTCGAACGAGAGGTCCACCTCCTCGTCAGGCAGCAGGTTGCCGATGACCGAGATGGCGTCGGTGAAGGTCTGCGGCCGCAGGACGAGGCCATTGACGTTGAGGATCTTTTTCTGTCCCGTTGCAACGGGGGCTTCGGTCGGGGCGATCGGGCCGTCGGTCTTGCCGTAGCGGTTATAGAGCCACAGACCGCCACAGAATACGAGCAGTATCGAGCCGGTGACGATCCATTTCTTTTTTCTGTTTCTGTTCATGGCGGGGCGTATCGGTTTGGATTTTGGGATTCGGAGACAAATATACGAAAAAAGGCGTGCTGGCCGAAAGGAAAATGTAGTTTTGGGATCAAAAAAAGTATTTTCGGGAACAGCCGGACGGCATGCGGCACTGCACGGCGGCATGCTCGCGGAGGGTTGCCCGGACCCTGTTGCGGGGCGTGGTTCGCCCGGTGTGGAATGCAGTTGTGGAATAACTCCCCGGAAGGTGTGGAATAATTCCACGGAAATTTTCACTATATTTGCCGCCCGGATCAATTATTGGGCTGGAAATAACTAATTTACGATTTTTTTGGCAGCTTGGCCCGGGGTTTGACCCTCTCGGGAGAATACTCCGGATGGAGTCGCGGCCTTGCCGCATGAAAACTGAAGAACCGAACCGCGTATGAATTTGGACAAAATGAAACCGGATTTGAAGAGTCTCAATCTGGAAAAACTCAAGCGTGAAATGTCGGAGCACATGCCGCGCGTGCGGGTGAAGATGACCCCCAGGCGCTGGATCGCTCTGGTGGCGGGACTGGCCGTCGTGGGCGGCGCGCTCTACCTCTGGCTGCGGCCGCGCCCCGTACCGGTCGTGCTGCCCGTGGTGGCCGTCGAGCCGGTGACGGTCGAGGATGTCAATATCTACGGCGAATACGTGGGCCGCATCCGTGCCCAGCAGTTCGTCGAGATCCGTGCCCGCGTCGAGGGGTATCTCGAGAAGATGCTCTTTGCCGAGGGTACCTACATCAAGGCCGGGCAGACGCTCTTCGTGATCGACCCGAAGCTCTACCGCGCCCGGGCCAACAAGGCCAAGGCGCAGCTCGAAAAGGCCCGCGCGCAGGCCGTCAAGGCCAAGCGCGACCTGGACCGCATCCGCCCGCTCTACGAGCAGAATGCCGCCAGCCAGCTCGACCTGGACAACGCCACGGCGGCCTACGAGAGCGCCGCGGCCGACGTGGTGGTCTGCGAGGCCGACCTCACGCAGGCCGAGATGACGCTGAGCTATACCACCGTGCAGTCGCCCGTGTCGGGCTACATCTCCGAACGCAACGTCGATATCGGAACGCTCGTCGGTCCGAGTGGCAAGTCGCTGCTGGCCACCGTGGTCAAGAGCGACACGGTGCGCGTCGATTTCAGCATGACGGCCCTCGACTACCTCCACAGCCGTGCGCGCAACGTCAATCTCGGACAGAAGGACACCACGCGCAAGTGGAACCCCTACATCACCGTAACGCTCGACGACGGCTCGGTCTATCCCTACCGCGGCCTGGTCGATTTCGCCGACCCGCAGGTCGATCCCAAGACGGGTACCTTCTCCGTGCGTGCCGAGATGGCCAACCCCGACCGCATCCTGCTGCCCGGTCAGTTCGCCAAGGTGAAGCTGCTGCTCGACGTCCGCGAGGATGCCGTGGTGGTGCCGTCGAAGGCGCTCGTGATCGAAAAGGGCGGAGCCTATATCTATGTGGTGCGTCCGGACAGTGTCGTCGAGAAGCGTTTCGTCGAGACGGGGCCCGAGATCGCCGGCAACAACGTCGTCATCGAGCGCGGCCTCTCGTCCACCGAACGCATCGTCGTCGAGGGCTACCACAAACTCTCGCACGGCATGAAGGTGGAGCCCGTGGCTGCCGTACGCAAGGAGGAGCAACCCGCTAACACCGAGGAGTAGACCATGAAGAGCGACTTTTTCATCGACAGGCCCGTCTTCTCGACGGTCCTCTCCATCATCATCGTCATCGTGGGTGCCATCGGCCTGATGCTGCTCCCCGTCGATCAGTATCCGCAGATCGTGCCCCCCGTGGTGAAGGTCTCGGCCACCTATCCGGGTGCCGATGCGCAGACCGTGACGCAGGCTGTGGCCACCCCCATCGAGCAGGAGCTCAACGGTACGCCGGGCATGATCTACATGGAGTCGTCGAGCTCGAACTCCGGAGGTTTCTCCGTGACCGTGACCTTCGACATCGCGACGAATCCCGACCTGGCGGCCGTCGATATCCAGAACCGCATCAAGGAGGCCGAGGCGCGTCTCCCGGCCGAGGTCGTGCAGAACGGCATATCGGTCGAGAAGCAGGCCTCGAGCAAACTGATGACCATCACGCTGCTGTCGTCCGATCCGAAATTCGACGAGATCTACCTCTCGAACTACGCCACGCTCAACGTGCTGGACATGTTGCGCCGTATCCCGGGCGTGGGGCGCGTGTCGAACGTCGGCAGCCGCTACTACGCCATGCAGATCTGGGTACAGCCCGACAAGTTGGCCGACCTCGGCGTGACGGTGCAGGACCTGCAGAAGGCCCTCAAGGACCAGAACCGCGAATCGGCCGCCGGCGTGCTCGGCCAGGCTCCGATGGAGGGGGTCGATGTGACGATCCCGATCACGGCCCAGGGCCGTCTGTCGTCGGTGAGCCAGTTCGAGGAGATTGTCGTCCGCGGCAATCCCGACGGTTCGATCATCCGCCTGCGCGACGTGGCCAACATCTCGCTCGAGGCGCAGTCGTACAGTACGGAGAGCGGTATCGACGGTGGCAACGCGGCCGTAATGGATATCTACATGCTGCCCGGCGCCAATGCCATCGAGGTGGCCGAATCGGTGAAGGCAACCATGGAAGAGATCAGCCGCAACTTCCCCGAGGGCATCACCTACAGTATCCCGTTCGACATGACGACCTACATTTCGGAGTCGATTCATCACGTCTACCGGACACTGTTCGAGGCGCTTATCCTGGTGATTCTCGTGGTCTTCCTGTCGCTGCAGAGCTGGCGGGCCACGCTCATCCCGATCGTCGCCGTGCCCATCTCGCTCATCGGTACGTTCGGCGTGATGCTCGTCTTCGGATTCTCGCTCAACCTGCTGACGCTGCTCGGTCTGATCCTGGCGATCGGTATCGTCGTCGATGATGCCATCGTCGTGGTCGAGAACGTGGACCGCATCATGAACGAGGAGCACCTCTCGCCCTACGAGGCCACCAAGAAGGCCATGCGCAGCCTCGGCGGAGCCCTGATCGCCATGTCGCTCGTGCTGTGCGCCGTGTTCGTTCCGGTGAGCTTCCTGTCGGGCATCACCGGCCAACTCTACCGCCAGTTCACCATCACGATCGCCGTGTCGGTGATCATCTCGACGGTCGTGGCGCTGACGCTCAGCCCGGTGATGTGCTCGCTCTTCCTGCGTCCCGAGAGCGGCGAGAAGAAGAACAAGATTTTCCGTTACATCAACTACTTCCTGGCGCGCGGCAACCGTTTCTACGGCCAATCGATCGTGCGTGCGCTGAGCCATTCGCGGCGGATGTTCGCCGCCTTCGGCATCGTGCTCATCGGCATCTGGCTGATGAACCGTCTGGTGCCGCAGAGTTTCATGCCGCAGGAGGACCAGGGTTACTTCACCGTCGAACTGGAGCTGCCTGAGGGGGCGACCATCGAGCGGACGCGGGAGGTGACCGACCGTGCGATGGCTTACCTGATGAAGGATCCCGACATCGAGCACGTGCTCAACGTGACGGGTTCGAGTCCCCGTGTGGGGTCGAACCAGGCCCACAGCCAGCTGACGGTGATCCTCAAGCCGTGGGACGAGCGCGAGACGCAGGAGATCAGCGAGGTGATGAATCGCGTGCGGGAGGAGTTCTCCCGCTATCCCGAGAGCAAGGTCTACCTTTCGACGCCGCCGGTGATCCCGGGTCTGGGTCAGTCGGGCGGTTTCGAGATGGTGCTCGAGGCGCGCAGCGACATGACCTACGAGCAGCTGCAGATGGCCGTCGATACCTTGATGTATTATGCCGAGCGGACGCCCGAACTGACCGGGCTCTCGACCTCGATGCAGAACGACATCCCGCAGCTCTACTACGACGTGGACCGCGACAAGGCCCAGCTGCTGGGCGTCTCGATGTCGGACATCTTCTCGACGATGAAGGCCTTCACCGGGTCGGTCTACATCAACGACTTCAACCTCTTCAACCGCATCTACCGCGTCTACATCCAGGCGGAGGCGCCCTACCGCGCGCGGCGCGACAACCTGAGCCTCTTCTTCGTGCGCGGGGCCGACGGGGTGATGGTTCCCGTGACGGCGCTCGGTACGACCGACTATACGACCGGTCCGGGTACGATCAAGCGCTTCAACATGTTCAATGCGGCGACCATCTCGGGCGAGGCGGCCCACGGATACAGCTCCGGTCAGGCGATGGATGCCCTCGAGCGGATCGTCGATGAGCACCTCCCGGCCAACGTGGGTGTCGAGTGGAGCGGCCTTTCCTATCAGGAGAAGCACGTGAGCGGTCAGACCGGAGTGGTCCTTGCCCTAGCGTTCCTCTTCGTCTTCCTGTTCCTTGCGGCACAGTACGAGAGCTGGTCGGTGCCCGTGGCGGTGATCCTCTCGCTTCCCGTGGCCGGAATCGGCGCCTATCTCGGTATCTGGGTCTGCGGGCTGGAGAACAACATCTACTTCCAGATCGGACTGGTGATGCTCGTGGGTCTGGTGGCCAAGAACGCCATCCTGATCGTCGAGTTCGCCAAGGAGGAGGTCGAGAAGGGCCGCGACGTCATCGAGGCGGCCATCGTGGCGGCGCACCTGCGCTTCCGCCCGATCGTGATGACCTCGCTGGCATTCATCCTGGGCCTGCTCCCGCTGGTCTTTGCCTCGGGTCCCGGATCGGCCAGCCGTCAGGGAATCGGCACCGGTGTCTTCTTCGGCATGCTGGTGGCCATTTCGGTGGGTATCGTCTTTGTCCCCTTCTTCTTCGTCTGGATTTACCGCATCAAAGAAAAAATGAAACGATGAAACGATTCACGACATATCTTCTCGTTGGCGGCTGGTCGCTGCTTTCGGCCTCCTGCTCGGCGGTCCGCGAGTGCAAGGCCCCGGAGTTGAACCTGCCCGAGCAGCTTGTGGCCGGGGTGACCGACTCGACGACCATTGCCGATATCGGGTGGTGGAAATTCTACGGCGACGCGGCGCTCTGCGAACTCATTCAGCGTACGCTCGACAACAACAAGGACATGCTTGCCGCAGCGGCCCGTGTCGAGCAGATGCGGCAGCTCTACCGCATCGACAAGGCCAACCGCCTGCCCGACTTCTCGGCCCGCGTCTATGGGGACCGCGAGACGAACGACTACTACCAGAAGTCGTTCAGCAACGATCCCGAGCTGGGAGCCAAGGTCGGTGTGAGCTGGGAGCTCGACCTCTGGGGCAACCTGCGCTGGGCCAAGCGCAAGGGCGGTGCCGAATACCTCGCGTCGGTCGAGGAGTGGCGGGCCATGCGCATGACGCTTGTGGCGGAGGTGGCGACAGCCTATTTCCAGTTGATGGCGCTCGACAACGAATTGTCGATCGTCAAGCAGACGCTCGAGACGCGGCGTCAGGACGTGCGTCTGGCGAAGCTGCGCTTCGAAGGCGGTCTCACGGCCGAGACGGTCTATCAGCAGGCAAAGGTGGAGTATGCCTCGACGGCGGCGCTGATCCCGGAACTCGAGCGGAAAATCAAGGTGATGGAGAACAGCATCTCGCTGCTGGTTTCGGGTTATCCGGGCGAGAGGATCCGCCGCAGCGGCCTGTCGCTCAACATCACCATGCCGGAGAAACTTCCGGTGGGCATTCCCTCGGTGCTGCTGCAGCGGCGTCCCGATGTGCGGGCCTCCGAGCAGGCACTGCAGGCGGCCCTGGCCGGGGTCGGGGTGGCCTATGCCGACCGCTTCCCGCGGCTCAACTTCACGCTGACGGGCGGTGTGGAGAACGGCGTGCTGTCGCATATTTTCGAATCGCCGTTCTCGTATGTGCTGGGTTCGGTGACGGCTCCGGTCTTCGGATTCGGCCGCAAGCAGGCCAAGTACCGGGCGGCGCTGGCTGCCTATGACCAGGCGCGGCTCAAGTATGAAAAGAAGGTGCTGGAGGTCTTCAAGGAGACCGACGATGCGGTGGTGACCTACCGCAACGTCCGGCGTTCGGCCGAACGCAAGGAGAGTCTGCGCGATGCGGCGATCAAATACGTCGAACTGGCGACGATCCAGTATCGCGGCGGCAACATCAACTACATCGACGTGCTCGATGCCCAGCGGCGTTATTTCGATGCCCAGATCGGACTGAACAATGCCGTGCGCGATGAGCATCTGGCGCTCGTGCAGCTCTACAAGGCGCTGGGCGGCGGTTGGACGGTGGAGGAGTGATCCGCGGCGGTCCGCGTGCGAATTCGCAGCGTCTTGCATGGATAAACGGACGGGGGTATGGCTGTCAGGCCATACCCCCGTCCGTTTCATGTGTC
>FR891968.1 GCA_000434235.1 Alistipes sp. CAG:268 | reverse complement strand
ATGGCGATCATGTCGCGCATCGTGGTGTTGAAGTCCTCCTCAGCGAGCAGCCGCTCCAGGGTTAGGTGCATGCGGTAGCGCCAATAGTAGCGCGGGATGGCCGGGACGTTGATGCGCTCCCGGTCGGGCATCTGCAGGCGCAGCCCTCCGTCCATCGACAGCCAGTCCTGCAGGGGCAGGATCGTGAACATCGCCGGCGACGAGAGGTGCATGCCGATGATGCGGCGGCAAATCCACGGTTCGCAGAACCACGGCGTGTCGCCCTCGCCGTGCAGCACCTCGTGGTAGAAACGGTCCGTGACGCTGCGGTCCTCCTCCCACCAGGCCCGCAGCGGGTTCATGTCGTGGGTCGAGGTGGTGCAGACGCTCAGGTAGGGGTAGTGCGCCGGATCGGCGAACGTCTCGGAGAGTGATTTGGGCATGCGCTGGATCTCGAGCGAGAGGATCTTCAGCGCCCGCATCGTCTCGGGGACGCAGTCGGGGATCATGCCGAGGTCCTCGCCGCAGGCGAGCATGTCGGTGGCTCGGAGCAGCATCGGCAGCTTGCGTAGGGCCGATTCCTGCCAGAACCGGTCGTGGCGGCGGTAGAAGAAGTCGTCGTGCAGGCGGTTGAAGGCCTCCTGCTGTTGGGGGGAGAGCAACTGGAAGGAGAAGGTCGATTGGGCTGCGATGCGGGGGTGGTAGTGTCCCTTGCGGTAGGGGTCCTCGACGAAGAGTACGTCGTCGAGCAGAGCCAGGAATCCGTCGCGCAGGCGCTTCGACCGCTCGTCGTCGCCCGGGAAGAGTTGCTGCACCCTGCGCTGTGTGGCGCAGACCGGCAGCAGATGCCCGTTGCGGAGGTATTTGGTGCGAACCTCGCCGGCCAGTTCGCCGAACAAGCGCTCGAGGATCCACCCGTCGGTCGGCGGAGTCGTGTAACGACCCTCCGCGAGGTCGAATCCCATGCCGCGCAACTCTTCGGCCGGGTAGGGCATGGCGGGGTTGAAGTGTCCCAACAGTCCGTGGACGGCATCGACGGGGATCTCCCAGATACGGAAGAAGCCGAGGATGTGGTCGATGCGGTAGGCATCGAAATACTCCGACATCTTGCGCAGGCGGGCCCGCCACCAGGCGTAGTCGTCCCGCGACATGCGCTCCCAGTCGTAGGTCGGGAATCCCCAGTTCTGGCCGGCGGCCGAGAAGGCATCGGGCGGGGCTCCGGCCTGCGAATCCATGTGGAAGAGGCGCGGAAACTGCCAGGCGTCGGCGCTCGTGCGGCTGATGCCGATCGGCAGGTCGCCCTTGAGGATGACCCCGCGGGCGTGGGCGTAACGCACGGCCTCCGTGAGCTGGAGGTGCAGGTGGTACTGGATGTAGCAGTGGAAGGCAATATCGCTGCGCCGCTTCCGGCAGTAGACCTCCACTTTCGTGCGGTCGAAGTGTGCGTAGTCGCCCCAGCGTGAGAAGTCGGCGGTGCCGTATTCGTCGCGCAGCGAGCAGAATGCCGCATAGGGCAGCAGCCATTCGCGGTTGGCCTCGAGGAACTCCCGGTAGTCGCGGCGGGCCGTCGTGCGCGCCCCGTGGCGGGCGAAGGCTTCGCGCAGCAGCCGCATCTTGGCGCCGTTTACCCGTTCGTAGTCCACCTCGGGAAGTGCGTTGAGTTCGCTGCGCAGGCTGCGGTATGCATCATCCTCCTCGACGCCGGCCTCGGTCAGCCGGATGAACTGCGGGTGCAGCGCGAAGGTCGAGTTGGCGTTGTAGGGGTAGGAGTCTTCCCAGGTGTGGGTCATCGTGGTGTCGTTGATCGGCAGGAGTTGGATCACGCGCTGCTGCGTGGCGACGGCCCAGTCTACGAGCAACTTCAGGTCGAGGAATTCGCCGACTCCGAAACTCTGCTCCGAACGGAGCGAGAAGACGGGGATGGCCGTACCGGCGCTGCGCCAGTGGCGCTCCGGAATGCGGGGCTGCAGGGAGGCCTCGATCAGCCGTTCGCCGTCCGGGGCGACGCCGTTCCAGATGCGGTTGGCACCCTCTTCCCACAGAATGGGGGTGAGGGTTGTACGGTCGGCGATCAGGAACTTGTATTCGCTCCCCTTCGGGAGGGCCAGGCCGAGTTCCCATTCGGGAAAGCGGGTGTCGTCGAACGGGACGATCCGCTGCCAGTTGTCGAGGCGGTCGGAGGCGATGGCCAGTGTTTCGTCGGGCCACAGTGCCGGAACGGTCATCCGGAAGGTCGCCTGTGCGGCGGTTTTGTCTTCCCTGCGGCGCTTTGCGGCCGGCCATGCTGCCCGGCGAGCGAAGATGCCGCGGGTGTAGGCCACCGTGCGGAACGGTGCGTCGGAGCCGATATCCTGCCAGCGGTCGTGGATCCGCAGCGCCCTGCAGTCGGAGAACTCCGCGGGGCGGAGCGTGTGGGGATACCATTCGGTACGGACCTGCGCATTGTCGCGTTCGACCGCATAGCGGTATTCGAGCCGCTCCGCTCCGGAACGCAGCTCGACACTGGCGTGCCAGATACCGTCGTCGGTGTACCGCATGGCGATTTTCCGTTTCCCGAGCAGCAGGACGAGCTGTTCGCCCCAGCGGGTACGGTATTCGATGTCGAAATAGAGTTTCATAGGTTGGTCGGTCTCTGTCGATTGGATTTGGTTCTGTCTACACAAAAATAGAAAATTTACGGAGAAGCTGGAATCTACTTTTACTTTTTTTCTTCGGAAAGGGGATTGACCCCTGTTGCGGATAGGGGCAGGAGGCCATTGTCCCTATGGCAGAAGATCCGGAACAGCCGGGTCCCTGTCTTTCAAAGACCGGGTGCACGTCTCTTCTGCGGGTCTGTATTGGACAAAAAAGTTCATATTGTACTATTTTTGGACCTAAAAAATTTGGTTTTATGGGAATAATTTTTTTAACTTTGTAATATGACGGATCCTGTAGGGTCCATTCAGTTTCATATGGAAAGAGATTATGGTTTTTATGCTGCGAAGCCGATGACCGGATTCCTCCGTCGTCGGTCCCGTCGCGTGCCGGCCACGACTCTTCCCTATGTAAAGAGGGCATCAAAAAATTCCCCCCCCCTTGCCGGATCGGTTGATGGCCGGTCGCGGGCGCATGAGCGGCGATTCAATTCTCTTTCGCCCTCCTTTATCTCTTCGGAATCCCATTCTGTGTCACATGCTTGCATCTCGATGCCGGGCATGCGTTCCTGCGGCTTTGCCCTCGGAGCCGTCGATTCTTCCTTTGAATCCGGAGACAGGATCCGTGTCAGCTCTGAGTTGCTGACGCTGGTTTTCTCTTCTTCCCTTTTATGCCGCGAAATGTGCATGAAAGGAGCCGCAATGATTCGGCGGAGAAGAGAAACATGGACGGAATAGATCCCGGCCGGGGCCTGTTTCATTTTGTTTTCGGGGATCCGCTACCTCTTGAAAAAGGGAGGTTCTTGAACTTTTTACCCTGTTCCCTTATTTTTTAACCCTTTAAATTCCTGCCTATGGTAAAGAATTTACTCTTATCGTTACTGGCGGTTTTTTGTTTGATGACGGCCTCGGCCCAAACGCAGACGGTCAAGGGTCTGGTCATCGATGAGACCGGAACACCGATCGTCGGTGCTACCGTAGTTGTCAAGGATCGCCCGACAATTGGTACTTCCACCAGTGTCAAAGGAGAGTTCGAGCTTTCGGGAGTGCCCCAGACGGGAAAACTCCAGATCTCTTATGTGGGTTACAAGACCCAGGATGTCGATGTCGCAGCCAATATTCGGGTGCAGCTTGAACCCGATGCGCAGAATGTCGAGGCGGTCGTGGTAACGGGTATGACGCAGATGGACAAGCGTCTGTTTACGGGAGCCGCCGACCAGCTGGTCGCCGACGACGTGAAACTGGCCGGTATGGCCGACATCAGCCGCGGTCTGGAGGGGCGTTCGGCCGGAGTGTCGGTGCAGAACGTCTCCGGTACGTTCGGTACCGCCCCCAAGATCCGTGTCCGCGGAGCCACGTCGATCTACGGCAGCTCCAAGCCGTTGTGGGTCGTGGACGGTGTCATCATGGAGGATATCGTCGATATCGATGCCGATGCCCTCTCGTCGGGTGACGCCACGACGCTGATCGCTTCGGCCATTGCCGGACTCAACGCGGAAGACATCGAAAGTTTCAACATCCTCAAGGACGGATCGGCAACCTCGATATACGGAGCACGAGCCATGGCCGGTGTGATCGTCATCACGACCAAGCGGGGCCGTGCCGGCGTGAGCTCCATCAATTATACGGGTGAATTCACCTACCGCATGATTCCCTCCTACCGGGATTTCAACATCATGAATTCGCAGGACCAGATGTCGGTCTACATGGACATGCAGAAGAAGGGCTGGCTCAACCTGGCCGAGACGATCACCGACTCGGAGAGCGGTGTGTTCGGGCGCATGTACCAGATGATCGCCGCCGGACAGCTGGGCAACGACGATGCCAGCCGCGCCGGCTACCTGCGGGCTGCCGAGTACCGGAATACCAACTGGTTCAAGGAGCTGTTCAACAACAACGTCATGCATACCCATTCGGTCAGCCTTACCTCGGGTACGGAGAAATCCTCGTATTATGCATCGCTGAGCGCCATGATGGATCCCGGATGGACGAAAACCAGCAAGGTGGAGCGCTATACGGCGAACATCAATGCGACGTTCAATATCTTCAAGAACCTGTCGCTGAACCTGATCTCGAACGGATCCTACCGCAAGCAGAAGGCTCCCGGAACCCTCTCCTCGGCGACCAACTACGTGACGGGCGAGGTCAAGCGCGAATTCGACATCAACCCCTACTCCTATGCGCTCAACACGTCGCGCACGCTCGATCCCAAGGAGTTCTATACGCGCAATTACGCCCCGTTCAACATCCTGCACGAACTCGACAACAACTACATCGACCTGTCGGTAGTCGAGACCAAGTTCCAGGGAGAGTTGAAATGGTCGCCCGTGGCGGGTCTGGATCTGGCCGTTCTGGGTGCCGTGAAGTATCAGGCCTCCGTTCAGGAGCACAACATCACGGAGGCGTCGAACCAGGCGATCGCCTATCGGACCATCGAGCCGACGACCGTCCGGGACAGCAACCCGTATCTGTATACGGATCCGGACAATCCTTATGCCGTACCGGTTTCGGTCCTGCCGCGCGGCGGTATCTTCGAACGGACCGACAACGAGATGATGTCGTACGATTTCCGCGTTTCGGCCACCTACAACAAGACCTTCGCCGGAAAGCACATCGTGAACCTCTACGGCGGTATGTCGGTGAACAAGATCGACCGCCACAACACGTGGTTCCGCGGCTGGGGTCTCCAGTACAGCAACGGCATGGAGCCCTACTACGATTATCTGGCCTTCAAGCAGGGTACCGAGAACCTCAGCAACTACTATACGATCGGCGATACGTTCTACCGCGAGGTGGCCTTCTTCTTCAACGGAACGTACTCCTACAAGGGCCGTTATACGATCAACGGCACCTACCGCTACGAGGGTACCAACAAGATGGGCCGAAGCCGCCGGGCTCGCTGGCTCCCGACGTGGAACATCTCCGGTGCGTGGAACGTTCATGAGGAGAGCTTTTTCGACAAGATCCGTCCGGCAATGTCCCACTTGTCGCTCAAGGCATCCTATTCGCTTACGGCCGACCGCGGTCCGTCGTATGTCACCAATTCACTGGCCGTTATCGAGTCGGTGACTCCGTGGCGCCCGACCAGCGGCGACGGCGAACCTGCCCTCGAGGTGACCAGTCTCGAGAATGCGCAGCTGACCTATGAGAAGAAGCACGAGCTGAACCTCGGTCTTGATGCCGGATTCGTGAACAACCGGATCAATCTGGCCTTCGACTGGTACAAACGAAACAATTTCGACCTGATCGGCATCGTGACGACGCAGGGTATCGGCGGTGAGGTCTCCAAGTACGGCAACGTGGCCGAGATGAAATCGAACGGTGTCGAAATCAGCCTCTCGACCAAGAACATCCAGACGAAGAACTTCAGCTGGACGACCAACTTCATCTATTCGCACATCCACAACGAGGTGACCAAGCTGGAGACCTCGACCCGGGCCATGACGCTGGTTTCGGGAACCGGATTCACAATGGAGGGCTATCCGGCCCGTTCGCTCTTCTCGTTCCAGTATGCCGGGTTGAGCGAGACCGGTCTGCCGCAGGTGGTCAATACCGAGGGCGAGGTGAGCTCCGATTCGTTCAACTTCCAGGACAGTGACGAGAAGAACCTTCGGACGAATCTGGTCTACTCGGGACCGGTCGATCCGACGGATCTCGGAAGCTTCGGCAATACGTTCCAGTACAAGGGATGGCGGCTGAATGTCTTCATGACCTATTCGTTCGGCAATGTGGTCCGGCTCAACCCCGTATTCGACGGGTACTATTCGGACCTGGACGCCATGCCCCGCGAGTTCAAGAACCGCTGGATGGTGGCCGGTGACGAGGCGATAACGAATGTCCCGGCAATCGCATCGAAGCGGCAGCTGCAGCAGAACTCCTCGCTCAAGTATGGCTACAGCGCCTACAACTATTCGACGGCCCGCATCGCCAAGGGCGATTTCATCCGCATGAAGGAGATCTCGCTGTCGTATGACTTCCCGAAGCGGCTCATCTCGAAATTGAGACTTTCGTCGCTGTCGCTCAAACTGCAGGCAACGAACCTGTTCCTGATCTATGCGGACAAGAAGCTCAACGGTCAGGACCCGGAGTTCTACAACACCGGCGGTGTCGCAGCTCCTGTTCCCCGCCAGTTCACATTGACGGTTCGAATCGGTTTGTAATTAAAATTGAAAGGATATGAAACGAAATATCATCTGTTTTCTGAGCAGTTTGGCCTTCGCCCTGGCTTTGGTGTCCTGCGGCGATTTCCTCGACAAGAATCCCGACCTGCGCACGACGTTGGATTCGGAAGAGAAGATTGCCAACATCCTGGTCTCGGCCTACGTGAGCGGATCCGGCAGCTATCAGATCGTGGCCGAACTGTCATCGGACAACGTCTGCGATCGGGGCATTACCAAGAACTATGACCAGTTCTACGAGGATGTCTACGAGTGGGCGGAGAATGTGACTACCGGTAACGACTCTCCGCGAAACATCTGGAGTGCTAACTATGGTTGCATCGCCAATGCCAATCAGGCCCTTTCGGCCATCGAGGAGATGGGCGGAGCCACGACGGCGGCTCTGAAGGCCAGCAAGGGCGAAGCCCTGCTGTGCCGGGCCTACTCGCACTTTGTGCTGGCCAACCTCTTCTGCATGCCCTACAATCCGGCTACGGCCGACAACTATCTGGGCATCCCCTATATGGATCATGCCGAAACCGACCTCAACCCCCGCTATGACCGGGGTACGCTCAAGGAGGTCTACGAAATGATCGGAAAGGACATCGAGGAGGGTATCCCCCTGATCGATGACACCTCCTATGCCGTGCCGAAGTATCACTTCAACTACAAGGCCGCATGCTGCTTTGCTTCGCGTTATTACCTCTTCATCCAGGACTGGGACAATGCGATCAAGTATGCGACGGAGGCGCTGACCTCGAATCCGACCTCGCTCCTGCGGGATTACGATGCCATTGCGGCGATTCCGAATGGCACAAGTCGCCATCAGGCATACGTACAGTCGTCGAGCTCGGCCAATTTCCTCGTTCAGGCGGCTACTTCGAGCGCCGGAACGGTGTTCGGATGGTACACGACGGCCGGTCGCTATGCACACGGTAAACTGCAGGGTACCTATGAAACCGTACAGCCCAAGTATGGCGGTCCCTGGGGTAACAGTGTCTATTTCAAGGCCGGTCATGCGGTGCTTGCATCGTCCGGGAAGTACATCCTGCCGCGTATCTGGTATACGTTCCAGTATACGGATCCGGTTGCAGGAACCGGTTATTCGAAGGCCGTGTCCGTTCTGTTCTGTATGGAAGAGGCGCTCCTGAACCGTGCCGAGGCCTATGTCATGAAGATGCAGGAGGATCCTTCGGCTCTGGACAGTGCACTGGCCGACATGAACATGTATGCCTCCAATCTCTTCTCGTCGGGATTCACGCCCATGACCGAGGAGTCGATCAAGAAGTGGGCGACGGAGACCTATCCGAACTATTCGGAACTCTACGTGGGCAAGACCTCGGAGACAAGTCCGCAGACGCTCAATCCGAAAAAGAAACTCTTCGCTCCTCCGTACAATGCGCTGGAGAAGGGCGGCACGCAGGAGAGCATGCTCCAGGCTCTGTTGTTCATGCGCCGTTACCAGTTCCTGCACGAGGGCATGCGCTGGTTCGATACGCGCCGCTTCGGCATAACGGTCTACCGGTATACGCTCGACGAGGACGATGAAACCGTGCTCCAGATTACCGATCAGATCAGTGACGAGGATGGAACGCCCGATCCCCGCCGCGCCCTGCAGCTCCCGTCCGACGTCATTGCGGCCGGTCTGACCCCCAACCCGAGAAATTAAAAACGAATGCATATGAAAAGATATCTGATCATCCTGTTGCTCCCCGTCGTATCGTTCTTCTTTTCCGCCTGTTCGGACGACGATGAGCTGAGTTCCACCAGCGTGGTCCGGGAGGCAACTACCGAAGAGAATGATTTCGACCGTTGGCTCACGCGCAACTATGTGGAGCCATACAACATCCTGTTCAAGTATCGGTTCGAGGATATCGAGTCGAGCATGGACTATTACCTCACGCCGGCCAGCTACGAACAGTCCGTCGCCATGGCCAAGCTGGTGCTCCACATGTGTCTGGAGGCTTACAACGAGATTACGGGCGATACGGAGTTCATCAAGGCCTATTTCCCGAAGATCCTCTATCTGGTCGGGTCGTATGCCTACAAGACCAACGGATCGCTGGTGCTCGGAACGGCCGAGGCGGGGGCCAAGATCACGCTGTACAACGTCGATGGGTTGGTGCCCACGGCCGTCAATGCGAAGACCTCCTATTTCAAGACGCTCCACCATGAGTTCGGACACATCCTCAATCAGACGAAGCCCTATTCGACCGATTTTGCAGAGATCTCCGGCCCGGACTATGTGCAGGACCAGTGCTTCGAGATCTATACGTCCGATGAGATGGCACTCAAGGACGGATTCATTTCGCCCTATGCCTCGAAAGCAGACAGCGAGGATTTCGTCGAGTTGATTTCGCTCTATGTCAATCGTTCGTCCGAGGAGTGGGAGGAGATGCTGACGACGGCCGGAAGCAGCGGCCGGGAGAAGATCGAGGCCAAATTCGAGATCGTCTACAACTACATGAAGAATAGCTGGTCGATCGATCTCAATGAGTTGCGCGATATCGTACTGCGTCGTGCCTCCGAGGCTCCCTACCTCGATTTCGAGTCGCTCGACTGACCCGGTTAATTGAATGGTTTCAGAACAAACGATCAACGCATATGAAAAGAACAACGATCATATCATTTCTGGCGCTTCCCCTGCTGTGCACCTCGTGCCTGTTCGACGAAGAGGACTTGTTCGACAAGACTGCTTCGGAACGTATCGAGGCGGCCAAGGTTGAGGCGAAAGCGGCTCTCGAGAGCGCCCCGAACGGGTGGCATGTCCGTTATTTCCCTTCGGCAACGCAGGAGTTCGGAGGCTACAACGTGTTCTTCAAATTCGCCGACGGACAGGTTACCGTTGCGTCCGAGACCGAAAGCGATCCTTCGACGGCCGAGACGAGCCTCTATTCGCTCGGCGAGGACCTGGGCGTGACGCTCAATTTCGATACGAAGAACTCGGTGATCAACTATTTCGTGCATCCGCGCAATCCCGACGGCCTGGGTTCCACCTACAAGGGAATGGAGGGAGACTACAAGTTCATGGTGATGGAGACCTCGCCGGAGCGGATCCGTCTGCGCGGTATCATCTCGGGAAACTCGTACATTCTGACTCCCATGGCTTCGGATGCCGACTGGGCCACCGAAGTGGAGACCTATCAGAACTGTGCCGAGGACATGGAGTTCAACTCCTATTCCTGTGTGGTAAACGGCAAGACCTATTCCACGGTGCGCACGAACCGCCGGCTGACGATCCGGATCGACGACCAGAATACGGTCTACGCCCCGTTTATCTACACCAAGACGGGAATCAGTTTCTACGAACCGATTACGATCGACGGTGTGACGGCGCAGGATTTCAACTTTGTGGATGAATACTATTTTGTCGAGGCAAACGGTGCCGATTTCAAGATCATGACTCCGGAGCCGATCCGCTCCGACATTACATTCGATGTGGCGGTTCCCGAGGAGGCGAAGACCTACAAGAGCGCGGCCGTCGAGGTCAAGCCGTCGAACGACACCGAATACTACTACATCGGGACCATGCTGCGCTCCGAGTACGAGACCTACCGGGAGAAGAAACTGCTCCAGGAGTTGGTCGGTGCGCTCAACAGCCAGATCGGATCGGGCGACGACGTGAACGAGTTCGCGAAGAAGATGCTTTATCAGGGCGATGGCTCCTACACGCTCAACTATCCGAGCTTCTACGACGAATATGTGGCGATTGTCTTCGGTTGCGCCGTATCCGAGGGCTCGATCCTCTCCACGACGTCGGTGACTGCGGTTCCCTTCTCGGTCGATGCGTCGTTGCTGCCTGAAAACACCAATGATCTGTACAAACGCTGGCTGGGCAAATGGGCCGTTACGAGTACGTCGTCCGAGACGAGCGGGACATCCTATACGTTCTACATCACGATCAAGCCCAATGCCATCAATTCGAGTTTCAAGATCAACGGATGGGGATATACGGTATATGCCAATCTGGTGGATATTGCCGCTACTTATTCCGGAGGCAACCTGCGGGTGACCGGAAATCAGGCGGATCTCTATACGACCTCTACCGGAACGATTTATCTGGCCAACCGATATGTCGATCGGGATACCGGCAGCGATTATGGAATTGTCAATTCGACCAATGCCTCCAACCTGGTGGCGACATACAGCGAAGATGAACCGGGCAAGGCGACCATGGTCGGACGTAACGGCTCGCTGACCAGCGGGGTGAACTTCACCATCACCTGCCTGGAGCTTTATGAACGCAGGACCGGCTCCACCTCATATTACTACCTGCCGATTGCGGAGGGTTACACCTCCCTGGACTACTTCGTCGGGCCCTATACCATGGTGCAGCTTGTGGATGCCGAGGGCAACGAACTCTCGCCGGCGGCTTCGGCAGCGACGAAGCAGCAGGTACCCTTCTTCCCGGCTTCGGCGATCGGGATCTCCGGATCGGAGCAGTGCAAGGCTGTCGAGTAGACGACTCTCTGGAAAACAAAGGGTGGATCCGCATGCAGGATCCACCCTTTGTTTTGTGGCTTTTCGACACGGTTCCCGGAAGACCTGGCCGATATGGCAAGAGGATCCATCTATCGTTGGGACGACGGTTTGC
>FR891967.1:20252-48140 GCA_000434235.1 Alistipes sp. CAG:268 | reverse complement strand
CGGCTGTCGGACGGCCGATCGTCGCCCATTGCGAGGTGGACGACCTGCTGCACGGCGGATACATCCACGACGGTGCCTACTGTCACGAGCACGGACACAAGGGGATCTCGTCCGAGAGCGAATGGCGCCAGGTCGAGCGCGACATCGAACTGGCCGCCCGGACCGGATGCCAGTACCATGTCTGCCACGTCTCGACCCGCGAGAGCGTCGAACTGGTCCGGCAGGCCAAGGCCCGGGGGCTCCGCGTGAGCTGCGAGACGGCGCCGCACTACCTGCTGCTCACCGACGACGATCTGCGCGAGGAGGGCCGCTTCAAGATGAATCCCCCGCTGCGGAGCCGTGAGGACCGCGAGGCGCTCATCGCAGGCATTCTCGACGGGACGATCGAGGTGATCGCCACCGACCATGCCCCCCATACGGCCGAGGAGAAACTCCGCGGCCTGGCCCGCAGTGCAATGGGCATCGTGGGGCTCGAGTGCGCCTTCCCGCTGCTCTACCGCTATCTGGTCGGACGGGGGATAATCACGCTCGAGCAGCTGATCGGGCTGATGGCCGTCAATCCGCGCCGGATCTTCGGTCTCGGAGGCGGCACGGAGGAGGGCGATGCGGCCGACTTCACGGTCTTCGACCTCGAGGCCGAATACCGCATCGATCCCGCGACCTTCCGCTCGAAGGGGCGCGCCACGCCCTTCGCCGGATGGCCCGTCCGCGGGCGGGCCGTGCTGACGGTGGTCGGCGGCCGCGAAGTGTATGATTACGACAATTGCAAATTCAAATAGAGAAGGATGAAGCCATTTACCAAAAAAATTGTCCTGGAGGACGGCCGCGAGTTCTACGGCTACGGTTTCGGTGCCGACCGCGAGGCGATCAACGAAATCGTCTTCAATACCTCGATGGTGGGGTATCAGGAGATCATGTCCGATCCGTCGTACACGGACCAGATGGTCGTGATGACCTATCCGCTGATCGGCAACTACGGCATGACCGACGAGGACTACGAGACCAAGACGCCGACCATCGGCGGCATGATCGTGCGCGAGTACAATGACTCGCCCTCGAATTTCCGCTACACGAAGACCCTGCACGAGGTGCTCGAGGAGCACGGGATTCCGGCCATTTCGGGAGTCGATACCCGGGCGCTGACGCGGATCATCCGCGACGAGGGCAGCCAGAAGGTGATCGTCACCGACGCCTCGACCCCCTGCGAGGAGGCCCTGCAGCGGCTGCGTGCCTACGAGATGCCCCACGACATGGTTTCGCGCGTGAGCTGCCGCAAGCGGTGGATGTCGCGCGTGCCCAACCACAAGTGGGATGTCGTGGCCATCGACTGCGGCATCAAGTACAACATCGTGCGGCTGCTCAACCGCGTGGGTTGCAACGTGATCGTCATGCCCTACAACTCTACGGCCGAGGAGGTGATGGCATTCCATCCCGACGGCCTCGTCCTCTCGAACGGCCCCGGCAATCCGGAGGACGTGAAGCCGGTGATCGAACTGGTCAAGCAGCTGCGGGGCCGCCTGCCGATCTTCGGCATCTGCATGGGCCACCAGCTCATCTCGCTGGCCTACGGCGCACGGACCTTCAAGATGAAGTTCGGGCATCGCGGCGCCAACCACCCGGTCAAGAACCTGCAGACCGGAAAGCTCGAGATCACGAGCCAGAACCACAGCTATGCCGTGGATATCGACTCGCTCGAGGGCACGGGGCTCACGCTGACGCACGTCAATCTGCTCGACGGCACGGCCGAGGGCGTGGAGTGCGCCGCCGAGGGCGTCTTCTCGATGCAGTATCACCCCGAGAGCGCTTCGGGGCCGCAGGACAGCGCTTATTTGTTCGGAAAGTTCACTAAAATCATGGAGGAGTTCAGACATGCCTAAAAGAAAAGATATCAAGAAGGTGATGGTCATCGGGTCGGGCCCGATCGTGATCGGTCAGGCCGCCGAGTTCGACTATGCGGGTACGCAGGCGTGCCTTGCACTCAAGGAGGAGGGTTACGAGGTGATTCTGGTCAATTCGAATCCGGCTACCATCATGACCGACACGCATATTGCCGACAAGGTCTACATGGAGCCGCTGACGCTCGAATACGTTGCCAAGATCATCCGTTACGAGCGTCCTGACGCCATCGTCCCGGGTCTGGGCGGCCAGACGGGTCTGAACCTGGCCGTACAGCTGGCCAAGAAGGGCATCCTCCGGGAGTGCCAGGTCGAGATCCTCGGCACGTCGTTCGAGTCGATCGAGCAGGCCGAGGACCGCGAGCTCTTCAAGGAACTGTGCGAGTCGCTGGGTGAGCCGGTGCTTCCGTCGGAGGTGGCGAACTCGGTCGAAGAGGCCGTGGAGATAGCCGCGAAGATCGGCTATCCGGTGGTGCTGCGCCCGGCCTTCACGCTGGGCGGTACGGGCGGCGGATTCGCCGACGACGAGCAGGAGCTGCGCGAGCTGATGCGCCACGCACTGTCGCTCTCGCCCGTACACCAGGTGCTCGTCGAGAAGAGCATCAAGGGCTATAAGGAGATCGAGTACGAGGTGATGCGCGACCGCAACGACACGGCCATCAGCATCTGCTGCATGGAGAACATCGACCCGGTCGGCATCCATACGGGCGACTCGATCGTCGTGGCTCCGAGCCAGACGCTCACCAACAAGGAGTTCCAGATGCTGCGCGATTCGGCGCTGAAGATCATCCGCGCGCTGAAGATCGAGGGCGGCTGCAACGTGCAGTTCGCACTCGACCCGCTGTCGTTCAAATACTACCTGATCGAGGTCAATCCGCGCGTGTCGCGCTCCTCGGCCCTCGCGTCGAAGGCTTCGGGATACCCCATTGCCCGCGTGAGCGCCAAGATCGCCGTGGGCCTGACGCTCGACGAGATCCGCATCGCCAATACTCCGGCCTCGTTCGAGCCGACGCTCGACTACGTCGTAACGAAGGTGGCGCGCTTCCCGTTTGACAAGTTCGCCGACGCCTCGAACAAGCTCGGCACGCAGATGAAGGCCACGGGCGAGGTGATGTCGATCGGCCGCACGATGGAGGAGTCGCTGCTCAAGGCCGTGCGTTCGCTCGAGACGGGCGTCTGCCACATTTACCACAAGAAGTTCGACTCGTGGTCGAACGACGACCTGCTGGCCTACATCAAGGAGGGTACCGACGACCGTCTGTACGCCATTGCCCAGCTCATCCGCGGCGGCGTCGATCTGGCGCTGATCTACAACAACACGAAGATCGACATGTTCTTCCTCGAGAAGTTCAAGAATATCGTCGAGTTCGAGCATGTCGTGCGCGCCCATCCGATGGATCCCGAGACGCTGCGCGATGCCAAGCGCATGGGCTTCAGCGACAAGTTCATCGGCCAGCTGTGGGGACTTTCGCAGCACGACGTCTACCGCCTGCGCGAGAAGAACAACATCTTCCCCGTCTACAAGATGATCGACACGTGCGCCAGCGAGTTCGACTCCTACGTGCCCTATTTCTACTCGACCTACGAGCAGGAGAACGAGTCGAAGGTCAGCGACAAGGAGAAGATCGTCGTGCTGGGTTCGGGCCCGATCCGCATCGGTCAGGGTGTCGAGTTCGACTATTCGACCGTACACGCCATCTGGTCGATCCGCGAGGCGGGCTACGAGGCCATCATCATCAACAACAACCCCGAGACCGTCTCGACCGACTATACCACCAGCGACAAACTCTATTTCGAGCCGCTTACGGTCGAGGACGTGATGAATGTCATTCACCTCGAGAAGCCGAAGGGCATCGTCGTCTCGCTCGGCGGACAGACGGCCATCAACCTGGCCGAGCCGCTGGCCGAGCTGGGCGTGCCCATCATCGGCACCGACTGCGAGGCGATCCGCAACGCCGAGGACCGCGGCTGCTTCGAGAAGATCATGGAGGAGCTGGGCATTCCGCAGCCCGAAGCCGAGGCCGTGACGGACATCGAGGCCGGAGTGCGTGCCGCAGCCCGCATCGGCTATCCGGTGCTGGTGCGTCCGAGCTACGTGCTGGGCGGCCGCGCCATGCAGATTGTCTCGAACGAGGAGCGCCTGCGCCACTACCTGCAGACGGCCGTCGAGGTCAATGAGGACTCGCCGGTTCTGGTAGACCGCTACATCATGGGCAAGGAGCTCGAGGTCGATGCCATCTGCGACGGCAAGGATGTCTTCATTCCGGGCATCATGGAGCATGTCGAGCATACGGGTATCCACTCGGGCGACTCGATCAGCGTCTATCCGACCTTCAGCGTCAGCCAGAAGGCCAAGGACAAGATCATCGACTATACGGTCAAACTGGGTCTGCGCATCGGCATCGTGGGCCTCTACAACATCCAGTTCATCGTTGCCGGCGACGACGACGTCTACGTCATCGAGGTCAATCCGCGCTCGTCGCGTACGGTGCCGTTCCTTTCGAAATCCACGGGCGTGCAGATGGCGCACATCGCCACGCAGGTCATCCTGGGCAAGTCGCTGCGCGAGTTGGGCATCACGGAGGTTTACGGACGGGAGAAGCAGCGCTGGTACGTCAAGGCCCCGGCCTTCTCGTTCGCCAAGATCCGCGGTGTGGACTCCTACCTCTCGCCCGAGATGAAATCGACGGGCGAGGCGATCGGCTACGACGACAAACTCACGCGTGCCCTCTACAAGGCCCTGCAGGCCACGGGCATGCATGTGTCGAACTACGGAACGATCTTCGTTACGATCGCCGACCAGGACAAGCTGCAGGCGCTGCCTCTCGTGAAGCGCTTTTACGACCTGGGCTTCAACATCGAGGCGACGACCGGAACGGCCGAGTTCCTGCGCGAGCACGGCATCCGCACCCGCACGCGCCGCAAGTTGAGCGAGGGCAGCTCGGAGATTATCGAGGCCCTGCGCCAGGGACACATCAGCTACGTGATCAACACGATCGACATCAACCAGCACAATACACGCCTGGACGGATACGAGATTCGCCGCACGGCCGTCGAGAACAACGTGACGGTCTTCACGGCGCTCGAAACGGTACGGGTGCTGCTCGACGTGCTGGAGGAGATCACGCTGCGTGTTTCGACGATCGATGCGAAGTAACGTCATGGATACGGAAACCGCATACAAGAAAGGCGTTTACCGGATCGAATCCAACGAGCCGCTGACACGGAACGTGTGGCGCATGGTGCTCGCGGGCGATACGCGGTGGATCACCGCTCCGGGACAGTTTGTCAATATTGCGCTGGAAGGCAGGTATTTGCGCCGTCCGATCTCGGTCTGCGACTACGATGAACACACGATCACGCTGATCTACAAGGTCGTGGGCGGAGGTACGGAGCAGATGAGCCGCATGGCGGCGGGTGCGGAGCTGGACCTGCTGACCGGACTGGGCAACGGCTTCTCGATCCGCGGTGAGGTGCGCCGTCCGCTGCTCGTCGGCGGCGGCGTAGGGGTACCCCCGCTTTATAACCTGGCCCGGAAACTGCTTGCCGAGGGACGCGAGGTGCAGGTCGTGCTGGGATTCAACACCGCCTCGGAGTGCTTCTACGAAGAGGAGTTCCGCGCGCTGGGCTGCCGGGTGACGGTCGCCACGGCCGACGGCTCGCACGGCGTCCGGGGTTTCGTCACGACGGCCATCGCCGAACGGCATCCCGACTTCGACTACTTCTACGCCTGCGGGCCGCTGCCGATGCTGCGGGCCCTGGCCGAGGCGGTCGAACAGGACGGACAGCTGTCGTTCGAGGAGCGCATGGGCTGCGGATTCGGCGCCTGCATGGGGTGTTCGTGCAAAACCAAATACGGGAACAAGCGTATCTGCAAGGAGGGTCCCGTGCTGGAGAAAGGAGAGGTGATATGGTAAGCGATCCGAAGAGTGCGGCGCAGGGCGCCGCGGTGCGCGACCTTTCGGTCGAGCTGTGCGGACTGACGTTGGACAACCCCGTGATCCCGGCCAGCGGGACCTTCGGGTTCGGCAACGAGTTCAGGGAGTTCTACGACATCAACATCCTCGGTTCGTTCTCCTTCAAGGGAACGACCCGCGAGGCGCGCTTCGGCAACCCGACGCCCCGCATTGCCGAGTGCACCGGCGGCATGATCAATGCCGTGGGGCTGCAGAACCCCGGCATCGACCACGTGATCGCCGAGGAGCTGCCGCGGCTGAAGGAGTATTTCCACAAGCCGGTGATCGCCAACATATCGGGCTTCTCGGTCGAGGAGTACGCCTACTGCTGCGAGCGGATCGACCGCGAGGAGCAGGTGGGCATCATCGAGGTCAATGTCTCGTGTCCCAACGTGCGGCACGGCGGCATGTCGTTCGGTACGTCGCCCGAGGCGGCGGCCGAGGTGACGCGCGCCGTGAAGGCCGTGACGACCAAGCCGGTCTTCATCAAACTCTCGCCCAATGTGACGGACATCGTCTCGATCGCCCGGGCGTGCGAGGAGGCCGGGGCCGACGGCATCTGTCTGATCAATACGCTGCTGGGCATGCGCATCGACACGGTGCGGCGGCGTCCGGTGATCGCCAACACGATGGGCGGGTTCTCGGGCGCGGCGGTCTTCCCCGTGGCCCTGCGGATGGTCTACCAGGTGGCCCGTGCCTGCCGGATCCCCGTGATGGGGTGCGGCGGCGTGCAGTCCGCCTCGGACGTCATCGAGATGATGATGGCCGGAGCCACGGCCGTGCAGGTCGGGGCGGCGAACCTGGTCAATCCCTACGCCTCGAAGGAGATCATCGAGGCCCTGCCCGCCGAGATGGAGCGTCTCGGGATCGAACGGCTGCGCGACATCATCGGCTGCGTGGAGTGAGCTCGGGCGGCGGACGGAAAAACGAACGGAAAAACAACCAAAAACAATATGGAACGCGACGTAATCATAGCCTGCGACTTCAAGTCCGCAGAAGACACCTTCCGCTTCCTCGACCTGTTCCGGGACGAGGAGCGCAAACCTTTCCTGAAGATCGGCATGGAGCTCTTCTATGCCGAGGGTCCCGAGATCGTGCGTGAGATCAAGCGCCGGGGACACCGCATCTTCCTCGACCTGAAGCTTCACGACATCCCCAATACGGTGCGCAAGGCGATGGCCGTACTCTCGCGCCTCGACGTGGACATGTGCAACGTCCATGCGGCCGGCACGATCGAGATGATGAAGGCTGCCCGCGAGGGGCTGACGCGCGAGGACGGTACGCGGCCGCTGCTGATTGCCGTGACGCAGTTGACCTCGACCAGCGAGGAGCGCATGCAGCGCGAACTGCTCATCGGCGCCTCGATCAACGAGACGATCGTCAAGTATGCCGCGAATGCCCGCGAGGCGGGGCTGGACGGCGTGGTCTGCTCGCCGCTCGAGGCCGGCATGGTGCACGAGGCATGCGGCGCCGGTTTCCTGACCGTGACGCCCGGCGTGCGTTTCGCCGACGGCGACGTGGCCGACCAGGTGCGTGTGACGACCCCGGCCCGTGCCCGTGAGATCGGCTCGGACTACATCGTCGTGGGACGTCCGATCACGGCGGCCGCGGATCCCGTGGCTGCCTACCGGCGCTGCGTCGAGGAGTTCGTCGGATAGTCCGGCCGGCTTTTTGAGGCTCTCCGGACGGATCGAAACAAAACGACAGTCATGAAACCCGTAAAACTGTTCTACCTGAAGAACTGCCCCTTCTGCAAGAAGGCGCTGCGCTACATCGAGGAGGCTCGGGCCGCCCATCCGGAACTGGCTGCGGTCGAGATCGAGATGATCGAGGAGTCGGAGCAGCCCGAGGTGGCCGACCGCTTCGACTACTACTACGTGCCGACGTTCTATGTCGGCGGCGAGAAGGTCCACGAGGGCGGCATCTACCCCGCGGAGGTGGAGCAGGTGTTGCGCCGGGCTCTGGACTGAAAGGAGCGGCTTCCGGCTGCGGAAGCCCGAATAAAGCGAACAAACAAACGATAATATGGAAATGAACATGGAAAAATCCATTGCCAAGGATCTGCTCTCGATCGGCGCGGTGTTCCTGCGTCCCGAGCAGCCGTTCACGTGGGCCAGCGGTATCAAGAGCCCGATTTATTGCGACAACCGGCTGACGCTCACGGCTCCCGAGGTGCGCAAGCACGTCGAGGCCGGTCTGGCCGAGATCGTCCGCACGAAATATCCCGAAGCGGAGGTGCTCATGGGGACCTCGACGGCCGGAATCGCCCATGCCGCCATCACGGCGACGATCCTCGACCTGCCGATGGGCTATGTGCGCTCGGGTTCGAAGGACCACGGGCGCGGCAACCAGATCGAAGGCCGGCTCGAGAAGGGGCAGAAGGTGGTGGTCATCGAGGACCTGATCTCGACGGCCGGGTCGTGCATCGAGGTGGTCAATGCCCTGCGCGAGGCCGGTGCCGAGGTGCTCGGCGTGGCTTCGATCTTCACCTACGGCATGAAGAAGGGCCTCGACCGGCTGAAGGAGGCCCATGTCGTGAACTACAGCCTGTCGAACCTCGACGCGCTGGTCGAGGTGGCTGCCGACGAGGGGTACATCCGGCCCGAGGACAAGGTGAGGCTGCTGCAGTTCCGCGACAATCCGTCGGACGAATCGTGGATGAACAGGTAGTTCTTTAATTGATAACGTAACGCCTATGCGTCATTTGATCGATCCCACCGATCTGACGGTCGAAGAGACCGAGCAGATCGTGGCTCTCGCGGAGGACATCATCGCCCACCGCGCCAAATACAGCGAAGCCTGCAAGGGCAAGAAACTCGCCACGCTCTTCTATGAACCCTCGACCCGCACGCGCCTGAGCTTTACGGCCGCAATGCTCGAGCTGGGCGGACAGGTGATCGGCTTCTCCGATGCCAACTCCTCGTCCGTGTCGAAGGGCGAGACCGTGGCCGACACGGTGCGCGTGATCCGCTGCTTTGCGGACATCATCGCCATGCGCCACTTCAAGGAGGGTGCGCCGCTCGTCGCCTCGCAGTATGCCGGCATTCCCGTCATCAACGCCGGCGACGGAAGCCACTCCCATCCCACGCAGACGCTCACGGACCTGCTGACCATCAAGCGCGAGAAGGGCCGCTTCGACAACCTGACGATCGGCTTCTGCGGCGACCTGAAGTTCGGCCGCACGGTCCACTCGCTCATCAAGGCCCTGTCGCGCTATTCGGGCATCAAGGTGATCCTCATCTCGCCCGAAGAGCTGCGCCTGCCCGACTACATGCTCAACGAGATGCGGGCCAACTCGCGGCTGGAGTTCCGCGAGGTGCGCACCATGGAGGAGGTGATGCCCGAACTGGACATCCTCTACATGACGCGCGTGCAGAAGGAGCGCTTCCTCGACGAGGAGGAGTTCGACCGCGTGAAGAACAGCTTCGTGCTCGATCCTGGGAAGCTCCGCACGGCCCGTAAGGACATGATCATTCTCCACCCGCTGCCGCGTGTGAACGAGATCACGCGGGCGGTGGACAACGACCCCCGCGCCGCTTACTTCCGCCAGGTCGAGAACGGCAAGTTCGTGCGCATGGCGTTGATCTACACGCTGCTGCGCTGGGCCGACGAGAACAAGCCCTTTGCCCGCACGCCCGTTTTCAACGAGCCGTACATGGTCAATGAGCTGACGTGCTCGAACCCGCGCTGCATCTCGGCGACGGAGGATGTCGATCAGCTCTTCCACCGTGCGGCCGACGGCACGTGCCGTTGCGCCTATTGCGAGGCGAAGGCCAGGTAGGGCGATCCTCCGCAAAGGCTCTTTGTGAGCAGATTCCGGTGCGGCCGGCTCCGTTGGTGACGGATGCCGGCCGCACCGTTTGTACAACGGCATGTCGAAAGGCCGCTTTTGTCTCTTCGCAAGGGAATATCCCCGGTTTTTTTACTATCTTTGTGCGATATTCCACTTTTGACCGACCTGAAAAACCGGAAAACCGAAAATGCATAAAACTCCGCGCCCCGTCTCACCCCTCGGATGGGTTCCGAGCCTCTATTTCGCCATGGGCCTGCCGTTCGTGGTGCTCAACATGGTATCGGCCGTGATGTTCAAGGACCTCGGCATCCCCGATGCGCAGATCGCCTTCTGGACCTCGCTCATCATGTGGCCGTGGACGATCAAGTTCCTGTGGAGCCCCTTTCTGGAGATCTTCCGCACGAAGAAGTTCTTCGTCGTCTCGACGCAGCTCGTCAGCGGCGTGATGTTCGGACTGGCGGCGCTGGCCCTGCATCTGCCGTCGTTCTTCGCCGTGACGGTGGCCATCTTTGCCGTCATTGCCTTCAGCGGCGCCACGCACGACATCGCGGCCGACGGCGTCTACATGTCGGAGCTCTCGCAGGCCGACCAGGCGAAGTACATCGGCTGGCAGGGGGCATTCTACAACCTCGCCAAGCTGGTGGCGACGGGCGGCCTGGTCTGGTTTGCCGGGTGGCTCTACGAACGCTTCGACGACGGGCGGATGGCCGCGTTCGACGCCTTCGTGCAGTCGTGGACCGTCGTGCTGGCCATCCTTTGCGTCCTGCTGGTCCTGCTCGGTCTCTACCATGCGCGGCGCCTTCCCTCGGGCGGCGCCACGGCCGGAGGACACCACACGCTCCGCGAGGGGATGGACGGACTCCGCGAGGTGATCGCCGCCTTCTTCACGAAAAAGCACATCGGACTCTATATCCTCTTCATCATCCTCTACCGTCTGGGTGAGGGTTTCGTGATGAAGATCGTGCCGCTGTTCCTCAAGGCCGACGTCTCGGTCGGTGGGCTCGGCCTCACCAACCAGCAGATCGGACTCTACTACGGCACGTTCGGTGCCGGTGCCTTCCTGCTCGGGTCGTTGCTGGCGGGCTACTACATTGCCGCCCGGGGCCTGCGGAGGACGCTCTTCACGCTGGTCTGCATCTTCAACCTCCCGTTCCTGGTCTACGCTCTGCTGGCCGCCTTCCAGCCCCAGTCGATGTGGCTCGTCGGCGGCGGGATCGTGCTGGAGTATTTCGGCTACGGTTTCGGGTTCGTCGGCCTGACGCTCTTCATGATGCAGCAGGTCGCCCCCGGAAAGCACCAGATGGCCCACTACGCCTTTGCATCGGGCATCATGAACCTCTCGGTGATGCTCACCGGCGCCGTGTCGGGCTTCCTGAGCGACCTGTGCGGCTACAAACTCTTCTTCCTGCTGGTGATGGTTGCCACCGTTCCGGTGTTCGTCATGACCCGTTTCCTCCCGTTCACTTACCCCGATGAAAAGAAATAGCACCATGAGACCTCTGCGTTCGCTCTTCCTGTGGGCCGCTGCGGCCCTCTGCCTTGCCGCCTGTGGTACGGCCTCCGACGATGCCGTCATCCCGCATCCCGCCTCCGTCGAGGAGCTGCCCGGGAGTTTCCGCATCCATGCCCCGATGGCGCTCTCGGTCGAGGCACCCGTGGAGGCGGCCGAGGCCCTGACCGGCTACCTGAAAACCACGCCGCTGCCGATCGATACGGCAGAGCCCGATGCGGCGAAGAACTACCTCCGCCTGGAACTTTCGGACGACGAGCGGATTCCCGCTTCGGAGGAGGGGTACGTGCTCTCGGTGCGACCGGCCGGAATCACGATCGCGGCGCGCGGCGAGGCCGGACTCTTCTACGGCCTGCAGACTCTGCTGCAGCTCCACGAGCAGTTCGGCAGCCGGATTCCGGCACAACGCATCGTCGATGCGCCCCGCTTCGCCTACCGGGGGCTGCATCTGGACGTCTCGCGCAATTTTTTCGACAAGGAGTTCGTTAAGAAGCAGCTCCGCATGATGGCGTCGCTGAAGCTCAACCGCCTGCACTGGCACCTGACCGACGGTGCCGGGTGGCGCATTCAGATCGACCGCTACCCGCTGCTGACCGAAGTGGCCGCGTGGCGTCGCGGCGCGACGTGGCAGCAGTGGCGCGACGGCGGAGCGAAATACTGCCGCTTTGACGACCCGGAGGCTTCGGGCGGCTACTATACCAAGGAGGAGATCCGCGAGGTGGTGGCCTATGCCGATTCGCTGCACATCACGGTGATCCCCGAGATCGAGATGCCCGGCCACTCGGAGGAGGTGCTGGCCGTCTATCCCGGGCTCTCGTGCAAGGGTGAACCCTACTCGGGCGGTGACTTCTGCATCGGCAACGACGCGACCTTCGAGTTTCTCGAGAACGTGCTCACGGAGGTGATGGAGCTCTTCCCCTCGGAGTACATCCACATTGGCGGCGACGAGGCTGCCAAGACGGCGTGGAAGGAGTGCCCGAAGTGTCAGGCGCGCATGAAGCGCGAAGGGCTGGAGTCGGTCGATGAGCTGCAGAGCTACGCCATCCACCGCATCGGCCGTTTCCTTGCGAAGCACGGCCGGCGGCTGATCGGGTGGGACGAGATCCTCGACGGCGGGCTGGCCCCCGATGCCGTCGTCATGTCGTGGCGCGGCGAGGAGGGCGGCCGCACGGCTGCCGCTGCCGGGCATGAGGTGGTGATGACCCCCGGCGGATACTGCTATTTCGACGGATACCAGGACGACCCGACCACGGAGCCGCAGGCCATGTCGGGCTTCCTGCCCCTCGAAAAGGTCTATTCGTACGACCCGGCTCCGGCCGACATGCCCGGACGGGAGTATGTGCTGGGCGTGCAGGCCAACCTCTGGACGGAGTACATCCCCACGGCGGAACAGGCCGAATACATGCTCTATCCGCGTCTGTTCGCGCTGGCCGAGGTGGCGTGGTGCCAGCCCGAAGGAAAGGACTACAGGGCGTTCCGCGAGCGGGCGCTCCGCTTTACCGAACTGGCCCGCAGTCGGGGCTACAACACTTTCGACCTGGCCGGCGAGACGGGCGAGCGTCCCGAGTCGCTCGAACCGGCTGAACATCTGGCCGTGGGGTGCCCGGTGACCTACGCCACGCGGTGGAACGGCGGCTATCCCGCCGCCGGCGAGCGGGCGCTGACCGACGGCCTGCGCGGTTCGTGGAGCTACAAGGAGTGCTGGCAGGGATTCCTCGGCTGCGACGTCGATGTGACGGTCGATCTGGGCGAGGTGAAGCCCATCAGCGAGGTCTCGGCCGACTTCACTCAGTGGTATTCGGCCTGGATCTGGCTTCCGGCCCGGGTGGAGATCGAGGTCTCGGACGACGGGACCGACTTCCGCCGCATTGCCGTTGTCGAGAACGACTATCCCGATACGGCCGAGCGGCCCGAATACCGGACCTTCGGCTGGACGGGCAGCGAGCAGGCACGATACGTGCGCTACCACGCGATTTTGAATGAGCGGGTCGGCGGATGGCTGTTTACCGATGAAATCATTATAAATTAAACAGATACGAATACGCGAAGTATGGAAAAAATCAAGATTGCGGGCGTTGCACTGCCCGATATGCCGTGGGAGGATCGTCCCGCGGGCTCGAATGAGGTGATGTGGCGCTATTCGGCCAACCCGATCATCGGGCGCCATGCGCTCTCGACCTCGAACAGCATCTTCAATTCGGCCGTCGTACCGTTCAAGAACGGCAAGTACAACTATGCGGGCGTCTTCCGCTGCGACGACACCAACCGCCGGATGCGCATCCACGTGGGCTTCTCGGTAGACGGGCTCCACTGGGACATCGAGGAGGCCGACTTCCGCCTCGAAGGCGCCGACTCCGAGGTGGCCGAGTGGGTCTACGGCTACGACCCGCGCGTGGCGAAGATCGACGACAAGTACTACGTCACGTGGTGCAACGGCTACCACGGCCCGACGATCGGCATCGCCTGGACGACCGACTTCAAGACCTTCCACCAGCTCGAAAACGCCTTCCTGCCCTATAACCGCAACGGGGTGATGTTCCCGCGCAAGATCAACGGCCGCTATGCCATGCTTTCGCGCCCGAGCGACACGGGACACACGCCCTTCGGCGACATCTTCTACTCGGAGTCGCCCGACCTGGAGTTCTGGGGCCGCCACCGCCACGTCATGTCGCCCGCACCGTTCGAGGTGTCGGCCTGGCAGTGCATGAAGATCGGCGCGGGCCCGGTGCCCATCGAGACGTCGGAGGGGTGGCTGTTGTTCTACCACGGCGTGCTGCGCTCGTGCAACGGCTATGTCTATGCCTTCGGCTCGGCGCTGCTCGATCTCGATGAGCCGTGGAAGGTCCTGGCCCGCAGCGGTCCGTATCTGATCTCCCCGCGCGAACAGTACGAGTGCATGGGCGACGTGCCGAACGTTACGTTCCCCTGCGCCGCGCTGCACGATCCCGAGACGGGGCGTGTGGCCGTCTACTACGGATGCGCTGACACGGTGACCGGCCTGGCCTTCGGCTACATCCCCGAGATTGTCGAATTTACGAAGAAAAACTCGATCCTGTGATGCGGCTGCGACGAACGCTCCTTACGGCGGCGCTCCCCGCCGCCGTTTTCTGCCCCTCCCTTCGGGCGCAGGAGCCGGCCGACTGGGTCGATCCCTTTATCGGGACGACCAACTTCGGGGCGACGAACCCCGGGGCCGTGACCCCCAACGGCATGATGTCGGTCGTGCCGTTCAACGTCATGGGCTCCGAGGAGAACCGCTACGACAAGGATGCCCGCTGGTGGTCCACCCCCTATGAGTACCACAACCGGTTCTTCACGGGATTCGCCCACGGGGCGTTGAGCGGCGTGGGGTGTCCCGACATGGGATCGCTGCTGACGATGGCCACGACGGGTGAGCTGGAGGTCGATTACCGCGAATACGGCTCGCCGTACCGCGACGAAGCGGCCTCGCCGGGCTACTATGCCGTGACCCTCGGGAAGTACGGCATCCGGGCCGAAGCCACGGCCACGGCCCGCACGTCGGTCGAACGCTATACGTTTCCGGGCGGCAAGGGTAACCTGCTGCTGAACCTGGGCGAGGGGTTGACGAACGAATCGGGGGCGATGGTGCGCCGTGTAAATGCCACGGAGATCGAGGGGATGAAGCTCCTCGGTACGTTCTGCTACAACCCCCAGAAGGTCTTCCCGGTCTACTTCGTGCTGCGGGTCTCGAAAGCGCCGAGCACTGCGGGCTACTGGAAGAAGCAGCGCCCGATGACGGGCGTCGAGGCCGAGTGGACCCCCGACAACGGACGGTACAAGATCTACACGGAATACGGCCGTGAGCTGGCCGGTGACGATGTGGGCTACTGGTTCTCGTACGACGACCTTGCAGAGGGCGAACAGCTGGAGGTGCGGATGGGCATCTCCTACGTCTCGATGGAGAATGCCCGGCGCAACCTCGAGGCCGAACAGGCGGCCGACGCCACCTTCGACTCGATCCGTGCGGAGGCCCGGGCGCGCTGGAATGCCGACCTGGGGCGCATCCGCGTCGAGGGTGGCACGGACGACCAGCGGAAGGTCTTCTACACGGGACTGTACCATGCGCTGATCCATCCCAACCTTGTGAACGACGTCAATGGCGAATATCCGCTCATGGAGCGTTCGGGCGAGGCGGGCGTGACGGAGGGCGACCGCTATACGGTCTTCTCGCTGTGGGACACCTACCGCAACGTCCACCAGCTGCTGACGCTGGTCTATCCCGAGCGGCAGGTGGAGATGGTGCGCTCGATGATCGGCATCTACGACGAGTGGGGCTGGATGCCCAAGTGGGAACTCTACGGGCGCGAGACCTTCACGATGGAGGGCGACCCGGCCATCCCGGTCATCACCGACACGTGGCTCAAGGGGCTTCGCGGCTTCGACATCGACAAGGCCTACGGCGCGTTCCTCAAGTCGGCCACGACGCCCGGGGAGCAGAATCCCCTGCGGCCCGACATCGATCCCTACGTCGAACGGGGCTACATCCCGCTGGGCTTCTACTCCAAGGATCTGGCGGGCGACGCCTCCGTATCGCATGCGCTCGAGTACTATGTCGCCGACCATGCGCTTTCGCTGCTGGCCGCCGACCTGGGCCGCCCCGAGGCTGCTGGCAGCCGACCTGGGCCGCCCCGAGGATGCGGCGATCTTCCGCGAGCGGTCGCTCGGATACCGTCACTACTACGACAAGGAGTACGGCACGCTGCGGCCGATCCAGCCGGACGGTTCGTTCCTCACCCCCTTCGACCCGCGTGCCGGCGAGAACTTCTCGGCCGCACCCGGGTTCCACGAGGGTTCGGCCTGGAACTACACCTTCTACGTCCCGCACGACGTCGAGGGGCTGGTGAAACTCATGGGCGGCCGCAAGCGCTTCGTCGAGAAGCTGCAGATGGTCTTCGACGAGGGGCTGTACGATCCGGCGAACGAACCCGATATCGCCTATGCCTACCTGTTCAGCCGCTTCCCCGGCGAGGCATGGCGTACGCAGCGCGAGACGCGGCGCCTGCTCGACAAATACTTCACGGTGCAGGCCGACGGCATCCCCGGCAACGACGATACGGGCACGATGTCGGCCTGGGCGGTCTTCACGATGATGGGATTCTATCCCGACTGTCCGGGCGAGCCGGCCTATACGCTGACCGCCCCGGTTTTCGACCGGGTGGAGATCGACACCGCCCGCGGCGAGCTGGTCATCGAGGCCGAGCGTTCGGCTCCCGATGCGGGATACATCCGCCGCATGACCCTCGGCGGCAAGCCGCTCACCAGCTACCGCATCTCGCATGACGAGCTGCTTGGCGGCGGACACCTGAAATTCGAACTGGATAATCAACATTGAACCATATCATGAAACTTGCAAACATCGTTTTATGCGCGGGTTTCGCAGCCCTTGCCGGCGCCTGCGCACAGCCTGCCCCCGAGGCGGAGAACCTGACCCGCTGGGTCGATCCGAAGATCGGGACGGGCGGTCACGGACACGTCTTCGTCGGGGCCAACGTCCCGTTCGGCCTGGTGCAGGTCGGACCCACGAGCATCCCGCAGGATTGGGACTGGTGCTCGGGATACCATGAGTCCGACTCGACGGTCATCGGATTCTCGCACACCCACCTTTCGGGTACCGGCATCGGCGACCTGTTCGACGTGACGGTGATGCCCGTCGTGGGTGAGGTGACCTGTGCCCGCGGTGTGGAGGAGGATCCGCAGTCGGGCCTCTGGTCCTATGCCGACCGCTCGAAGGAGGTGGTCGAGCCGGGCTACTACTCGGTGCCGCTGTCCCGTTACGGCATCACGGCCGAGATGACCGCCACGTCGCGCGTGGGCCTGCACCGCTATACGTTCCCCGCCTCGGACGATGCGGCCGTGGTGTTCGACCTCGAGAACGGCGGCTGCTGGGACAAGGCCACCGAGACGGGATTCACCTTCTCGGAGGACAGCACGCGCATCAGCGGGTGGCGCTATTCTACGGGCTGGGCGAGGGATCAGAAGGTCTACTTCGTGGCCGAGTTCTCGAAGCCGGCAAAGGGAATCACCTACCTGCAGCCGGGAGAGCTGGATGACTCCAAGATGCCCCGGATCGCGGCCCGCTATGCCCGCGTGGATTTCGACATGGCGGAGGGCGAGCAGCTGCTCATGAAGGTGGCCCTGTCGCCCGTGAGCATCGAAGGCGCCGAGGCCAACCTCGAGGCGGAGCTCCCCGGATGGAACTTCGAGGCGACGAGGCTGGCCGCCGACAAGGCCTGGAACGACGAACTGTCGAAGGTGCGCGTCGAGACGGCGGACGATGCCGCCAAGCGTATCTTCTACACGGCGCTCTACCACACGATGGTGGCTCCGTCGGAGTTCTGCGACGCCAACGGCGATTACCGCGGTGCCGACGGGCAGGTGCGCCCGAATCCCGGATACAAGACCTACACGACCTTCGCGCTGTGGGATACCTACCGCGCGGCGATGCCGCTGATGACGATCCTCCACCCGGAGAAGATGCCCGACGTGATCAATACGATGCTGGCCATCGCCGACGAGCAGGGCCGCCTGCCGGTATGGCACCTCTGGGGCAACGAGACCGACTGCATGGTGGGCAACCCGGGCATTCCCGTGGTGGCCGACGCCATCGTCAAGGGGATCGGGGGCTTCGACCGCGAACGCGCCTTCGAGGCTTTGGTCAAGACCGCCATGAACGAGGAGCGCGGCAACGGCCTGCGCATGAAATACGGTTACATCCCCTGCGACCTGTTCAACGAGGCGGTGGCCTACGACATGGAGTATGCCCTGGCCGACGGGGCCGTGGCGCGTGCCGCCGAGGCTCTCGGCAAGAGCGAGGAGGCGGCCCGTTTCACCGAGCGCAGCCACTCGTACCGTCACTACTTCGACCCGACGACGGGCTTCATGCGCGGCCGCGACTCGAAGGGAGGCTGGCGCACGCCGTTCAACCCCTTTGCCTCGACGCACCGCGCCGACGACTACTGCGAGGGCAACGCCTGGCAGTATACGTGGCTCGTGCCGCACGATGTCGAGGGGCTCGCGGCCTGCTTCGGAAGCCGTGAGGCGATGATCGCCAAGCTCGACTCGCTCTTTACGGTCAGCTCGGTGGTCGAAGGGGCCGAGACTTCGCCCGACATCTCGGGTCTGATCGGACAGTATGCCCACGGCAACGAGCCCAGCCACCACACGCTCTACCTCTACACGATGGCCGGCGAGCCGTGGAAGACCGCTGACAAGGTGCGCGAGGTGCTCACGACACTCTACCACGACCGCCCCGACGGCCTGTCGGGCAACGAGGACGTGGGCCAGATGTCGGCCTGGTATGTCCTCTCGTCGCTTGGATTCTACGAGGTCGAGCCGGCCGGAGGCCGCTACTGGTTCGGCGTGCCGCTCTTCGACCGTGCCGAGGTGGCGGTGCCGGGCGGCAGCTTTGTCGTCGAGGCGGCGAACAACACCCCGGAGAACCGTTACATCCAGCGTGTGACGCTCAACGGGGCGCCCTACGACAAGCCCTACATCGACTACCGCGACGTGATGGCCGGCGGCTGTCTCCGCTTTGAGATGGGTCCCGAACCGGTCTGCTGGTACACGGTCGGATAGACGGCTGAAACCCTGCGACGCGACGGTCCCTTCCCGGGGATCGCCGCGTCGCTCGAATGGAACCGCAAGCAAACAACATAAATCGTTAATTGAAAAAGATGAAAAAACTCGCAGCGATCGCATCCCTGGCGATGCTTTCGGCGGCCTGCACGGAACGTCCGCAGGCCGAAACCCTGCTGCCGCCCTCGGAGTATGTGACGACTCTGATGGGTACGCAGTCCGATTTCACCCTTTCTACGGGCAACACCTATCCGGCCATCGCTCTGCCGTGGGGCATGAACTTCTGGACGCCCCAGACGGGCAAGATGGGCGACGGCTGGGCCTACACCTACGGGGCGCACACGCTCCGCGGCCTGAAACAGACGCACCAGCCTTCGCCGTGGATCAACGACTACGGACAGTTCTCGGTGATGCCCGTGCGCGGGAACGACAAGCTGGACGAGGAGTCGCGGCAGAGCTGGTTCTCGCACCAGTCGGAGACGGCCAAGCCCTATTACTATTCGGTCTACCTGGCCGACCACGACATCAAGGCCGAGGTTGCGCCGACCGAGCGTGCCGCCATCATGCGCTTCACCTTCCCCGAGAGCAGCGAGAGCGGGGTGGTGATCGATGCCTTCGACCGCGGGTCGGCGATCGAGGTGATCGACGACCGCACCATCGCCGGATACACTACGCGCAACAGCGGCGGTGTGCCCGAGAACTTCCGCAACTATTTCGTGATGACCTTCGACAAGCCCTTCAGCGGCTTCGAGCTGACCGACGCGCCGGCTTCCTACAAACCCGGCAGCAAGGTGCTCTACCCCGAGGGCGGCAAGTCGGTCGAGGGTGACCACGCCGTGGCCAAGGTGCACTTCACGACCGCGCGCGGCGAGCAGGTGAACGTCCGCATCGCCTCGTCGTTCATCTCGCGCGAGCAGGCTTTCCAGAACCTCAAGGAGTTGGGTGACATGGACTTCGATGGGGTGAAGGAGCAGGCCCGCAAGCGCTGGGACGAGGTGCTGGGTGCCATCGAGGTCGAGGGCGGCAGCATCGACCAGTACCGCACCTTCTATTCGTGCCTCTACCGTTCGGTGCTCTTCCCCCGCAAGTTCTATGAGGTGACGGCCGACGGCCAGGTCGTACACTACAGCCCCTACAACGGCGAGGTGCTCCCGGGCTACATGTATACCGATACGGGTTTCTGGGATACCTTCCGTTCGCTCTTCCCGCTGCTCAACCTGGTCTATCCGTCGGTCAATGCCGAGATCCAGGCCGGTCTGGCCAACACCTACCGCGAGAGCGGCTTCCTGCCCGAATGGGCCTCGCCCGGGCACCGCGGCTGCATGGTGGGCAACAACTCGGCATCGGTCGTTTCGGATGCCATCCTCAAGGGCGTGACGCCCGAGGAGGATGTCGAGACGCTCTACGAGGCGATGGCGTCGGGAACCGACAAGGTGCACCCGACGGTGAGTTCGACGGGCCGTCTGGGGCATGAGTACTACAACACGCTGGGCTACATTCCCTACAACGTCGGCATCAACGAAAACGTCGCCCGTTCGCTCGAGTACGCCTACGATGACTGGTGCATCGCACAGGTGGCCGCGAAACTGGGCCGTCCGGCCGAAGAGCAGCAGAAGTGGCTCACGCGGGCGCAGAACTACCGCAACCTGTTCGATCCCGAGACGCGCCTGATGCGCGGCCGCAACGAGGACGGCTCGTTCCAGAAGCCGTTCAGCCCCTACAAGTGGGGCGACGCCTACACCGAGGGCAACGCCTGGCACTACACCTGGTCGGTGTTCCACGACGTCGATGGGCTGGCCTCCCTGATGGGCGGCCGCGAGGCTTTCGCGACGATGCTCGACTCGGTGTTCGTCGTGCCGCCGATCTACGACGACAGCTACTACGGGGCCCGCATCCACGAGATCACCGAGATGCAGGTGGCCAACATGGGCAACTACGCCCACGGCAACCAGCCCGCGCAGCACATGATCTACCTCTACAACTACGCCGGACAGCCCTGGAAGGCGCAGTGGTGGGCGCGTGAGGTGATGGACCGCCTCTACATGGCTCGTCCCGACGGCTACTGCGGCGACGAGGACAACGGCCAGACCTCGGCCTGGTATGTCTTCTCGGCGCTCGGATTCTACCCGGTATGTCCCGGTTCGGACGAGTACATCCTCGGGTCGCCGCTGTTCCGCCGTGCAACGATCCACCTCGAGAACGGGGCCGAGATCGAGATCGACGCTCCGGAGAATGCCCCCGAAAACCGCTATGTCGGTGCAATGCAGCTCGACGGTAAGCCCTGGAAGCACAACTTCCTCCGCTGGTCCGACCTGCGCGACGGCGCCCGGGTGCGTTTCGACATGCAGGCCGAACCGGAGACCGGACGCGGAACCGACGACGGGGCGCTGCCCTATTCGATGAGCCGTTGAAGCTGTCGATAAATTGTCGATAGAATATCTGCCCGGGAATTTTGAAAGTCTGTCGAAAAGCGTTACTTTTGTATCGTTGTTCCGACAGGTAAAATGAATCCGATCTGCGACATAGACCAACGTGAGCGAAAGAGGGAGCAGTGCCGTGCCGCTGTATTCCATTCGTTGTGTCGCGCAGGGCAGATGCAGGGTGTACTGTCCCGTCGAATCGGGGCCTCCGCCTGCGGAGTACTCGGATAAATAGCAGACCGCCATGACCCATTGTGTCGTGGCGGCCTGCTTTTTTCCTTTCCGGGCTTGTGCCCGGGGTGTCGGCGCGGACCGGCGGAGCAACGGGGGTTGGGTGAAACTGAAAAACAAACGATAGCAAATATGAAAGTTGGCGTAATTATGGGCTCGGTGAGCGATTACGAGGTAATGGCCGATGCCGTGGCGATGCTCGAACAGTTCGGCGTCGATTTCGAAAAGAGGGTGGTCAGCGCGCACCGCACGCCCGATCTGCTGTGTGAATATGCCAAGACGGCCCGCGAGCGGGGCATCGGCGTGATCATCGCCGGAGCCGGCGGCGCAGCCCATCTGCCCGGCATGGTGGCGTCGATGACGACGCTGCCCGTAGTCGGCGTTCCCGTGAAGTCGCGGGCCCTGAACGGCCTGGATTCGCTGCTCTCGATCGTGCAGATGCCGGCCGGTGTTCCCGTGGCCACCACCGCGATCAACGGAGCCAAGAATGCCGCGCTGATCGCCGTGTCGATCCTCGCGCTGCAGGATCGCGGGCTGGCCGACAAACTTGATGCCTTCCGCGCCAAACAGACCGCCGACGTCCTGAAAGCCGAACTCAAGTAGCAATGAAGACGATCGGAATTATCGGCGGAGGCCAGTTGGGGCTGATGATCGCGGAACAGGCCCGCTTGCTCGGGGTGCGCACGGTGTGTCTTGATCCGGCGGCCGATGCGCCGGCCGGAGCCGTCTGCGACGACCACATCGTCGGCCGTTTCGACGACCCCGAAGCGGTCGAGGAGCTGTGCCGCCGCAGCGATGTGGTGACCTATGAGTTCGAGAACGTGCCGGGGGAGATCCTGATTCCCCTGTGCGGAAAATACAACATCCCGCAGGGCTACCGGCCGCTCTACGATTCGCAGGACCGGCTGCGGGAGAAGAGCAACGCCCGCGACCACGGGTTGCGCACGCCCCGCTTTGCGGCCGTGGACGACATGGCCTCGCTGCGTGCCGCCGTGGCCGAGATCGGCCTCCCGGCCGTGCTGAAGACCCGCACGCTCGGGTACGACGGCCACGGACAGCAGGTGCTCCGCACGGAGGAGGATCTCCGCAAGGCCGAGCCGCTGCTCGCCGTGCCGTGCATCCTCGAGGAGTTTGTGCCGTTCGATTTCGAGGCCAGCATCGTCATGGTCTCCGACGGCGAGCGGGTCGTCAGCTTCCCCATCGGGCGGAATGTCCACCGCGACGGGATTCTCGACCTGTGTTTCGTCCCCGCCGAGGTCGATGGCGCGGTACTTGCCCGGATGAAGTCCGAGAGCGAGCGTTTCATGCGCGACTGCGGCTACCGGGGCATCCTGGCCATCGAGTACTTCGTGCGGCAGGGGGAGATCTACTTCAACGAGATGGCTCCGCGTCCCCACAACTCGGGCCACTACACGATCGAAGGCGCGACGACCAACCAGTTCCGCGAACTGGTGCGCTATCTGGTCGGCATGCCGCTCGAGGAGCCGCGGCTGGTGGCCCCTACGGTGATGAAGAACATTCTGGGGCAGGACCTCGAAGAGGCCCGCAAGGTGGCGGCCGAGCACCGTCCGGGTGTCTACGTGCACCTCTACGGCAAGAGCGAGAGCCGTCCCAAGCGCAAGATGGGGCACATCACCTTCGTCGGCATGCAGGCCGGGGAGTACGAACGCGACTGGGCGGCCCGTTTTGTCTGACTGGTGTCGCCGGAGTTTTGAGAACCTGAAAATACACATACGAAAACGATGAATACGACCAATTACCGCATCTTTGTGGAGAAACTTCCCCGGTTCCGCGTCGAGGCCGACAGCCTGCGCCGGGAGTTGAACGCCAATCTCAACCTCTCGCTCGGGAGCCTGCGGCTGCTCAACGTCTACGACCTGTTCGGCTTTACGCCCGAACTGCTCGAGAAGAGCCGTTATACGGTCTTCGGCGAGGTGGTGACCGACGAGGTCACCGACACGTGCGATCTCGAGGGGCACAAGTACCTGGCCGTGGAGTATCTTCCCGGACAGTTCGACCAGCGGGCCGCCTCGGCTGTCGATTGCGTCCGTCTGATCGACCCCTCGGCCGACGTGCGCATCCGCTCCGCGAAGCTGCTCGTCTTCGACGATACGGTCAGCGACGAGGAGCTGGCCCGCATCCGCCACTACTACATCAACGCCGTCGAGTCGCGCGAGAAGGACCTCGGCCGCCTCTGCGACATGGAGCAGGCCGAAGTCAAGCCCGTCGAGGTACTCGAGGGCTTCCGCGACATGTCCGACCAGGAGCTCGACGACTTCTGCTCGTCGCACGGCCTGGCAATGAATGCCGACGACCTGCGCGAGGTGGTGACCTACTTCCGCTCTGAGGGGCGCGATCCCTATGAGACCGAGCTGAGGATCCTCGACACCTATTGGAGCGACCATTGCCGCCATACGACCTTCACCACCGAACTCGAGGGAATCACCGTCGAGGAGTCGTTCGTCCGGGAGGAGATCGAGGGTTCGCTGGCGCTTTACCGGCGCATCCGCCGCGAACTGGGCCGCGAGCACAAGAGCATCTGCCTGATGGACATGGCCACGATCGGTGCCCGCTACCTCCGTCAGCGGGGGCTGCTCGACGACCTGGAGGTCTCCGAAGAAAACAACGCCTGCTCGGTCTATGTCGATGTCGATGTGGACGGGCGTACCGAAAAGTGGCTCCTCCAGTTCAAGAACGAAACCCACAACCACCCCACGGAGATCGAGCCCTTCGGCGGTGCCTCGACCTGTCTGGGCGGCGCGATCCGCGACCCGCTGTCGGGCCGCAGCTACGTCTACCAGGCCATGCGCGTCACGGGTGCCGGAAACATCTACCAGAAGGTGAGCGATACGCTCGCCGGCAAGCTGCCGCAGAGCGTCATCTCGAAGAAGGCCGCCGCGGGCTATTCGAGTTACGGCAATCAGATCGGTCTGGCCACGACCCACGTGCGCGAGATCTACCACGACGACTATGTGGCCAAACGCCTTGAGGTCGGAGCCGTGGTGGGTGCCGTGAAGGCCTGCAACGTGCGGCGTGAGCGCCCCGCAGCCGGGGACAAGATCATCATGCTCGGCGGACGCACCGGGCGTGACGGCATCGGCGGAGCCACCGGTTCGTCGAAGGAGCACAACGCCAAGTCGCTCGAGACGTGCGGCAGCGAGGTGCAGAAGGGCAACGCCCCCGAGGAGCGCAAGCTCGAGCGGCTGTTCCGCCGTCCGGAGGTGACGCGCCTGATCAAGAAATCGAACGACTTCGGCGCGGGCGGCGTCAGTGTGGCCATCGGCGAGCTGGCCGACGGCCTGGACATCTACCTCGACCGCGTGAAGACCAAATACAGCGGACTGAACTCCACGGAACTGGCCATCAGCGAGTCGCAGGAGCGCATGGCCGTGGTGATCGAGTCGAAGGATGTCGAGGAGTTCATGCGCTACTGCCGCGAGGAGAACATCGAGGCGGTGCATGTGGCCGACGTGACCTCGACGGCCCGCATGCGGATGTTCAACGGCGACCGCAAGGTCGTCGATCTGAGCCGTGAGTTCATCGACAGCGCCGGCGCGAAGCACTATGCCGAAGCGAAGATCGGTGAGGTCGAGAACCGCGATCCGTTCCGCCGCGACCTCACCGGCGACAGCCTGGCCGAGCGCTTCGCGAACAACCTCCGCGACAACAACGTCGTCTCGCAGCGCGGACTGATCGAGATGTTCGACTCGACGATCGGCCGTTCGACCGTGCTCATGCCCTTCGGCGGCCGCACGCAGCGCAGCGAGACGCAGGTCTCGGTGCAGAAACTCCCGACCGACGGATACACCGATACGGCCAGCATCATGGCCTTCGGATACAACCCCTATGTGGCTTCGTGGAGCCCCTACCACGGTGCGGCCTATGCCGTTGTGGAGGCTGCGGCAAAGGTCGTGGCAGCCGGAGCGCGCTACGACAGGATGCGTTACTCCTACCAGGAGTATTTCGAGCGCATGACGCACAACCCCGAGTCGTGGGGCAAGCCCCTGGCCGCGCTGCTCGGCGCCCTGAAGATGCAGGTCGAGCTCGGCCTGCCGTCGATCGGCGGCAAGGACTCGATGTCGGGAACCTTCCAGCAGATCAACGTCCCGCCGATGCTCATGGCTTTCGGCATCACGACGGTGAATGCCTCCACGGTGATCTCCACCGACCTCAAGGCTCCCGGACACCGACTCTACCTGATCCGCCATACGCCGCGGGAGAACTACATGCCCGATACGGAGCAGCTCAAGCGGAACTTCACCTTCGTGAGCGATGAAATCGAGCGCGGCAAGATCCTGGCCGCCTGGTCCGTGGGCTTCGGCGGTGTGGCCGAGGGCCTGGCGAAGATGGCCTTCGGCAACGAGGTGGGGGCCGAGGTGACGATGGACGAGGCGAAACTCTACGAGTATGCATACGGCTCGATCCTCGTTGAGTGCGAGGGTACGCTCGAATATCCCGCGGCCGAGCAGATCGGTATCACGGTGGCCGATGCGGCCCTGACGGTGAACGGCGTGCGGATGCCGCTCGGAGAGCTCTACCGCGCCAATACGGAGCGTTTCGCCGCGATCTATCCCGACAAGGGTGACAACTCAGCCGAGGTGATGACCTCGACGCCCGCGCCACGCCGTTTCGTCTATCCGGGTGAGGCCACGGAGCACCCGCGCGTCTTCATTCCGGTATTCCCCGGAACGAACTGCGACTACGACACGGCCAAGGCCTTCCGCCGCGAAGGTGCCGAGGTGGTGATGGATGTGCTCTGCAACATCGCCGGCGACGACATCCTCCGCTCGATCGAGCGCATGAAGGAGCAGATCCGCCGGGCGCACATCTTCGTGCTGAGCGGCGGATTCTCGGCGGGAGACGAACCCGACGGAAGCGCCAAGTTTATTGTCAATGTTCTGAACAACAAGGATATCCGGGAGGAGATTCATGCGCTGCTCGACCGTGGCGGACTCATCCTCGGCATCTGCAACGGATTCCAGGCGCTGGTCAAGTCGGGCCTGCTGCCCTACGGACGGCTGGGCATGGTGACCAAGGAGTCGCCCACGCTCTTCCGCAACGACATCAACCGCCACATCTCGCAGATCGTGACCACCCGCGTGGCGACCACCGCTTCGCCGTGGCTGGCCGGATTCGAGTTGGGCGAGCTGCATGCGATCGCCGTAAGCCACGGCGAGGGCAAATTCGTCGTCAGCCGCGAGCTGGCCGAGCAGCTCTTCGCCAACGGACAGGTGGCCTTCCAGTATGTCGGCTCCGACGGGCAGCCGACGGCCGAGGCACCCTTCAACCCCAACGGTTCGTCGTATGCCATCGAGGGCATCATCTCGCAGAACGGTCAGATCCTCGGCAAGATGGGCCATACGGAGCGTTACGAGAAGAACCTCTTCAAGAACATCGCCGGCAACAAGGAGCAGAACCTTTTCCGCAATGCCGTCGATTATTTCCGCAAAAAATAACACGCAAGCAATACGGACCAAAGCACAAAACAAAACAGAAGAAGTACCATGAAACAGCTTGAATTGCTCTACGAGGGCAAGGCAAAACAGGTTTTCAGTACGGACGATCCCGACAAGATCATCATTCACTACAAGGATACCGCCACGGCGTTCAACAACGTCAAGAAGGCGACGATCGAGAACAAGGGCGTGCTTACCAATGCCATCTCGTCGCTGATCTTCCGGGAGCTCGGGAAGGCCGGCGTGGAGACCCACTTCATCGAGAAGCTCAACGACCGCGACCAGCTGTGCCGCCGTGTGGCGATCTTCCCGCTGGAGGTGATCGTGCGCAACGTCATCGCCGGTTCGATGGCCCAGCGCCTCGGCATCGAGGAGGGTACGCAGCCGTCGAACGTCATCTACGACCTGAGCTACAAGCGGGACGATCTGGGCGATCCGCTCATCAACGACCACCATGCCGTGGCGCTGGGTGCCGCGACCTACGAGGAGCTGGACCGGATCTACGAGATGGCGGCCCGGATCAACGAGGTGCTCAAGGGGCTCTTTTCCCGGATCAATATCAAGCTCGTGGACTTCAAGATCGAGTTTGGTCGCACGTCGGACGGACGCATCGTCCTGGCCGACGAAGTGTCGCCCGATACGTGCCGTCTGTGGGATGCCACGACCAACGAGCGGCTTGACAAGGACCGTTTCCGCCGGGACCTGGGCCGGATCCGCGAGGCTTACGAGGAGATTCTTGCACGTTTAACGAAAATTACCGAATAGACGATGATGGAGTTGGTTCAAGACCGCGAGTTGCATGAGGAGTGCGGCGTGTTCGGCATCTTCGGGGTGCCCGATGCTGCGTCGCTGACCTATTACGGCCTCCACGCACTGCAGCATCGCGGACAGGAGGGCGCCGGAATCGTGGCCGTGGACAACGGCACGTTCCGCCGCATCAAGGGCAACGGCCTGGTTACCGAGGTCTTCAACGAGGAGAAGCTCGCTACGCTGCGCGGCGACATGGCCATCGGCCACGTGCGCTACACGAC
>FR891967.1:0-20225 GCA_000434235.1 Alistipes sp. CAG:268 | reverse complement strand
CCCGACGGCCGGAGGCGGCGGCATCGAGAACGTGCAGCCGTTCCTTTTCCGTCACAATTCGGGCGATTTCGCCATGGCGCACAACGGGAACATCGTCAATTCGAAACTCCTGCGCGACTACCTTGAGAACAAGGGCAGCCTCTTCCAGTCGTCGTCCGACAGCGAGATCCTGGCCCACCTGATCAAGAAGGAGACCCGGTTCCGCGACCGGCCCCGCATCTTCGCCATCATCGATGCGCTGAACATGCTCGAGGGCGCCTTCGCGTTCCTGATCATGACGGCCAACCGCATCTATGCCTGCCGCGACAAGTACGGACTGCGCCCGCTGTCGATCGGCCGTCTGGGCGACGGCTGGGTCGTATCGAGCGAGACGTGCGCCTTCGACGTGCTGGGCGCGGAGTTCGTGCGCGACGTGGCCCCCGGCGAGATCGTCACCATCGACCATCAGGGGCTGCGCAGCCGCGACTATTCGATGTACAAGCGTTGCGAGATGTGCGCGATGGAGTACATCTACTTCGCCCGCCCGGACAGCGATATCGAGGGGTGCAACGTCCATGCCTACCGCAAGGAGTCGGGGCGCCTGCTCTTCCAGGAGGCACCGGCCGAAGCCGACATCGTCGTCGGCGTGCCCGATTCGAGCCTCAGCGCCGCGATGGGCTATGCCGAGGCGAGCGGGCTTCCCTACGAGATGGGACTCATCAAGAACAAATACATCGGCCGGACCTTCATCCAGCCGACGCAGGAGCTGCGCGAGAAGGGCGTGCGGATGAAGCTGTCGGCCGTGCGGACCATCGTCCGCGGCAAGCGGGTGGTGCTCGTCGATGACTCGATCGTGCGGGGTACGACCTCGCGGCGCATCGTCACGATGCTCAAGGAGGCCGGGGCCACCGAAGTGCACGTGCGCATCGCCTCGCCCCCGATGACCAATCCCTGCTTCTACGGCGTGGACACCTCGACCTACGACGAGCTGATCTCGGCCCGCAAGAATGTCGAGGGCGTGCGCGAGGAGATCGGGGCCGATTCGCTCAGCTTCCTTTCGCCCGAGGCGCTGCTCAAGGCCGGCAACCGCAAGGAGCTGTGCATGGCCTGCTTCACGGGACACTATCCCACGGCGCTCTACCAGCCGCTCGACGAAGCGAACAAAGACGGAAAATGTTAGCAAACAAAACTATCGCATACTATGGCACAAAGTTATGAAAAGGCCGGCGTGAATCTCGAAGCCGGATACGAGGTGGTGCGGCGCATCAAGAAACACGTGGCATCGACTTCGCGGCTCGGCGTCATGGGCAACATCGGCGCCTTTGGCGGCATGTTCGACCTCTCGGCGTTGAACGTGAAGGAACCCGTGCTGGTGAGCGGCACGGACGGCGTGGGCACGAAGCTCAAGCTGGCGTTCGAAATGGACAAACACGACACGATCGGCATCGATGCCGTGGCGATGTGCGTCAATGACGTGCTCGCGCAGGGCGCCGAGCCGCTGCTGTTCCTCGACTATGTGGCCGTGGGCCACAACGAGCCGCAGAAGATCGAGGCGATCGTGGCGGGAGTCGCCGAAGGCTGCCGCCAGGCCGGCTGCGCCCTGGTGGGCGGCGAGACGGCCGAAATGCCCGGCATGTACGCCGAGGGCGAGTACGACATCGCCGGATTCACGGTGGGCGTGGTCGAGAAGTCGAAGCTCATCGACGGGTCGAAGGTTCAGGTCGGAGACGTGCTTGTGGGTGTAGCCTCGAGCGGCGTGCACTCGAACGGATTCAGCCTCGTGCGCAAGATCCTTGCGGACAACTTCCTTGACCTGCACCGGTCGTATCCCGAGCTGTCGAACAAACTCCTGGGCGAGGTGTTGCTCACCCCGACGAAGATCTACGTCCAGCAGGTGCTCGATGTGGTCCGCAACTGCGACGTACACGGAATCAGCCACATCACGGGCGGCGGATTCGACGAGAACATTCCCCGCATCCTGCACGACGGCCAGGGCCTCGAGATCGAGGAGGGCTCGTGGGAGATTCTCCCCGTGTTCCGCTTCCTCGAGAAGTACGGAAAGGTGCCCCACCGCGAGATGTTCAACATCTTCAACATGGGTATCGGCATGGTCATCGCCCTCGATGCCTCCGAGGCGCAGCGGGCGATCGACATCCTGACCGCCCGGGGCGAGAAGGCTTCGGTGATCGGCCGCGTGACCGGCACCGAAGGGGTCGTAATCCGGTAGCGCGATGCGACGGCTTGCGGTTTTCGCCAGCGGCAACGGCACCAACTTCGAGGCGATCGCCCGGGCCTGCAGGCAGGGCGTGCTGGCTGCCGAGGTGGTGCTGTTGGTCTGCGACCGTCCCGGAGCCCGCGTCATCGGCCGTGCGGAGGAGTTCGGCATTCCGACCTTCGTCTTCGACCCGAAGGCGTACGGCTCGAAGGAGGAGTACGAGCGGCAGATCGTGCAGCGGCTCGAGGAGGCTGGTGCGGAGCTGGTCTGTCTGGCCGGATACATGCGCATCCTCGGGGCGACGATGCTGGGGGCCTGCGGCGGGCGGATCGTCAATATCCATCCCTCGCTGCTGCCCGCCTTCCGCGGGAAGGACGCCATCGGGCAGGCCTTCGACTATGGGGTCAAGGTCTTCGGCGTGACGATCCACTGGGTCGATGCGACGCTCGACGGCGGGCGGATCATCGCACAGCGCGCATTCGAATACGACGGCCGCGACCGGGCCGAACTCGAGGCCCGGGTACATGCCGTCGAACATGAACTCTACGTCGAGACGCTCGGCCGGCTGATCGCCCGAGCCGAGGAGAGGGGCTGACACCCTTCCGGCGGAGGCAGCCCTCCCGGGCGGCTGCACGCCATACCGCGGGCCTTCGGGCACCGCGCGGAACCCGGGAAACAAGTGAAACCAACAAACAAAGAAGAGATACGAACTATGCGAGCATTAATCAGCGTAAGCGATAAGACCGGCGTTGTCGATTTCGCCCGGGAACTGCGTTCCCTCGGGTGGGAGATCATCGCCACGGGCGGCACGATGAAACTGCTGCGGGAGAGCGGCGTCGAGGTGATCAACATCAGCGACGTGACGGGCTTCCCGGAGATCTGCGACGGCCGCGTCAAAACCCTCCATCCCAAAGTGCACGGCGGCCTGCTGGCCCGCCGCGACGATCCCGAGCACCTGAAGGCGCTCCGCGAGAACGGCATCGAGTTCATCGACATGGTCTGCGTGAACCTCTACCCGTTCCGCCAGACGATCGCCCGGCCCGACGTGAAGATGGAGGACGCCATCGAGAACATCGACATCGGCGGTCCGTCGATGCTGCGCTCGGCCGCCAAGAACTGGGCCGACGTCACGGTCGTCTGCGACCCGGCCGACTATGCGCAGGTGCTTGACGAGATCCGTCGCGGCGGCAACACCGAAAAGGAGACCCGCCTCAAGCTCTCGGCCAAGGCCTACACCCATACGGCCGAGTACGACGCCATGATCGCCACCTACATGCGTGCGCAGGCCGGACTCAACGAGAAGCTCTTCCTCGAGTTCGACCTCGTGCAGTCGCTGCGCTACGGAGAGAACCCCCACCAGAGTGCGAAGTTCTACCGCGAGGAGCACGAAGTGCCCTATTCGCTGGCCTTCGCCCGCCAGCTCAACGGCAAGGAGCTCTCCTACAACAACATCCAGGACGCCAATGCCGCGCTGTGCATCGTGCGCGAGTTCTCCGAGCCTTTCTGCGTGGGGCTGAAGCACATGAACCCCTGCGGGGCTGCCACGGGCAAGGATGTCGTCGAGGCGTGGACCAAGGCCTACGAGGCCGACAAGGTCTCGATCTTCGGGGGCATCGTCGCCACGAACCGCGAGGTGACGCGTGAGGCTGCCGAGCTGATGAAGCCGATCTTCCTCGAGATCATCATGGCTCCGAAGTTCTCCGAGGGGGCGCTCGAGGTGCTCTGCACGAAGAAGAACCTGCGCCTGCTCGAGGTGGACATGTCGCAGGGCGCGGTCGATCCGAAGCAGTACGTGAGCGTGAACGGAGGCCTGCTGGTTCAGGACCTCGACGTGACGACGCGGACCGTGACGGCCGACATGTGCGTGACCGAGGCGAAGCCCGCCGAGGGGGTGATGGCCGACCTGAACTTCGGCTGGCACATCGTCAAGCACGTGAAGTCGAATGCCATCGTCGTGGTTCGCGACGGCCGTACGCTGGGCGTCGGCGCCGGGCAGATGAACCGCATCGGCTCGGCCGAGATCGCGCTCAAGCAGGCCCATGCCGCCGGATTCACCGAGGGGCTTGTGCTGGCGTCGGACGGCTTCTTCCCCTTCGACGACTGTGTGGCCCTGGCCGCCGAATATGGTGTGACGGCCATCGTACAGCCCGGAGGTTCGATCCGTGACGAGGATTCGATCCGCAAGGCCAACGAGAAGGGCATTGCCATGCTCTTCACCGGCGAACGTCACTTCAAGCACTGATCCGCCATCGTGCGGGCGGCGGATTCCGTACCGCTGCCGGACGGGACAGGCGTGTGCCGCGGGCATGGGCCTGCCCCGTTCGATTTCGGTGATTTACGGTTCAACAGCAATCAAAAAAACAAAATTCTGCTTCCTATGAAAGTGCTTGTTATAGGTTCCGGCGGCCGCGAACACGCCATCGTCGATGCGCTGACCCGATCGCCGCAGGTCGAAAAGATCTATTGTGCTCCGGGCAATGCGGGCATCGCCCGCCAGGCCGAGTGTGTGGACATCCGCGACACGGAGGTCGAGCGGCTGCGCGATTTTGCGCGCGGAGAGGGCATCGGCCTCACGGTTGTGGGCCCCGAGGCTGCGCTGGCTGCGGGCATCGTGGACAGCTTCCGCGAAGCGGGGCTGCGGATCTTCGGTCCGACGAAGGCGGCGGCGCGCATCGAGTCGTCGAAGGAGTTCGCCAAGGACCTGATGGCCCGTTACGGCATCCCGACGGCCGGCTACCGCGCCTTCACCGACTATGAGGCCGCACGGGCCTATGTCGCCGCACGGCCCTTCCCGGCCGTGCTCAAATACGACGGGCTGGCTGCCGGCAAGGGGGTGGTGATCGCCCAGACGATGGAGGAGGCCGACGAGGCGCTTCGCCAGATGCTGCTCGACGACAAGTTCGGCGAGGGCAAGGTGGTCGTCGAGGATTTTCTCGAGGGCCCGGAGTTCTCGCTGCTCTGCTTCGTGTCGGGCCGCCGCGTCTGGCCGATGGTGCTCTCGCAGGACCACAAGCGGGCCTACGACGGCGACAAGGGACCCAATACGGGCGGCATGGGCGCCTATACGCCGCTGCCGTTCATCACGGCCGACGACGAGCGCTATGCCATCGAGCGGATCATGCGGCCGATGGCCGAGGCGATGGTCGCCGAGGGGTGTCCGTTCGCGGGGGTGCTCTACGGGGGGCTGATGAAGACGGCCGACGGCATCAAGGTGATCGAGTTCAATGCCCGTTTCGGCGATCCCGAGACGGAGGTCGTGCTGCCGCGCCTGAAGAGCGACATCGTCGATATCTTCTGTGCCGTGGCCGACGGCCGCGACGCGCAGCTTGAGTGGGACGACCGTCCCGCACTGGGCATCGTGCTCGCCTCGAAGGGGTACCCGGGCAGCTATGAGAAGGGTCATGAGATCAAGGGGCTCGACAAGGTCGAGGGTACGGTCTATCATATGGGCACGAAAGCCGACGGCGACCGGATTCTGACGGCCGGAGGCCGCGTGCTGTTCGTCGTGGGACGTGGCGCGACGCTGTCCGAGGCACGGGCTGCGGCGCTGCGCGATGTGGCCCGCATCGAGTGCGACAACCTCTTCCACCGCTCCGACATCGGACATTGGGCGCTGGACGACAAGGATTTGTAACGGACAATCAAACGAAAGAGCTTAGGATATGGTTATCAGTGGAAAAGAACTGTCGGCCCGGTTGAAGGCCGAGATGGCGGAGCAGGTGAGCACGTTTCCGGCCCGGTATGGCCGCGTGCCGCACCTGGCGGTGGTGCTTGTGGGCGACAACCCGGCGAGCGTGAGTTATGTGACCGGCAAGGCGAAGGCCTCGGCCGAGGTGGGTATCCGCAATACGACGATCCGCCGGCCGGCGGATATCTCCGAGGCGGAGCTGCTCGACCTCATCGCCGGGCTGAATGCCGATGCGGAGGTGGACGGCATTCTGGTGCAGCTGCCCCTGCCGAAGCACATCGACGAGGAGAAGGTGATCGCGGCAATCGACAAGTCGAAGGATGTGGACGGGTTCCACCCGTTGAATGTGGCTGCCCTGTGGCAAAAGCAGTCCTGCACGCTGCCCTGTACGCCGAAGGGGATCATCAAGATGCTGAAGGCTGCCGACGTGGAGATCGCGGGCAAGCGGGCCGTGGTGATCGGACGCAGCAACATCGTAGGTCTGCCGGTCTCGAAGCTCCTGCTCGACGAGAACGCGACGGTGACCATCGCCCACAGCCGCACGCGCAACCTCGGTGAGGTGACGCGCGGTGCGGAGATCCTCGTGGTGGCGATCGGCCGCCCGAAGTTCGTGACGGCCGACATGGTTGCCGACGGCGCCGTGGTGATCGACGTGGGCGTGAACCGCGACCCGGAGACGGGCAAGTTGTGCGGCGATGTCGATTTTGCGGCCATCGAGCCCAAGGCTTCGGTCATCACCCCCGTGCCGGGCGGTGTCGGACCGATGACGATCTGCTGCCTGATGGAGAACACGATCGAGTGTTTCCTGCGCCGGCACGAGTAGCCGGACGGCGGAGCATGAAAAACCGGAAACCCCCAACGGAGGTTTCCGGTTTTTTCGTGCCGTATGGGGCTCAGGCTTCGTTGGGCGTGGCGGTGAGTTCCCCGGGGAGAGGTGCTGTGTCCGTGCGGCGCCACACCATGGCGAGGTCCGCGGCAGCGTTGCCCGTGCCGAAGTCGAATCCGTCGGGCGAAAGAAACCGGGTCGGGACTGCTCCCGCGAACCCGAAGCGGCCGTAGAATCCGTGCAGCCACTCCTCGCCGGGTGTGGGGATCAGGAAAGCCGCGTCGTCGCCCCGTTCCGCGATGAGCGCCATGGCCTGATGCATGAGTTGTGAGGCCAGGCCGCGGCGGCGGAATGCGGGATCGGTGGCCACGCCGTAGATGTAGGTCGTGCGGCCCAGGCCGGTGGTGAAGGGGATGAGGTGGAGCATCGCCGCGGTACGCCCCTCCAGCTCGACGGTGAGCATCCGGCGGCGCGAATAGTGGTGCATGAGGAACGAATCGACAAACTGCTCGTCGTCGCCGAAGACCTCCTGCCACAGCTGTTTGCAGGCCAGTTCGTCGGGGTGGAGGTGGATGGCCGTGAACTTGTGCTGGAGGAAGGCCGGGTGGTAGGAGAGTTTGGCTTGCCGCAGCCCGTCCAGTCCGAGGTCCTCCTCGCGGTTGATGAGCGTGAAGCGCTCGGGAAGGTGTTGGGCGAAGAGTTTGTTGATGATCGTGAAGGCGCCGTCGAAAGCCGTGTCGGCCTTTTCGACATGGGTCACGAAGGTGTGGTCATTGACTGCCGAGCCATAGGTGAAGGCTGCCAGCCGGTCGCCCACGTAGATGCAGCCGCCCGTGAGGCCCAGCTCTTCGAAATGCCCGAAGGCCCGCTGCATGGCCCGTTGTTCGGCGCACAACTCCGAGGTGTGGCCCTCGTGCAGGCGGCGCCATTCGCGCTCGAGCGTCATGCACTCGGCGAAACGGTCGGGGGTCAGCGGCTCGTAGCGGTAGATGGGGTATTCGGCCGTGAAGCGGTTGATGTGGTTGCGTTTGGGCTGGTAGCGCCGGCCGGCGAGGGTGCGCAGATCTTCGGCCCGGTAGACGTAGTCCTCCAGCGCGCGGTCCGACTCGAAGGCGAATGCCCCGAGGTGCATGCGGCGGATCATGTCGCGCCCTTCGTCCGTCAGCCCGATGATCCGCAGCCGCTGGCCGTGGGCATGAGCGTCCTCGCGCAACAGGGGGACGATCGGGGCGAAATCCCCTTCGCCCACGGGTTGCATGTAGCCGATGCGCTCGCCTCCGTCGATGCGGAAGCGGATGACCAGGAATCCCCGGACCTCGGCCCATGCGCTGCGGTAGACCTCCTGCCAGCAGAACATGTTGGCGAAAGCCAGGTCGCAGTTGCAGATGCCCGAAGGCATCGTATATCGTTCGATGACGGTCCGGTCCTCAAGCCGGACGGGTTGGAACTCAATCATGCGCGGTGTAGTTCTTGCGTTCGATGCGGGTGTAGTACTGCTGTACGAGTGCCCGGAACTGCGACAGCAGGGAGTCGGCCTGCGAACCGGCCGGTTCGGTGGAGGCCGCATCGCGCTCCTCGTCGAAGGCGATGACGCCCCCGTCGGTCACTGCACGAAACATGCCATCGTAGGAGACCGACCAGTGCGGGCGTTCGGGTTCGTTCAGCACGTCGCGCCCGAAGGCGAAATAGGGTTCGCGGTTGCCCGTGAGACCCAGCAGCGTGGGCATGATGTCGAGCTGCTGCGAGACCTCGCCGATGCGTCCGTGCAGGGCCCCGTCGGGGGTATAGAGGAAGCCGATGATGTGCATGTTGCCCGGGTATTCGCGCGTGGCGGGATCGAACTTCTCGGAAGACACGTGGTCGGCCACGAAGACGAAGATCGTGCGCCGGAACCACTCCTCGCGGCCGAAGCGCTCGAAGAAGCGGCGGAAGGCCATATCGTCGTAGGCTACGCCCTTGTGGATTTTGGTATAACCTGCGGGCAGTGTCGCGGCATATTGTTCCGGAACGACGAAGGGGTGGTGCGACGAGAGGGTGAAGAGCGTGGCGAAGAAGGGTTCAGCCGTTGCCGAGAGCTCCTCGCCCATGAATTGCAGGAAAGGTTCGTCCCAGATGCCCCAGTAGCCGTCGAAGTCGCCCTTGCCGTGCTTCTGCTCGTAGTCCTCGCGGCTGACGAGCCGTTCAACACCTGCCGAGCGGGCATAGGCCCCGAAGCCCATCGACCCGTGTTCCGAGCCGCAGAAGAAGGCCGTGGCGTAACCCCGGTCGGCGAGGATGGCCGGCAGCTGCCGGCTGGCGCCGAGCGACTGCGGCATCAGCACGAAGGGGGTGCGGAACGAGGGGATGCTGCCCAGAATGGAGGGCATGGCCTGGATCGACCTCGTGCCGTTGGCGTACATCCGCTCGAAGCAGAGCCCGTTGCGCATCAGCGAGTCGAGGAACGGGGTGAAGCCCTGCTCCTCGCGGCCGGCGTAGAGGTCCGGGCGCAGGTGGGCGGAGTGCTCGGCCGACATGCTCTCCATGATGAAGACGACGACGTTGCGTCCCGACAGGTCCACGGCTGCCGAGTCGGCCGGCTGGTGGATCGGCGTGAAGCGGCGGGGCAGCTCCTCGTCGGAGAAGTACTTGCGGTAGCGGCTGCTGCCTCCGCCCTCGATGGTGCGCAGGATGCAGAAGGGGTTGCTCAGGATGAGGTTCGCCTTGCCGTTGTCGGCCGTGTAGAGCGTGGCGTTCGAGAGGGTGATCGGCCGGGTCATGCGGGTCATGCCCCCGCGGGCGCCGGCAATGCTGAGCCCTGCGGCCAGGGCCAGGATCGCCGTGCCGCCGGCATAGTAGGGCCAGCCGCGGCGCAGCAGGCTCTCTTCGCGGACCTTCTGCCCGTAGCCGGCGGCCAGCAGAAGGGTCAGCAGCAGCCACACCGCGACGAGCGGCCAGTTCTCGGCCATGAACTTGCCGGCGAGCTGCAGCGAGTTGTCGTTGTCGGCGAAGAAGATCTCGTCGGCCGTAAAGCGCTTCTGCGTGTAGCGGAAGTAGACGGCGTCGGCCAGGTTCACGGCGACGACGGCGAGCGAATTGACCGCCACGTAGTAGATGCGGAGCATGCGCCGGTACCAGGTGCGTTCGCGCAGGTGCAGCGGCAGGAGCGACAGCAGGATGAACAGGCCGTCGGCATAGACGACCGAGACCGTGTCGAAGCGCAGGGCACCGGTGAACAGGTCGCCCTGCTCGGACCATGTGAGCGGTCCCAACTGGGCGGCGTTGTAGATCCAGAAGGCCACGCGGCAGAGCATCAGTACGACGTAGAGCAGTACGATGCGCCGCACGAGCATTCCGAGCGGGGTCCGGAGCAGGCGGGACAGCATGGTCTCCGGGTGTTTATTCGCAGGCCTTGAGCGACATGTCGAGCGATCGGATCTGGTGGGTCAGCGCCCCGACCGAGATGAAATCGACACCGCATTCGGCATAGTCGCGCATGGTCTCGAGCGTGATGCCGCCGCTCGATTCGGTCTCGCAGCGTCCGGCCACCTTCTCGACGGCCAGGCGTGTCATTTCGGGCGTGAAGTTGTCGAACATGATGCGGTCCACGCCTCCGGCGGCGAAGACCTCGTCGATGTCCTCCAGCGTGCGGACCTCGCACTCGATCGGGAGCTCCTTGCCCCGGGCCTTGAGGTACTCGCGGACGCCGTGGATCGCCTTCTGAATGCCGCCGGCGAAATCGATGTGGTTGTCCTTCAGCAGGATCATGTCGAAAAGCCCCATGCGGTGGTTCTCTCCGCCGCCCAGCTTCACGGCCATCTTGTCCAGCACGCGCATGCCCGGCGTGGTCTTGCGCGTGTCGAGCACCCGGGTGTGCAGTCCCTCGAGGCGCTTGACGTAGACGGCCGTCTGGGTTGCCACGCCGCTCATGCGCTGCATGATGTTGAGCACGATGCGCTCGGCCTGCAGCAGCGAGCGGAGACGTCCCGAGACATAGAAGGCCACGTCACCCGGTCGGACGCGCGAGCCGTCCTCGAGCACCTGTTCGAAGCGCATCTCGGGATCGAGCCGCCGCAGGACGATCTGGGCGATCTCGATACCGGCGATCACGCCCTCCTGCTTGCAGAGCAGGCGCATGCGTCCGTGTTCGTTTTCGGGGATGCACGAGAGCGACGTGTGGTCGCCGTCGCCGATGTCCTCCTTGATGCAGAGTTCGATGAGTTCGTCCACGAAGGGCTTGTATTCGGGTTTCATAGGCTACGTGTTTTTGTGTTTTCGTACCGTTTTTCCCTGCAAAGGTAACACTTCGCGGCGGATGTCCGCACGTGCGGGGCTATTTTTTTACCAGCAGCAGCCCCTCGTACTCCATGCGGTAGGTTCCCAGCCTGGGGACGTCGCACGTGAAGGAGATGCGGCAGAGGATGTCTTCGACCGAGCCCTCGACGTCGGTGAGCGTGTACGAGGGCATGTCCTGGTAGCTGTAGCCGCCGCCCACCTCGTTCGGAAGCCGGACCTGCGGTACGGTGCTGGCTGCCGAGAACGAGAGCGAAGCTCCTTCGCCCGGGGTGTAGGGCATGCGGTGGATGCGCATCTCGAGGGCCGGCATTGCGGCGGCGAAGCGTGTGGCGTGCATGTAGATGGTCAGCGATTCGCGGTCGCCGGCAAACTCGAACCACGCCTTGGGGTCGGTGTAGGTCGAACCATCGGACACATGGGTTACCGTGGCCGTTCCGTAGAAGTGCATGTTGTCGCTCGTGAATACGCCGTCCACGATCGAGGGGTTGTGGGTGGCATAACGGACGCCGTCGTCCGCCTCGTCGTTGCAGGCGGCCATCGTGAAGGCCGCAAAGCTCAGCAGCAGCAGTTTTTTCAGCATGTTCAATCGATGTTAAGGGTTAAGGTGATGCCGAAGCTACGGGGACGTCCGCGCTGGACGAACTCGTTGCCGATCGACTTGAAATAGAATACGTTGTAATCGGTTTCGGTGAGGTTGCACCCCCATACGCCGAGCGACCATCGGCGGTGCTCGAACCTTATGGAGGCATTCACAAGGGCGTAGAATGGCTCCCTCAGGGAGTTCTCCTCGTTCCACTCGATGGGACCGGCACCCTGGACGCCGGCCTGCACGACCACGTCGCCCAGCCAGCCGAGCCCCGTCGGGCGGCTCCATGTCGCCGCAGCCGAAAAGGTATGCTGCGGGGCGTAGGGGACCCGCTTGCCGGCATAGTCGTCGTTTCCGCTGCGGTAACGCAGGAAGCGGGCGTCGGTGTATCCGTAGGCGACGTTGAAGTCGAGGTCGCGCCGCGGGGAGATCTGCAGCGAGAGCTCCGCCCCGCGGCTGCGCGTGCGGCCCGCGTTGGTCATCATGCGTCCGGTGGTCTGGCCTTCGGGGAAGACGGTGAGCTGCTGGTCGCGGACGTCGATCCAGAAGAGGGCGAAATCGCCCCGCACGGTGCCGTCGAGACACGAGAAGTGGCCTCCGAATTCGTAGTTCCAGCTGTATTCGGGCTTGTAGGACATCAGGTCGGGCTCCTCGTAGGTCAGTCCCGAGACCATCAGCCACTTGATCTTCTCCTGCAGGATGTCGGAGAACATCTGCGTGTTGAAGCCGCCGGCCTTGTATCCCCGGGAGACGGAGAAGTAGAGGTTGCGGACCGGGTCGAAGGCATAGAGAACCGAGAACCGGGGCAACAGCTCCAGGTAGGAGTGTGCGGAGCTGTTCTTTTCGTCGATGGCGATCTGCTGCGCAAAGGGGGCGCCGCCGTTGATGCTCAGCGTGTAGTCGAGGTCGGCCCGGCTCCGGTAGCGCAGCTGCGTGCGTTCGAAGTCGGCGCGCAGTCCGGCAGTCAGCTGCCAGCGCCCCAGTTCGAGACGCGATTCGTGGTAGAGCGCCGCCCCCCAGACCGGCATCCGGAACGCCGACGAGAGCAGCAGTTCGTCGGCATCCATCGCGTAGACCAGGTCGGGCGACGTGTTGGCGTTGTCGAGGATCAGCCGCTCGATGCCCGTGCGCTTGAAGTTCACGGGGGCGTCCATCCTCCCGTGGCGGTAGAAGCCGAAGGCGCCGAAGAGCCATCCGTAGCGCCCCCCGCCGCGCGAGCGGAAGACCACATCCTCGGTGATGGCGTGTTCGCGCACGGCCTGCAGCAGGGTGAAGTAGGGGAGCGGCGTGAAGTCCTGGTCGAGCGTCATCGCATCGTCGGTGTACTGGTAGCTGGTGATCGACGAAATGCTGTAGCGGTCGGCGTCGTAACGCACCGTGAGGCCGTCGCTGACCGACGTGCGGAGGTAGGAGCAGGGGTCGTTGTAGGCGATCTGCCCGGGGCGGAGGATCACCTCACCCCCTTCGACGATCTCCTTGCCCGCATAGGCGTAGGGATAGCCGCCCTGTTCGACGCGCGACACCGCGAGGGTGTTGTCCAGGCGCAGCCCCCGGCGGTTGTCCCACTGCATCTTCCAGCGCCCTCCGGTCTGCCACTCCCGGTCGCAGGTGCGGTGTGTGTATTCGTTTTCGAAGAATCCGTCCGTGCGGGTGTAGAATCCCGTGAGGGAGATGCCCACGTTGTCGGAGACCCGCCCGTAGGCCGAGGCGCGGAGCCGGCAGGAGTTGGCGCTGCCGTATTCGGCCAGGAGGCGCACCCCTTCACAGGTGAGCGGCGAGCGGGTGTAGACATTGACCACGCCGCCCATCGTGTTGCGGCCGTAGAGGGTCGATTGCGGGCCGCGGAGCACCTCGATGCGTTCGATGTCGGCCAGCTCTGTGTCGAAGCCGTTCTTGTTGAGCAGCGGCACGTTGTCTATGTTCATTCCGATGACCGGCTGGTCGATGCGGGCGCCCAGTCCGCGGACGTAGATCGACGAGGTCATGCGCGAGCCGTAGTCCGGGGCGTGGAAGTTGGGCACTGTGAGGGCTACCTCCTTGAGCGCCGAGACGCCGCTGCGCTCGACCGCCCGGCTGCCGATGATCGACGATGCGACGGCCGTCGAGCGCAGGACCGGGCCCTGCTTGATGGCCGTCACCTGCACCTTGTCCACGACGATCACCGTATCGACCGCCGCGTCGCTCCGGGCGGCATCGCCGCCGGGGCCGGGATGCTCCGCCACGCCGTCGGCCCGGCCGCAGAACGGCAGGAGTACGAGCGGCAGCAGTATGTCGAGCAGTCGGGGTTTCACTTTGGACACGGGTTCGGTTTCCGGGTGCAAAGTAACGGGTTTTCCCCGAAAGTTGCAATCCTTATTTATGAGGAGGAGGTTGTGGGAGACGGCGCGCCGTCAGATCTGCTCCGGATCGACGTAGCCCATCGTCACGGCGTAGATCGTCAGTCCCGAGACCGAGCGGATACCCAGCTTCTCGGTCAGGTTGCGGCGGTGCGAGATGACGGTCGTCAGGCCGATGTGGAGCCGTTGGGCGATCTCCTTGTTGAGGCAGCCCTGCGCCACGAGGGCGAGGACTTCGGCCTCGCGGGCCGAGAGTTGCGCGGTTTGCGGCTGCGGGGGGATACCTTCGGTGTGGTCGCCGTGGTGTGCCCCGTGGTGCATCCGCATGATGTCCCGGATCAGGTCGCCTTCGGGGCGCAGGATGTCCAGGCACCGGAAGCCGGCGAATTCGGGTTGCGGCTGCCCGCTGGTGAGCAGGATGACCCGTTTGCGGACCGGGGCGAAGAGTGCGCTGTGGCCCACGAAACAGCGCGTCGCCACGAAAAAGTGGAAGTAGCGCTCCATGCCGTTCTCCTCGAGGGCCCGGGCGTCGTCGAATGCATCGACCTCGGCCATCGGGATGAGTTTCTCGAGGATGGACTTCAGACCGAGGGCCGTGAGGATGCCGGGGGTGAGGATGGCTATGGCGGGGCGGGGCTGCATCTATTCGTGGTGATAGGGTTCGTTGCGCAGGATCGTGAAGGCGCGGTAGATCTGTTCGGCGAAGATTGCGCGGACGATCTGGTGCGAGAAGGTCATGCGCGAGAGCGAGAGCAGCGAGTCGGCGCGGGCGTAGACCTCGTCCGAGAAGCCGTAGGGGCCGCCGATGACGAGTACGAGGCGCTTCAGCCCGCTGTTGAGGCGCTTCTGGAGCCACTGCGCGAATTCGACCGAGCGGTACTCCGTGCCGCGCTCGTCGAGCAGCACGACGTAGTCGCCCTCGGTCAGTTGGCGCAGGATGGCCTCGCCCTCGGCCGTACGCTGCTGCTTGACGGTCATGCTGCGCGTGTTGCGGACGTCGGGCAGCGTCGTGACCGAGAAGCGGCAGTAGAAGTTCACCCGCCGGACGTATTGCTCGACCAGCGCGGCGACCTCCTTCGAGTCAGTCTTGCCGATGAGGATCAGTTCGAGGGTCACGGCCGCGGCGTCAGAGGTCGGTGTTCCATTCGCCGTCGGCATCGCCGTAGAGAATCGGGCGCGACGGCTCGACCGATTTCAGCCATTCGTAGGCCTTGTACATGTTGTATCCGTTGCCGGCCGCTCCGCCCAGCTCGTAGGCCACCACGCAGGTGAAGTTGCGCGAGCGGTAGTACATCGCCTTGACGCGGGCGAGGAATTCGTCGGCCAGCGACGGGTCGTTGGCCGGCGTACCGCCCACGGTGCGGTCGCCGCGGCGATCGGAGGGGGCGATGTTCGCCCGGTCGATGACGTAGAGGCCCACCTCGTCGCAGAGTTCGTAGAACCAGGCAGGCTGCGGGTAGTCGGGGCATACGGTGTTCTTCCCCTGAGCCTTCAGCGCCTTCAGTCCGGCAAGGGTGGTCTTGCGGTCGGCGGCCGCGTTGTAGGAGGCCTTGACCAGTTTGAGCTCCTTGCCCAGCCGCATCAGCCGCCCGTCGATCAGTTCGGTCTTCCCGAAGCCGATCTTCATCGGCATGTACTCCTTGTAGACGCCGTCGCGGCGCGTGAAGAGCATCACCTTGTACAGGGGCGGGTTCTTCGCCCCGGCCTCCCACTTGTTTTCATAGGTGTGGTAGATGAGCGGGCTGAAGCGCACGGTGTCGGTCGAGCGGCCCGGAATCACCACCTCGCGCATGTTGAATTCGAGCAGTTTGCCCTGAGGCGAGTAGATGTCGTAGCCGACGGTCACCGGCTCGTCGTAGTTGAACGAGTTTCGGGCGATGATCCGAAGGTCGAGCATGCCGAAGTCGCGGCCCAGCGTATCGGGCACCAGGGCGATCTCGAAGTCGCGGATCGCCCGCTTGTTCTGGAAATAGAAGTAGCTTCCGGAGAAGGCCTCGCGCTGCACGGCGTCGGCATTGAGTTCTTCGGCGCATCCGGGGCGCATCAGGATGCGGATCGAGTTGGCCCCCTGACGGATGTAGGGGGAGATCAGGTATTCGGCCGGGGTGGCCGGGTCCTCGGTGTCGGCCACCACGCGGTCGTTGATGCGCAGCGTGTATCCCGCACCCGCATTCTCGATGTGCAGGAAGACGTCGCCGTCGCTCCACACGTAGGGAATGTCGAACTCCCCGCCCACGACGGCGATTCCCTCGGCCGCCACGAGCGTCTGCGGCTCGAAGGCCTTCCAGTAGCCGCCCGCTTCGCGGTTGCGCGCCTCGGCGTCGTGGCGCGTGTCGTAGGGGACGACCTCCGTGCGGTAGATGCGGCCTCCTTCGGCCTTCTCCGGCGCTGCTGCGGCCGGCGATTCGGGTTGCTGGGCCCGGGCGGCCAGTGCTGCCGTCAGGAGCACAGCCGTGCATATCGTTCGTTTCATTGCCTGCTGTTCTTGCTATGATTCGGACAAAGGTACTTTTTTTTTGCCAAATCGCAAATAATAGCTAACTTTGTCAATTCGGAAAACGAACTGAAACCGAATTAATACCGAAGATATGAAAACGCAGAGAATCGTAGAAATTCTGAAGTCGGGAGCCGTGGACTCCGACATCGTCGTCAAGGGTTGGGTGCGCACCAAGCGCGGAAACAAGAACGTGGCCTTCATCGCCCTCAACGACGGATCGTGCGTTGCGAACATACAGGTCGTGGTCGATCTGGCGAAGATCCCCGACGAGCAGCTCAAACCCATCACGACGGGCGCCTGCATCCGTGTGGACGGACGCCTGGTCGCCTCGCCCGGATCGGGGCAGGGCGTCGAGGTGCAGGCCGAGCGGATCGAGATTTACGGTACGGCCGACCCCGATACCTATCCCCTGCAGAAGAAGGGTCACTCGCTTGAATTCCTGCGCGACATCGCCTACCTGCGTCCGCGAACCAATACGTTCGGCGCCGTGCTGCGCATCCGCCACGCCATGGCCTACGCCATCCACGAGTACTTCAACAAGCAGGGCTTCTACTACTTCCATACGCCGATCATCACCGCCTCGGACTGCGAGGGCGCCGGAGCAATGTTCCAGGTGACGACGCTCGACCTGAACAACGTGCCCCGCACCGAGCAGGGACAGGTCGATTATTCGAAGGACTTCTTCGGCCGTTCGTGCAACCTGACCGTTTCGGGACAGCTCGAGGGTGAGCTGGGTGCCCTCTCGCTGGGCCGTATCTACACCTTCGGCCCCACGTTCCGCGCCGAGAACTCCAACACCCCGCGCCACGCCTCGGAGTTCTGGATGATCGAGCCCGAGGCCGCGTTCTACGACCTGGAGGACAACATGGAGCTGGCCGAGGACTTCCTCAAGTACCTGATCCGCTATGCGCTCGAGAACTGCCGCGAGGACCTCGAGTTCATGAACAAGATGTGGGAGCCGGGGCTCATCGACCGCCTGAACTTCGTGCTTGAGAACGACTTCAAGCGCCTCGACTACACCGAGGGCATCGAGATTCTGAAGGCTTCGGGCCGCAAGTTCGAGTTCCCCTGCGACTGGGGTTGCGACCTGCAGTCGGAGCACGAGCGCTACCTGGTTGAGGAGCACTTCAAGCGTCCGGTCATCCTGATCAACTACCCGAAGCAGATCAAGGCCTTCTACATGAAGCAGAACGACGACGGCAAGACGGTGCGCGCAATGGACGTTTTGTTCCCGGGAATCGGCGAGATCATCGGCGGTTCGGAGCGCGAAGCCGACTATGGCAAACTTTCTGCAAGGGTGCGGGAGCTCAACATGAGCGAGCGCGAACTGTGGTGGTATCTCGATACGCGCCGCTGGGGATCGGCACCTCACTCGGGCTTCGGACTGGGCTTCGACCGCCTGCTGATGTTCGTCACCGGACTGACGAACATCCGCGACGTACAGCCCTTCCCGCGTACGCCGCTGCACGCCGATTTCTGATCGCTCCCTGACCCGAACGACGACGAAGAGACCATATTGGAATGAAGAACTGTCCTTGCCGGGCTTCGGATCGTTGTTGCCCGACGCGCCGCGGATGGCTACAGCCTCCGCGTGCGTTCACTTTTTGTTAATTTTGACCCGATATGGCTATTAATCAGAAACAGGTCCTTTCCCTTCAGCAGAAACTCTCCCCGCAGCAGATCCAGATGATCAAGCTGCTTGAACTGCCCGCCGTGCAGCTCGAACAGCGCATCAAGCAGGAGATCGAGGAGAACATCGCGCTCGAAGAGGAGGAGCGTCCGGCGGAGGAGGACGAGCAACCCCAGCAGATCTCCGTGGACGAGTACCTGCGTGAAGACGATACGCCTTCCTACAAGAGTCGTATCAACAACTACTCGAAAGACGACAAACAGCGCCCCGTCTACCTGACCGAGGGACGTTCGCTGCAGGAATACCTCGTCGAACAGCTCAGCTACCGCAACCTTTCGGAGCGAGACATGAAGCTGGCGGTCTATTTGATCGGCAGCATCGACGAGGACGGCTACCTGAGGCGTGACCTGGAGTCGATCTCCGACGACATCGCCTTCACGGTCGGCATCGAGACCTCGGTCGGCGAGCTTGAGCGGCTGCTGGACATCATCCACGAACTCGAACCCGCGGGGATCGGGGCCCGTGACCTGCGCGAGTGCCTGCTGCTGCAGATGAACCAGATGCAGGTCAATACGCGCGCCCGGCGGCTGGCCCGCAAGATCCTGACCAGCTATTTCGACGAATTCGTCAAGAAGCACTACGAGAAGCTGATCGCCCGTCTGCAGGTCTCCGAGGAGGAGTTCCGCGATGCGATCGCCGAGATCCGGCGCCTGTCGCCCAAACCCGGAAACCTCTATGCCGAGGGCGGGACCGACACGACACCCTATATCGTTCCCGACTTCATTCTCGACTACCAGGACGGCCATTTCCAGCTCTCGCTCAACTCCTACAACGTCCCCGAAGTGAAGATCAACCGCCGCTATGTGGATATGATCCGCGACATGGTCGGCTCGGACGGTCGCGTGAAGGAGAAGGACCGTGAGGCGATCCAGTTTGTCAAGAGCAAGATCGACTCGGCCAAGTGGTTCATCTCGGCCATCAAACAGCGGCACGATACGCTGATGCGGACCATGCAGACCATACTCGATTACCAGCAGGAGTACTTCAAGGACGGCGACCGCTCGAAGCTGCGGCCGATGATCCTCAAGGACATCGCCGACCGCACGGGGCTCGATGTATCGACCATCTCGCGCGTGGTGAACAGCAAGTACGTGCAGACGCAGTTCGGGATCATCCTGCTCAAGTCGCTCTTCTCGGAGGCCATGCAGACCGATTCGGGCGAGGAGGTGTCGAGCTACGAGATCAAGAACATCCTCCAGCAGTGCATCGACGAGGAGGACAAGCGCAAGCCGCTGACCGACGAGACGCTGATGGACATACTCAATACGAAGGGATACCACATCGCCCGCCGTACGGTGGCCAAGTACCGCGAGATGCTGGGAATCCCCGTGGCGCGGTTGCGCAAACAGATTTAGGGCCCGGGGTGTCCCGCGCCTCCCGGCAGTCGGGGCGTGACGGTACCGACAGTCCGGCGGCATCGCTTCGGAGCGGGTGGCTGCCCGCCTGGAGGTGCGTCGGACCGGGCAGAGAAGATTCGAAAACGTTATGGAAGAGACCTTGAAATACGGAAAACTGGCACACGGGCTTTCGTGGGTGCTGCATCCGTTTCTGCAGCCCGTCTACCTGATGGGGGTACTGCTGACGATGACCACCTTTGCGCTCTATCCCGCCAATGTAAAGTTCTACCTGCTGTGGGTCGTTGCGCTTTATGCGATCCTCATCCCCGTGCTGTCGCTCGGGGTGCTGCATTCGCTGGGGCGTCTCTCCAGCTACCGGGTGGACGACCGCCGGGAGCGGCTTCTGCCGCTGCTCATCGGGGCTGTCTGCTACGTGCTGTGTGCACTGACCCTGTCGAAGATCCCCTCGGCGATCTTCCTGCGCAAATTTATGGTTGCGGCGGCCTGCTGCGAGCTGTTGTGCTTCGTGGTGTCGTTGCGCTGGAAGATCAGCCTCCACCTGACCGGCATGGGGGCTGTCGTGGCGCTGCTGGTGGTGATGAATGTCGCCGGGGTGGGCAACATGGTGTTTCCGCTGGTAGTGGCGGTCCTCGCAGCCGGGGCATTGGCCTCCGCGCGGCTCTATCTGGGGTGCCACAACGCTCCGCAGGTGCTGGCCGGCTTCTGCGGCGGCTTTGCCGTAGCGACGCTGGCCGTGCTCTTCCTCTGACGGGACGGGCTTCCGGGGATTGGTAAAATC
>FR891966.1 GCA_000434235.1 Alistipes sp. CAG:268 | reverse complement strand
CGGCCTTCTTCGACATCTCGTTCCTGAAGGACTTCAAGTTCACGTTCAATGCGGGTGTCACGCTCGATGAAACCCGCTCGACGGTGATCAAGAACCCCTACTTCGGACAGTTCGCCAGCGAGGAAGGTCTGCTCTCGAAAGGCCACTCGCGCCAGCTGGAGTTCAACACGCAGCAGATTCTGAACTACACGAAGCAGATTGGCCAGCACAACGTCAATGTGATGGTCGGTCACGAATACTACAATGCCAACACCTATGCGCTCTCGGCCAGCAAGAGCCACATGCTCACCGAGGACAACGATGAGCTGGCAGGTGCCATCATCGACAAGCAGAGCGCATCGTCCTATCGCACGGAGTACAACAACGAGGGTTACTTCGCCCGCGTGATGTACGACTACGCAAGCAAATACTTCTTCTCGGCATCGTTCCGCCGCGACGCCTCGTCGCGCTTCCATCCCGACCACCGCTGGGGTAACTTCTGGTCGCTCGGCGGCGCATGGATCATCACGCGCGAGGACTTCATGGCCAACACCCAGAGCTGGCTCGACAACCTGAAGCTGAAGGCCTCGATCGGTTCGCAGGGTAACGACAACATCGGTAACTTCCGCTACACGGACACCTACACGATCGAGAACGCCAACGGCGAGGTTTCGACGGTATTCAACGCCAAGGGTGCCGAGGACATCACCTGGGAGACCAACACCAACTTCAACGCCGGTATCGAGTTCAGCCTGCTGCAGGGCATGATCTCCGGTGGTGTCGAGTACTTCCTCCGCAAAACCACCGACATGCTGCTCTCGTTCCCCGTACCGCCCTCGATGGGTTACTCGTCGTACTACGCCAACGTGGGTGACATGCACAACAGCGGTATTGAAATCGAACTCAACTACACCCCGATCCGCCGCGAAAAGCTGCAGTGGGACATCAACCTCAACATGACCCACCTGCGCAACCGCATCACGATGCTCCCGGCCGAGCGCCGCAACAAGGTGGTCGAGGGATACGAGGGTTACGTCAGCGGCACGACCTTCTACGGCGAGGGCCTGCCGATGTACACCTTCTACATGAAAAAATATGCAGGTGTTTCGGACGAGGGTAAGTCGATGTGGTACATGGACGAGACCGACTCGGAGGGCAACCTCACGGGGCGCCGTGTGACGACCACCGAGTTCGCCAAGGCTACCGACTACCTCTGCGGCGATCCTATTCCGGATCTCTACGGCGGTTTCGGCACCTCGCTGAACTTCTACGGCTTCGACCTGAGCGTGGCATTCACCTACCAGATCGGCGGTCTGGCCTATGACTCGGGATATGCGGCTGCCATGTACTCGCCCGCCAACAAATCGACGGGTATGAACTGGCACAAGGACATCCTGAACGCCTGGACCCCCGAGAACTCGACGTCGAACATTCCGCGTCTGCAGTACGAGGACCAAAACCAGAACGCCCAGTCGGATCGTTTCCTGATGGACGCCAGCTACCTCAACCTGCAGAACATCAACTTCGGATATACGCTGCCCTCGAAGATCACCCAGAAGTTCGGTGTCGATCGGGTGCGTATCTACCTCGCCTGCGAGAACGTCTACTATTGGTCCAAGCGTCAAGGATTCGATCCCCGCTACTCCTATTCGGGAGCTACGTCTCAGGCAACCTATTCGCCGGTTCGTACGATTTCGGGCGGCATCAACATTCAGTTCTAACGCTTAAACCGGAAATTACGCAATGAAAAACATATTGAAAATATCGGCTGCGGCAGTTGCAATGACCTTACTGCTCAACAGCTGCATCAAAGAAGCCACACCCACGGATGTAGCTACGGAGGATCAGGTGACCCTCGAGACGCAGGTCCGCGGTATCCCGGCCGCCCTCGTACAGGCCGGTTCGACGGGCTATGCACAGCAGGGCGCTGCCTGGGACTTCTCGCTCCCGGCTATCCACATCGCTACGGAATCGATGACCGGTGACCTGGTCGTAACGGGCAACATCGGCTACGACTGGTTCGGACAGTGGGGCACGAACGACGCACTCGGTGCAGATTACGCCGTAGGAGCCCTCACCTGGGACAACTACTATACGTGGATCATGATGGCCAACAACGTGATCAACCTGATCGACGCATCGGATCTCTCAGCTCTCGATGCCACGGAGCGTTCCTACCTGGGCTTTGCCTACGCCTACCGGGCCATGTTCTACTTCGATCTGGTACGCCTGTACGAGTTCAAGGAGAATACGGTAACCAAGGCAGACAACCTGCTGGGACTCGGCGTGCCCATCGTCCTGCCCTCGACAACCGAAGCAGAGGCCAAGAACAACCCCCGCGCCAAGGTGGACGACATCTACGACACGATCATCTTCCCCGACCTTGACACGGCCGAGGAGTTGCTCTCGACCTTCACGCCTTCGGACAAGTACACCATCAGCCTGCCGCTCATCTACGGTATGAAGGCCCGTGCCTACCTGGAGCGCGGTACGGCAAAGAACGATGCTGAAGCCTACAAGAAGGCTGCCGAATATGCCCGCAAGGCCATCACCGCAAGCGCCTGCACGCCGCTGACGCAGGAGCAGTGGGAGGACCCGACCAACGGTTTCAACAACGCCAACTCGAACAACGCCTGGATCTGGGCTCTGGCCCTCCCGAGCGAGAGCGTTTCGAACCTCTTCTGCTACACGGTGCACATGAGCTGCGAGAACGACTGGGCTCCCTATCACGCAGGCCGCGGCATCAACCGCAACCTCTACAACAGCATCGACACGCGCGACTTCCGCCGCCACTCGTGGCTGGATCCGGACCGCAGCTCGTATGCCTACAAGAGCTGCCGCGAGGACAGCGAGACCTATTTCGCTCAGGGCCTTGCCGACTACGCCAACATCAAGTTCCGCCCGGCTCAGGGTAACTACAAGGACTACAAGGTGGGCGGAGCCGCTGACCACTGCTGCATGCGCGTCGAGGAGATGTACTTCATCGAGGCCGAGGCTACGGCACAGGGCGGAGACCTGCCGGGAGGCATCAAACTGCTCAACGAGTTCATGACCAACTACCGCATGATGAACGGCGCCGTATACGACTGCACGGCCAAGTCCTCGACGCTCGAGAGCTTCGTCAATGAGCTCATGCTTCAGAAGCGCATCGAGTTCTGGGGCGAGGGTATCGTCATGTACGACATGAAGCGTCTGAACATGTCGAGCAAGCGCGGTTATGTAGGTACCAACGCACCGGCTTCGTATCGTCTGAACGTCGATGGACGCGCTCCCTACTGGAACATCGTCATCACGCGCGGCGAAACGCAGAACAACCCGATCATCGCCACCCAGAACAATCCCGATCCGTCGGGCCTCATCGAGCCGTGGAAGGGATAATGGACCGGAACATCGATTAAATAACATCTAAAACAGATTACTGTGAAGACATTCAAATATATCATTTGGGCATTGCTGGCGACCTTTGCACTCGCCGGATGCTCGGACGACCCGACCTACACGCCCGGATCCGAAGAGGACCCGGACAACTACGGCGTCTATTTCCCGACCCAGACCTCCCCGACGGAGGTCGAGGTCGATCCCTCGGAAAAGGCGGAAGTCACCTACAAGGTGCGCCGTACGAAGCTCACCGAGGCCATCACGGTCCCCGTCGTCATCACGACGAGCGAGGAGGGCATTTTTGAAATCGATCCGATCGTGTTCGGTCCCGGAGAATCGGAAACCGAGTTCAAGGTGACGTTCGACAAGGCTGCCGAGGGTACGACCTACACGTGCGACATCCGCATCGAGGATCCGCACTACATCTCGCTCTACGGTCCGAAGGACACCGGACTCTCGTTCTCGGTGATCCGCGCCGGATGGGAACTGGTGAAAAGCGAAGACGGCACGGCCACCAAGGGCAAATGGCGCGATGAGGTCATCAGCAACCTCTACTCGCTCAACACCTCCGGCTTCAACCCCTATCCGGAAATCGAAATGGAGATCTACCAGCGTACGGACATTCCGGGCTACTACCGCATGAAGGTATACGGCAAGGATCTGATTACGGCACTGGCCGGCGGCGCATCGGTAGCCTTCGAAGGTCGCGACGTCTATACGATCGTCGATGCACGCGATCCCCAGAAGGTCTACATTCCCTACCAGTCTACCGGTCTGACGCTCAACTCGTCCGACGGCGAAATCCGCATCGCATCGAACGTGGCCGAGAACTTCTCGATGGATGAGTCCACCGGCCAGTATGGCACGCTGGTAGACGGCGTCATCACCTTCCCCGTACAGAGCGTCATGCTCGAGTTCTCGAGCGCATCCGGCGCATTCTACTACGGCAACCGTGCGGGCATGCTCCGCATCCTGCTGCCGGGTGTCGTGGTTCCCGACTACACGGTAACGCTTTCGAAGAGCGAACCGGCCGACGGCATAGTTGAAGTCAGCGCCACGATGGCAGCCGACGTCCGTACGATGAAGTATGCGATCTTCGAGGGAGCCATGGACGATGGCCAGGCCAACCTGAAGGCTCAGGACATGGATGCCAACAAGGAGAATCCGGATACGTTCGACGGGGAGATCACCGAATCGAGCACCATCCGCATCGAGAATCTGAAGACGGGCAAATACACGCTTGTAGGATGTGTCTATGACGAGGAGGGTACGATGCGCACCTATGCCTTCGTCTCGTTCGGCTTCATCGCCAAGGGAGACGAGAAGCCGGTGATCCTCACCATGGGGCTCGAGGCTACGAACGAGTTTGCCGGCCAGGGCATCACGCCGGACAATTCGGCCAAGTTCTACGCCTACGGCGAAGAGATCGAATCGGTGACCTATGGACTGTTCCGCTCCGACAAGATCAAGGACGTGGACAAGAACGAACTGCTCAATTCGCTGGGCAAGGCCTTCACCAGCGAACAGATCGAGTCGCTCAACAACGGAGGTCTGAGCTTCATGCTCACGGGTCTGAACGGCAACAGTGAGTACACCCTGCTGCTGCGCGCCAACAACGGATACATCACCAAAATTCTGGAAGAGACCTACCGCACGACGGGTACGTTCAACCCGGGTCTGGAAACCTTCACATATGCCGACTTCCTGTCCGAAGACGAGCAGCCGACCTTCGAGGAGCTGATCTCCACGAAGTGGAACTACTACGCCATCGATGCCTCGCAGCAGCAGAACCTCGTCCGCCACAAGATCGGACAGGTGACGATGCGCGAGCATGAAGAAGCCTCGGCAGGACTGGGCATGAAGGCCGTAGGCATCACGGGCCTCTCGGGTATTAAGTTCGAGTCGGGCGGTGAGCTTGTCGGCATTTACATGCCCAACCAGAACTACTACAAAGGCTATGTTGGAGCTCTGGAACTGATGACAGACCAAACACTGACCACAGGTATCTACAACAACAAAGAGACGGTTCTGGGATTTGCTCCCGATGACCTTGCCGGTGTTTATTTCGGACAGTGCATGTTTATGGGCGCCGTTGCAGACGGATACCTCTACTGCGTTCCGTCACCGATCTTCCAACAGCAGCAGGGAATCAATTTCACCTTCTTCTTCACGGGTACGACGAGCACCATTGTTTCGCTGATGTATGACATGATGCTTGTGGACGAGAGTAAGGATATGGGAGGCATCCCGGGAGCTGCCGTACAGCGCGTGGCCGAGATCCGGCGGTCGCTGCTCGAAGGCTTCAAGCCGGGCAACTTCGTTGAACTGCCGCAGTTCAGCGGAACTCCGGGCCACCTCGAGACGATTCTGCCGGCCCTGCCCGTAAACCTCGCTTCGGATCCGATGCCGGCTTCGGCACCGTCGCTGAAGAAGGCCGAGGTGAAGACCTCCGTAGTCCGGGGTATCGCCCAGACTGCAGCTGCGGACAACGGTCTGGTCAAGACGGCGGTTCGCGCCAAGTAACGGACGCAAGCAAAAAAACGGAGGGAGAGACCGGCGTTTCGGCATAAAGCCGATCTCTCCCCTTCCTCCGAAAAAGATATGCCGACCATACAATGAAAACAAATATGCAGAACACCAAGAAATTTCTGATTCTCGCAACCTTGATGCTTGCAGCCTGCACCTCCGACCCGTTCCAGGAGTCGCCCGATGCAGTGGACCAGGCCGCAACGATTGCCGAGGCCAAAATATGCAACAGCTCCGAAAACGCATTCAAAGGCAAGCTGATTGCAAAATTCAACGACGAGGCGATCCCCGCACTCGAGCAGGCCGCAAGCCGCTATGCGGCAACCCGCTCGGCAATGACCCGCTCGGGTATCGAATCGCTGGACGAGATTCTCGCAGCCATCCACGTTACCTCGATCGAACGCGTTTTCCCCGTAGGCAAGAAGGAGGCGCGCACCCGTGAGGCAGGGCTCCACAAGTGGTATATCCTCGAGTTCGACAAGGAGCAGGATCTCGACGAAGCCGCACGCATGCTGGCCGGAGTAGCCGAGATTTCGAAGATCCAGTTCAGTCTGGAGCGCAAGAAAACATATGACGGCAAGGTCTATCCGTTCCAGGATGCCCCCCACGGTCAGACCCGTGGTATGGTGACGTCGGACTTCAACGACCCGAACCTCTTCTGGCAGTGGCACTACATCAACAATGCCGACCAGGCCATCGCAACCGAAGCCGTTGCAGGAGCCGATATCAATGTGGCCGATGCATGGAAACTCACGGGCGGCAACAATCAGGTCATCGTGGCTATCGTGGACGAGGGTGTGAAGTACACGCACCCCGACCTGGCGGCCAACATGTGGACCAACCCCGAGCCCAGCGAGGAGTACGGTTATCAGGACATCCACGGCTACAACTTTGCCGATGATGGCCCGATTACGTGGGACAAGCTGGAGAAACTGCCCAACGGTCAGATAGACGGCGACTCGAGCCATGGTACACACGTGGCCGGAACCGTCGCCGCCGTGAACAACAACGGTATCGGCGTAGCCGGCGTGGCCGGCGGTACGGGCAACGGCGACGGCGTACGCCTGATGTCGTGCCAGGTATTCTCGGGTGTGTCCAACCCGTCGGACGAGATTATCAGCCGGGCCATCAAGTATGCAGCCGACCACGGAGCATCGATTCTCCAGTGCTCGTACGGTACTTCGGCCAACTTCACCTCCGACCGTCAATACGAAGAGAACTCGCCGCTGGAGATCGAGGCACTTCGCTACTTCATGGCACAGAACAACTGTGCAGCCATGGACGGCGGTCTGGCCATCTACTCGGCCGGAAACGAGTCGAAGAATATCTCGAACTTCCCGGGCGGCTACAGCAAGTGCATCTCGGTAACGTCGATCGGCCCCGACTGCCTGCCGGCCTACTACACCTGCTACGGTCAGGGTTGCAACATTGCAGCTCCCGGCGGTGAGATCGTCGGCTTCTCGGGCGGCGAACGCGCCGGCGTACTTTCCACGACCTGCTCGGAACTGACCGGTTCGGACTATGGCTACATGCAGGGAACGTCGATGGCCTGCCCCCACATGTCGGGTGTTGCGGCGCTGGGTCTCTCCTACGCCTTGAGCAAGGGAAAGCACTACACGCGTGACGAGTTCATTTCGATGCTCCTGACGGCTGTAAACGAGATCGACTCGCGTTTCGAGGGTACCAAGTCCACGGGAGCCAAGATCACCCTGGAGGACTACCGCGGCAAGATGGGTACGGGTCTCACGGACGCCTACCAGCTGCTCATGCAGATCGAGGGTACGCCGTGCCTGAAGGTTTCGACCAACAAACTCGAGCTCATCACCCTGACCAAGCACTTTGGCGGCTCGGCCCAGGACCTGACCTATCTGGATGTCGAAATGTCGAAAGAGGACATGGACAAGCTCGGGATCACCTCGGCTCCGAAGATGTACAACGGCCAGCTGATGATCAAGTGCACGAAGCCGGGAGTCGCCCGCATCAAGGTGAGCGCCGTCGGTGGCGGCACGCGCCCGGGTTCGGAGACGATCATGGGAGGTATCGAGATTTCCAAGGAGTTCGCCATCATCGCCCGCGAAACGGGCGCCGAGAATGGCGGTTGGTTATAACAAACTATAGCGCATAAACGATCAATGAAAAAGTATATTTATCACCTGCTCGCAGCCACGCTGCTCGTATTCTTTGTCGGATGCTCGGAAGACGACGGTCCGACGGTCGCCCCGAGCGTTGTGGGCGAATGGCACCTGACCACCTGGAACGGAGAGACGCCGACCGATTTCGATATCTACATGGAGCTGAAATCGGACGGAACGTTCAACCTCTTCCAGAAGTACCAGACGTCGGCATTCGTCTGCTTCACCGGTAACTACAGCGCAACGGAGAACCTGCTCACGGGCCGTTACAACGACGGTGTAAACTGGGGGTCGAACTACACCTACGAGGTGAACGGCGACAAACTGACGACCACCAGCGAAACCTCGACCGCCGAGGTGAGCGTCTACACGAAGACCACCATTCCGGACGAGGTTCGGAATGCTCCGGTAGTCCGGTCCGAGGCAACTCCGGCCGACTTCGGACGCTTCCTCTAATCGCGGAGGAGCGGAACAACGAAGAGGGCAGACCCGACGACGGTCTGCCCTCTTTCCGTCTTGGGCGGAGACGACAGGCCGCACAGCACGCCGCCGCATGGAGTTCCAGACATACGGCATCCCCCGGTCGGTCCTGAACGGTCCGACCAACAACCTCTGACCGGGCAACTGGCAATAAGTCAATATCGCGTCGTTCTGGAGGAGATACGGATCGCAAAACGGCAGCGAATCCACCCCACCCTGCCCGACCGGCATCCAAACAAAAGCGGACCGGCACTTCCTGCCGGCCCGCTTCGGATGTCAAAATCGGAATCAGAACATGTAATCCCAGGCCGGAAGCTGTTCCGGACGGCTGTCGGCTGCCTTCCGGGAACGCTCGTCCAAATAGCGGCGGTTGATCACGATCCGGAACATGTACTCGTCGAACCACGCATCGGTGAAGGTCATGTATCCCTTGTGGCCAGCATCGGGGCCCCAACTGTTCTCGAACTGCCACTTGAGCGGTACGTCGTTCTCGTCGGTATCTACGGCGATGAGGGCCATGGCATGTGCCGAACCGGGCGCTGAGGGCCATGGCACGTGCCGAACCGCTCTGCCGCGTCAGAATCCGGGCCTTCTTGTCCATGTCGAGGCGTACGCCGAAGAGCGAAGCGTAGTCGAACATCCCGGGATCGCAGACCCCCGAAGCCGAATCATACTGCTTGACGTCGCACGAAGCATACATCGCCTCACCGGCCTTGATCGAGGCGATGGCCGCCCGTTTGATCACGTCGTTCGGCAGGTTGAGATAGACCCAGTTGATACCCTCGACCGTATTGCGGTAGTTGCTGATCTCGTAGACCTTGTAGTACTCGCGCGTCGGGTCGTTCATGATCATCACATAGGAGCGGGGATCGTAATCGTCCGGGATGCAGCTGCGGTAGAACTCGAGCGGCGTGGTACGCAGCGTACGGACCTCGCCCGAGGTGGTCTCATAACGCCACTCGAACTCCGTCGGCGGTTCGCCGAGGCAGAGCGCCAGCACGCGGTAGACCTCCTTCAGAATCCCGCGCTTGGCCTCGGCCAGCCGGTCGGCTCCGACTCCCCGGGCCGCCAAATCACGCAGCTCGCAGCCGCCGCGGCGCAACAGTTCCTTGAGCACCGTGCGCATCTGCGACGTGTTGTTCGAATGGGCCGTCTCGGGCATGACCTCGCGGGGAACCACGCCGTACTTCCCGGCCACGTTGTAGAAGAGGTTCCACACACCGCCGTCATCCACAGGCGACTTGAAGAAGAACTCCACGTCGCGGTCGGTCATCGGCCGGTCGGCCGTCGCAAGGACATTCTCCAGAAAAAGGTTGCTCTTCTCGAAGAGGTCCCAGAAATAGCAGAAGTTGTGCGAGAAGTCGAAATCGGCCACACCGAGACGTTCGATCACCGCGGGTCGCAGCACATTCATCGAGGTGAACATCCAGCAACGCCCCGACTGTTTCTGGTCGGTGATGCCCTTCACCGCTACGCGGTATTTGAAATAGTGGTCCGTACGGCCCTGCAGTGCGCGGTTCAGGGCCAGCTTCTTGAGGTTCGCCTCGTTGGTGAGGATGTTCTGCAGCGCGATGGTCTGCGGGTCCCTGACAAACGAACGGCGGATCTCGTTCAGGTCGTTTTCCGTCAGCTCCTGGGCCGACACGGCGAGTGCTGCCGAAGCGAGCACCGCCGAAAGCAGGATTTTCTTCATGGCTTGCGTCCGGTTATTCGGGTTATTGTCCAAAGATACGAAACTTGGGGGATTTACACACGCCGCAGGGACAAAAAAGCGCACTTTTCACCAACGACATGCGGCAACTTAAGAAAATAATTATTACTTTTGTCTCCGCAATCGGGAGAGATGCAGGAGTGGTTGAACTGGCCCGCCTGGAAAGCGAGTAAACCCCAAAAGGGTTTCAGGGGTTCGAATCCCCTTCTCTCCGCCAGATGGTAAGGATGTTACGATGAGTAACATCCTTATTTTGTTTTGGTCACACGTCTAACCGTATAGCTGTTTGTCCATTCATCACCCCTCTTTCCTGGTCTATATTGATAGACGACAGTACAGTCCGACCGAAAGCATTGCTAGGATGATGGAATAAACCAAGTCGATGGTAGCGGAAACAAACTACCGACAAAGACAGCATGCTGCAGAACCTCACAGATAAGACTCTGCAGTATGCTGTTTTTTTGCAAAAGATCTTTTTCAAGGGCTACATACCACACGGCTGCCGGTAAACTACAGTTTCTCTGGGAAAGAGTTTATTTTGTTCCACCCGGTTCTGCACGATGTGCGCTACTCTTCGAACTCGTTGAGCAGATCATCGCAGGCTTTAGCGTGGCGACGATATTGCCACAATGTAATAATGACCGCAATGAGTGTGTATGCAATACCGATTGCGATGATTAGGTTGCGGTTGGCCGAGTTATCGATGCGGGCGAGAAGCTCGATGAAGATATATGAGATCATCGCAATGCAGGGAATGATACTGACGGCCAAGGCACGGCGGTAAAAGCGACGATAGGAGGTTATAGCATAAGTGACTGTACGCGTATCGCCATCAAGCAGATGGTCCATGCCCAATTTGCGGTTGATCCAGATTGTGGCAACGAGATCGATCAACGTCCACAGTGATACCAACACACCGAACAGTAGCGGCCAGTGGGTAGTGATACAGATAATCCAAATTATGGGCAAGGTCAATACATCGAGTATCATGCGATTCCGAATCCCCTTGCTCACGGCTTGCGCCGGACGAAGACGTGCTGCTTTGAAAAAACGTTCGTTCAAACGCTCCTGTTGCTTCATCTGTGCTTTGAGTGCGTTGTAATCGGCTCTCAGTGCTTCAAGTTCTTGTCCTGGGTTGCGTTCCATATTCATACTTTTTCTTTTTAGGCGTTAGTCTTTTTTGAGTCGCTCCTTGATGCGCACCAACTTGAAGGAGACATTCTTGACCGAGATACCTAGGATTGCGCCTATCTCCTCATAGCTCAGGCCTTCGAGCCACAACAAGATGACGCTTCGATCGACAAGTCCCAACTTATTGATTCGCTGATAGAGCTGTTTGATCTGCATTCGTTTTTCGAGGTCGCTGTCAGAGGATTCCGGCTTCCTCGTTTCCGTATGTTTTGTCTTCTCGCGTTTACGCTTGTTGCTGAAGTTGATACAGTAGTTCAGCGCCACGCGGTAGATCCATGTTTTGATATCGCTACGACCCTCAAACCCGTCGTATCCCTGCCATAGCCGCAGAAGAATCTCCTGATGCAGATCGTCCACATCATCGGCATCACGGGAAAACATATAGCAGACAGCGTATATGGTCTGTTCATGCTCCTTGACCAGTTTGGAGAATCGTTGTTCTTTTGTGTTCATCTTCACTTCGTTTACCTATTAGACAGACAACAGCCCGAAAAACTATACGACAAATGCGATTTTTTTGAAAAAAAGTCTATTGCCGTCCGAGATCAAGGCCGAGGTCGCATTTATAAAAATACGGAAAATATGATAAATCCATAGCGTTTCTTGACAGCCAGAATCAGTGTGGCCAAGCCAGCCGTAACCTCTCTCCACAACAGAAACGAGGATGCGGACCGGCTGTTGGCCGACCCGCATTTTTTCATCCTGACTCCCTCCGGGCACTGCAACTGCTGCGGGCCGCAACGGCAGAGAACCGGCAGTCCGCCCGAAATCCGATCCGGAAAATCACCCCGTTCGTCGATACAATCGCCCCGCTGGTCTATTTCAATTGGACGTGCACGCGGGAGTGGGTAGCTTTGCGTCAAAACCGAACGAAATGAAACGCAAACTGCTCATCGGATTCATCGCCCTGCTGGGCTGGCAGATGGCCGCAGCGCAGGATACCACGAAGGTCTGGACACTCCGCGAATGCCTCGACCATGCATTGGAAAACAACATCGAGCTGCGACAGAGCCGCAACGAGATGCTCTCGGGAGTCGAAGACACGAAGGAGGCCCGTGCGGCACTCTTCCCCTCGCTGACCGCATCGACCTCACAGGGATACACGAACTACCCTTCGTCCCAGGCCACCGACCGCAACAGCTACACGGGCACCTACGGCATCGAGGCCGGCATGACACTCTACAACGGCGGAAAACTCCGCACGGCGGTCAAGCGGCAGGAGGTGCAGAACCGCATCGACGAACTCTCGGTCGAGGAGACCGCCAACGACATCCGCATCGCGATCGTCGAAGCCTACATGCAGTGCCTCTATGCCATGGAGTCGGTCACGGTGAACCGCAGTACGGCCGAAGCATCGAAGGCCCAGCGCGACCGCGCCGAGCAGATGTGGCATGCCGGGTCGATCAGCAAGGTCGATTTCGCCCAGTTCGAGAGCCAGTATGCAAGCGACCGCTACCAGGTCGTCGTTGCCCTCACGTCGCTCGACAACTACAAGCTCCGGCTCAAGCAGTTGCTCGAGCTCGACATCACGGACCGGATCGAGCTGGTGGCCCCTACGGTCGGGGAGCAGGAGTTCCTCGCACAGCTTCCGGAGAAGACCGAGATCTACGAGACGGCACTCGGGGCCATGCCGGAGATCGCACGCGGCGAACTTTCGGTCGAGGCGGCCGAGCTGGAGATCCGCGAGGCGAAGTCGGGATTCCTGCCGTCGCTCTCGCTCACGGCCGGGATCGGAACCGGCCACATGTCGGGAGGCAGCTACGAAAGCGGCTCGCAGATCTGGAACCGCTTCAACGAGAACGTGGGGCTGACGCTGAGCATCCCGATCTTCTCGAACCGCAAGAACCGCACGGCGGTGAACAAGGCCCGGCTGGCCGCCGAGAACAGCCGCCTCACGTGGCTCGATCTGAAGAAGACGCTGCTCGAGGAGGTCGAGGGGGCCTATCTCGATGCCGTATCGGCACAGTCGCAGTATGTCGCCGCTGCCGAGAAGGAGCGCTACGCACAACAGAGTTACGAACTCACGAGCGAGCAGTTCGCTGTGGGCATGAAAAACACCGTCGAGGTGCTCACGGCCCAGAACGAACTGACGGCGGCCCGTCAGGAGGTGCTGCAGGCCAAATACATGGCCCTGCTGAACATCGAACTGCTGAACATCTATCAGGGTCGCGACACGGAAGCCAATTATTAAAAAACGCAATAGACGATGAAACGGAAAAAGGTGCTTATCACGGCGGTGGCCGCCGTGGTGGTGGTCGGCGGGGCGTGGCTGCTGCTGCGCACGCCGAAGCAGGACGGGATCACGCTCGAGACGGCCGCGACGAGCCGCATCACGATCCGGAATTCGGTCATGGCCACCGGTACGGTGGAGCCGGTCACGGAGGTGGATGTCGGTACGCAGGTGTCGGGCATCATCGACAAGCTCTACGTGGACTACAACGACGTGGTGCACGCCGGACAGCTGATCGCCGAGATGGACAAGGTGACGCTCCAGGCCGAACTGGAGCAGTCGGAGGCCGAACTGGCCAGCTGCAAGACCGAATATGAATACCAGACCAAGAACTACGCGCGAACCCGGACCCTCCATGAAAAGGAGTTGGTCAGCGACGCCGAATACGACGAAGCCTTCTACCTGTACGAAAAGTCGCGCAACGCCTATGAACAGGCCCAGGCAGCCATCGTCAAGGTGAAACGGAATCTGGACTATGCGACCATCACCTCGCCCATCGACGGCGTGGTCATCAGCCGGGCCGTGGAGGAGGGCCAGACCGTGGCGGCCAGCTTCGAAACCCCTACGCTCTTCACCATCGCGCAGGACCTGACGCAGATGCAAGTCGTGGCCGATGTGGACGAGGCCGACATCGGCGAAGTCCGGGACGGGCAGCGCGTGGAGTTCACGGTCGATGCCTACCCCGACGACACGTTCGAGGGCACCGTACAGCAGGTACGCCTCGAGGCGACGACCGAATCGAGCGTCGTGACCTACGAAGTGGTGATCTCGGCCTACAACCCCGACCTGAAGCTCAAACCGGGGCTGACGGCCAATGTCACGATCTACACGCTCGAGAAGGAGAACGCACTGGCCGTGCCGACCAAGGCACTCCGCTTCGTCCCCGATGCCGGGCTGCTGGCCGAACTGGGTGTGACCGTAGCCGCCGAAGGCGGTTCGGAACCGGGCAAGCGCGAGCTCTGGGTGAAGAACGGCGACACGCTGACTCCGCGTTACGTCACAACGGGTGCGGCGAGCGGCGAACTGACCGAGATCATCGACGGACTTGCGGACGGCGAGCAGGTCGTCGCTGAGCTGACGGCGGCAACGGCCGCCCCCGCAGCGGCAACGGCCGAACGCAGCCCCTTCATGCCCTCGCCCCCGGGAGGCGACAAGAAAAAGAAATAGCCGCAGCAAAGGCCCCGGACCGACAGTCCGGAGGGGACTGCGGGAACAGCCACACACTAAAAAACAAAGGAATCATGAACAAAGAGGTCATCAGGCTGGATGAGATCCGGCGGGATTTTCGGGTCGGCGACGAGACGGTACACGCCCTGCGCGGCGTTTCGTTCACGATCCGCGAAGGAGAGTTCGTCACCATCATGGGAACCTCCGGATCGGGGAAATCAACCCTGCTGAACACGCTCGGCTGCCTCGATACACCGACCTCGGGCGAATACTACCTCGACGGCGTGGCCGTCCGCACGATGGACAAGAACCAGCGGGCGACGCTGCGCAACCGCAAGATCGGATTCGTCTTTCAGAACTACAACCTGTTGCCCAAGACCACGGCGATCGAGAATGTCGAACTGCCGCTCATGTACAACTCTTCCTGCACGGCGTCGGAACGTTACCGCCGGGCCGTGGAGGCACTTCGCGCCGTCGGTCTGGGCGACAGGTTACTTCACAAGAGCAACCAGATGTCGGGAGGACAGATGCAGCGCGTGGCCATTGCCCGCGCCCTGGTGAACGACCCGGCGGTGATCCTGGCCGACGAGGCGACGGGAAACCTCGATACCCGCACGAGTTTCGAGGTGCTGGTGCTCTTCCAACAACTCCACGCCGCGGGGCGCACGATCATCTTCGTGACCCACAATCCGGAGATCGCACGCTACAGCAGCCGCAACATCACGCTCCGCGACGGGCGCATCACGGACGACGTCCGTAACGACCACATTCTGAGCGCAGCCGAGGCACTTGCCCGGCTGCCCAAAACCGACGATTGATCCATGAACTTCGCGAATCTTTTCAAAATTGCCGTCAAGGCACTGAGCAACAACAAGCTGCGCGGATTCCTGACGATGCTCGGCATCATCATCGGCGTGGCGTCGGTCATCACGATGCTCGCCATCGGACAGGGTTCGAAACGGAGCATCCAGGCCGAAATCAGCGAGATGGGATCGAACATGATCATGATCCGCCCGGGCGGTGACATGCAGGGCGGCGTCCGCCTCGACGCCGACGACATGGAGTCGCTCAAGCTGCAGGATCTGGAGGACATCAGCAACGAAACGCGCTACGTGAACCACGTTTCGCCGATGGTGAACAGTTCGGGACAAGCCATCTACGGGGCCAACAACACCCCGACGACGATCTATGGCGTGAACACCGACTATCTGGAGATCCGGCGCTACAAGGTGGCCGAAGGAGACACCTTCTCCGAACAGGACATACGCACCGCCGCGAAGGTCTGTCTCATCGGCCAAACGGTTGCCGACGAGCTCTTCACCGACGGGAACTCTCCCGTCGGGAAGGTGATCCGCTTCGGCACGATTCCCTTCCGCATCGTGGGGCTGCTCGAAAGCAAGGGCTACAACAGCATGGGCATGGACCAGGACGACCTGATCATCGCCCCCTACACCACGGTGCAGAAGCGGATCCTGGCCATCACCCACCTGCAGGAGATCGTCTGTTCGGCGCTGACCGAAGGCTATACCAACCGGGCGATCGACGAGATCACGGAGATCCTGCGCACGAACCACCGCCTGAAGGAGAGCGACGAGGACGACTTCTCGATCCGCTCGCAGCAGGAGCTCTCGTCGATGATGACCTCGACGACCGACATGATGACGGTGCTGCTGGCCGCCGTGGCGGGCATCTCGCTGCTCGTGGGCGGCATCGGCATCATGAACATCATGTACGTGTCGGTCACCGAGCGCACCCGCGAGATCGGACTGCGCATGTCGATCGGCGCCAAGGGGCGCGACATTCTGGCACAGTTCCTCATCGAGTCGATCCTCATCAGCGTAACGGGCGGACTGATCGGCGTGCTGCTGGGTATCGGCGCGGCCCTCGTCGTCAATCACGTCGCCGCCTTCCCGATCTACATCCAGCCGTGGAGCGTCTTCCTCTCGTTCGCGGTCTGCACCCTCACGGGTGTCTTCTTCGGATGGTATCCCGCACAGAAGGCCGCCATGCTCGATCCGATCGAGGCGATCCGTTATGAATAGTCGCAACAATTCCGTAACTTTGCGGTAAGATGAACATCCTGCAATCGAAATATACGGGGTATCTGGTCCACATCACGGCATGGGCCGTGATCCTGGGCATCCCGCTCTTCGTCACGGCACCCAACCGCCCGCTGATGCAGGGCCCGGAGTACGTGCGCTTCCTGCTGGTGACCCTCTCGTTCATGGTGGTCTTCTACACGAACTATTTCCGGCTCATCGAACGGCATCTCTTCACGCGCCATCCGGGCCGGTTCCTGGGCTGCAACCTCTTGCTGGTCGCCGCCGTGATCGCCCTGCTGCACCTGTTCTTCCGTTACATCCTGCCCCCGCCCGACCTGATCGGTATGCACAGGCCGGAACTCCCGTGGCAGCATGCCGTACGCTTCTTCGCCGGAAACGCCATCCTCTACCTGCTTGTCGTAGCCGTAAGCGTGGCCATCCGGATGACGGGAAGCTGGTACAAAGCCGAAACGGCCAGGCAGCGACTTGAACACAGCCATACCGAGGCCGAACTGCAGAATCTCAAGAGCCAGTTGAACCCGCATTTTCTGTTCAATACGCTCAACAACATCTACTCACTCATACAGATCGACACCTCGCGAGCCCAGCAGGCGGTCCACGACCTGAGCCGGATGCTTCGTTACGTGCTCTACGACAGCAGCCACCCGGCCGTGCCCCTGAGCGCCGAGATCGACTTCCTGCGCGACTACATCGAACTGATGCGCATCCGCCTGCCGCGCCACGTCCGGCTCTTTGTCTCGCTGCCCGACGAGCCGTCGCAGACACCCGTGGCGCCGCTGCTGTTCATCTCGCTCGTGGAAAACGCCTTTAAACACGGCGTGAGCAACGAAAAGCCGTCGTACATCACCATCGACATCCACGAGATCGGCGACCAGCTGATCTGCAAGATCAAGAACAGCTACTTCCCGAAGGCCGAATCGGACCGCAGCGGCTCGGGAATCGGACTTCAGAACCTGGCCAAACGGCTCCGGATGATCTATCCGGAACGCCATACCTTCGAATACGGACTCTCGGGCGAGGCCGACTATCAGGCCCTGCTGTGCATCAAACTTAAGGAAAAATGAACAGAAAGTTGCGCTGTGCCGTCATCGACGACGAACCGCTGGCCGTGGAACTGATGGAGTCCTACGTCCGGCGGACGCCGTTTCTGCAGCTCGAAGGCTCGTTCGGAAGCGGGACGGCAGCCTTCGAAGCGCTGCACGAACATCCGGTGGAGCTGCTCTACTGCGACATCCAGATGCCCGAACTGAACGGCATGGACCTCACGCGGATGCTGCCGCCGGCTACCCGCGTGATCTTCACGACGGCCTTCGACCGCTATGCCGTCGAGGGGTTCCGGGTCAATGCCCTGGACTACCTGCTCAAGCCGATCAGCTACGCCGATTTCCTGGCCGCCTCCCAAAAGGCTCTCGCATGGTTCGAGATGCAGGATCGGGCCCAGGCGGCCGCAACGGCACTGCAGCCGGCACCCGCAGCCGCGCCGAGGAGCATCTTCGTCCGGACCGAGTACCGCCTGCGGCAGATCGACTTCGACCGGATCCTCTACATCGAGGGGCTCAAGGATTACGTGAAGATCCACACCGACGAGGAGCCGCACCCCGTCCTTTCGCTCACCAGCCTCAAGACACTCGAGGAGCAACTCCCCGCCGACCGCTTCATCCGCGTCCACCGCTCGTACATCGTCCAGCCGTCGAAGATCCGCACGATCGAACGCAACCGCATCATCTTCGGCAAGGAGTACATCCCGATTTCGGAGGGATACCGCCAGGCCTTCTTCGATTTCCTGACCGCCCATTCGCTGCTCCAGTAGCGACGGGTCAGCGCCCCGTGACCCGCATGTAGCGGGCCAGCGAGGTGCGGTAGGCGGCGCAGGCCGACGTCATCTCGTCGCGGCTGCGCGCATAGAGCGTCTCGGCATCGAGCAACTCGGTCAGCGAGGAGGTCCCCGCCGCATAGAAATCCCGGTTCTGCCGCAGGTTCTCGGTGGATGAGGCCACCGAGCGTCGGGCCAGCGCAATCTGAGCATAGGCCTCCTGCACCTCGCACCAGGCACGTTCGATCTCCACGGCCAGCATCTCGCGGGCCTGCAGGCGGTCGTTCTCGGCCCGCTGCTCCTCGAGGCGCGCCCGCTTCAGGGCATGGGCGCCGCCCCACCAGTCGGAGATGGGAACCGACACCTGGGCGAAGACCATCCCGTCGTCCACATCCTTGTCCATCAGATTGTAGTAGAGATACCCGGCACCGATCCCGACGAGAGATCCCCGGCCCCGATCCCGACGGTCGGGAGCCGCTTGCCGCGCTCCATGCGGGTCCGGTAGCGCTGCGCCTCGACGTTCTTCTCGGCAAGCAGGTACTCGGCCCGGTTGTCGAGCGCCTCCTCCACCGGGACGTAATACGGCGCCGGATCACCCGGCTCACCGTATTCGGCGGCCTCGATGTCGAACGTCTTCCAGTCGGCCCCGACATGCTGAGCCAGAAGCATCCGCACCACCTTGAGCCCGTTTTCGGCCGTCAGCCGCTTTGAGGCCACCTCCTGTTGCCGCAATTCGACACGCAGCAGGTCGTTCGAGGTCACGATACCGGCCCGCACCGAGAGTTCCACCTGGCGGCGGATCTCCCCGAGCTGCCGATCGACGGCATCAAGCGTCGCCAGATTCTCACGGATCGAGACGATCTGCCAGAAGTAGGCGTCGGTCTGCTCGCGGACCTCGGCCTCGGTCTTGCGCAACTGAAGGCGCCCGACCTCCTCGCCCAGCCGGGCCAGCTTGTTGCCATTGACGATCTTCAATCCCGCAAACAGGGGCTGCACGGCCGTCACGCTGCCCATGACGCCGCGCTTGACAAGCGACAGCGGCATGCTGATCGCCCCCATCTGGGGCAGCGAGAGGGCGAAATCGGCCTGCACGAGTCCGTGCTGGGCCTGGAACACGCCCCCGGAGGCTGCGATCTGCGGGAAATAGGAGGTGAAGGCCTCCCGGCGGGTCTGGAGGGCCTGTTCGAGTTCGAGCCGCGACGAGGCGAGCGTGCGGTTATGCTCAATGGCCGCGGCACGGCATTCATCGAGGCTGAGGGTCTGGGCGGTCGCGGGAAGGATACCCAGCAGAGCGCCGCAGAGCCACAGGCATGCAATCTGTTTTTGCGTCTTCATCACTTGTAGATTTTGGAGTAGAGAACCGGCAGGATCGTGACCACGAGCACAAGCGACCCGATACCGCCGGCAAAAATCGTGACGCCGACCGGAGCCCAGAAGGTGCTTCCGCCGAGGATCATCGGCACGACGCCCACGGCCGTCGTGGCCGTCGTCAGGAAGATCGGGACCATGCGCCGCTTGCCTGCGTCGTAGGCGGCCAGGCGCGCCGACCAGAGGCAGTACTTGCGCTTCTCCTCGGCGTGCTGGTACATCAGGATCACGTTGCGGACGATCATACCCAGCAGGGTGATGAAGCCCAGCACGGAGGTCAGGCCGATCGTGAAGTCCGAAAGCCACAGTCCCACCATCGCACCGAACAGGCACAGGCTCATCGAGAGCATCACGACGATCGATATGCCGAACTTGCGGAAGTTGATGAGCACGAAGAAGAAGATGATGACCAGCGAGATACCGAGCCCGCTGAAGATCGGAGGCAGGGTCTCCATGTCGAATTCGTACTCGCCGCCGATCTCGGACGTCACCCCTTCGGGGAGCACCACCTCGTTGCGGAGGATGTCGTCGATGCGCGAAAGCATCTGCAGGGCATTGGTCCCGCGCTTGAGGTCGGCCGACACCGACAGGCAGCGCACGCCGTTGCGGTGGACGATCCGGCTCTCGCTCCAGGCCGGCGTGACGCGAGCGATCTGGCGCAGGGGAACACTCACCGAAGGCACGGGCGAGGCGATCTGCGTGTCCTGCACGTCATCAAGCTGCCGCTGGCCGTTGCGTTCGTCGTAGCGGAGCACCACGGGCAGGCGATAGTCGCCCTCCCAGAGGCTGCCCACCTGAACATCGCCGGCAGCGAGCGCCAGGCAGGCGGCCGTCGTCGTCCGCGTGATTCCCAGCTGCGAGGCGGCAACCGGATCAAGCTCCACCTCGACGATGACGCGCGGATCCTCATAATCGGAGTGCACCCACTGCAGTTCGGGCATCTGCCGCATGCGCGCCATCAGTTGGTCGGCGGCCGCACGCATCGAGTCGATCTCCTCGCCGTAGAAACGGAACTCGAGCGACGGGACATTCTGGTAGTCGAGCTGCTTGAACTTCACGTAGGCATCGGGGAAGCGGTCGGCCCACGAATCGGCATAGTCGTCGAGAATCGCCTCCGTATCCTCGATCGAGGTCGTATTGACGATGAACTGCGCGTAGTTCGGACCTCCCATCTGGGGAGCGTAGCTCATCTGGAACCGGGGCGAGGAGCACCCCACGAACGAGGTGACGGAGCGCACCCGGCTGTCGGCATGCAGGAGCGAATAGACCGAATCGGCCACGGCCCCGGTACGGCCGAGCGGAGCGTCGGGACGCAGGTAGATCTCCACGGCAAACTGGTCGCGGTCGGCAAAGGGCATCATCCGCAGGTCGAGTCCGGGGACAAGCAGCAGCGACACGACCACCGACAGGAGACCGAGCGAAATGGTGAGCCACCCGTGCCGGAAGGTCCAGGCCAGCACCCGGTTGTAAGCGTTCTGCACCCGGTCGGTGAGCGACCGCCGGTCGGCACGGTGTTCGGGAGCCTTGCGGATGATCAGCACCTCGAGGAACGGGATGACCAGCACGGCCAGCAGCAGCGACACCATGAGGTTGATGGTGATCGTCCACGGGAAGAAGGTGATGAAGTCGCCGATCATGCCTGTCAGCGTGAAGAGCAGCGGGAAGAAGATCATGCAGATGCAGACCGTGGCCAGCAGCAGCGAGGGAAAGAACTCGCGGGCGCTCTCGATGGCGGCATACCACCGCGAATGGCCGCGCCCGAGGTAATCGAGGTAACCGTCGATCACCACGATCGAGTTATCGACGATCATGCCGAGAACGACGATCAGCGCCGCAAGCGTCACCGTATTGAGCGGAATGCCGCAGGCATACATCAGCCCGATGGAGATGAACGTCGAGATCGGGATGGTGATCGCGGCAACCACGGCCGAGCGCCACGGAAAGAGGACCATCATGACGGCGATGATGATCGCCATGGCCACGAAGAGATCGCGCAGAAACGACGTCACGGAGTCGCCGACGACCTTCGCCTGGTCGGCAATGCGCTGCACCTGCACGTCGTCGGGGAGTACCTCGTCGGAGAAACGGGCCAGCACCTCATCGACCTCGCGGCCGTATTCGACGATGTTGAATCCCGGGCGCATCTCCATCGAGAGCATGACACAACGGTGGCCGTTGTTGCGGATGTAACTCTGCGAATCGTCGTATTCGCGCACCACGCGGGCCACGTCGCCGACACGCAGCACGTTCCCCGCCGGATCGCTCCAGATGATCTGGTCGGCGATCTCTCGCTCGCTGGCGAACGTTGGTGCGACGTGGATGGGAGTCACCGTGGAGGTGTTGTCTATCGTGCCGCCCGTGGGCGTCAGCCCCTGTGCAGCCAGGGCCGCAACCAGCGTATGCTCGCCGATTCCGTAGGCCGCGAGGCGCTCGGGATCGACATGGATCGAGATCTGCTCGGACTGCACGCCGTAGGGGCGGATGTTCGACACGGACTCGATGCGCCGGAGCCGGTCGCTCAGGTCGTCCAGGTACTCCTTGAGCTCGCGGTAGCTGCGCTCGTCGGATTCGAGCGTGATGAGCAGGGCCGAGGTGTCGCCGAAGTCGTCATTGGCCACCAGGGCCACGACCCCCGACGGGAGCTGCGCCTTGAACGAGGCCAGGCCGTGTTTGATCTTCGACCATACCTCGTCCTTGTTGCTGACGTGGTCCTCCAGTTCGACCAGGACGTAGCACATGCCGTTCATCGAGGTCGAAGTGGTCTTGGCCCGCTTGACCTCCTCGTAGGTCATCAGGAACTGCTCGAGGGGACGGGCCAGCTGCTCCTCGACCTCCTCACTCGTCGCCCCGGGATAGACCCCCACGACGACACCCTGACGGATCGTGAACTCGGGAAACTCCTGCTTGGGAATATGGATCAGTCCGAAGACTCCGAACAGGAACAGGCACCCGACGATCAGGAAGGTGATACGGAAGTTCCGCATCGCCCATGCGATGATGTTGTTCGAACTTCTCATTGCCAGACGACTTTACTGCCCGCACCGATCTTCTGCACACCTTCGGTCACGATCCGGTCGCCGTCCGCAACCCCGCTCGCGACCGTCACGCCGCTCGCAACGAAGCGACCGACCGTCACTGGCGTACGGACCACCGAATCGCCGACAACCTTCCAGACGAACCGTTGTCCGTCGCCGCTCTGCCGCACGGCACTCACCGGGAGCACGATCTCCGACGCCGCCTCCGCAGCGGTCACCGTGACCCGGCAGACCATGCCGGGGAGCAGCTCCCCGTCGGGATTGCAGACCGCAGCACGCACGTCGTAGGTATGCGCCACGGGATCGGCCTCGATCCCCTTCTCGGGGGCCCCGGCCTCGAAGGTCCGGTCGCCGAGTGCCGCCACGCTGAAACGGATCCGGCTACCGGAGCCGATGCGGGCGATCTCCTGCTCGGGAACGGCAAAGCGCACCTCCGGGTTCGCGGCATCGAGCAGCGTCAGCACGGCCGCACCGGGCAGCACGGTCTCACCGACCTCCCCGGGCCGCTTGCCGACGACCCCGTCGAACGGAGCCAACAGCCGGCAATCATCAAGATTCTTACGTGCCAGTTCGCAAGCCGACTCGGCCTGCCGCAGGCGGGTGCGGATCTCGATCCACTTGATCTCGGGAAGGCTCTGCGCGTCATGGAGCTGCTCCATGCGGGCATAGGCATCCTGCGCCTGCTCGAGTACAGCCCGGGCCGCCTCATAGGTCTGGCGGGCCGACGCGGGATCGAGTTCGGCCAGCAGATCGCCCTTGCGAACCCGGCGTCCCTCGTCCGTATGAACGGCGGCAAGGGTCCCGCCGAGCGGGAAACTCAAAGCTACGGAGCGTCGGGCCGCCACGGTCCCGACATAGACGGCGGACACCGCATCATCGGAAGGTTCCGCCACGATCGTTCCCACGCGCAGGGGTTCGACCGTCCGCAGCGGCTGCCGCGAGGAGCAGGCTGTCGCAAAAAGCAGCACTGCCAGAAAGGTCACTCTTTTCATCTTCATCGTGTTTTCGGATGCAAAATTGCCGCTTTGCGTCCGACCGGAACAGCCCTCGACGTCGGAGTGATTCGTCAAAAGGTTCGAATTTGAACCTATGGAAGAAACAGAGTGCGCAACATTGGCTATATTTGGAGCAAACAAGCAAAAAAAATGAACGAAAAGGAGATTCAAAGCTTTTCATTATCCAGATTGCTCGAATACCACGAGCTGCGCCCCGGAGACCTGTACTACGACGGTTGCCTGATCGCATCGCGCGTGGACTCACACTGCGACATCCGCAGCGATCTGTTCCGCTACCCGATCCGCATCAATGCCCTCGCCCTCGTATTCTGTTCAAAAGGTTCGATCACACTCACCTCGAACCTCACGCACCGGCAACTGAGCGAACACACGCTCTACATCCACTTTCCGGGATCGATCCTTCAGGTCGATCCGATCGAGGGTGTCGAACTCTATGCGGTCATCTGCGAGGAGGAGTTCATCCGACGGATCAACGTCGATCTGAAGCTCCTGTCTCGTCTGTTCCTGCGGCTGGAACGCCAGCCGCTGCTCCAACTCGATGACGAACAGTGGCAGGAGATCATGCGCTCGTTCGACGAAATTTCCCACGAACGCGACCTCTACCGGGACGATGCCTATTCGATCGAGATCCTGCGCTCGGCGATCCGCATGCTCATCTACAAGGTAAGCCGGATTATCGACCGCTACTCGGAATGTCCCCACACGGAGCAGGACGTCCACTCCCCGCGCAACCGGCAGGAGGAGTATTTCCAACGCTTCATGAACGTGCTGACACAGCACTACACGCAAGAACGTTCGGTAGGGTTCTACGCTTCGCAACTCAACCTGACTCCGAAGTATCTCTCGACGCTCATCCGGCAGACGACCGGGCGCACGGCCTCCGAGTGGATCGACGACTACGTGATCCTCGAGGCGAAAAACCTGCTCAAATACTCGACGATGAGCATACAGGAGATCTCCTATTCGCTGAACTTCCCCAACCAGTCGTTCTTCGGCAAATATTTCAAGACCCACACGGGGCAGACCCCTTCAGAATACCGCATGAGCCGGTAGACCGGCTCCGAAAGGGAGCGGTCCACCGGCTCTCCGGAGGGATACTCAAAGCGCGAATTTTACACCCACGAAATAGGTCCTCGGCAGCGAAGGTCCGTAGATGTAGGCCGAGTCCTTCGCCTGACCGTAATCGAGGTCGCGCTGGAAGCTGTCGAAAAGATTCTTCACGCCGGCATTCAGTTCGAGGCGCAGCTGGGCCGTAAGTCGGAACGAATAGGCCAGACGGAAGCCCATGTCCCAAAAGGCGGGAGTCAGCGTCTCGGCATCTCGCTCGATGGCCCCGGCATTGTGCTGTACGAGCATGCGGCCCGTGAAGGTACCGAACAGCGTGGCGGTCAGGTCGCGCAGCGGGTACCAGTCGGCCGTCAGGTAGCCGTAGTGGTCGGGCGAGCGAAACATGCGGCGCTGCGGCGCCACGTCGTCCGACCAGCGGAAGGGCTCGTCGTAGCGGCTGCGCTGGAAGGTGTAGCCGGCCTGCAGTTCGAAACGTCCGGGAATGCCGGCCTTGAACTCCGCACCGATGCCGGCAACGGTGGCCCCCGAGGCGTTGCGCCGCTCCTTGATGACGTTGCCCTGGCTGTCCTCGCCGACCTTCTCGAGCGTGAAGACGTCGTCGAGCATCGTGTAGAATCCCTCGATGAGCAGGTTGGTCTGCACGCGGCCGAAGGTGCGGTAGAGATCGACCGAGGCGCTCAGGCTGTGGGAGTACTCGGGCCGCAGGTCGGGCGAGAGCCGGATGAGGACCATCTTGTTGTCGAGCGCGTCGATGTGCAGATCCTCGTTATAGGCCTGCGGGGCCCGGAAGCCGCTCGAGTAGCTTAGCCGGAGCCCGACCTGCGGGATCGGACTGTAGCGCACGTTGGCGCGCGGCGAGAAGACCACGCGACGCATCAGGTTGTGCTTGTCCAGGCGTCCGCCGATCAGGAAATTGACCTTCTCGCTCTTCCACTCGTTCTGGAAGAAGAATCCCGTGGTGTGGGTCGTCTGGCGCAGGTCGCGGCCGAACCCGAGGTATTCGTCGTGCAGCGTGTTGTAGTTGTACTCGATGCCGGCCGTGAGGTCCGACGGGAGGAAGAGCAGCCGCTCGAAGGCATAGGTATACTGCGCCCCGGCCACAACCGTCATGTCGTTGGTCCCGCCGTAGGCCGTCGGGTTCTGCTCGGTCCCGAAGTAGCTGTCGCGGTCGATGTGCTGCGCCGACAGGTAGATGCCCAGGCGGTGGCGGTCGTCGGGTGCGAACCAGTCGAACTTCAGGCCGCCGCCGTCGATCTTGTGGTCCAGCTGCTCGGCGATGTCGGCCATGTGGGGCGGCTGGTTGAAGGCATTTCCGCCGCGCCGGAACTCGTGGATGTGGTGGTACTCGGCTGTCAGCCGCGTGTAGGCCGAGGTCTTGTAGTAGGCCCGGAACCCGGCGGTCTCGGAGTTGAGCTTCGGGATGTCCGAGAAACCGTCGTCGTTGCGGTCGTAGGAGTCGCGCGAGCGCACCATGCCGAAAAGATAGATACCCGTGCGGTAGTCGTCCGAGACGAACGAACCGTTGAGCGAGGTGTTGAAGTCGGCCGAGCCCCCCTCGAGGATGTTCGTGGTGTTGCCCAGCGCCACGGAGTTGCGCAGCGGCTCGCGGGTGATGATGTTCACCACGCCGCCGATGGCGCTCGACCCGAAGAGGGCCGAACCGCCGCCGCGGATCACCTCCACGCGCTCGATCATCGACGCGGGGAAGAGCTCGAGCCCGTACATGCCGGCCAGCGAACTGAAGATCGGCCGGCTGTCGAGCAGCACCTGCGAGTACTGTCCGTCGAGGCCGTTGATGCGCAGCTGGGTCGTTCCGCAGTTGCCGCAGTTGTTCTCGACACGCAGTCCGGACTGGAAGTTCATCGACTCGGCGAGGTTGCACGAGGCCGTATTCTCGAAGAGCTTCTGCGAGGCGACCGAGACAATTGTCGGCGAGAAGCGCTTGTTGGTCTCGGTACGGCTGGCCGATACAACCACCTCATCGACGGCAAGAGCCGCCTCGTGGAGTTCGAAATTGACCTCGATCGTGCGGTCGGCACGGAGCTCGACCTCCCGCTCGGCCGGGGCGTAGCCGACGGCCGAAGCGACGAGGGTGAAGCGGCCCGTGGGGAGGTTCTTCAGGAAGAAATGTCCCGTGGCGTCGGTGGCGGCGCCGATCGTGGTACCCTTCAGGGCCAGTGTGGCATAGGCGACGTGCTCGCCGGTGCGGGCATCGACGACATGGCCCGTGATGTTGGCGTCGGAATGTTTTCCCGAGGTGGTCTCGTCGGACGATTCAACGGCATGGCCGTCGTGTGCCGCAACGGGAAACATTGCGGCAAGGAGGAGCGCACAAAGCACTCCGCGAAAAAGTTTTTTCATCGGATTGGGTTCGTGTTACTGAATGACTGAAACGTCGCCCTTCCGCGGACCGGGTCGGCGGAGGGATGTGCAGTCCTTGCGGATGCAGGGTCGATTCAGCACACGGGAGGCGCCCGCAGCGAGCAGGTGCGGATGGCCGGCCGGAGACATCCGACCGGACGCATCATACGGAACACGTAGCGCACGCCAAGCAGCCGCGCCGCGAACGAGAGGGCCACGGCAGCGACCATCACCAGCAGCGAAAGATGGGCGATGAGCTGGAACTGCGGGCGTATGGTTCAGGGGTGCGGAGCCGTTGGCGGCACCGGAGAAGGGGTGCGAGTGGACGATGACGAAGCCATCGACATGGTGGGCATGCGGGAAGAGCGTGACGGAGCCCCAATACCCGGCAAAGAGTATCAGCAGCAGCGCAGCGCATGTTTTCCGGCAGTATCCCAACATCGCATCCAACTTGATGCGGCAAAGATATTAAAAAGTTTCGGAAAATTCGTGCGGCAGGCCTCTCTTCGAAAACAAAGGGGACCGGACGTCTGTCCGATCCCCTTCGAAAATCAATCCTCTAAACATCGGATCGAGGTCCTCATCAGATAAACATTGTACGGGACCCATTCCGACATCGTATAGTACAGCTCGTCGGAGTCTGCCGAGGCCGGATGGATGTAGGAGCCGTACAACTGAGGATAGTCGGCGCCGGAGACCAGAATCCGCTCCTCCGACCACTCCCCGTTGATGCGAGCCGCCGAACGATAACAAATGGCGTACTTCTCCTGGTCGAAATAGAGAACAATCCATCGTTGGTACTTCTCGAGCCACATGACCGAAAGTTCCCCTACCGTACCGTTCAAAACGACCGTGGCCTCATGTTCATCTCCCTGTACCCAACGCCGGGTCGTGCCGTTCCAATATTCATAGGCCGAGCGATCCAGGATGTCGCCGTACCGGAACCGGGCTAGGTAGACACTCCGGGACCGGCCGATATGCGTTCCCACCATGTAACAGTAGGGATCTCCCTCCCGGGTTGCATAACCGACCATCCCGAAATTCGAGTCCTCGTCGAATTCAATACGGTCGCGGCAACTCTCCCACGTTGCACCGTCGTCCAAGGATCGATAAATGGAAGAGTAGTTCAGCGGATCGAAATCGGTCCCGACCTGCCAATACATGTAATGGACGTATTGCACCCCATCCAACGCAATGGCCGCAGTGGGGATCGAGGTGAAGAGCCTGTAGTTCTCCCGGGGGATGATCTCCCGGGCTCTTCCGGCATTGTTCGGATCGGCAGCCATTCCGCTGAACGTCAGCCCGTCGGACAGGTACGAATCTTCGGAATAGGCAAGGACATTCGATCTCCAGTCTCCGGCCGGGCCCGGACCGCCTCCGGCAACCGGGACGAAATCGGGGCCATACGAATCTCCGAAGAAGAGGCCGTATCTCCCGGGAGCGATCTCCCAGATGATACCCAGATCCGTACCGCCGAGCCCCCAGCGCACGTCCGTCTGATTGGGATTCGGCAGGTGCCGCTCCTCCTCGAGACTCCGACCCGTAACCCGGGCTACCATCCCCTGGTCGATCAGACAGATATCCCGGGAATAGGACGCATACAAAGTGAGCGGTCCGGTTACGGCCTGATCGAAATCGAAAGGAGCCGTGCAGGCCGGATCGACATGCCATCCGCCGAATGTGCATCCGGCCGGAGAGGCGGGAATCCATTCGGGTTCCGGCATGCGTTCCCCTCTTACCACCTGCATTTCTCGGCTCTCCCCGGGATCACGGTTGTCCTTGAGCGTTACGGAAACGGCTTCGGCCCAACGCGCATAAAGCGTGATATCCGCATCGATCGCATAACCGAAACGATAGGGTTCGCCATCCTCCGTCTCCCAACAGACAAAAAGGCATCCCTCTTTGGTCGGGCAGACATCCGGAGCCCCGAACGGCCCGTACACGACCCGCGGCGGAATTTCGGGCTCCCCTCCGCGACAGTCGAAACGGACGGTATACCCTTTGCGCTCAACCTCCGGAGACTTTTGTCCACATGCGGCCCCCATCGGGCCAAGCATCAAAAACAGACAGACCCATGCCACCAAACGTCTCGGGGCATTCACAGTTTTGCCGATTCGATCCATTTGCCCAACTTCAGGTATTTTTCACAACGTTCCATATACAGGCGATGGTTGCGGGGATTCGGTTCGTACCGCTTGCCGACTCCGGAGCCCATGGCGCATTGCGCCGCATGGATGTCCGGATACAGTCCGGCCGCCACGGCAGCGAACATCGCGGCACCCAGCGCACAGGCCTGATCGGTACGCGACACGTCAATCGGCATGTTCAGCACATCGGACAGGACCTGCATGACAAAAGGCGACTTCTGAGAGATTCCGCCGATTGCAATGATCGCATCGACCCGGATACCCTCTTCCACGAACCGATCGACGATCGCCTTGGAACCGAACGCCGTTGCCTCGACTAGGGATCGAAAAATCATCGGAGCCGAACTGCCCATCGTCAGATTGCAGATCGCACCCCGAAGGTGCTGATCGGCATCCGGCGTACGCCGGCCGTTCATCCAGTCAAGAGCCAATACAGACGCGTCCTCAACCGGAATAGCCTCGGCCGCCCTGCTCAGACATTCGATCACCCGGTCGCCAATCACTCCAAGCTCGTCCGGACAAAGCTCACAGACCGGCCACAGCAAAAGGTCCTTGAACCAGGCATACAGGTCGCCGAACGCCGATTGTCCGGCTTCGAACCCCACCAGTCCCGGCACCACGGACCCGTTCACCTGCCCACATATGCCACGGACCGGGGCAGGGGACAACTCGTCGGGAGGACATACCAGGATATCGCAGGTGGAGGTACCCATGATCCGGGTCAGGACATGGGGATGGATACAGGCTCCGACAGCCCCGGCATGAGCATCGATCATGCCTACACCCACCACCGTACCTTCCGCCAGCCCCAGTCGCCCGGCGTATTCGGGCGAAATCACGCCGACCGGGCGGTCGGCCGTAAAGGTTTCACCCCGGAAACGGTCGCGCCACCCCTTCAGCAACGGGTCAAGTGCAGCCAGGAAGGATTCGGAGGGCAGCCCGTTCCAAGACTCATGCCACATGGCCTTGTGTCCGGCCGCGCAACGGTTCCGCAACACCTTCTCGGGACACGTCTGGCCAGTAAGCAACGCACCCATCCAGTCCGAATGTTCGATCCAGGCATAGGCGGCACTCCTCACCCGGGGATTGCTCCGCAGCACATGCAGGACCTTCGCCCAGGCCCACTCCGCCGAATAGGTTCCTCCGGAATAGGCCGTGAAATCGACGTTCCACCGATGGGCCAGCGCGTTGATCTGCTCCGCTTCGGCCTTGGCCGTATGGTCTTTCCAGAGAATGAACATCGCATCCGGATCGTCTGCAAATCCGGGGCACAGCGCCAACGGCACTCCCGTCCGGTCGGTAAGCACCGGAGTGCTCCCGGTCGTATCGAACGAAATGGCCCGGACCTTTCTGAACTCATCCGCACCCACCCGGTCCAAAAGATCCCGCATGGCAGACTCGAAGGATTCGACATAGTCCAGAGGATGCTGCCTGTAGCGGTCGGAAAGGGGATCGCAATACAGTCCCTGCTTCCATCGGGGATAGGAGGCTACGGAAACGGCCGCCACATCCCCCGAAGCGGCATCGACGAGCAGCGCCCGACAGGAGTCGGTGCCGAAATCGACGCCGACCACATAGTTTTCAGTTCTTTTCGGGATCATATTTCCGACAGATTACGAGTGCGTAGAAAACAACAACGGAGAATGCCACGGCCGGAACCCAATAGGCCAAAGCGATGCTTCCGGCCTGGTCCGACACGATTCCCTGAATTTGCGTCAAAACGGCTGCGCCGGCAATGGCCATGACCATGCCCGAGCCCCCGAGCTTGGTGTCTTCGCCCAGACCCCGGATACCGATTCCATAGATCGTGGGAAACATGAGCGACATGCATCCGGATATGCCCATCAAGGCATAAACGCCCCAGGCTCCGGTCCCGTAGACCGCTCCCAGGCAACAGGCTATGGCGATGACACCCACCCCGGCAAGCAGGTTTCGGGGCCGGATGTACTTCATCAGGAACGTGCATACGAAACGGGCACAGACAAACAGAATCAGAGACAGGATATAGTAGGTCGCTCCGGCCTGTTCGGCGGTCCGGGGAAGCAGGGCATCCAGCCCCACGCTCTCGGCCAGGGAGTAAAACCCTCCGGCAACGGGTTCGACATGCCGCAGGGCATCGGTGATCTGGGCCGAGGTCGCCCCATCACCCAAAGCGGCAACAATCCGGTCGAAATGCAGCGCATGCATGGCATAACGGATCACGAACGACCAGGTCGCAATCTGGGCTCCCATGTAGAAGAACTGCGCGACAACGCCCCAGACATAGTTCCGATTGTGCAGCAATCGGCGCACGGACCCCTTGAAATCGATCGTCTTGTTCTCCTCCTTCAGATCCGGCATCCGGGTCAGATAGATGGCGGCCAGAATACAGACCATCACCAAACCCAGAACCACATAGGTCATCGTCACGGCATTGAGCTCCTCGCCCTGAATGCGCGCCAACTCCTCGGCAGGCAGAGCCATACGCTCCGCCGCCGACATCGAGTTGAGTTGGGAAAGGACGAAAACCTGGGAAAGCACCACCCCGGCGATCGCGCCGAACGGATTGAACGATTGGGCAAAATTCAGCCGCCGCGTCGCCGTGGCCTCAGATCCGATGGCGCAGACGTACGAGTTGGTCGAGGTCTCCAGGATGGAGAGTCCGGCAAACAGGACAAATATCGCAATCAGGAAGGTCAGGAACCCGACCCCGATACTCCATCCGCAAACCAGCATCGCCGGATAGAACAGGAAAGAGCCCAGGGCATAAAGTCCCAACCCCAGCATGACACCGGCCTTGTAAGAATAGCGTTTGATGAACAGTGCTCCGGGAATGGCGAAGCACCCGTAGCCGAGCAGATAGCACACGACCTGTATCCATGCCGTTTTCGAGTCCGAGAGGCTCATGATCCGCTTGAAGGCCGCCAACATCGTATCCGTCATGTTGTTGGGAACGGCCCAGGCAAAGAAGAGAACCGTAAGCAACGTGAACGGCCAGACAATTCCCTTCGGAATAATCGACTCCTTTTTCATAGCATGCGGTATTAGCGGAACATGGTCGATATCCGGTTCAGATCAACACCGAAGATAGCCCGGACAATGGCCCCGATCGAGGCTTCGTCACCCTGGAAATGCATCGTATACTGCTCGTGCGCAAGGCTTTGTCCCGGGGCAAGGGTGGCTCCGGGCGAGGAGGTCTCGATCTCGTAGAACGGGCCCATCACCGTGCCGTCATCCGTCGGGCCGTCGTTATAGGCGTTGATCACATCGCCTCCATACGGGTTGTCCTGAGGTCCCCACTGGCCATTGACGTAATCGACCTCCCCGTTGGGCAATGCATACTTCACAACCGTAAGCACCCCCTTCTCGGAGTCGTAGCTTCCGCAGATATCCCGTGCGCTCCCGGCCGGAAGGCCAAGTTTCGAACGCCATAACCCGTCGATCTTGAAATAGATCATTCCCTCTTCGACGATCAGGCGGTCGGCCGGAATCTTTCCGAAGTATTCGTCATTGACAATCCGCCCGGCAAAATCCCGGTTATAGGGGATGAAGACGGTCGTTGTCGGAGTCGGATTGAACATGCCAAGCAGCCAGACGGAGGGCATTCCGGAATCGCGCGTCCAGGATTCGTCTCCCCGGTTCGTGATCACGTTGTTGGTCCGGTAGGCCACGAACTTCACATCCCCGGGGATCTCCGCCCCGAGGGTCTGCTCAGCACCGTCCCGATCCACCAGCTCGATCGTCCGCTCCACCCCGATCCGGAAGACCCGGTCCGATGCCGACCTGAGGGCAAATTCCCGGGTAAAGCAGACACTCGATCCACTCTGCGAACGGATGTCGTAGGTATCGGTATCGATGGCTGCAGGGACCTTCCAGTTGGCGTAAACCTGCTCATCCCCCTTTTTGAAATAGAACGAATTCGGACCACCCTCAGGACCGATCCAGAATCGTTCCTCGCCCCCGACCGGATTGAACTGGGGATTCAGTTCTCCCTTCTCGATGAATTTGTAATTGATCCAGCCGTAACTGTCGCCGGTATCCCCGGCAGCCGAGGAGGTCATGACCCGGCCCTGGTAGGCCGGGATCACCAATACGCGGGAGGCTCCGTCTTCGCTGGTCAGTTCGAGCGTTTCGATGCCCCGTTCGGCAAAAAACGCGCGGTCATATGCATAAGTTCCCATAGCCGTCTTTTTTGACCCCCCGGAGCAGGCCGCCGAAAAGATCGCCGCCGACACGAGGAGTCCCAGATTCATTTTTCCGTACAACATAAGATTCTCGTTCTGTTATTTATAAATCGGTCCATAGTTCCGGCAGGCACGATAATCCGCCCCTTCGGGATCGGAGCCGAAGGCACCCCATGCCGAAGGCCGGAATACCGAATCCGCATCCACGTTGTGCATGCAGACGGGAATACGCAACATGGAGGCGAGCGTGATCATGTCGGCACCGACATGCCCGTAGCTGATGGCACCGTGGTTGGCGCCCCAGTTGTTCATCACGGAATAGACACTCGTGAAGGCCCCCTTACCCGTCAGACGGGGAGCAAAGAAGGTCGTGGGCCAGGTACGGTCAGTCCGCTTGTTGATCACATCGAAGATCCGGGGATCGACATCGACCGCCCACCCTTCGGCAATCTGCAATACGGGCCCCAGACCCTTGACCAGATTGATCCGACACATCGTGACGGGCATCTCGCCCCGGGTAAGGAACTGCGACGAGAAGCCGCCGCCTCGCATGTACTCGCGCCCTGCAGGATACCAGGTAGCCGCATCCAGACAGGCCTCGACATCGGCATCGGTTATCTCCCAGTGGCGTTTCATGACCGGCGACCCGTCGGCAGCCGACATCCGTCCCGTCGCATCGAGCGTGCAGGAACCGGAATTGATCAGGTGGATGATTCCCTGGGCGGCCTTACCCTCAAGCGAAAGGCCGGAAACCCGCTTCACGGCCTCCGGGCTCCAGTAGGTCCGCACATCGGCAAACAGCTGCGCACGGTTGGTCAGCAGGTGCAGCAGGAGCATCGTTACGCCGTTCAGCGTATCGTTCTCCGTTGCGAAGGGAATGGCCTCACGAATCCCGTTCCAGTCGAACGAGGTGTTGAGCATCGCCTCCGAGAAGTCGCCGTCCGGACGGAAATCGGTCCACTGCCGCTGTCCCTGAAATCCTCCGACAATGGCATTGTGGCCCATGGCCTCCTCTTCGAATCCCATCTCGGCAAGTTTCGGATTGCCCTGCATCAGGTCCCGGAAAATCAGGGTCATCTTGACCACGTAGGCCCAAATGTCATCCTTCTGGCTGCGGGCATACTGCAAATGTTCGGGATTGCAATCCATGCCTTCCCGGCTCATACAATACTTGCGCACCCAGTCCATCGCACGATCGAACTCGTCCTTATCGTAGATTCCCAATTCGATACGGCGCTCGATCTCCGAGCAATCGACAAACTCGTTACGCATACCCAGATACTCCTGGAAGAAATCGGGATTCGGAGTCGATCCGGCAATACCCATCGACACCGAGCCGATCGACAAATACGATTTGCCCCTCATCTGCATGACGGCAACGGCCGCACGGCCGAAACGTAGCAGTTTCTCACGCACATCGTCGGGAATCGACCCATCGGTAAGATCCTGCACGTCGCGGCCGTAAATACCGAATGCCGGAAGTCCCTTCTGATTGTGCCCGGCCAATGCCGAAGCCAAATAGACGGCTCCGGGGCGCTCCGTTCCGTTGAACCCCCAGATGGCCTTGGGCATCAACGGGTCCATATCGATCGTTTCACATCCATAACACCAGCACGGAGTCACCGAAAGAACGGCTCCGACATTCATCGCCGCAAATTTCTCGGCAGCCATGGCCGCCTCCCTTACACCTCCGATCGTCGTGTCGGCAATGACGCATTCGACCGGAGTACCGTCGGCATAGTGCAGATTGTCGGCATACAACTGCGCCACACGGCGGGCCATGCCCATGGTCATCTCTTCAAGCGATTCGCGGATGCCGCCCCGACGTCCATCAATGATCGGACGGATGCCAATTTTAGGATAATCAGCAGTTTTCATAAGATCTGTAGTTTTATGTGATTGTTTAATGATTGTTCATAGGTTTCAAATGCAGCGCCGCACCTCCGTCCGGAGCCAGCGGCAATTCAATCCGGTCCGACCTGCGGACAATCCGCCGGATTCTTTGCAGGCTCCCGGGGTCGGCATCGGAACCGTCGAGATAGATATCGGCAAGATAATCCACCCCCTCGTCCAGAAAATCCAGCGAAAGCGTCAGGTCACGGCGCTCCCCGTTGTTGAGCGATCCGACCCACCAGTTACCCTCCTTACGGCGGGCGACGGTCACATAGCGGTTGAACACCGCGTGCGGCACACGGATCTCATCCCAGGTAGCGGGAACCTCGAGAATGAACTCGAATCCCGGTGCCCTTTCATAAGCCGCAGGGGTATCGCACAGCATGGTCAGATGGTTCTCCAGCACCACATACATGGCCAGCATGTGGCAGCGGGTCACCGGAACCCGGGGATTGATATACCGGGGGCGGAATTCAGACCGGCGCTCCGAGCGGAAACCGCCCAAATGATAATCGGTCGCCCCCGCCAGCATACGGGTAAAGGGGATCGACACGTCGTGGTCGGCAGTGACCGCATCGGACCATTTGGACACCTCGTAATTCATCGTCCCTTCCCGGGTGAATTCGTTGGGATAGGTCCGGACCAGGCCGGAAGGCTTGCTCGAACCGTGAAACTGCACGAACAGTTTATGGCGCGCCGCCGCCTGCAGGAACTCCTCCTGAATGCGGATCATCTCCTGATCGTCCCGATCCATGAAGTCGATCATCAACCCCCGAACGCCCCATTTCTCGTAAAGAGCGAAGGCCTCCTCGAGTTTGGGATAAAGGGCCCGCCAATGTACCCACAGATGCAGCCCGACCCCCTTTTCCCGCGCATAGGCCACGATCCGCGGCATCTCCAGACAGGGGATCGGCCGGGTCGGATCCGCATGGGGGCCGGCATTCCCGAAATTGAAGTTGTCGTCGTAATACCACGGGGTCTCGGCATATCCGTAGATCCCATGGAGGTCTATGCCGTGCCGGGCAGCAAAATCGATGTAATACTTGTTGGTTTCAAAATTATTCCCCGAAGAAAACAGCGTATCGGGAACGACATTTCCGTTCCACCAGGTAAAGGTCGTCCGGCACGGTTTGATCCACGAAGTGTCGGCAATGGCACAAGGATCGTTGAGATCGGTCAGAATCGTACTCCTGAGCAACACCTCCATCGAAGCCCCCATAGACAGGACCCTCCAGGGAGTGCGGTGCGGCAGCGAATCGGCAACCACCTTGATCCTCTCCTGTCCCAACTTCGGGGAGAGACGGGCCTCGAACCCTTCGGCTCCCCGCATGAGATACATCCCGGCATAATCACGAACCCCGGCCTCCAGGATCGACACATACAGGCGTCCCGGATAACGGAACGTGGCAGGCAGCTCGATCAACCGGGCCAAATCAACCTGATCCAGGCCGACCTGGACATAGGGCCCTTCGTGCGTATTCACATATCCGGGCAGGTACATGACCAACGCCTCGGGATCGCCGGAAAGGTTGAATTGCGTCCGCTCCTCATACATGACATAGCGCTGCCACGTCTCCTGCTGCGGGAAAAGGAACCGGAAGGCCACCCCGTCATTGAACGCCCTCACCTCCAGATCGATCCTGCGGGCAGACGGTCCCGACTCCGACAACGGAATCCGGGCGGCGTTACAGAAGTACCTTGCCTCCCGCACCTTGCCGACAACCAACCGGTACGTTTCGTCGATCCGCTTTCGTTCGATACGTCCCAATTCGAGTCCATCTCCCCAGGCTCCGCAGTCGAAGACAAAACCCAGACGGGACGGAGAGACGACCCGGAAGCCATTGCACCACACTTCGTAGCGAATCTCCTCGGACGAACACAACAGGACGAACCGGTTTTTCCCGTCGGGAGACCGGACCTCAACCGTTCTTTCCGCACCGGAACCATTCAGACAAACGGTCAACAACGCCCATACACACAACCAACGCTTCATCTTTTTTCTTCCTTCTTCGATTCCAACCAGCCTTACACAAGACGGGGCTCAAGTCCCGGGCCCCGGATATGAAAATCCGGGACCCGTGACAAGAAAACCACCATTCAATGTACCGTATTCGCTCAATCGCCCGAGGTCGGAGTCGTCCAGCCGGGGCTCTGCACAAGATACTGGGGACGTTTATCGATCTCCACCTGATCAACGGGGAAGAAGTAGTGTTTCGGAGCCTCGAAAACCCGCTCCTCGATCTGGACTCGCTTATAATATGCAGGATCCTGCATATGGGTTCCCTCCATGATGTTCATGGAGTGCACGGGCTGGTTCTCGGTATGCTCCGCATCCTTCCAGCGCCGGACATCGAAGAAACGATGAACCTCGAAAGCCAGCTCGATCCGACGCTCGTGTTTGATGCGCTCCCGCATCTGCTCCGGCGACAGTCCGGTCGGAAGATCGGGCAGGCCGGCTCTGTTGCGAATCTCGTTCACCGCATTGTACACTTCCGAGGTAGGCCCGCCATACTCGTTCAGTGCCTCTGCATAATTCAGATAGATCTCGCCCAGACGGATATAAACCCACTGCTGAACCGGGTACGACTGGAAGGGGATAACGGTCGGATAGATCAGCTTTTTCATCAGATATCCGGTCTTGCAATAATCGGATCCGGCGTTATTCTTGCCATCCACGCCCGTATACCAGAACTCGAGCGTATGGGGTTCGGTCCAGTTGCTTGCACGGGATGTAAGCCAGATGGCTCCTGCAAAATTGATCGAAGCATAAAAACGCGGCTCACGATTGACATACATGTTGCTGACACCCTTCTGCCAGCGGTTTTCGTATTCCGTATCGGTGAATCCCTCCTCGACATATCCGGACTCCGGATTGATAATGGGGGTCAGCCCGTTATCCGTGTAACCGGTAATCGGGGTAGAGCCGTCCGCCATCTCATAGGCATCGACCATCTCCTGAGTGGGGTTGATGATCGAGAAACAACCGAAGGAGATCGGATTGCAGCAGTTCTCCCAGTGATCATAGGTCCCGATATTCTTCGCCCAAAGAATCTCTTCATTCCAGTTCTGGTTGAAGATGTTCTGATAGTTCGTAACCGGATCCGAATCCCGCTCATAGAGCCTTACATAACCGCTTGCCGCAGCCTCGTCGAGACAAAGTCGGGCCGCTTTGGCCGCCTCGTTCCACTTCTCGGGATCATAGGTCTGGGAGATGAGAGGGGTTCCGTCCACATCCCGGAAGGAGGCCATGTCCGTATTCCCGTTGTAAAGGGGCGATGCGATATAAAGCAGCACGCGAGAACGCAGGCCCAACGCAGCCATCGAGGTGGCACGGCCCAAATCGCCGTCAGAGGTCACCTTGTCCACATACGGACGATCCTTCAGCAGCTCATAAGCCCGCATGCAGTCCTCGGCAATGAATTTTGCACACTGATCGGCCGGGGAGCGCCGGATCGAAAGCATGTCCTCGCTCGGATCGAGCGAATGGTCCAGCAGCGGAATAGGCCCATAGGCACGGAACGCCAGGAAATGGAACCAGGCCCGAAGGAAATAGGCTTCTCCCTTCCAATGGTTTTTCTCCGTGTCGCTGGTCGGACAGCGGTCCACGTTCTCAAGGAACTGATTTACCTTGCGAATTGCCATGTAGGATTCCGGCCAGACCTGTGTATCCTTGATATTGGAAGGATTCCAGCCTCCGTTGTTGATCTGGTGCGAATAGGCTCCGCCAAAGGCAATCTCCATTTCATCGCAACCTCCTGTATAAGGATTCCGCCAGGCACCACCGCTATCTGCCATGTTGGCTTCTGTAGGAGTCCATGAATAAATATGAGTCAGAAAATTCCGGGTATAGATTCGGTTGTTGAACACATCGTCGAGCGTCAGCACCTCATCGGGAGTCATATCCAGAAAATCCGAGCAGGAGGCCAACGATGTACCCAATGCGAAAACCAATAAATATTTACAGATACATTTCATCGCTTCAAAAGTAATTTAGATTAGAAAGTAGCCTGAATTCCCAAAGTGAGGGCACGTTGCGTAGGATAGCCTCCGGTACCGTAATCCGACTCCGGATCGATAACCTTCAGGTCGTCGAAACACAACAGGTTGTTTCCATTGACAAAGACTCGCAACCCGCCCAGGCCCATTTTGGCATAGATCCGTTTCGGGAAGTTATAACCGATCTCAGCAGTCTTCAATTTGATGTATGAAGCGTCACGCTGGTAAAGCGTACTTGCCTGATAGTTGTTCGAGGAGGTTCCGTTGTGAACGACCGGGTATTTGGCTCGAGCATTGCGTTCGCTGTCCCCGCCCGGAATGAAGCGGTTGTCAAAATACTCATGAACGACGTTGTAGCCGGGATAATCCAACTGGAACGGCCACATGCCTTCACTGTCGAAGAACGTGGACGTATTCCCCGCTCCCGTAAAGTTCACCGTCAGATCAAAGCCCTTATAGGCAATCGTGCCGCCGAAACCGAACATGACCTCCGGAGTGCGGGCATAACCGATCGGCACCTTGTCGTAGGCATTGATCACTCCGTCTTCGTTGATATCCTTATACTTCACATCACCGACCGTATAAGAGCCAAGCTCCTGCTTGGGCGAACTGTCAATCTCCTCCTGGCTCTGGAACAGGCCCAAGGCCACGTAACCAAACGGCTGTCCTACACGGGTCCCCCGGGTATTCTGGTACGACCAAAGCGCCTCTGCCGTGTCATCTTCAATGATCTTGTTGCGGGCAAAGGTAACGTTCCCCCGCAGCGCAAAATAGAGTCCATAGCTGGTCGTATGCGACACCTCGATCATGCCATCGAAACCCTGGTTCTTGACAATTCCCAGGTTGGCCCACGGCGTATTGCCCCAGGGAGCGCCCATAATGTCCGGTATCTGAGCCCGTTTCAGGAGGATATTGTCCCGATATTCGTAAAAATAGTCTGCCTGCAAACGGATGGCCCCGTTGAACATCTCAAGGTCCAGACCCACGTCCGTCTTGTGTGAGACCTCCCACGTGGCATTCGGAGCGCCCATCATGGCCTCGGCCATACCGGGCTGATTCACCTGGCCCGACCCGAAGGGGTAGCCGTTGGCGTTCTTATCGACCGTCGAAAGATAGAAGAAGCGATCGGCCCCGACGTTATCGTTTCCGGCAAGGCCATACGATCCACGGATCTTCAGATGGTTGATGAAATCGATATTCCAGAACTTCTCTCCGGTCAGCACCCAGCCGGCCGAAACGGCCGGGAAAAAGCCGTAACGCTTGCCGGGGGCAAAATTCTCCGATCCGGTATATCCGAAGTTGAACTCCACCAGATAACGATGGTCGAAATCATAGGTGAAGCGGCCGGCCCACCCCTGACGGCGGTAAGGCAGATTGAGCGTTGTCGTTCCGGCCGTCAGGTCTTTGTAGTCCCGACGGTTGAACAGGCCCATAACCCCTACGGTGTGTCGTCCGAACGTCCGGTTGTAATTGATCTGGAACTCGTAATAATAGGCCCGGTTCGACGTATTGCCGGCAATCTTATAACCCATTGCCGTCTCATCCTTGATGACGTTGTAGCGGTCTTCCCCCGTTTCAGGATCCGGGCCGAGATATTTCTTCGTCTCGGGCTGTTTGTTGCGAGTCACTTCATTGTAATAATAGTGGTCGTACGAGAAACGACCCTGAACGGATAATCCCGGCGTAATCAAGGTCCCGAGATCCCATTTGGCCCCGAGCGAGCCCTGTGTCGTGGAGCGGAACTGTTTCGAGAAACCGCTGTTGGTAACCAATACATACGGGTTGTTCCATTCATACGAAGTGCTTCCGGCTCCAAACGACCCATCGGGATTGCGAATCGGACTCGAAATGGGCGAATACTTCTTCAGCGCCATGAAAATATCATTGGCAGGAGTTCCCGGATAGGTACGATCCTCAACAATCTCTCCGAGCCCCAGTTCAATGGAAAAGTTCTTCGCCAGATTGACATCGACATTCGACCGGAAATTATAGCGCTGGGCCCGCGAGTTGGTATCATAGCCGAACGAAGGATCCTCCTTGAACAAACCGCTTTGCGACGAGAACCCGACATTGACATAATAGCGGATGGTCTCGTTTCCGCCGGAAACAGACAGATTGTTCATCGTCTGGAACGTATTCTTCTTCAAGACGGCATCCGTCCAATCCACATTCGGGTAAAGATACGGATCCGATCCATCCTTGAACTTCTGAAGGGCAACGTCGTCCCACGGAAGAGTCACTCCGCCTACCGTGCAGGCCTCGTTCATCAGCGTAGCGAACTCATAGCCGTTCACATAGTCCGGGAAACGGAGGCCATGCAGCTGGGTAGCCTCCATACGCAGCGTAATCTTGGGCCGTCCCATCTGTCCCTTCTTCGTATTGATGAGAATAACGCCATTGGCTCCCCGCGTACCGTAAACGGCCGTAGCCGATGCATCCTTCAGGATGGAGAACGATTCGATCTCCGCCGTATTTACCAGATTCAAGTCGCGTTCAACACCATCGACCAAAACCAAAGGATTGGCATTTCCCCAGGTTCCCATGCCTCGAATATTGAGGATGGCTCCATCATAGCCTGGTTCGCCGCTGGTCTGACGGGTGATGATACCCGGCATCGAGCCGCCGAGCGTATTGGCCAGCGACATGGTGGTTACTTTGGCCAGTTCCTCGGGCTCTACAAGGGAGAGTGAGCCCGTGACGGATGCCTTTTTCTGATTGCCGTAGCCTACCACCACCACATCCTCGACGGATCGCGAATCCATTTCAAGCACAAAATCGATTTGCGTCCGATTGCCGATGTGTTCCTCTACGTTCTTATAACCCAGAAAAGAGACGACAAGAATTGCATCGGGGTCATTGACTCCAAGATAGTACCGACCTTCACTGTCGGTCGTCACGCCGACATTGGAGGCTTTCAACATGATGGCTACGCCCGGAATGGGCTGTTTGGTTTGTGCGTCGGTAACTTGCCCCGAGATAATAAAGGTTTTCGACCCGGTCCGCTGCGCTGCGACCTCAAAAGGGAAACCCAGCAGTAAAAGACAGGCAATCAATATGGCAAATATCCTACCTTCCACCTGTTTCCCCGAACGGAAAGCGTAGATAGATCTCATGGAAATAGTTTTAGGTTGATAATCCCCACAAGCAAACATGCTCCTCACGGAGCTACAATTCACAAAAACGAGGGAAATAAATATTCGATTCTTATTGTATAATTCGTTTTACACGTATTATACTGCACTGTCCTGATACAAAGATAGCAAAAAAAGTTTCTGTCAAAACAAAAAAATAATATTTTTTTCATCACTTTCCACCAACAGGTATAAAATTCAGGACAAATTATATTTGTAAATGTCTGTTTTTTATTGTATTATTGCATTAGAATCGAAGTTTAGCAAAAGACACCACACAATCAGAAAAAAATGCATAATTTTGCATAATCGTTTTAGCAAACCCCTATACCTACTTATATAATGAACAAAAAGAGAACTTCACTCAAGGACATCGCCAAAGAGGCCAACGTATCGACATCCTTGGTATCTTTTGTGCTGAACAACAAGGAGAAAGAGCACAGGATCAGACCGGAAATGGCAGAAAAGATACGCCGTGTCGCCATAGAAATGAACTATACGCCGAACGTTGCAGCCAAAAGCCTGCGGGAAGGGAAGTCCCGTACGATAGGGCTCATTGTCTCGGACATATCCAACCCGTTCTTCGCCAACATCGCCCGGTTCGTAGAGCGAACGGCAGGGAAATACCATTATGCCGTACACTTTGCCAACTCCGATGAAAACGCGGAACAGACAGCCATGCTGGCTGAAAACATGATCAGCAGAGGAATCGACGGAATCATCATTGTACCCTGCGACGGATGCAAATCGCTGTTGAACAACCTGATGGATCGACGTATCCCCCTTGTCCTGCTCGACCGGTACATTCCCGACGTCGATGCGACCTATGTCTGCCTGAACAACCGCAAAGCAGGCTATGACGCCACACGACACCTGCTTGAAAACGGATACCGGCACATTGGCATGGTCAATTATAAATTCAACCTCAAACATACGATCGACCGAACCCTGGGATACGAAGACGCCATGCGCGAGGCCGGCCTGGAGAAAGAGATCCGCAAGGCGTTCGTCGATCACAGGCGCATGACGGACAGTTGCAACGCAGCCATATCTAAAATGCTGAAAGACAAGGCAGACGCCCTGATCATGGCAACAAACACCATCTCGACGAACTGCATTCATGCCATACGAAGGCACAAAATCATCGTTCCAGAGCAATTGGGGCTGGTGGGATTTGACGGAGGCGACGCATTCGACTTTTTCTACTCGCCATTGAGCTACATCCAGCAACCCCTGGAGTCTATGGCCCAGAAGGCCGTTGAGGTGCTCATTGAACAAATTGAAGAAGGATCTATCTTCAGACAACAGATCGAATACGAGGGCGTTCTGAAAAAAAGAGCATCATCGGTCAAAAATTCCATGCGTAAAATTTGATTTTGTTAAAACGTTTTAGCATATTTGCAGTGAAATACTGCACTATCCTGAAAAGACGATCACTATTAACCGAACCGAATGAAATGAAACTAACGAAAATTCTGTCAGTACTGCTCTGCAGTACCATCGCCGCAACGGGCTTTGCGCAACAACAATACCCGTTCAACGGGCTGGAAATGAATCTGGGCAACCTGTCACGTCTTTCAAATGCCGAGACGAGATCGATCAGCCCCGAGAATTTCACCGGAGAAAAGGGAAAAGGAGGCATGGCCGTCCCGGCCCTCCCCGCCACCCGCAACGAAAACAACGCATCATGGGCGGCACGTGACCTGGGCCAGACCTGGAAGGTCAATCCCTACATCACGATCAATCCGAACGAAACGTTTACCATCGCAGAGATTGAAGGTCCGGGTGCCATTCAGCACATTTGGATGACCCCGACGGGTGTTTGGCGCTGGAGCATCATACGCATCTACTGGGACGACGAAAAAGAGCCCTCCGTCGAGTGCCCCATCTCCGACTTCTTCTGCATGGGATGGAACGAATATGCTCCGGTCGTATCGCTGCCCATTTGCGTCAATCCGGGAAGCGCCTTCAACAGCTATTGGACCATGCCCTTCCGGAAAAAGTGCAAAATCACCATCGAAAACATCAACCCGTCCCAGCCGATGAACCTCTACTACCAGGTAGACTATACCCTGACCGAGGTCCCCGAAGACGCCGGTTATTTCCATGCCCAGTTCCGACGTACACGCTACAACGAAACCTCCGATTTCACCATAATCGACAATGTCAAGGGAAAAGGCCAATACGTAGGCGTCTACATGGCCTGGGGTCTCCACAACAACGGCTGGTGGGGTGAAGGCGAGATCAAGTTCTTCATGGACGGAGACGACAAATTCCCCACCATCTGCGGCACAGGGACCGAAGACTACTTCTGCGGGTCCTACAATTTCGACCGGGAAGGAAGATTCACCGAATTCTGCACCCCCTACGCAGGCCTCTGCCAAGTCATCCGTCCCGACGGCACATACCGTTCGCAAGAGCGATTCGGCCTATACCGCTGGCACATCATGGACCCGATCCGCTTCAACAAAAGCCTGAAAATCACCATTCAGGACCTTGGCTGGCGTCACGACGGCCGTTACCTGCAGCAGAATTCCGATATCTCGGCCACCACATTCTGGTACCAGGCGGAACCCCATGCAAAGTTCCCGGAATTCCCGACCTGGCAAGATCTGGAAACCTATTAACTTTCATATTCCCAAAAACTCCCAAAGAATCGCCGGAGAGCGAGGGTCAACAACTGGTCCTCGCTCTCCTTTTTGTGCCTAATCGGCCTCCGGGAACCGTCCATTCTTTTTCCTCTGATTCTGCCGATTGACAATACCCTTCCCAACATCCCGATCGAGCCCAAACATCCTCTCCACAGGTTCGAGAAGCCCCGCCCGTATCGGCCGGACATAGCCTCAAGCACTTCCAGCGCCATCCATCCGTTCAGAGCCTACCCCGTTCGGGCTTCACAGGAATCCAACAAAAAACGGGAAAGACCCTGAGGATCTTTCCCGCGACCGTTCAGTCACAGACCACCGACAGTCTCACAACCTCTCTATTTCAACCGATTTGCCCCCAACCAGGCATTTATCGATATCGATCTGCCCTTCGTGAACCCTGATACAAGGTTTCCCTCGCTTCAATGAAACGGTTGCATATCCTCCGTCCACGGAGAGAAACGACTTGAAGTCTCCGATCCGGGAATCGATATAAAGCGTCTTCTCGACGGCATCATAACGAACACCGGTCAAAGCCTGAATCAGACTGTAGCTCGACATCGCACGTGCATACCACGATCCGCACTCATATTCGTTGAACGGATTCCGCACCGTACCGTCGTACCGGGAACGGCAGGTACGCACAATATCAAGACCTTTCTCGACCTCTCCCTCGAAAATCAGATGGGCGGCCACCTGATATTCAATGCCTGTCCATACCTCGTCGCTGTAGACAAACGGCAGCTGGGGCTTGTCGCCATGAGGCCACGAGCACAACAGCAGACCGCCCTCGCGCCCCATTGCGTACCCCGGGCGCTGCGGATTGGCGTGATCCGTCAGATCGTGCTTGAGGTTGTAGCGATAGACGGCATTCAAGTGGCTGCGCACCATGTCGGGATCGATCGGCTCGTCGATACCTGCAGCCAGGGACATCCAGCAACCGATAATGCCATCCGAGATGCAACCCGTGCCATACTGATATTTGGGACCCTCCTTCTCAAGAATGACCCTCGCCTCTTCCGAATAGGTGCTATGGAACGTCAGAGCCGTAGTGGGATTCTGTGCATTCAGGTCCTTCCACCGGACATTCTGGATAAAATACTCGCCGTTCCACAACTTGTTTTCCATATAATCGCGGCTCCGGTCCAGCAGTTCCCGGTAGTACGACACATCCTGCCCCAGATACTCGCCTATCGCGACGAAACAGTTCAGTGCGCCGGCATAGAAGCTCGTACACATGCCGTCCGGCCCCCAGAATTCGATATCGTAGGTATTGTGGTGAGGTTCCTCCAAAGCCCCCACCTCACGAGGATCCCAAGTCCGGATGCAATAGTCCATACTCTGCTTCAGCTGCGGATACAGCCTACTGATCCACAAGCTGTCGCCGCCGATCCGCCAATCCCGGTACACTTTGATGATTCCACCGAGCTGCCCGTCCGCCGCCGCATGGAAGTCATGGTGCACCGGCCGAATCGGCAGATTGGTCCGAAATGCCTGATGTCCGTCGGTATTCTGATCCACGAAAAACTCGGTCTCACGCAACGAACGCTCCAGGCGGGGAAAAAGGTGAGGCACCGCCTGGGCATAATTCCAGACATGCGTGCAGGAGCCGTGGCAACTGCCCCAACTGTCACCGCTGCCTTCCCAAACCCAGAAACGGCCATCATGCTGCCGCATCACCGTGGGCGACTTGAGGATAGTCAGATTCGCGGCCACAGCCTCTACAACCTCCTTGGGCAGGCTCGTATCGTAAAAAGCCTCCGTAAAGCGTCCGGTTCTCTGCTTGAGCTGATCGTAATTCTCTTCCCAATAGGCAGCCACCTCGTTTACGTTCCGGAACCTTCGGCTGTACCACGGTTCATAACGGTCCGGCTGCCCCGCATAATCCGCCTCGTTGTAACAGGAGCCGAAATCGCGCACATTCTTCGGGTCGAGACCGATCCGGTGGTTCGAGCGGGGAACGAACCAGGCCATATAGAGCCGAACGGTCTTCGATTCGCCAGGAGCCAGTTCGACCGGGACGTAGAGCGAACCTCCGGGCGCCCCCGGCCCGGGCTCGTTAGATATGAGTTCACCCCGCGTCACGTTGTTCCAGGCCATCGTCAGGGGATCGAACCAACCGCCTCGAAACCAGCAATGATCGACTGTCGTGCGGGCATCGTCAGTCCAGATGGCAAGATGCCCTTCAAGATGGCGCTCATTTGCGGGAGCCTCCTGATTGAGGATGAATCCCCGCTCGAACGGAGTTACCGAAGATACGGCCGCATCCGTTTTGTACATGAAATTACGGGTATTGAACGAGAATACGGCCACAACCGGTTTTTTCGAGGTATTGCGGAAAGTATATTCAAACCCTCCGACAGGAAGTCCGGAATTGTCCTCATCGTTCGGAATAAAAGGATTCCAGGCAACGATCGAAACGTCAAGCGGGAGATCGTCGTCATGCAGATCGAGCCGGGCAAAGGGGAACCTTGCCGAGAAGCGCCCCTCATCGAAACGGGGCAATCCCCATGTAGTTCCGCCGACACCCATTCCCCCGTTCAAACGGCCGTATTTCTTATATTCGGGAACATTGGCTTCAAGCACCTTGGCTCCGTTTTCGACACCCTTGACACAGACAGCAGCAAACGTACACGGCTCATGGAAAAGATCCGGGACATGATGAAGCGAGACGTGGGATATCGCACCGGTCCCCTCGAAGCAGATCATTCCCGTTCCGATACCTCCGACCGGGAACGCGACATGATCCATGTTATGCCCCTCATAGACACCGTTGAATTCCCGGGCAGCAGCCGATTCAAGCGAGACGGCAAACATACCCAGCCAAAAGAGCAGTTTCAGGTTTCTGTTCATAACGATTGTTTAAGTTTAGTTGGTAAAAAAGAGTATTGAATTGGAAAGTATATCCTCGGTCGTACCATACAAATATAGCAGGAACCATGTATTTTTGCAACTAAATTCAATCAATATTTTTTATCTTTGCAATACACAGCGTCCCAGCAAGCGACGCAACACACTAAATATCAAATATATAAAACGCAAATCATCACACATCAAGAATTATCGAAATTTATTATAACGTTTTAGCAAATTAAAAAACAGCCTTGCTACTACAGGAACAGACCCGATACAACCAAAAACGCGCAAACATGACAAAGAAACAAGAACTGCAACATTTCATCGCAACTGCATGCATGCTGCTGGCAGCCGTTTTCTCCACAACGAAAACCACCGCAAAGAATGGGGAACAGCAGGTTCCACTGGCCGATCCGTTCATCCTCTACGACAAAGGAGTCTACTATGCATACGGCACCGGCAGCGACAACGGCATACCGGTCTACATCTCCAGGGATTTGAAAAACTGGAAATCGCCCTCGGGAGACGACAAGGTTCACCTTGCACTCGACAAACGGGACAGCTACGGCAACAAATGGTTCTGGGCCCCGGAGGTGTATCTCATCGACGGAACCTATTACATGTACTATTCTGCAGAGGAACACATCTGTGTCGCCACATCCGAATCGCCGCTCGGGCCATTCAGACAAAAGGAGAAACGCCCGATGATCGAAGGCCGCAACATCGACAATTCGCTCTTCATCGACCCAAATGGACAGGCTTACCTGTTCTGGGTCAAAATCGACACATGCAACGCAATCTGGGTCTGCGAACTCGAAAAGGATCTGCAAACGCCTCGGCCTGACACAGCCCGACCATGCATCAGCATGTCCCAGGAATGGGAGAAGATATGGCCGTCAGTAAACGAGGGGCCTTTTGTCATCCGGCACAAAGGCACATACTACCTGACGTATTCCGCCAACAGCTACGAATGCCCCGACTACGGCATAGGATACGCCACGGCGGATCACCCCCTGGGTCCCTGGACCAAATCGGAGCACAACCCGATTCTGCAATCCCCGGGGACATTGCAGGGCTGCGGACATCATGCCGTTTTCAGGGACAAGAGACATCGATATCGGGTCGTCTTCCACGCCCACCATGCCCCAGGACAGATCTCGCCACGCATCATGCACTTCACGCGGCTGAAGTTCATTCCACAGAAAAATACGGCAGACCGGCTTATTTTTCTGCCGGACTATTTTACCCCACGATTAACAAGGGACTGAACCTTCACGGTTCCACCAGATCGGAAACGGCGATCTCCTCGTTCTTGAGGAAGGCTTTCGGGAAGGTGGCCGACACGCGGCCCTTGAGGATGATCGCCTCCTCGGCCGTCAGGCAGTTGCCGACCGAGACCTTGAAATAGGGATTCTCGTAGCCCATGTATACCTTGACGTCGGGAAAGGTCTCCTCGAAGAGTTTCTTGGCCTCGAAGGCCCCTTCGCGCGCCTCGGGACCGTTGTCCGAGAAGATGCAGACGCGGTAGCCCGCAAACCGCTGCCGCTGCTCCGCGCGTGCGGCATCGGCCACCTTGCCGGCCGTTTCGCCATATTCGCTGGCAATCACCCGGGCCCGCCCGAACAGCGAGGACGAGGCGGCCGGCTCGGCCAGCTGCCGCTTGAAAGCGCCCAACGACTGTGCCGCCGCGGGAAGAGCCGCCGCGCAGCACAGCAAACAGATGCATATCGAGATCCTGCGTATCATTACAGATAGTTTTTAAGGTCGTCGGCCGACAGGCCAAAGGTATTCAAAAAATCCGACAACGGCATCATTTCGGCCGAAATATTTACCGGAACCGCACCGCCGCGGCCACGGAGGTCGTAGCGGATGGCACCCCCCCCGCCGCGGCCACGGAGGTCGTAGCGGATGCCGATCCGCTCCAGGTCTCCCTCGCGGATCCGACGTTCGAGTACATAGAGCGCCATCGGATTATCCGCCCGCAACCGCCACAACGTCGTGACACTCCCGGTCGTCCGCCGAGGCACCCGCACCGGATCGCGCAGCTCCAGCTCGCACACCGGCGCACCGCCGTAACTGACCCCGATCCGGGCATGTCGCAGCACCAGCGTGCGCTCCGAATCGTTGCGCACCCGCAGCACCGCCACCGCACCCGCCGATCCCCGGCGCTCGATGCGCTCGACCGTCTCGATGCCGATTTCGTGTCGGGCCTGCTCGACCGCCTGCCGGCAGGAGACCGCAACCGTCAGCAGGATTGCAACCGCCAGGCAGCGCCACACGATGCGTCGCAGGGCCCCGTTCATCGCTCGCCGATGTAGATCTGTGCAATGCCGAAGCTCTGGCTCCGGGCCCTGCAGCGCCGGAATCCCGCCGCCTCCATCATCGCCAGGAACCGCTCCGGAGCCGGGAACTCACCGACCGAAGCCGGGAGGTAGGCGTAGGCCTGCCGGTCGTGCGACACCATGCCCCCGATGCGGGGCAGAATGCGGTAGGAGTAGAACTCGTAGAGGGTGCGGAAGATCCGGTTGCGGGGCGTCGAGAACTCAAGGATCACCACCCGGCCTCCGGGACGGACAACCCGGAACAGTTCGCGCAGCCCGGTCTCGAGGTCCCCGAAGTTCCGGACCCCGAAGGCCACCGTCGCCACATCGACCGAGGCGTCGCCGGCCGTCAGGTGCTCGGCGTCGCCGCGGTCGAGGATGATCCGTCCGTCGAGTCCGCGCGCCTCGACCTTGCGCCGCGCCACAGAGAGCATCTGCTCCGAGAGATCGACGGCCAGCACCTGCACGCCGTCGATCCGGCGGGCCATCTCGATGGCCAGATCGCCCGTGCCCGTCGCCACGTCGAGTATCCTCCGCGGCGCCGAACGGCGCACTTCGCGCACCACGTGCCGGCGCCAGATGCGGTCGATGTTCATCGACAGCGTATGGTTGAGCAAATCGTAACGGGGAGCGATGCGATCGAACATCTCGCGCACCTCCTCTTTCTTGGTCTGATCGGTATTGTACGGTTTCATCTTGCGTTATTCATATCGGATCGTCTCGTCGGGTCGCACCGTCGAGATCACAAAGGTCGGAATGAGCAGCAGCACGACGATCGCCGCCATGAAACCCAGGTTGAGCGGCAGCCACCACGCCCAGTCGAGCGCCACGGGGACCTCCGAGAGCAGGTAGCCCTCGGCATCGAGCTTGACCAGATGCGTCGCCTGCTGCACGAGGCAGGCCCCCAGCCCGACGGCGTTGCCCCAGGCCAGGCCGCGCAGCGTCACGAAGGTCGCCCGCCAGAGGAAGATCGCCCGCAGCTGGCTGTTGGGCATGCCGAGAGCCTTCAGCAGGCCGATCATGCGCGTCCGCTCGAGCACGAGGATCAGCAGGGCCGAGGCCATGTTGAAGAAGGCCACGACGAGCATGATGACGATGATCACCGCGGCATTGACGTCGTGGGCCCGCAGCCAGTCGAAAATGTTGGGATAGCGCTCCGCAACGCTCGTCACGGCAAGGTTTGCCGTCGCGGGGTCGTCGTCGTACAGGAGCGCATGGCCGAGCCGTGCGGCGCATGCGTCGGCATCGGAGGCCCGCTCCAGGAGTATTTCATAACCCGAGACCTCGTCGCCGGACCACTCGGCCAGCCGCTGCACGTTGCGCAGGTCCGTGAGGATCATCCGCTCGTCCATGTCGTCCATTCCCGAGGCGTAGAGACCGGATACCTTGAAGCGGTCGCGACGCGGCAGTTCGCCGGGCTCGACGAAGAGCATCTCCACCTTGTCCCCGGGACCGAGGCGCAGCTTCGAGGCGAGGGTCTGCGACAGCAGGATGTCCTTCGTACGGATCGAGTCGCCCACACGGGGAAGCTCCCCGGCAACGAGCCACTCGTCGAAAAAGCGCCAGTCGTAGGTCGCATCGACCCCCTTGAGCACCACCCCCTCGACGGCATCCTCGGTGCGGACGATGCCTCCGCGCAGCGCATAGGGCGCCATCGAGACGAAGCCCGGCATCGAGCGGATCAGCTCCTCGAGGTACCGGCTCCGCACCACGGGCCGGGCATCGAGCGACTGGACACCCCGGATGTCGGTCACCGAAACATGGGCCGCAAATCCCGCCATCTTGTGCGCCACCTCGCGCTTGAACCCCATGATGACGGCCAGCGCAAGGATCATCACCGCAACCCCCAACGCCACGGAGATCACGGCAATACGCTCCATCACGCCGGGCTTGTTCTCCGGCGAGGGTCGAGCCATGCGGCGGGCGATGAAAAACGAGAGATTCACGGCAGCTGTTTTTATCCGAAAATTTATGCAAAGTAACACATAATTTCGTATTTTTGCCCGAAATAACGTTTTTTTAATCGCCGAGAGGCAGTTTTCGCCATGAACAGAAAGGCATTGATCACGGGTGCGACCTCGGGAATCGGGCGCGCCACCGCACTGCGGCTCGCCCGCGAAGGTTACGACATCATCGCTACGGGGCGCCGCGCGGAGCGGCTCGCCGCCCTGCAGCACGACATCGAATCGGCCGGCGGCCGCTGCACGACCCTCACCTTCGACGTCCGCTCGGAGGAGGAGGTGCGCCGGGCGCTGGAGCCGCTCGAACGGATCGACCTGCTGGTGAACAATGCCGGGCTGGCTGCCGGGCTCGAGCACATCGACCGGGGCGACACGCGCGACTGGGACGCCATGATCGACACCAACGTGAAGGGGCTGCTCTACGTGACGCGCGTCATCGCGCCGAAGATGGTCGCCGCAGGCGGCGGACACATCTTCAACATCGGCTCGATCGCCGGCACGGAGCCCTACGAGAACGGCGCGGTCTACTGCGCCTCGAAGCACGCCGTGCACGCCATCTCGCAGTCGATGCGCGCCGACCTGCTGTCGGCCGGGATCAAGGTGACGGAGATCCGCCCGGGCATGGTCGAGACGGAGTTCTCGCTCGTCCGCTTCCACGGCGACCACAAAGCCGCCGACCGCGTATACGACGGCGTGGAGCCGCTCACGGGCGACGACATCGCCGAGGCGATCGCCTGGGCCGCACAATTACCGGCCCACATGAACGTTAATGATATGGTACTGATGCCCACGCAACAGGCCGGGGCCTACTACACGTACCGCAAGAACCGATAAAAACACGAACGATTTATGGTACAACCGCTCATCATCCTGCTTCAGGCAAACCTTTACGCCGAATCGGCCGCCGCACGCTACTCGGCCGCTACGACCGGCATGTTCATTCTGATCATCGCCATCGGCGTCATCGGATTCCTCGTGCAGGCGCGCCTGCAGTCCGTCTTCAAGAGATACTCGAAGGTGCAGTTCCCCGGCGGCCTCACGGGCGCCGAGGTAGCCGAAAAAATGCTGCGCGACAACAACATCCACAACGTGAAGGTCACGCATGTCGGCGGGCACCTCACCGACCACTTCAACCCGCAGACGATGACCGTCAATCTGAGCGATGCGGTCTACTCCTCGACAAGCGTCGCCGCGGCCGCCGTTGCGGCCCACGAGTGCGGCCATGCCGTACAGCACGCCCGCGGCTACGCCCCGCTGGTGCTTCGCTCGCAGCTCGTGCCCGTGGTGCAGTTCGCCTCGTCGGCCGCCACGTGGGTCATCATCCTCGGGCTGGTGATCCTCGCCTCGACGCGCAACGAACTGCTCTGCTGGATCGGCGTGGGCATGATCGCCGTGTCGGCCCTCTTCTCGATCATCACGCTGCCGGTCGAATACAACGCTTCGGCCCGCGCACTGGAGTGGCTGCAGGTGAGCCGCACGATGCAGGGCGCCCAGCTTGCACAGGCCAAAGAGGCCCTCTCGTGGGCGGCCCGCACCTACCTGGTGGCCGCGCTAAGCGCCATCGCTTCGGTACTCTACTACGTCCTGCTGATCCTCGGCGGGCGTCGCGACTAACCTGCAGGAGATGGGTTCCCCCGAAAAAGACTACCTGCACAAAGGCTGGATGGCGGCTGCGGCACTCATAGCGGTGCTCGTGGCCGTCAGTTTCATACCCCCGCAGAGCCTGGGCGGCGTGAAACTCCGCCGCGCCAACATCCTCTCGGACCTCATCGACTTCGGCGATGCAGAGGCGACCGCGGAGGCCGCCGAGCCGCAGCTCTTCGACGAGGAGGAGTTCCACGTGGACATGGAGGAGGTCATCTCGCGCATCGAGGCCGACAGTACCCCGCGCGAAGCTCCCGCCTCGTTCGAGTGGGATCTGCGCCGCGACACGCTCCCGCTCCGCCCGAGACGCCCGGACACCGTGCGGCTGCTTCCCGAACTGACGCCGATCGAGGATTTCGACACCACGGGAACGGGAATCCGGGCCTTCTGCGACACGCTGCTGCATGCCCCACGCCCGGTGCGCATCGCCTTTCTCGGCGACTCGTTCGTCGAGGGCGACATCCTGACGGCCGACCTGCGTGAAAAGCTCCAGGCGGCCTACGGCGGAGGCGGCACGGGCTTCGCCCCGATGGCCTCGCCGCTGACGGGGTTCCGCCGCACGGTCCACACCGAATCGAAGGGATGGACGACCTACAACATCATGCAGCGCAAAAAGGCACCCGAAGGGCTCCGCGACCACTTCTTCGTCTCGGGCTGGGTAAGCCAGCCGGCAGCGGGAGCCTCGACCCGCTGGGAGAACACCGACGCCCGTGCACGGCTCGACTCCTGCACGGGAGCACGGCTCCTGTTCCGCTCACCCGGAGAAAGCCGCATCGAGGTGACGCTCAACGACACGCTGCGCCGCACGTTTGACATACCGGCCGACGAGGCGGTCCGCCAGATCGTCATCCGCGCCCCCCACATCCACGCCCTGACGTGCCGGGTGCTCACGCCCGGCGAGGGATTCATCGGCTACGGCGGCATCTTCGAGGGCGACGGCGTGGTGGTGGACAACTACTCGGTGCGGAGCAACAACGGACAGGCAATGTTCTGGACCGACCCGGCCGTCAATGCCCGGATCGACGCCCTCGCGGGCTATGACCTGGTGATCCTCCAGTACGGGCTGAACATCATGCAGGCCGGCGTGCACAACTACACGGGCTACTCGCAGCAGATCGAGAAGATGGTGGACTTCGTACGCCGCTGCTTCCCGGGCGCTGCGGTGCTGGTGCTGGGCGTCAGCGACCGCTCGGTGAAGAACGACGGACGTTTCGAGCCGATGGATGCCCTGCCCCACATGACCGAAAGCCAGCGCCGCGCAGCCCGGAACACGGGTGCGGCCTTCTGGCCCACGTGCAACGCCATGCGGGCCCAGGGCGGCATGGAGCGCTTCGTGCAGAACGGCTGGGCCGGCAAGGACTATACCCACATCAACTATGCAGGCGGCAGCCGCGTGGCCTGGGCGCTGGTCGATGCGCTGAACGCACTGACGGCCGAAGTAGCCGCCCGGAAGCGGGCCGAGGAGGTGCGCCGCGAGGCCGCCGTCCCAATCCTGAGCCCGCGTCAGAGGGCCCGCATCGACCGGATGCTGCTTCCCGACACTCCGGGAAAAAACCTTAACGATCCCCGATCATGACCCTCCCCGCCACGGACGGCATCGCCGAAAGGCTGCAGGCGCTGCTCGCCTACGACTCCTCCTCGCCGCTGATCTTCAGCAGCGGGCTGTTCCTGTTCCTCTTCGCGGGGTTCCTGCTGCTCTACAGCGCACTGCGCCGGGCAACGATGGCCCGCATCGTCTACGTCATCCTCTTCTCGCTCTACTTCTACTACAAGTCGAGCGGCATCTATTTCCTGCTGCTGGTCTTCGCCGCCACGAGCGATTTCCTGATCGCCCGGGCCCTCGCCCGCACAGAACGACGCGGCATCAGACGTGCACTCGTAGCCCTGAGCGTGGCGGTCAATCTCGGCATGCTCGGCTACTTCAAGTACACCAACTTCCTGGTGGAGATCGCCAACCAGATGTTCGGGCCCGGATTCCTCCAGTTCCAGAACATCTTCCTGCCGGTCGGCATCTCGTTCTTCGTCTTCCAGTCGATGAGCTACACGATCGACGTCTACCGCCGCCAGCTCCAGCCCCTTACGAACTGGCTGGAATACCTCTTCTACCTCTCGTTCTTCCCGCAGCTCGTGGCCGGCCCGATCGTCCGCGCACGCGACTTCATCCCGCAGATCCGCCGCAACCCGGTGGTTACGCGCACGATGTTCGGGACGGGAGTCTTCCTGATCCTCACGGGACTGTTCAAGAAGGCGATCATCTCGGACTACATCTCGCTCAACTTCGTGGACCGCATCTTCGACGAGCCGCTGCTTTACTCCGGCTTCGAGTGTCTGGCGGGCATCTACGCCTATGCGCTGCAGATCTACTGCGACTTCTCGGGCTACTCGGACATGGCCATCGGCATTGCCCTGCTGCTGGGATTCCATTTCCCCAAGAACTTCGACGCCCCCTACAAGTCGGCGACGATCACCGAGTTCTGGCGGAGGTGGCACATCTCGCTCTCGTCGTGGCTGCGCGACTACCTCTATATCTCACTGGGCGGCAACCGCAAGGGCCGCGTACGCACCTACGTGAATCTCCTGCTGACAATGCTCCTGGGCGGACTGTGGCACGGCGCCGCCGTGCGGTTCATCCTCTGGGGCGGCCTGCACGGCGCAGCCCTGGCGCTGCACAAGATCTGGATGGCCACAGTTCCGGGAGCCAAGGCCGACGGCTCGCAGATGCACCGCCTGAGCCGCATCGGAGGCATCCTGCTCACCTTCAACCTCGTCTGCTTCGGGTGGCTGATGTTCCGCGCCGAGTCGATGCAGACCGTCTCACTGATGCTCCACCAGATCTTCCACAACTTCAACGCGCCGATGATCCCGCAGGTCGTGGCCGGGTACGCCGGCGTCTTCGCCCTTATCGCCACGGGCTACCTGCTGCACTTCCTGCCCGCCCGCGTCGATGCCGCCGCACAGCGGGTGGTCACCTGCGCTCCGCTCGCGCTGCAGGTGCTGCTGGCCGCCGCGATGATCTGGTGCGTCATGCAGATCAAGTCGAGCGACATCCAACCCTTCATCTACTTCCAGTTCTGACACCGCACCGCCCATGGCTTTCGACGAACAACTCTTCCTCGCGCTCAACTTCGACGGCGGAGCGCTCTGCGACCGGATCATGCTCGCCCTGTCGGGCGTCGCGATGTGGCTGCCGCTCTATGCGCTGATCCTCTGGCTCGTCTGGCGCCGGGCCGGCTGGCGAGGAACGCTCCTCTTCCTCCTTCTGATGGCCGCCGCAGTAGGGCTGGCCGACATGGTGGCCGGCATCTTCAAGCACAACGGGCCGCTGGGCGGTCTGCTGCCGGGTCTCGAACCCCGCTGGCGGCCGATGTTCACCCCCTCGCTCGAAGGACTCGACATCGCACCCGACTCGCTGCAGGTCCTGCGGAGGCTCTCCCCCGAAGCGCTGGCCGCAGCTGGCTACTCCGGCGACTGGGCGGTGCATGTTCCCGCCGAGGCTGTGAGCGGCCGCTTCGGCACCGTCTCGGCCCATGCCGCCACCTCCGTAACACTCGCCGTACTCGCCTGCACGACGATCCGCCGGCGGTGGTTCACCCTGCTGATGGTGCTCTGTACCGCGGCGATCTGCTACTCGCGCATCTACCTTGCCAAGCACTTCCCCGCAGACATCCTCTGGGGCATGCTCCTCGGCATGCTCCTCGGCTGGGCGGCCCACCGGGCGCTGCTCCGTCTCGGCCGGGACACCGCCCGGGGGAAATAATTGCGAATGTGCCCTTTTTTTCGTAATTTTGCGCAATCGAATCAAGCTATAAACCAAAAAGACGAACATACATGGCAATCGAACTCAGCGAACAGGAACAGTTGCGCCGCCAGTCGCTCAAGGCGTTGCGCGACCTGGGCATCGAGCCTTATCCCGCCGCACGTTACGAAGTGACGGCCACGGCGCGTGAAATCGCCGAAAATTACGACGACACAAAGCACAACTACGACGACGTCCGCATCGCCGGCCGCATCATGTCGCGCCGCATCATGGGCAGCGCCTCGTTCTTCGAACTGCAGGACCATACGGGCCGCATTCAGGTCTACATCCGCCGCGACGACATCTGCCCCGAAGGCGACCCGACGCTCTACAATACGGTCTTCAAGAAACTGCTCGACATCGGTGACTTCGTCGGCGTCGAGGGCTTCGCCTTCCGTACCAACACCGGAGAGCTGTCGGTACACTGCAAACGCTTCACGGTGCTCTCGAAGTCGATCCGCCCGCTGCCCGTCGTCAAGGAGAAGGACGGCAAGACGTTCGACGCCTTCACCGACCCCGAGATCCGTTACCGCCAGCGCTACCTCGACCTGATCGTCAATCCGCAGGTCAAGGAGGTCTTCGTCAAGCGGGCAAAGATCATGGCCACGATGCGGGAGTTCTTCAACTCGAAGGGCTACATCGAGGTCGAGACCCCGATCCTGCAGCCCATTCCGGGCGGCGCCTCGGCGCGTCCCTTCATCACGCACCACAACTCGCTCGACATCGACCTCTACCTGCGCATCGCCACGGAGTTGTACCTCAAGAAGCTCATCGTCGGCGGTTTCGACGGCGTCTACGAGTTCGGCAAGAACTTCCGCAACGAGGGCATGGACCGCACGCACAACCCCGAGTTCACCTGCATGGAGATCTATGTCGCCTACAAGGACTACCGCTGGATGATGGAGTTTACGGAGCAGATGCTCGAGCGGGTGTCGATGGCCGTGAACGGCACGACGGAACTCGAGATCGACGGCCGCAAGGTATCGTTCAAGGCGCCGTTCCGCCGTCTGACGATGACCGACGCCATCCGCGAGAAGACCGGTTACGACATCACGGGACAGACGGAGGAGCAGCTGCGCGAGGCCTGCAAGCGCCTGAACGTCGAGATCGACGACACGATGGGCAAGGGCAAGCTCATCGACGCCATCTTCGGACAGTACTGCGAGGAGGAGCTCATCCAGCCCACCTTCGTCTGCGACTACCCCATCGAGATGTCGCCCCTGTGCAAGCGCCACCGCGACAACGAGGACCTCACGGAGCGTTTCGAGCTGTTCGTGAACGGCAAGGAGCTCTGCAACGCCTACTCGGAGCTCAATGACCCGATCGACCAGTTGGAGCGCTTCCAGGAGCAGCTGCGGCTCTCGGAGAAGGGCGACGACGAGGCGATGTTCATCGACATGGATTTCGTGCGTGCCCTGGAGTACGGCATGCCGACCTGCTCGGGCATGGGCATCGGCATCGACCGTCTGACGATGTTCATGACCGGCCAGCCGTCGATCCAGGACGTACTCTTCTTCCCGCAGATGCGTCCCGAGAAGAAGGTCGTGGCCGACCCCGTGGAGGCCTACACGGCCATCGGCGTTCCCGAGGAGTGGGTGCCCGTGATCCAGAAGATGGGCTACATCACCGTGGAGTCGCTGCGCAAACTGGCCCCCGGCAAGTTCTTCAACGACCTGTGCGGCTTCAACAAGAAGAACAAGCTCGGACTCAAGGCCCCCTCGATCGAAGAGGTCAAGGCGTGGTGCTCGGAGCAGGAATAACTCAGGTTGCCGAGCCCGTCGGAACGCAGGAGCCATAGCCGCGCTCCGACAGGCCGGATCCAACCCGGGGATGAAAGACAGAACACATTAACACAAATAAAAAACAGACCGAAAATGAGAAAGAAAATCGTTGCCGGCAACTGGAAGATGAATATGCTTCCTGCCGAAGGAGTCGAACTGGCAAAGGGCGTCGTAGCCGGACGCGGCGAGGTATGCTCGTGCGTGAACTTCATCGTCTGCCCGCCGTTCACCCACCTGGCAATGGTCGCCGAGGCCCTGAAGGGTTCGGACATCGAGCTGGGTGCCCAGAACTGCGCCGCCGAGGCCAAGGGTGCCTACACGGGAGAGGTCGCAGCCTCGATGATCGCCGCCCTGGGTTGCAAATATGTAATCCTCGGCCACTCGGAGCGCCGCCAGTACTACGGCGAGACCTCCGCTACGCTCAACAAGAAGATGGAGCAGGCCTATGCCAACAACCTTACGCCGATCTACTGCGTGGGTGAGAACCTCGAGGAGCGCGAGGCCGGCAAGCACTTCGACGTAGTGAAGGCCCAGATCGAGGAGGTCGTTTACAACCTCACCGAGGAGCAGTTCAAGAACCTCGTGATCGCCTACGAGCCCGTATGGGCCATCGGTACGGGCAAGACCGCCACGGCCGACCAGGCTCAGGAGATCCATGCCTACATCCGCAAGGTGCTCGCCGACAAGTTCGGCGCCGCAGCTGCCGAGTGCCCGATCCTCTACGGCGGTTCGTGCAAGCCCTCGAACGCTGCCGAGATCTTCGCCAAGGAGGATGTAGACGGCGGCCTGATCGGCGGTGCCGCCCTGAAGGCCGAGGACTTCCTCGCCATCGGCAAAGGATTCGCCAAGTAATCGGGTCTGATCCCGAACGGACACCCCGGATTCCGGCCATAGCGGAATCCGGGGTGTTTCATTTCACTCCGCGTCGGTGCACCGAAGCGGACAACGGCCCGGCGCACCGACGGCCGGGAAGCAGGCTGGCGCCGGGCACAAAAGAAGGCGCGAAACCCGAAGGTCCGCGCCGCAACAACTCAGGCAAAAGCCGGCAGCGTATCAATCGTCGATATCGATTACCTGGAAGTTCCGGTCAAACTTGATCTCCAGACCGTTCGAGAGCTCCACCTCCCAGGTGTACTTGTCCCGGTCGATCTTCCGGATGGACTCTCCCGCAAAGCTCTTCTTCACATAATCGGCAATCTGCACAGGAACGATCGCCGCGGGAACGGCCGCATACTTGCGCTCGACGGACGACCACTCGCCGTTGCTCTCGAAATCGACCTCCGTACGGTCCGTGTAGATCACTTCATACTCCGAGCCGATGAACTTCGGGTCCTCGACGGCATAGGCCAGCGTCAGATCCTTGAAATTCGCGGCGAGGAACTCCTGGGCCGCGGCAGGCAGTTTGTCGAGCGTGATGGGGCGCTCGCGATCTCCGGCGAACGAGGCGGTGATTCCGGCAAAGAGGAGGGCTGCAGAAACAAAAATCTTTTTCATCATGGTCATTTTTTACAGGTTGAACGAATTTAGTTTTCTTTTACGATACAAAGATCGCGCTCGATTCTGAACGGAATCTAAAATCGACAGACAACCCCTCGTTTTTCTGCAAATTTTCCTCCAAAACCCCGATCCCCGCAATTATTCGTCAGGCAGAAGAGCCTCGAGCTGCTCCACGGTCAGCTCCGGATTCCAGATACACCGCCCGCCGTAGGTCTCCTCCACCGCCTGCAGATACTCGCCGATAGGGATCAAACCCATCGCTGCCCGCAGCGAATCGAGACTCGCAGGATGCTCGACGGGCCAGACATAGCACACACGCTGGCCGCACACCGAATCACCCTCGACGATTCGCGTAAAGGAGCGCGTCTGCGTTCCGTAGCGCTGTGGACGGTTTTCCCGCATCAGCATCCGGTCCAGAAGCGTGGCATAACTCGATTTCGCGAGACGCCCGGCCTTCACCTGCTCCTCGACGAGGGGCATGAAGCGCCGCTGCATCTCGAGGTCGGCATGGTCGATAACGAGCCAGAGGGCCTCGCCCGCCTCGTCGGAGATCTCCTCGGGCCAGCCCTCCTCAAGCAACCCGGCGACCATGCGCTGATTCCCGGCATCGACCTCCTGCATCCGGGCATAGGCCGACAGCAGCGAATCGACCGGCGACGGGGATTGCTGCGAGAGGCGGAGCACCTCCCGGCGCACCGCCTGGTCCCGGTCGCGGAGCGCGAGCAACAGCGAGTCGAGGTTGCGCGTCTGCGACGCATCGGCCGCAAAAATGCAGTCCGTCCACACCAGCCCGAGGAGCAGTAGGGCCCCTATCTTGACAACTCTTCCCATACGGTATCGTTTTCAGGTTTTCGAAAAAGAAAAAGCCCCCGGAGGTCTGTCCTGCGACACACCCTCCGGAGACTTTCGGTTCGGGATACCGGACCTCGGGTCCGGCCCGCATTACATCTTCTTGCCCACGTTCGTCTTCTTGGCAGCCTTCGGAGCAGCGGTCTTGGCCGATGCAGCCTTGGGAGCCTTCGGGGCCTTCGGAGCAGCCTTCTTGGCCTCGCCCTCGACTACGGTAGCGTCCTCGACGGCGTCGGTCTTCTTGGCGGCCGACTTGCGCGAACGGCGCGTTTTGGGTTTCGCCTCGGCGGCAGCGGCCGGCGTGATGCCCAGCGTGTAGGCCTCGTTGAAATCAACGAACTCGATGATGCACATCTCGGCAGCATCGCCCAGACGGAAGCCGGTCTTCAGGATGCGGGTATAGCCGCCCGGACGCTCGGCGATCTTCGGGGCGATCGTGCGGAAGAGCTCCGTCACGGCCTCCTTCTGTTTCAGGTACGAGAATACGACGCGGCGCGAGTGGGTCGTGTCCTCCTTCGACTTGGTGACCAGAGGCTCCACGAACATGCGTACGGCCTTGGCCTTGGCGAGCGTCGTCTCGATGCGCTTGTGCAGAATCAGCGACGACGCCATGTTCGACAGCATCGCCTTGCGGTGTCCCGCCTGACGGCCGAGGTGGTTGAAATTCTTATTGTGTCTCATAAATTAGTCTTTGTCAAGTTTGTAGATTGATACGTCCATTCCGAACTTCAGGTTCAGGGAAGCCAGCAGCTCGTCCAGCTCCGTGAGCGACTTCTTGCCGAAGTTGCGGAACTTCAGCAGGTCGTTGCGGTTCAGCTTCACCAGGTCACCCACCGTATCCACGTCGGCAGCCTTCAGGCAGTTCAGGGCGCGAACGCTCAGATCCTGATCCGAGAGCTTCGTCTTGAGCAGCTGACGCATGTGGAGAACGTCCTCGTCGAACTCCTCCGTGCCGTTCGTGTCTTCCATGTTGACCGTGATCTTCTCGTCGGAGAAGAGCATGAAGTGCTGAATGAGAATCTTGGCGGCCTCCTTCAGAGCCTCCTTGGGGTGAATCGACCCATCGGTGGTAATTTCCAAATTCAACTTCTCGTAGTCGGTCTTCTGCTCGACACGGTAGTTCTCGATCGAGTACTTCACGTTTTTGATCGGCGTGAAGATCGAGTCGATAGGCAGCGTTCCGAACTCGCAGTCGGCAGGCGTATTCTCCTCGGCCGGGACATAACCGCGGCCTTTGCCGATCGTGAGCGTCATCTGCATCTTCGTGCCCGGAGCCAGGTGGCAAATCACCAGCTCGGGGTTGAGCACCTTGAAGAACGACAGGTAATTCGAGATATATCCGGCAGTCAGCTCCGTCACACCCGCAACGTTAATGGACACTTTTTCGGCATCCTGATTATCGACTGTGCGGATAAAACGAACCTGCTTCAGCTTGAGGATGATGTTCAACATATCCTCCATCACACCGGGGATAGCGGCAAACTCGTGATCGACACCGGCTACCTTGACAGTCGTGATTGCGTAACCCTCCAGCGAAGAGAGCAGAATACGACGCAAAGCGTTACCGACAGTCATGCCGAATCCGGGCTCCAGCGGTCGGAACTCGAACTTTCCGAACGACGAAGTGGACTCGAGCATTATAACCTTCTCAGGTTTCTGGAATGCTAATATTGCCATAATAGTGAATTTGAAAGATTACTACTTCGAGTACAACTCGACGATGAGCTGCTCCTTGATGTTCTCGGGAATCTCTTCACGTTCGGGCTTCTGCAGGAACTTGCCGCTCATCGTGGCGTTGTCCCACTCCAACCAGGCGTAGCGGCTCTTCGACGAGCCGGCCAGAGATGCCGTGATCACTTCCAGACTCTTCGATTTCTCGCGAACGGACACCACGTCGCCCACACGGAGCGAGTACGAGGGGATGTTCACGACACTACCGTTCACGCAGATGTGGCAGTGCGAAACGAGCTGGCGGGCAGCTGCACGCGTCGGGGCGATACCCAAGCGGTAAACGACGTTGTCCAGACGGCACTCGAGCAACTTCAGCAGGTTCTCACCCGTGATGCCGCCCATACGTGCTGCCTGCTCGTAGGTGCGTGCGAACTGCTTCTCCAGAAGGCCGTAGGTGTACTTTGCCTTCTGCTTCTCGCTCAGCTGCGTGCCGTACTCCGACACCTTCTTGCGCTTGCGAGCCAGACCGTGCTGCCCGGGAGGGAAGTTGCGCTTCTCAAGCACGCTGTCCGCACCGTAAATGGCTTCGCCGAATCTTCTGGCGATCTTCGATTTTGGTCCTATGTATTTTCCCATTGTCTTAACGTAATTAATAGATCCTTGAAACTTTCCTTAACCTGTGAAGCGTGAATCAGACGCGACGACGGTTAGGAGCGCGGCAGCCGTTGTGCGGCAGCGGCGTGACGTCGATGATCTCCATCACCTCGATACCGGCACCGTGGATGGTGCGAACGGCCGACTCGCGACCGGCGCCCGGACCCTTGACATAAACCTTCACCTTGCGCAGGCCCATGTCATAAGCGACCTTGGCGCAATCGGCGGCCGACGTCTGTGCGGCATAGGGAGTATTCTTCTTCGAACCACGGAAACCCATCTTACCGGCCGACGACCAGCTGATGACGTCACCCACCTCGTTGGTGATGGTGATGATCACGTTGTTGAAAGTGGAGTGAACGTAGGCGTTGCCCACGGCACCGACCTTAACAACCTTCTTCTTAACTGTTCCAGTTTTCTTTGCCATAATTCCCTAAAGATTACTTCGTTGCCTTTTTCTTGTTTGCGACGGTCTTCTTGCGGCCCTTGCGCGTGCGGGCGTTGTTCTTCGTCGACTGTCCGCGGACCGGGAGGCCCAGACGGTGACGGATACCGCGGTAGCAGCCGATATCCATCAGGCGCTTGATGTTGAGCTGGACCATCGAGCGGCATTCGCCCTCGACCTTGATGCCCATCTCGGCGATCGTCGAACGGATGGCGCCGACCTGGTCATCCGACCAGTCCTGTACTTTGACGTCGTAGCTGATGCCTGCGGCGTCGAGAATCTTGCGAGCCGTCGAACGACCGATGCCGTAGATATAGGTCAGGCCGATCTCGCCTCTCTTGTTTTTCGGTAAATCTACACCGACAATACGTGCCATATAAATTCTTTTTCTTTTTTGACTAACCGTTAAAAAACACTATCCCTGCCGCATTTTGAACTTGGGATTTTTCTTGCAAATGACGTAGAGCTTACCCTTACGCTTCACAATCTTGCAATCCTCGCTTCTCTTCTTGATGGATGCTTTTACTTTCATGATTTTCGAGCAATCTAATGTTATTTGTACCGGAAGGAGATACGCCCCTTGGTCAGGTCGTAGGGCGTCATTTCCACTTTTACTTTATCTCCGGGAAGGATCTTGATGTAGTGCATCCGCATCTTCCCCGAGATATGGGCCGTGAGCACGTGGCCGTTGTCCAGCTCGACGCGGAACATCGCGTTGGACAATGCCTCGATAATCGTCCCGTCCCTTTCGATAGCAGCCTGTTTTGCCATAGAGTCTCAATTCTTTATTGCCTGTTCGATGATGCTAAAATCCGTCAGCACGTCGGGACCCGATTTGCGAACCGCCACGGCGAACTCGTAGTGCGCCGCCGGTTTGCGGTCCCGGGTGCGGACCGTCCAGCCATCCCGCTCAAAAACCACCGCTTTGGCCCCCATGGTGATCATGGGTTCGATGCAGATGACCATACCCTCCTTCAGAAGGGGGCCTCTGCCGCGCGCACCGTAGTTGGGGACTCCGGGGTCTTCGTGCATTTTCCGACCCAAACCGTGTCCCTCGAGTTCGCGCACTACGCCATAGCCGAAACTTTCGGAATACTCCTGTACGGCTGCCGATATGTCGCCCACGCGATTACCGGCCTTGGCCTGCGCCGTACCTTTATAAAGAGCCTCTTTGGTGACTTCCATCAGCTGCCGTACTTCCTCGGCAACCTCTCCCACGGCGAACGTATACGCCGAATCACCAACAAACCCCTTCATAAACGTACCGCAATCGACCGAAACGATGTCGCCCTCCTTGAGGACGCATTTCGAGGATGGGATACCGTGAACCACCTGCTCGTTTACCGAAATGCACAACGAAGCGGGATAGCCCTCATATCCGAGGAAAGCGGGAACCGCCCCATGGGAACGGATGAACTCCTCGGCGATACGGTCCAACTCCTTGGTCGTGACGCCCGGCCGAATGTGGCGACCCACCTCGGCCAGCGTCTCCGACACCAGGATATTGTTTTCACGCAGGAGTTCGATCTCCTCGTCTGTTTTCAGATAGATCATTTCTTCGCTTTAAGAACGCTCTTCGGAAAACCGCTAATGGCGACCCTGAATCCGACCGGTCTTCATCAGACCGTCGTAGTGACGCATCAGCAGGTAGCTCTCGATCTGCTTGAGAGTGTCGAGCACCACACCCACCATGATCAGCAGCGACGTACCTCCGTAGAAGTAGGCGAACGCCTGCTGGATGCCCAGGAACTTCATCGCCAGCGCCGGCAGGATGGCCACGATGGCAAGGAAGATGGAACCGGGGAGCGTGATGCGCGTCATGATGGTATCGATGTAGTTCACGGTCTGCTTGCCCGGTTTCACTCCCGGGATGAAGCCGCCGTTTCGCTTCATGTCATCGGCCATCATTTGAGGGTTGATGATAATCGCAGTGTAGAAGTAGGTGAACGCGATTACCAGCACAGCGAGCGTAAAGTTGTACCAGAAGCCGGTCATGGAGGAGAAGGCAGCGGCAAAGCCGGGAGCGGCTTTGGTGAACAGGGCCGGGATGAACATCAGGGCCTGTGCGAAGATGATCGGCATCACGTTGGCCGCATTCATCTTCAGCGGAATGTACTGCCGTACACCTCCATACTGCTTGTTACCCACGATACGCTTCGCATACTGCACGGGGACCTTGCGGACCGCCTGCACCAGGGCGATCGTCGCCATGAAAACGGCGAACAGGAGCACCAGCTCGAGAATCAGCATGATGGCGCTGCCCGAAGCCGTCTGCACACGCGCATTGACCTCGGCCAGAAGCGCGTGCGGGAGACGGGCAACGATACCGATCATGATGATCAGCGAGATACCGTTGCCGATACCCTTGTCCGTGATCTTCTCGCCGAGCCACATGATGAACATCGTACCAGCGATCAGAATCGTCGTCGCATAAGCAACGAACCCGAAAGAGTTGCCGTAGACGAACGCCGTCGGAACCTGCATGTAGAGGTTGGCAATGTAGGCCGGGCCCTGAAGGATCAGTACGCCGATCGTCAGGAACCGCGTCCACTGGTTCATCTTGCGGCGGCCGCTCTCACCTTCCTTCTGCATTTTCTGGAAATACGGAATCATCATACCCATGAGCTGGATGATGATCGAGGCGGTGATGTACGGCATGACTCCGAGTGCAAAGATCGCGGCGTTGCCAAATGCACCGCCAGAGAAGACGTTCAACAGACCCAGAAGCCCGTTGCCCTCCAACTGGCTGGCATACGCCGACCCCTCGCCCAGGGCGTTGGGGTTGATGCCCGGAATCACTACGAAACTACCCAAGCGGTAGACCAGGAGCAGGCCGATCGTGTACAGTACACGTTTGCGGAGCTCCTCGATCTTGTAGATGTTCTTGAGCGTTTCCACCAATTTCTTGTTGGTCGCCAGAAGAGCGATGATCACTATAAAGACGATACCAACAACGAGATACTGATTCATAATATAGAGGTTCTAAGGGTTACAGTTTTTCGACGCTGCCACCGGCTGCCGTGATCGCAGCCTCGGCGCTCTTCGAGAAGGCGTGAGCCTTGACCGTCAGGGCCTTCGATACCGAACCGTTGCCCAGGATCTTCACCTTGTCCTTCGTCGAAACGAAACCTGCTGCCACCAGCGTGTCCACCGTAACCTCCGAGAGCGACTTCTTGGCTGCCAGCTCCTCGAGGGTCGAGAGGTTGATCGCCTTGAATTCGACGCGCTTCAGGTTCGTGAAGCCAAACTTGGGAAGACGGCGCTGGAGCGGCATCTGACCGCCCTCGAAACCGAGTTTGCGCGAGTATCCCGAACGCGACTGAGCTCCCTTGTGACCACGCGTAGCCGTGCCGCCGTGACCCGAACCTGCACCGCGACCGATTCGCTTGTCGTGGTGCGTAGAACCCTTTGCGGGTTTGAGATTATTGAGTTCCATTGTCTAAAATTCCGTTTGCAGTTAAACCTTATTTGACCTCCTCGACCTTGACGAGGTGCTTTACGCGTGCGATCATGCCCTTGATGATCACCGAGTCGTCGTGCTCGACGCTTGCGTTGATCCGCTTCAGACCCAGCGCATCGAGGTTCTTGCACTGACGCTCCGTTGCGCCGATGCGGCTCTTGATCTGGGTGATTTTCAATCTTGCCATTGTTCTTCGAGAATTAACCGTTAAACACCTTGTCCATCGAGATACCGCGCAGACGTGCGATGCTGTGAGCGTCGCGCAGTTCGCACAAGGCGCCGATGGTTGCCTTCACCAGGTTGTGGGGGTTCGACGAGCCCTTGCTCTTTGCGAGCACGTTCTTGATGCCCACCGACTCCAGCACGGCACGCATGGCACCGCCGGCGATGATACCCGTACCGGGAGCGGCCGGACGAATCATCACGAGCGAGCCGCCGAAACGCTGCTCCTGCTTGTGGGGAATCGTTCCGTTGATTACCGGGATCTTCACGAGGTTCTTCTTGGCATCCTCCACGCCCTTGGCGATGGCTGCCTGCACCTCCGAAGCCTTGCCCAGGCCGTAGCCTACGACGCCGTCCTCGTTACCTACGACGACGATGGCCGAAAAACTGAACGTGCGACCGCCCTTCGTCACCTTCGTAACGCGCTGGATGCTCACGAGGCGGTCCTTGAGTTCGAGATCGCTCGTGCGTACTTTCTTTATATTGGTATTTGCCATGATCGTTTAGAATTTAAGTCCGCCTTCGCGTGCAGCTTCGGCCAGTTGTTTAACTCGTCCGTGATAAAGGTAGCCGTTGCGGTCGAAAGCGACGGCCGAGATACCCTTGGCCAGGGCGCGCTCGGCGGCCAGTTTGCCCACGAGGGCTGCCACTTCGCACTTGGTCTTGCCGGCAGCGGCTTCAGCGACCTCCTTGTCCAGCGAGGATGCCGTGGCCAGCGTAACGCCTGCCAGGTCGTCGATGAACTGCACGTAGATCTGCTTGTTGCTGCGGAATACCGTCATACGAGGCTGTGCGGGCGTTCCGCTCACGATCTTGCGGATACGCATCTTGATGCGCTCTCTTCTTTCTATCTTGTTCAACATAACTCTTTCAGTCTATTTACTATTTAGCACCTGCTGATTTGCCGGCCTTGCGACGGATCTGCTCGCCGACGAACTTGATACCCTTGCCCTTGTACGGCTCCGGCTTGCGCAGCGAGCGGAGCTTGGCGGCCACCTGGCCGATGAGCTGCTTGTCCGCGCTCTTGAGCGTTACGATCGGGTTGCCCTTCTTCTCCGTAACGGCCGTAGCGGTAACCTCCTTCGGAAGCAGGAAGTGCGTATCGTGCGAATAGCCGAGGCTCATCTCGAGCACCTGGCCCTTGACTTCGGCCTTGAAACCGACACCGACAAGCTCCTGCTTGATCTCATAGCCCTTCGATACACCGATGACCATGTTCTGGATCAGCGCACGATAGAGGCCGTGCATCGAGCGGTGGCGGGGCTGGTTCGTGGGGCGGGTGACGATCACAGCGGGATTCTGAGCTCCCGTGTGCGGATCCGTGTGCGTGCCGACCTCTACCTTGATGTCCGAGTCAACTTTCTGGCTCAGCGTCCCGAGTGGCCCTTTCACGCTTACCGTATTGTCGGCGGCAACCTCGACGGTAACGCCGGCAGGCAGGTTTACAGGTAATTTACCAATTCTTGACATTGCGTTGATTTTTTAATGATTTTGCATTAGTAGATGTAGCACAGCACCTCGCCGCCCACGTTCTCCTTGCGGGCCTTGGCGTCGGTCATGATGCCTTTCGACGTCGAGAGGATAGCGATACCCAGACCGTTCAGTACGCGGGGCATGTCCGAAACGGAAGCGTAGCGACGCAGACCCGGACGGCTGACGCGCTTGAGGTCCTTGATGGCGTTGCACTTCGTGGCAGCATCCCACTTCAGAGCGATCTTGATCGTGGGGTGACCCTTCTCGTCGGTGTCGAACTTGTAGGCGAGGATGTAGCCCTGCTCGTAGAGGATCTTGGTGATCTCCTGTTTAATTTTGGAACCGGGAGCTTCAACCACCTTGTGGTTGGCTTTCACCGCGTTTCTAATTCTGGTCAGAAAGTCCGCAATAGGATCAGTCATAACGAATAGAAAATTAAAATTAAATAGTTTGTAATTAGTTATCATTCAACCCTTTGAATCATCCGAAGAAGATTCTTCGGGTTTTTGTTTCCCTTGTTTTCGCCGCCCTCGCATCCGCATACGTGCGTACGCACCCGGGCACAAAAGCGCGCAAATATACGCATAATTTCTCAAATGGCCAAGCACGGCCTTTGATTTTTAGCGTTTTAAGCGTCTCTCCCGGAACACGGACAATGTCGGCACCCGAAGGCAACCAACATCTTTCCGCACGGAATCCCGTTTGACGACCGCAGGGGTTCGCCCCGAACAACGGATCTCCGACACACCCCAAGAGGGCATATCCGGACGACCGATCCGCTTCCGGTAATCCGACCGTCCTGCACCGACCCGCCGCAAACGGAAACGGGATGCATCCTGTCACCGTGCACAAGACACGGCTTCACAAAGCCTCCCTCCGTTCTCCTGCGGCGCATTCCGACAGAACGCCCGGTCCGAGAAATTCGCAACCAAATGCCGAACCTTTCACTACGCCCCACATACCGGGAAGTTACCGCTTGAGGCGGCACTTTCCCCGATACTGTGACGTAACTACACGGGTTGGGCACCCGTATCAGCCCCGCATCCTTCCGGCGAACATCCGGTCTGAACGGGGTATAGCCCCCGAAAATACCGCATGCCGCACCACAGGCTCGCACCCTCCGGACGACGGAACATCATCATGCAAGGAGCGGGATACCGTACATCCGGCACCCCGTCCTGCGCTCATACTACCAGCTTGCCTTCGTAACGCCGGGAATCAGACCCTTCGAGGCCATCTCGCGGAACTGGATACGGCTGATGCCGAACAGGCGGATGTAACCCTTGGGACGACCGGTGATCTTGCAGCGGTTGTGCTGGCGGATGGGATTCGAGTTGCGGGGCAGCTTCGACAGTGCGATCCACGCCTCCTCGTGATCCATCTCACCGCTCTTCACCTTGGCAGCGATCTCCTCGCGCTTGTGAGCGTAACGCTTTGCAAGCTTCTCACGCTTCACCTCGCGTGCCTTCATCGATTCTTTTGCCATAGCTTAGTTCTTTTTAGCGTTTTTGAAAGGAAGGCCGAACTCACGGAGCAGGGCATAAGCCTCTTCGTCTGTCTTGGCCGTCGTTACGAACGTGATCTCCATGCCGAAGATCTTGGTGATCTTGTCGATGTCAATCTCCGGGAAGATGATCTGCTCGTTGATGCCGAGGGTGTAGTTGCCCTGACCGTCGAACTTCTCGTTGATACCCTTGAAGTCGCGGATACGCGGCAGAGCCACGGCGATCAGACGCTCCAGGAACTCATACATCTTCGTGTCGCGCAGCGTTACGCGCACGCCGATCGGCATGCCCTTACGCAGCTTGAAGTTGGAGATGTCCTTGCGCGAACGCGTCTGCACGGCCTTCTGTCCGGCGATGAGCGTCAGCTCCTCCTGAGCCACGTCGATGAGCTTCTTGTCAGCGACGGCCTGGCCCATACCCTGGTTGATTACGATCTTCGTGAGTTTCGGGCACTGCATGACGCTAGAGTAGCCGAACTCCTTCATAAGGGCAGGCATGATCTGCTCCTTATACTGTGTCTTGAGTGTA
>FR891965.1 GCA_000434235.1 Alistipes sp. CAG:268 | reverse complement strand
GCAGAAGGTTGCCGTCGGCGGCAAGACGTCGCCTGAACATTCGGATGTCGGAGTCGTCCACCAGCATCGATGACGTTGTCGTCGTTGCCTTCGGTACGACCACCAAGGAGGCTTTCACCGGATCGGCCGCCGTTGTCAAGTCCGAGGAGCTTGAGAAACGCCAGGTCACCAACGTCGCCCAGGCACTCGCCGGTGCCATTCCCGGTGTTCAGGTGACCAGCTCGTCGGGTAATCCTTCGTCCACGCCGACCGTGCTGGTGCGCGGTCTTTCGTCGATCTCGGCCGGCGTAACGCCGCTCTATGTCGTTGATGGCGTTCCCTATTCGGGTGACCTGAACCTGATCAATACGGCCGACATCGAGTCGCTCACCGTGCTCAAGGATGCCGCATCGACGGCCCTCTACGGCGCCCGCGGTGCCAACGGTGTCATCATGATCACCACCAAGCGCGCCAAGAAGGGCGAGGCTATCGTTACGCTCGACGCCAAATGGGGCGTCAATGCTCGCGGTACGCAGCTCTACGACAACATCGACGATCCGGCCCAGTACTACGAGGCCTACTACCAGTCGCTCTACAACTACTACCGCAGCAACGGCTTCTCGTCCTACGATTCGACCATCCGCGCCAACGAGCTGCTGACCAGCAGCAATGCCGGAGGTCTCGGCTATCAGGTCTACACGGTGCCCGAGGGCGAACTGTTCATCGGTACGAACGGCAAGATCAATCCCAACGCCACGCTGGGCCGCAAGGTTACCTACAACGGACAGGACTACTACCTGACTCCCGACGACTGGGTCGATGAGGCCTACCGCACGTCGCTGCGCCAGGAGTACAACGTGAACATCTCGGCGGCCAACGACCGGGCCAATTTCTATGCTTCGCTCGGCTATCTGGACAACGAGGGTATCGTCTCCAGTTCCAGCTATACCCGTTACACGGCCCGTCTGCGTGCCGACTATCAGGCCAAGAAGTGGCTGAAGGTCGGGGCGAATGCCAGCTACTCGCACTATGAGAGCAACTACCTCAGCGACGAGTCCGGATCGACCGGATCGACCAATATCTTCGCCTTTGCCAACAACGCCGCTCCGATCTATCCGGTCTACGTCCGTGACGGCAACGGCAACATCATGTATGACAAGAACGGGCTGAAGATGTACGACTACGGCGACGGCATGAATGCCGGTCTGTCGCGTCCGTTCATGACCAACTTCAACGCCCTGCAGGGCGTGCAGCTCGACAAGAACCTCAGCAACGGCAATGCGTTCACCGGGACGGCCTTTGCCGACGTGAAGCTCTTCAGCGATCTGACCGCCACGTTCAACATCGGTACGAACCTCGATGACGTGCGTTTCAACTCGATGTACAACCCCTACTACGGCCAGTTTGCCAATGCGGGCGGCCGTGTGACGGTGCAGACGCAGCGCACGTTCGAGATCAACGCCCAGCAGCTGCTCAACTACAGCCACACCTTCGCCGGCAAGCACCGCCTGAGCGCCATGGTCGGACACGAGTTCTACAACCAGAAGAACTACGTGCTGAGCGGTACGAAGGAGCAGATGTTCTCGATCGGCAACCTCGAGCTCAACGGCTCGATCGTCGATTCGCAGGGGGCGGCATCCTATACGACCGAGTACAACAACGAGGGTTATTTCGGCCGCGTCGAGTATGAGTTTGACAACCGGATCATCCTCAACGGTTCGTACCGTCGCGATGCCTCGTCGCGCTTCCACCCCGACCACCGCTGGGGCAACTTCTGGTCGGCCAGCGCCGCATGGCTCATCAACCACGAGTCGTGGTTCAATGTCGATTGGGTGGACATGCTGAAGCTCAAGGCCTCGATCGGTTCGCAGGGTAACGACAACATCAGCAACTTCCTCTACGTGGACTACTACAACATCGAGAACTCCGGCGGCGAGATGTCGGTCGTTTTCACCACGAAGGGCAACGAGGAGATCTCGTGGGAGACCAACACGAACATCAACATCGGTGCGGACTTCGAGTTGCTCCGCGGCCGCCTGGGCGGTACGGTCGAGTACTTCAACCGCAAGACCACCGACATGCTCTTCTTCTTCCCCGTGGCTCCGTCGTCGGGCTACTCGGGCTACTACGACAACGTGGGTGACATGCGCAACCGCGGTTTCGAGATCACGCTTCACGGAACCCCCATTCAGACGAAAAACTTCCGCTGGGATCTGACCCTGAACATGTCGCACTACAAGAACAAGGTGACCTACCTGGCTCCCGAGCGTAAATCGACCACGGCGCAGGGCTACGAGGGATATGCTAACGGAAGCTATTTCGTCGGCGAAGGGCTTTCCTACTACACGTGGTACATCCCCAAGTATGCGGGTGTCGATCAGACGACCGGTCTGTCGATGTGGTACAAGGATGTGACCGACGCCGAGGGCAACGTCACGCGTGAGACGACGACCACCTACTCCGAGGCGACCAACTACCTCTGCGGTACGGCCCTTCCCGACCTCTACGGCGGTTTCTCCACCTCGTTCCAGTTCTTCGGTGTCGATGTATCGGCTTCGTTCGCCTACCAGATCGGCGGTCTGAGCTATGACTCGGGCTACGCTTCGGGCATGGCTTCGCCTTACAGCTCGTCGGCCGGCAGCAACCTCAACAAGGACATCCTCAAGTCGTGGACGCCCGAGAATCCCTCGACGACGATTCCGCGCTTCCAGTACGGCGACAACACAAGCGTCAGCACCTCCGACCGCTTCCTGCTCGATGCATCGTACCTCAACATCTCGAACATCCAGGTGGGATATACGCTTCCCGAGTCCTTCACCCGCAAGTTCGGCGTAGGCAAGCTGCGCATCTACCTGGCGTGCGACAATGTCTACTACTGGTCGCGCCGTCAGGGCTTCGATCCCCGTTACAGCTACTCCGGTTCGACGAATTACGCCAACTACTCTCCGATCCGGACGATTTCGGGCGGTATCAATGTTCAGTTCTAATTCCTTCAGACCACAATGAAAACCATACTCAAATACATAATCGCATCGGCCGTGGCGACCGCTTCGCTGAGCGGCTGTATCAAGGAGACCTTCCCCACCAACGGGGCGACGGCCGACCAAGTCGCCGAATCGACCACGGCCCTCGACGCGATGGTGAATGCCATCCCCGGCGCCCTGACGCTCTATGCCCAGAACTACTCGCAGGCCTGGGACTTCGGCTACCCGGCGATCAACGTTTCGCTCACCTGCATGACGGGCGACATGGTCGTGCTGGGGAACACCGGCTACGACTGGTTCGCCAACTGGATGTGCAACCTCTACCTGAGCGAGGACTATGTCACCGGCTATCAGTTCTGGTACAACTACTACTCGTGGATCAAGAGTTGCAACGACGTGATCTCGACCCTCTCGGCCGTTCCGGAGGAGAGCCTCAACTCCGACCAGCGGAGCTATCTGGGCATCGCGCTTGCGTTCCGCGCACAGTTCTACCTCGACCTGGTGCGTCTGTTCGAACCCAAGGAGTGCAACGGCTCGCAGGTGCACGACTACACGATTCCCGACAACATCAAGGACCTGGCCTGCGTCATCGTCACGGAGAACACCTCCGAGGAGCAGGCCAAGAGCAATCCGCGTGCTACGGTGACCGAGGTCTACGACCAGGTGATCTTCCCCGACCTGGAGCGCGCCGAGCGCATGCTGGCTGACTACGCCCGCACGTCGAAGAAGATGCCCGACCTGAGCGTCGTCTACGGTATTGCGGCCCGTGCCTACCTCGAGCGCGGCTCTGCCGGTGTGGACGGAGCCTACCAGAAGGCGGCCGACTACGCCCGCAAGGCGATCACGGCCGGCAGCTACTCGCCGCTGACGCAGACCCAGTGGGAGGATCCGACGACCGGTTTCAACAGCTCGACGAGCAACAACTCGTGGATGTGGTGTACCGTCCAGACCTCGGAGACCGTCCACAACCTCTACTCGTTCATCGCCCACATGTCCACCGAGGAGGACTGGACCAATTACGGCAAGTCCGTGTGCCGCGGCATCAACTCGAACCTCTATGCGGAGATCGCCGACGACGACTTCCGCAAGCACTCGTGGCTCGATCCCGGACTGTTCGACTACTACGACTACAAGAGTTGCCGCCCGGACTACCAGACCTTCTTCGCCAATACGCTCAAGCCGCTGGCTTCGATCAAGTTCCGTCCCGGACAGGGCAACTACACGACCTATACCGTGGGTAATGCGGTCGATCATCCGCTCATGCGTGTCGAGGAGATGTACCTGATCGAGGCCGAGGCGCTCGGCGCACAGAACCTCTCCGAGGGCGTCAATGCACTCAACAGCTTCATGCAGTCCTACCGTCAGCCGTCGTACAGCTTCTCGGCCTCGAGCCTCAAGGAGCTTCAGGAGGAGATCGGCCTGCAGGCCCGCATCGAGTTCTGGGGTGAGGGCATCGCCTTCTGGTACAAGAAGCGTCTTGCACTGGGCATCCACCTGGCCAATTCGAACTGCCCCGACGACAGCTACCGCTTCGAGGTGGACGGCCGCGCTCCGTGGTGGAACCTCCAGATCCCGCGTACCGAATGGCAGAGCAACTCGGCGCTGGTGGGCATGAACAACCCCGATCCGTCGAACACGGTGGACAATGTCATCGAATAACAAGATCCGTTTAATCGAAAAGAACCAAACGTATGAAATTCAACAAATCAGTATATCTGCCCCTGTTCGCGGCATGCCTTTCGGGATTGGCCTCGTGCTCGGACGACGATGATTTTACGTGGAGCGAGCCCGTGCCGTCGGATTGCATGGACGTCTACTTCGCCGATTCGAATCCGACGACCTATGACGTGATGTCGGACGAAATCGATAATCTGAGTTTCACCGTGGAGGTGATGCGCCTGAACAGTGCGGAGGCCGCCACGGTTCCTCTCACGGTCTTCTCGCGCAGCGAGGCCTTCGAGTGCCCCTCGACGATCGAGTTTGCTGCTGGTGAAAACAAGGCGGCCCTTGAGGTCAAGGTCAATAAGGTCTCCTCGGGAGACTACACGCTCGAACTCTCGATCGGAGACGTGCGCTACTCGAATCCCTATGTCACCTACGACGGCGGATGGTCGGTCTTGAGCATCGACATGACGGTGTGGGATTTCCTTGGAACGGGCACCTTCTATTACAACGGACTTTTCTCGGGTGAAGATCCCGGTCTGTCGCTCTATGCTTCGGGTACGTCGTACAAGATCACCAACTGGGGTGGCGGCGTCGATCTGCTCTTCACGTGCGATGCGACGGGCAAGATCACCGTGGCCGAGCAATATGTCGGAGCCGATCACCAGACCTACGGTCCGGTTTATGTCACCACCGACGGCGCCGATGTGATGAGCTACTACGATCCGGAGACGCAGACCTATTATTTCAACATGGCCTACAACGTTTCTGCCGGAACATTCGGTACCATGTACGAGAAGTTCGTGCTGACGGATCCCGTCCAATAGGGCAGGGATGTCGGTTGGGCACGTAACCTGCAGGCGGACGGTCGGGAGCTCCCGACCGTCCGTTCGTTTTCGTTCCTTGGGGAGGTGCAAAGCGGGGTATCGGGGCAAAAAATGAGAAAAAAAGGATTTTTTTGCGTCGGATGCTTGCGGAATCAAAAAAAATGGTTACCTTTGCACCACGATAATACGGAACACACTTCCGATATCGGGATGGTGCCATAGCTCAGTTGGTAGAGCAAAGGACTGAAAATCCTTGTGTCCCCGGTTCGATTCCTGGTGGTACCACAAAAACAAAAAGCAGCAGAGCCTTGATCCCTAAACGGAATCAAGGCTTTTTCTTGCCCCCCCCCTCCTGACGGATACGACAGTTGTGAAGATTGGCCGGATGCGGAGATCCCTTTCCGGCCCGATTTTGTCCACTCCTTCGGGCTGTCGGTGTGAACGGGCGCCTGCCGGTACGAAAAAGGGCGGGCTCCGATTTGGGGCCCGCCCGACGGTTCACTGTTTCTTCAATGTAGGCAATGCTCCGGTGAGTTCGTAACGCCACTCTGAGCCTGCGTTCTGCAGGGCGGCGTTCATGGCATCAACGGCGTTCTGCCAGGTAACGGTTGTGCCGTCCACCTTCGTGGCTCCCTCAGTGCTGCCGTTGCCGATACCTCTTTCGAGGTTGTTGCTCCAGTAACAGCCAGTCATGGAGACGGAGCTGTATCCCGTCACGCCGCCGACATTCATGTTTCCGGAGACTTCGCCCGCAGCATGGTAGCAGCCAGTCACGGTGCCGTTGTAGTTGCGTCCCGCCACACCGCCGACATCGCTGTGTCCGGAGACATCGCCCGTGGCGTAGCAGCCGGTCACGGTACCGCTGTTGAATCCCACCACGCCGCCGACGTTGAAGCTATTCCCCTTGACGGTGCCCGAGACGGTGCAGCCGATCATGGAACCAAAGTTCACTCCCACCACGCCGCCGACATAGTAGCTGCCGTTAATTTTCGCCCCTGCAAGCGTCAGGTTCTGCACCTTGCCGCCGAGACAGCCAATCAGTCCTACACACCACTGATTCGGAAGGTTGATGGTCAGCCCCGTAATGGTATGTCCGTCACCGTCGAAAGTGCCGGTGTATGGGTTATATGGGTCGTAGTCTGTGCCCATCGGTGTCCAGTTGCTTTCGCCGTCGGCCACCGCAGGCAGGGTGATGTCGGCGGTAAGGGTGCAGTTCAGTGTCATATCTTTCTGTACGGCTTCGTTCCATGCCAGCAGGCCGTTGGCATTGTAAACCGTATAGGTCTTTCCGTCCTCCGACACGGTGTAGCCCGGGTCTTCTGCCGCAGCGAGGGAGACGGTGTAGGTATATTCCTCGCCCGCTTTCCAGTCGGTATCGTTCTGCATCTTATAGACGAAGACCTTGCCGTTGTTGAAAGCGCAGGTGATGAAGGCCGTGCCCGCCGCCACCGTCTGCGGGGCGACGAGGGCGGTGTAGGTGTCGCCGCCCTTGTCATAATACGGGGCGATTACAGTCGGGTTTCCATTCTCGGTGGAGAGGCCTGTCAGCCGCACGAAAATCTGCTCCTCAGTGTAGTCCGTCAGAACGACGGTGACCCGCGCCGTGCGGTGGGTGAAGCGGAGTGTGGGGTTGCCGTAGCTCACCGTCTGTTCCTCGGCCACGATGAGGTCGCTGCCCTCGAAGTTCTTCCGGGCACTTTGGTCGGCTTTTACCACCACGGCAGGCGGGGTTGTCTCGCCAGCGGTGTAGGGCCACCACGCCGTGACGGTGATGTCATCGTGGTTGGTCCAGTAGTACGGCTCATCGGAGGTCAGCGTGGCGCTGGTGTTGTCGGAGGTGGAGGGCGTCACATTGTATGCCTTCACCGTGCCGTCCATCCTGACTGCCACGCTCTGCACGCCCTCCCAGTTCCCGTCCACGGGGGCACGGGTGCCGGCGGCGGCTGTCGCCGCGGTGTTCAGCCCCGTGACGGTGAAGACGATGGGTGTGCCTTCCGCCCCTTCCGGCAGGAAGCCCGCTTCGTCCTGCGTGCAGGCGGCAATGCCGAGCAGCAGGGCGAGGGCTGCGGATATATGAATGGTTGTTCGTTTCATGATGCGTGTTGTTTAGAGATTATTCTTCCTTCTTTAGTGTGGGCAGTTCTCCGGTGAGTTCGTAACGCCACTCTGAACCGGCACTCTGCAAGGCGCTGTTCATGGCATCAACGGCATCTGCCCAGGTAACATCTGTGC
>FR891964.1 GCA_000434235.1 Alistipes sp. CAG:268 | reverse complement strand
CGGAATGCCGAGCCGTTCGACGGCCGGTGTGAAGTTCTGCATCTGCGCCGCCTTCTCTTCGGGCGTAAGTCGGGAGATGAGATCCCGCACCCGTTCTTCGATCGGGAGCTCCGGATTGCGGAACGGAAACTCCTGGGCGCGAAGCAGGGGCGCGGAGCAGCACATCGAGAGTGCGAGGACCATTTTTGGGAAAAGCCGTTTCATATGCGTATTGTTTGTTTTGCGGAGAAAGAAGGAACCGTGTTTGGCGGTTCCTTCTTTCGGTTCGGTTATTTGGTCATGACTGTTTTCGTCCGCGACAGCGTCCCTTCCCACCGCATTTCGATCGGGTCTTCCGGATCGGTCTTGTCGATGTAGGTGTAGTAGGCATAGAATGTCGTGACGACGAATGATTTGTGTGAATTTTGCGAGTCTACGGTCCGTTCCACCAGAATCTTGTTCTTGGGATTCTTGGGATCGAAACTCGGTTCGTCACTGATGATCTCGATCAGATCGGGGTGTTCGGGCGTGAAGGTCAGCGTCGAGTCCGGATTGACCGTCATGTCGATCCGGTAGTTCTCGCGGTTTACGGCGTTTTCGGCTGTGTTCCCGGCGTAGAACGAAACGGTCGCCGGATCGACCACGCGCAGGGTCCGGCTCATGCGCACGTCCATATAGTCGCCCGTCGAGACTTCGCGGATGGTTCCCGAAAGCGAATAGGTCCCCGAGTATTCGTTCGACAGGATGACGTTCATCAGAATCGTGCTGTATTTCGGATCGCCGATCGAGAATTCGGAGACATTGACGATCGAAATCGGCAGGATGTAGTTCTTCTCCTTGTCGATCTTGTCGAGATAGAAGCGGATGGGGACATCGCTGTATTCCGTTCCGGCCCGTATGACGATCCCTTCGCCCTCGAACGAGTAGCACGTCTCGGGCAGCATCTCGTAGTAGAGGCTCCTGTCGTTGCGGTACTTCTCCCAGTTGTACCCGTTGAGCGTGTCGGGATTGACGGCTAGATCGACCCGTACGTCGCGGTCGAGCCGCGACGATCCATTGACAGCAACGGAGATGATCGTATCCTTGATCGGCGTGTTCACGTAGTTGAGTTCGTATTCGCGGAATCCGTTCTGGTTGATCAGCACGTGCTTGACGAAAATCTCGTCGGGCAGCCCCTCGTCACAGGCCGTGCACATGCCGATTGCGACGAACAAAGTTAATAATATCCTTTTCATGTTGTTGCTTTTTTATCGGGAATTCCGTAGGTGCTACCATCCCGGGTTCTGTGTGAGTTTCGTATTCCGCTGCAGTTCGGCGTCGCTGAACGGCCAGAGGTACATTTTGGCCATGAAGACTTTCGATATCTGCGTCGGGGTCGGCGTGTAGAACCGCTCCTTCTGCGTGCCGGATCCCTTCATATCGACGTTCAGGCCCATGATGGGTTCGTTTTCGTCGGTCTCGGCGTCTTTCCACCTGCGCACGTCGTAGTAGCGTATGCCCTCCATGAAGAACTCGATGCGGCGTTCGCGCTTGATCTTGTCGCGGAATGTGGCGACCGATTCGTATTCGGCATCCGAGAGGTCGGGCAGTCCGGCCCGGAAGCGGACCTGGCTGAATGCCTTGCGCATCTCGGCCACGTCGCGCCTGACCACGATGGGCTGGTCCGTGATGACGTTGTTGAACGTGTATTCGGCACCCTCCGGTATTTCGTTGAGCGCTTCGGCGTACCACAGCAGCACATCGGCATAACGGATTTCGGGCTGCGGCTTGTAGGTCGTGCGGCCTCCCGTGTCCCACGAATCGTCGGGGTTGTAGTATTTCCTGATACCGATTCCGGTCAGCGGATAGTTGTAGGGACGCGACAGCTGTTTGCCGTCCTGCCCGGCGCGGTAGTAGTTGCACCGGAAGTTCTGGAGCGACTGGTCCGCAGTGCCGTTCTCCCAGATGCAGCCGTTGTATGCGATCGAGGCGTAGAACCTCGGCTCCCGGTTGAGCCACATCCGGTGGCAGTCGCTCGGGACGAACGGGTCGTTCGTGGATCCGTCGGTGAATCCTTCGGTGTAATAGGGATACTCTTCGCTGGCCTGGTCCTTGTCCCGCCCGTCGCGCATGTAGTATGCATCCACCTGTTTGAGCGTGGCGGCCATGTCGTTGGCCCCCTTGTGCGAGTAGGGGAATGCGCGTCCGACGAAGAAGTTCACGTCGGCCGTGCCTCCCTGGCGCATGAATATGAACTCGTTGTTGAGCGTCAGCGGCGTCTCGCCGTTGAAGAGCTGTGCATAGGATTCGTAGGGGTCGATGTCGCCGGCGCCGTTCGGGAAGTTGGCTGTCGGGACATTGTCGGCCAGCGGCACCGTATCGTCGCTCTTCCTGACCGTGAACAGGGTGTAGAGGTTCATGTCGATCACCTCCTTGGCCGCAGCGGCCGCACGCGCCCATTTCGAGGCGTCGTACTCCTGGGGTATCAGCGTCCGGCCTTCGTTGTCCTTGAGGTTGAACAGGTCGGTGTTGCCGTTGAAAAGCGGCGAGGCTGCGTAGAGCAGCACTTTGGCCCGCAGGGCGAGTGCGGCTCCGCGGGTGGCGCGGCCGATCCAGGTCGAGGCGTACTCGGTGGGCAGTATTCGGGCCGCACGTTCCAGATCGGAGACGATGAAGTCCACGCATTCGTCCATGGAGGCTCGGGGAATGGCCAGTTCGTTGTAATCGAGCGATATGTCCTGCCCCTCGTCCGGTACGACCGGAACGGGCCCGTACTGCTTGAGCAGCGTGTAGTAGAAATAGGCCCTCAGGAAACGGGCTTCGCCCTCCATGTGTTCGCGTTCGGTCTGCGACACCTCGCGGCATTTGGCCACATTGTGAATGAAGATCGAGGCCGTCCGGATGCCGATGTACATCTTGGCGTATCGGTCCTCCCACAGCTGGTTGGAGGAGGAGTACTGACAGTTGTGGTATTTCTGACAGGCCTGCTCCGAGTCATTCCAGACCATTTCGTCCGAAGCGTAGAAGGTTCCGCCGCTGTTGAACGCCGGGGCGTCGGTCAGTGAACTGTATACGTTCCACAACCATTGTTTGGTCGTGGTCTCTTTCAGGAAGATCGAGTCGTATTGCTGCATGTCCCGGGTGTAGTTCTCGACGTCGAGAAAACTGCAACGCGCCGCGCTGAGCGCGAAGAGGGACAGGATGATGATGTTGCGTATCGTTTTCATGTTGTATATCGGGTTAGAAGCTGACGTTCAGGCCGAATGTGAAGGTTTTCTGAATCGGGTAGACGTTGCCGTTCACGCTGCCCTGTTCCGGATCCCACCAGTCGAACGGGGCCCAGCAGGCGAGGTTGTATCCGAGGAAATAGATCCGGGCCCGCTCCACCTTGAACTTGCGTGTGAAGGTCTGGGGCAGCGTGTAGCCCAGCTCGAGGTTCTTCAGACGCAGGAAGCGCCCGTCGCGCAGCCACCACGTGGACCATTTCTGGTTGTTCTCTCGCGCTCCGTAGGAGAGTCGCGGGAAGATGGCGTCCTGCCGCTCCGTGGCCGGAGTGCCGGATATCTCGCGCGAGATCCACCGGTTTCTCGGGTCGGCTACGGCGGAGAGCACGTTGCCGTATTCGCCCTCCGAGAAGGGGAACACGCTGTATCCCTCCAGGATGACGTCCGTCTTTCCGGTTCCCTGGAACAGGACGCTGAAATCGAATCCTTTCCATTGGGCGCTCAGTCCGAATCCGTAGACGAGTTCCGGGTTTTTCGTGTTGCCGATCGGTACGATGTCGTCGTCGTTGATCATGCCGTCGCCGTTGATATCCTTGTATTTGATGTCTCCGGGCATCAGCTCCAGGTCGTACTGGCTCGGACTGCTGGCGATTTCCGCCTCGTCCTTGAAGAGTCCCAGGGCGATGAGGCCCTTGTTCTGGCTCCACTTGTAGCCCTGCGTCATGCGGTACCACAGGGCGTTGGCCGCTTCATCGTAGCGGAGCACCTTCGTGTGCGCATAGGTCAGGTTGCCCCGGAGCGTGAAGACGAAATCCTTCCCGATCGGCTGTGTGAATCCGAAGTTCCCGTCGATGCCCTCCGACTGCATGGCTCCGACGTTTCCCCACGGGTTCTGGTTGTCCGTATCGCTGATGGCGAGCAGGCCGACCGTTCCGGGCAGGTAGGCCCGTCGCATGAAGATGTCGTCGCGGTTGTCGCGGTAGATGTCCACCGTCAGGTCGAACCGGTCGGCGATCTTCAGGTCCAGTCCCAGGTCCTGCTTCGTGGCGACTTCCCATGTCAGGCCGCTCGATCCCATCAGGCCGATGCGGATGCCGCCCACCGAATTGGAGCCCTGGTTGCCGAAACTGATGCCCCCGCCTCCGACGACGGTCGTCAGATAGGGGAATCGGCCGCCGCTGATGCGGTCGTTTCCGACCTGTCCGTAGGAGTAGCGGATCTTCAGCAGGGTGAGCCACGGCAGGTTTTTCTTGATGAACTTCTCGTTCGAGATGACCCATCCCGCGGCGATTGCCGGGAAGAATCCGAACCGGTTTTCGGGCTCGAAGTTCTCGGATCCCGAGTATCCGAAGTTGAACTCCAGCAGGTAGCGGTCGTCGTATCCGTAGGTCACGCGCCCCGAGAGGGCCATGTTGCGCTGGGGGATGGTCTTGAATATCTGGTCGGTGGCCGATGTGTCGCCTACCGAGGCCATTTCCGAGTAGGACTGCATGTAGTAGAAGAGCAGTCCGCCGACGCGGTGTCTCCCGAACGTGCGGTCATAGCCGAGCTGGAGCTCTCCGTAGGCGCGCCGCCAGCCCGAGGTCGAGGTAGACTGGTGCAGGGTCTGCTCGTCGAATATCCGGGTCGTGATCAGGTCTCCGTTCATGTCCCTCACGCGTTCGGCCTTGTAGAGGGCCGGCCGTTTCAGCCGGTTGGTGCGCTGGTCGTTGAACCCGTCGTAGGAGAAGCGTCCCGAGAACTGGAGGCCTTCGGTGATGAACCCGAGATCCTGCTTGATCCCGACGTTCGTCTCCACCTTGTTTTCCCAGTAAGCCTGGTATCCCGTGTAGTTGAGCAGGACGTAGGGCGAGATCTCGTTGTTGTTCGATCCGTAGGTCGGGAGCTGTCCGTTCGAGTAGCGCAGCGGCACGGCGATCGGGGTCATGCGGCCGATCGACTGCCAGAAGTTGTCGTCCACGGCCAGGCCCGGATTGCGCTGGTCGGTGACCCACCCGCCGATACCGACCTCGAGGATCGTGCTTTTGGTGATGTTCACGTCGGTGTTGAGCCGGTAGTTGTAGCGGTTGTAGCCCGAACCGCGTCCGTACTCCTCCTTCAGGTTGTCGTTGTAGATGCCGTCCTGCTTGTAGTAGGATCCCGAGATGTAGTAGCGGGCCGTCGATCCGCCGCCGCTCAGGTTGAGCATGGCCTTGAACGTCGAGGTGTGGTCCTTGAGCAGGAGTTTCTGCCAATCGACATTGGGGTAGAGGTCCGGGTCGAGTCCGTATTTGATGATCTCCAACTCGTTGTCGCTGTATACTGGGTCCTGGTAGCGGGTCATGCGGGCTTCGTTGGCCAGGGCCGCATAGGTCCCGGCATCGACGAATTCGCGTTCGAAGGCCGAGGACGAGATGCCGTATTCGGTCTTGAAATTGATGTTCACCTTGCCCTCCTTGCCCCGCTTGGTGGTGATCAGTACGACGCCGTTGGCTCCGCGCTGTCCGTAGATCGCCGTGGCCGAGGCGTCCTTCAGCACGGAGAACGACTCGATGTCCTCGACGTTGATTTCGTTGAAGTCACGCTCGATTCCATCGACCAGAACGAGGGCCGACGAGTTGGCTCCGAAGGTCGATATGCCGCGGATCCAGAATTCCGAGGCGTCTTTTCCGGGCTCTCCCGACCGCTGTACGGCGATGATTCCCGGGACATTCCCGGCCAGCGAGTTGGAGATGTTTGCCGTCGGGACCTTCAGGTCCTCCATCTTCATCGAGGCGACGGCACCGACGACCGAGGCACGCTTCTGGTAGCCGGCTCCGACCACTACCACCTCTTCCATGGCGTTGGAGTCCTCCGCCATTTGTACGTCGATCGTGCTTTTGCTCACGATCGGAATCTCCTGGGTGGCATAACCCAGGTAACTGAACACGAGTGTTTCGTTCGCTCCGGTCCGGATCCGGTAATTCCCGTCGATGTCGGTGTTCGTGCCCAGTCCGGGCTGGTTCTTGACAATGACATTGACGCCGACCAGCGGCAGTCCGTCGGCATCGACGACCTTTCCCTGCACGACGTGCGAGGCCGATTTCTCGTGTCCCTGTGCGCAGGCCGCGTCGGGCCCCCACGCCCCGGTCAGAACGAAAAGGGCGAGAATGAATGAGTATAGATATCCTTTCATGGCGCTTATTCTACGGTGATTTTTACAATACGGTTGTTTTCCTTGTCCGCGACGTAGAGTACCGTTCCGTCGTCGCTGATGGCGATTCCGGTCGGGAACTGCAGCTGGGCCTGCAGCGGGTCGCCCTCGGTGTATCCCGGGGAGTTTGGCACTCCGGCGTAGGTCGTCACCGTGGCCTGCCCCTTGTTGTCCACGATGCGGCGGATGCAGTGGTTCCAGGTGTCGGCCAGAAAATAGTCTCCCTGCCGGCTGGCACACATCTGGTAGGGGGCGTTGATGCGGGTTTCGTCGCCCACGCCGTCCTGATATCCGGGCTGTCCGTCCACGCCGACCCATTGTGCGGGTTCGCCGAGGGTCTTCGTTTCGAAGTCGTACTCCATGCGCATGATGGCGGAGTGTGATCCGGGATTGTCGATGCAGAGGGCGTAGAGGTATTTGCCGTCGATGCTCCAGCAGAACGAGAAGTCCGTGTTCTGCTTGAAGGGCCGGGCCAGCTCTATCGAGGTTTCGCTTTCACGGTCATAACGCAGGACCGATCCGTTGTAATAGTTGTTCACGAAGAGTTCTCCGTCTACCGGATTGACGATCGAGGCATTGGATCCCGACCCTACGGAGTAGTTTTTCTGACGGACGAATCCGTCGGAGCGCAGCAGAAAGATCGTGGAGAGGTTCTGACTGCCGCCCTCCACCCCGATCAGGAGCGTGTCCCGGGTCAGTCCGAAGCTGACCGTACGGACGTTGTTGAATCCTGGGCCCCGCCAGGGGGTCGTGACGGTCTGGTTGATCAGATCGACCATGCGGAGCGCCTTGAAGTTGTCGCTTTCGAGGACGAAGAGTATTTTGTTCTCGTCGTCGAGCGCCAGGCGCATCGGACGGGAGAACTGTGCCTCCTTGAACGACCCGTCCACATCCTCCAGCCGCGAGCCGCCGCACAGCGTCGAGAGGTTCGACTTGAATTCGTAGAGAAACTCCTCCTCGAACGAAGCCTCCTGCATTTCATCGCCCTCGCCGATCGTGACGGTGACGTGCCCCGTATCGGCACGGGCCGGAACGATCGCATAGATCCGGTTGCCCTTGGCGCTGATGACCCGGGCCTCCCGGTTTTCGTTGTTGGCAATGCGCACCCGGATTTTCGAGGCGTCGTATCCGAAGTTTTCACCCCGGATGATAAGTTGTGTTCCCACGCCCCCTTCATGCGGCGAGAAACTTTCGAGTACGATCGGTTTCCGCGGGTCGTAGGCTGCTCTTTCCGACGATTCATCGGAACATCCCGAGAGCAGGAGAAGCAGGACGAGCATTTCCTCCCCCCCCCTCGTGAAAAGTGCCCGAATGGCAGGTAAGTTGCAGATTTTCATTTGTTTTTTGTTTTAAGTGGTTCGTTTTTGATGTTGTTTCGTGCGGGATCTACCAGAAGAGTGCGTATATCGCGGTGAGGATGACGACGATTCCCCAGGCTGCAACCGTAAGCCCCGGGGAGAATGCGAATGTATCCCGGTCCGTCGTATAGGCGCGGCGGCTCTTTGTCGGGCTTGCGGCGTTGGTCCATACGATCAGGGCGATGAATCCGAGCAGCGTGCCGAGCATGAAGATCGCGTCGAAATGGTAACGCGCCCAGCACTTCCCGAATGCGGCTCCTGCGGCGATCGAGGCTGCAGCCAGGAGGGTCAGTATCCGGGCTGCCCGTTTCGTGCGTCTGTCGGCATTTTCCGTCCGGTCTCCGTCCGGGACCGATTCGCTGCGGTCGAGTAGCGAAAGAGTTACGGCTATGATTACCAGTATGATGAATGCGTATCCCATCCGGAGGACGAATCCCATTTCGGGGTATGCGAACTTGAGCGCGATTCCTACGGGAATGGTCAGGATCGAGGTCCAGAGTGCGGCTCGGTTCGTTGCCTTCTTCCACAACAGCCCCATGCCGAATACGACGGTGACCCCCGGATAGACATAGCCCGAATACTCCTGGATGTACTGGAACGCCTGGTCGAGTCCGCCCAGCAGCGGCTTGACGGCTGCCATGGCGATAAGCAGCGCACAGAAGGCGACGATGCGCCCCACCTTCACCAACTGCCTTTCCGAGGCCTGCGGCGCGATGTGCCGTTTGTAGATGTCCATGGTGAAGATGGTCGAGGTGCTGTTGAGCATGCTGGCCAGCGAGGATACGATGGCTGCGACCAGTGCCGCGAAGGCCACGCCCTTGATGCCCGTGGGCGTGAAGTTCTTCAGCAGCCAGGGATAGGCGCTGTCGGCCGTGGTGATCGTGTCCCCGATGCCCTCGACCAGATGCGGGTTGCGGAAGAGGACATAGGCTGTGATTCCGGGGATGACGACGATCAGCGGAATGAGTATTTTCAGGTATCCGGCAAACAGCAGTCCCTTCTTGGCTTCATGGAGCGAGCGGGCGGCCAGTCCTTTCTGGATGATATACTGGTTGAATCCCCAGAATCCGATGTTGGTCACCCAGATCGATCCGAGCAGCAGGGAGAGTCCCGGCAGGTCCTTCGATATGTCGAATCGCTGTCCCGAGGCGGGATCCGCAACGATCGTTCCGTCGGGGATGATCATGTTGAGGTGGTAGTCGCCCTGTGTGCCGCGGATCGTGTCGAAAACGTGCTGCAGTCCGGCCCATGCACTCCCGTCTGCCATGACCGACGTTGAGGGGTCGGCCGATTTGAGTGCGAAGTAGACGGCGATGAGCCCTCCTCCCACCAGAAAGACCACCTGGATCACGTCGGTCCATACGACGGCTTTCAGCCCGCCGTAGATGGAGTAGACGCCCGAAAAGAGCAGCAGTCCGACGACTCCCCACATCATCGGTATGCCGAGCACCTGGTTCATGGCAAGCGCCCCGAGCCATGCCACCGACGTGAGATTGACGAACAGGTAGAGCATGAGGAAGAAGATCGAGAAGGCCATGCCGACCCCGCTGCCGTACCGCTCGTTGAGCAGCTGCGGCATCGTGTAGATCCGCTTCCTGATCATGATCGGCAGCAGGTATTTCGCCACGATGATGAGCGATGCCGCTGCGATCCATTCGTAGGCGGCGATTCCGATTCCGATCCGGAATCCCGATCCGGACATGCCGATGAACTGTTCCGCCGAGATGTTCGCTGCGATCAGCGAAGCACCGATGGCCCACCAGGAGAGGTTCCTGCCCGCCAGAAAATAGTCCGAGGAGCTTTTCTCCCGGCCCGAACGGGATACGAACAGCCCGATTGCGACGATGATCAGGGCATATGTGCCGAAGACGATGTAATCGGCTGTTTGAAATCCGATGTCCATTGTATGCGTAGTGTTAGGATTGGTATACAAAAATACGATTCGAATGAAAGCCAATCCCGTGTAATTTTTGCCGATGATTGTGTGATATTTGCAAAAATGGACCTTGCTGCGTATTTCCCGATATTTTATGTCGCCTGTCAGACCTCATGTTGTCCGTTTGGTCCGGTTTCTTGTTTGTTTCGACAACACGCGGTGCGAATATTGCACAACAATTTGCAAATTCCGTGGAAGATCGGATTGCGGAAAAATCCCAACTTTGTCATGTCCTGCCGGTTGCGGCAGAGTACCTTTTTTAACTATATAAACACAAGCCGATGAACCGTCACTGTTTGTTGCAACTTGCCGCTGTCGTATTTTTGATGGCGCCGCATGCCGCCGAAGCGAAAAAGGGGACAGGGCCGATCCGGTGCGAACCGCATGTCCGGGTTGTTCCGAAAGTGTGCCCGGCCCCTTTGCACGCTGTCCGGATCACGGGCGGCCCGTTCCTCCATGCCCAGGAGATGGACCGCCGCTGGCTCCTGTCGATGGACCCCGACCGTTTTCTTTCGGGTTTCCGCTCCGAGGCGGGGTTGGAGACAGCCGTTCCCCGATACGGCGGGTGGGAGAACTCCGGGGCTTCGGGCCATGCTTTCGGACACTATCTTTCGGCCCTGGCGATGATGTATGCATCGACGGGCGACTCCGTGTGCCTGAGTCGGATCAACTATTGCGTCGATGCCCTTTCCGAGTGTCAGGAACGGGAGGGCACCGGTCTGTTGGCGGGCTTCGAGCGGAGCCGGGACTTGTTTGCCGAACTCTCCCGCGGCGACATCCGTTCCCAGGGTTTCGACCTCAACGGAGGCTGGGTGCCGTTCTATACCCTGCACAAGGAGTTTGCCGGTCTGGTCGATATCTGCCGGTATACGCCCAACACGAAGGCCCTGACCGTGCTGGTCCGCTTTGCCGACTGGCTCGATGATCTGGTCTCCGGGCTCTCCGACGAGCAGATGGCGCGGATCCTGGTTTGCGAACACGGAGGCATGACCGGGGCGCTGTCCGACGTCTACGTGCTGACCGGCGACCGAAGATACCTCGATCTCGCACGGCGTTTCGACCACGAGGAGATCCTGCGTCCGCTAGCCGCCGGCCGGGACTCGCTGCCGGGCAAACACGCCAATACCCAGATCCCGAAGATCGTGGGGGCGATCCGCGAATACGAATGTTCGGGCGAGGAGCGCTACCGCCGCATTGCCTCGTTCTTTTGGGAGCGGGTCGTCGGCCACCACTCCTATGTGATCGGCGGGAACAGCGAAAACGAACACTTCGGCGCTCCGGACATGCTGGCGACCCGGCTCTCGGAGGGAACCTGCGAGACCTGCAATACCTACAACATGCTCAAACTGACGCGCCATCTCTTTCAGTACGATCCGGCGGCGCGTTATGCCGACTACTACGAGCGGGCGCTCTACAACCAGATCCTGCCGTCACAGAACCCCGACGACGGCATGGTCTGCTACATGTCTCCGCTGGGCTCCGGATGCCGCAAGACTTTCAGCCTGCCGTTCGATTCGTTCTGGTGCTGTGTCGGGTCGGGCATGGAGAACCATGCCCGTTACGGCGAGTTCATCTACTTCTTCGGAGGTGACGACAACCTCTTCGTGAATCTGTATGTCCCTTCGACTCTCGACTGGCAGTCGCGGGGGATCCGGCTGGAGCAGCAGACCGAATTTCCCCGCTCCGACGAGATCCGTTTCCGGATCTCGGCTCAGGCCCCCGAGCGCTTCGTGCTGCACCTGCGGTGTCCGTCGTGGGCTGCAGGCCATGAGGTCGCAGTCAATGGCCGGACCGTGCGGGTGGAGCCTGCGGCGGCCGGATACCTTGCCATCGACCGCAGATGGCGCGACGGAGACGAGGTCCGGCTTACGCTGAGACGGACCCTGCGTTCGGAGGCTGTCCCGGGCGATTCGACCCTGCGGGCCTATCTCTACGGGCCGGTGGTGCTCAGCACCGTATTGGATGACAGGGAGGAGATTCCGGTGCTGGTGACCGACCGGGTTACGGATGCCCCGTCTCTGGTCCGGTGCACGGATGCCGCGAAACTCCGTTTCGAAACCCGTACGGCGCAGCCCGTGCAGAAGGAGCTGATCCCCTATTTCGAGGTCGGCGGCCGTCGCATGATGGTCTATTTCCGCCACCTGCCCACGGCGACATGGCAGGACCGGTTGGCGGCCCTGCGGATGCAGGAGGACCGAGAGGCGTGGCTGCGCGAACGGACCGTGTCGCAGTTCACACCCGGCGAGATGCAGCCCGAGCGGGACCACGACTTCCGCGGCACGAATACCCAACCCCATGAGTTCGAGGGTCGGAAGTACCGGGAAACCCTCGGCGGGTGGTTCTCGTTCGACATGGCCGTCGATCCCGGACAGCCCAATACGCTCTATTGCACCTATTGGGGCAACCGCTTCTACAACCACTCGTTCGACATCGAGGTGGACGGCGTGAAGATCGGTTTCGAGAACATCCACAACTGGGGAGCCCGTTACGTGGAGCGGAGTTATCCGATTCCTGCCGAGCTGACCTCGGGCCGGGAGAAGGTGACCGTGACGTTGCGGGCCATCCGCGAGGATGCGGTGGCCGGGCCCCTGTTCGATTGCCGGATCATGCGGTAGCGGCTGCTCCTGACCGGTCATGCTCCGGTCCCGCCGTGGTCCCCTTCCGCATCCCCGGTTACGGGGCGCCCTGCCGCACCGGATAATCGGAAAACGCCCTAAGCCGTGCATCGGCCGATGCACGGCTTAGGGCCTTTTCCGATTATCCGGTGCGGCAGGTCGCACCTGCCGATACCGCAGTACCTCCGTATCCGACAGCTGGACGCTTACAGCTCGATGCCCAGCCGCAGCAGGGCGACGGAGCGCAGCGACGGGCCGCTGCCGATCAGGTGCAGTGCCGGCTGCAGGCTGACGTGCGGCGAAAGTGCCGCCCTGCAGGTCAGTTCCGCGGCTTGCTCGGCGATTCCGCGGAACAGGGCCCGGTTGGTGAATGCACCGATCTGTACTTTCCCGATCTGCATGTGCACACCCGCTCCCGCGTACATGCGGCACCATGCGGTGTTCTCGGGCAGGCTGACCGAACATTGCACAAGCAGGTACAAGTCCTGTGTCACCCGTTGTTCGGCGTATCCCCAAATTGCTCCGCTCACCTCCCGCGTTTTCGTCTGCCCCTCGCGGCAAGGAGCACTGCCGTATAAAACACCGCCCAAATGATAACTGCTCCCATGGTTTCGATAAGCCGTTGAGGCGATTCCGCACAGCCCGTCCGCTGCGGGACGGAACCGGAACACGGAACTGCGCCCGGTGAATGAGTCATATCCCTGTCCGTTGTATACCGAGGCCTGGAACTCCCACCGCTCCGTTTGGAAGACGTAGTGGATGCCGAGCGATGCGAGCGGGTAGTTGGCGATCGGGTAGTTGGCCGACACGGTCGGAAAGAGCCCGCACGAGCTGTTCGTGAAGAACGACGTGACGGGCGAGGTGAAGTAGTCCTCGTTCACGTTGCGGATTCCGACCGAGAGCTGCGACCGTCCCCGACTCCACGTCACGCACGCCACGGCCGGAGCCAGGGGCGTATCCTCCTCCTCGATGTTCGAGAAGCCCTGCAGGTCGTCGATCAGCCGTCCCTCGCGCGTCCTGGCGATGCTGATCGTGGCGATATCGAGCCGGAACCGGCTGCCCAGCGGCTGCGAAAACTCCAGCCGCAGCATGTTCACCCAGTTCCAGTCCCGGAAGTCCGACTGCAGTTCGCCTGCATACGCTGCCCCGACCTGTGTCCGGGCCGCGAGGCAGCACCCGGCGTACAATACCCCGAGAAGGATCATGCATACCGTTCTCTTCATACATCACAGCCACGAGTTGAAGCGTTTGACATACCGGTTCTTTATGGCCTGCGTCAGCACGCAGTAGGCCGTCAGCGTGGCCGCCAGCCACGGGAAGTAGCTCCACGGCAGCGCCACCAGTCCGATCGACGCTCCGAACGGTGTGAAGGGGATCACAATGCCGAAGGCCATGATCGTGAAGGTCATTGCCATCACGGGCCACGATGCGCGGCTCTGGAAGAAGGGGATCTTGCGCGTGCGGATCATGTGTACGATGAGCGTCTGCGACAGCAGCCCCTCGACGAACCACCCCGACTGGAAGAGCGCCTGCATCTCCGCCGACTGGCATTTGAAGAGATACCACATCAGCAGGTAGGTCGTCAGGTCGAAGATCGAGCTGATCGGCCCGATCCAGATCATGAAACGGCTCAGCCCCGAGGCGTCCCACTTGCGCGGTTTGCGCAGGTATTCGGCATCCATGCGGTCGAAGGGGATCGTTGTCTGCGAGATGTCGTACAGGAGGTTCTGCACCAGCAGGTGGATGGGCATCATCGGCAGGAACGGCAGGAAGGCGCTGGCCGCCATCACGCTGAACATGTTGCCGAAGTTCGAACTGGCCGTCATTTTGATGTACTTGACGATGTTGCCGAAGGTCCGGCGCCCCTCGACAACCCCCTCCTTGAGTACCATCAGATCCTTCTCGAGCAGGATGATGTCGGCGCTCTCCTTGGCGATGTCCACGGCCGAATCGACCGATATGCCGATGTCCGACTGACGCAGGGCTGCCGCGTCGTTGATGCCGTCTCCGAGGAATCCCACCGTATGCTGTGCCTCCTGCAGCAGGGTGATGATCTGCGTCTTCTGCAGTGGTGTGACCTTCGAGAAGACCGAAGCCTCCTGTACGGCTCGGCGCAGCTCCTCGCCCTCCAGCTCCTCGAGTTCGCGGCCGGTGAGGGCCTTGCCCGTGATGCCCACCTGGCGCGCGACGGTGCGCACCACGGCGTCGTTGTCGCCCGAGAGCACCTTCACCTCGATGCCGTAGTTCTGCAACTGCCGGATGGCGCTCTCAGCCGAGGGCTTCGGCGGATCGAGGAAGGCGAGGAAGCCGATGAGCACCATGTCGCGCTCGTCCCCGACCGAGAAGTTGTCCTCCTTGCCGAGGAAACTGCGGTGGGCGACGGCCAGCACGCGCAGCCCCTGGTGGTTCATCCGTTCGCAGATCGCCTTTGCCGTCGCAATCCGCTCGGGGGTGAGCTCCCGCACGGCGCCGCCCTCCTCGGTGTGCGAGCAGATCTCGAGCATCTCCTCCACGGCCCCCTTGGTGACGATCTGCCGCTTGCCCGTGCGGTCCTCGACGACCACCGACATGCGGCGGCGCGTGAAGTCGAACGGAATCTCGTCCACCTTGCGGTAGTCGTCCTTCATCGACTCCAGCTCCAGCTCCCGGACGTGGGCGAGGATGGCCCGGTCCATGAGGTTCTTCAGTCCCGTCTGGAAGAAGCTGTTGAAGTAGGCGTGGCGGAGGATGCGCCTGCTGTCGTCGGCGCTGCCGTCGGCGTTGATGTAGCGTTCGAGCACGATCTGGTCGCAGGTCAGCGTCCCGGTCTTGTCCGTGCAGAGAATGTTCATCGCCCCGAAGTTCTGGATCGCGTTCAGGTCCTTGACGATCACCTTCTTGCGCGACATGGCGACAGCACCCTTCGAGAGGTTTGCCGTGACGATCATCGGCAGCATCTCGGGCGTGAGTCCGACGGCCACCGACACGGCGAAGATGAAGGCCTCCAGCCAGTCGCCCTTGGTGATGCCATTGACCAGGAAGACGAACGGCACCATGATGAGCATGAAGCGGATGAGCAGCAGGCTCACCCGGGCGATGCCCCGGTCGAACGCCGTGGCCGCACGGTGGCCGACGATGGCCCGGGCGATCGTACCCAGGTAGGTGTTGTCTCCCGTTCCGAAGACGATGGCCGTGGCCGACCCGCTGATGACGTTCGACCCCATGTAGCAGATGTTGTCCAGCTCGACCACGCTTCCCCGGACATACTTCCGGCCCCGGGCGTCGGGCCGCTTCTCGATCGGCTCCGACTCGCCGGTCAGCGACGACTGGCTGACGAAGAGGTCCTTGGTCTCGATGACCCGCACGTCGGCCGGGATCATGTCCCCGGCGGCGAGCGTGACAATGTCGCCCGGCACGAGCTCCTCGATCGGGAGCTCCTCGACCTCGCGCCCTGCACGCTTCACCGAGCAGGTGTTCTTCACCATCTTCCTGAGCGCCTCGCTCGACCGGCTGGCCCGCCAGTCCTGGCAGAAGCGGATGATGACGCTCAGCAGGATCATCGTCGCAATGATCAGGATCGTCGTCCACTCCTTCTCCTCGGGGGCTGCCATCCAGACGTCGAGGACGTACGAGACGACGATCAGCAGGGTCAGAATCCCGATGAACGGATTGATGAACGCCCGGATGAACATCGTCACGGGGTTCTTCCGCCGTTCGTGCTCGACCTCGTTTCTGCCGTACTGCGCCTGACGGCGCTCCACCTCGTCGGACGAAAGCCCCGAGGGGGTCGTCCGGAAATACCCGTACACCGCGGCAAGCGGCTGTGTTGCTGCCAGGAATACCTTCTCGGCATCAAATGCGAACTGTGTCCGGCTTCTTTTTTTCCACATAACCGTCTGTTTTGAAAGGTTGTTGTCCGATTTTGTCGCCGCAAAAATGAAAAAAACGGCCCGGAAAGGCCGTTAGAAAGCGATTAGAACGGTATTAGAAAATCCTTAGAACGCCGTACTCGGCTGTCTGCTTGCTGTTTACGTCCGGGACGGAGCCTGTGTCGCCCTCCCGCCCGTTTACACGTGCGGCAACTCGACAACGAAGGTCGTGCCCTGGCCCGCCTCGGAATGGACGGCGATCCGCCCCCGGTGGAGCTGGACGATCTTCCGGGCCAGCGCCATCCCGATGCCGTGCCCCTCGGCCATCGACTCCTGTCCGCCCCGGTAGAAGAGCGTGAAGAGGTTGCGCAGCTCCTCCTCGGTCATGCCGACCCCGGCATCCGAGAAGCGGAGGATCGCCCATTGGTCCCAGTAGGAGATGTGGACGCATGAGAGGCGGTCGCCGGAGTATTTGCAGTTGTTCTCGATCAGGTTGGTAAAGGCGATGGTGAGCAGGTGGAGATTGCCCTCGACGGTGATCATGCGTTCGTCGTCGGCCTCCTCCTGTTCGAAAAGCAGTTCGATGCGGTAGTCGGGGTGGGCCCTGAGGATGAGCGACCGCACGTCGAGCAGCAGTTCGTCGAGGCGGATCTCCTCCATCTTGATCTGCTCCTGCCGGTAGTCGGCCTTGGCCAGGTTGAGCAGTCCGTCGATCAGGCGGGTCATGCGGCGGGCGTCCTGCAGCGCGCGTCCCATTGCCCGGCGGTAGTGCTCGCCGCTCCGCTCCTTCTGCAGGGCGAGGTCCAGTTCGGCGATGAGCGCCGCCAGCGGGGTCCGCAGTTCGTGCGAGACGTTGCTGACAAACTGTTTCTGGGCATGGAACGAGGTTTCGAGCCGTGCGAGCAGGTCGTTGAACGCCAGTGCCAGCTCGCCCAGTTCGTCCCGGGCGTTCTTCACGGGAAGGCGCCGGTCGATCCGCGAGGCGGTGATCGCCCCGGCCTGCTGCACGATGCCGCGCATCGGCTGCAGGGCGGCTCGGGCCAGCAGATAGCCGGTTGCGAAGAGCAGCAGCACGCCGATCAGGAGCAGGGTGGCGAGCGTCATCCGCAGTTGGGCCAGATTGGCGTGTCCGTAGCGGTCGTAGGCTGCCGCCGTTACGATGTAGTCCTCCCCTCCGAAGCGGTAGAGCATCCCGATGGCCTGGTATTTCCCGACGCGGAACTCGATCCGGTGCAGGTCGCGGATTCGGGCGATCATCGCCGAATCCTCCTTGACGATGTCGCTGCGGATGGCGTCGTGGTAGAGCATGCGGGCATTGGCCGAGTAGACCGCCACCTCGACCTCGTCGATGAAGTTGCGGTTGTTGAGGTAGATCTCCTGCATGGTCCGTGCATCGACCCGGCCCTGCAGGAAGAGATGTGCCTTGGTGACCGCCTCGCTTTGGAGGGTATGGTAGAAGGTCCGGCTGCGCGTGTGTTCGCTGACCAGATAGACGGCCGCCAGACAGGCAAGGAAGACGGCGGCCGTGGCCAGGGTGTTCTTCAGCGTGAGGGCGGTGCGGATCTTCATGGCTTGTCGGTCAGGATGAAACCCATGCCGGGGCGGGTGTGGATCAGGCGGGGCTCGAAATCGCGGTCCACCTTCTTGCGCAGGTAGTTGATGTAGACGTCGATGAAGTTCGTCCCGGTGTCGAAGTGTGTCTCCCATACCTGTTCGGCGATCTCCGTGCGGCCGACGACTCTCCCGGCGTGTTCGGCCAGATAGACCAGCAGCCGGTACTCTTTGGGCGAGAGCCGTATGGGCGTGTCGCCGCGCCATACCTCCTTGCGGACCGTGTCGATGCGCAGGTCGGCACAGCGGAGCGACTCCTGCGGTGCAGGCTCGGCGTCCCTCTGTCGCTTGAGCAGGGCCCGGATCCGCGCAGTCAGCTCGCGGAAGTCGAACGGTTTGACCATGTAGTCGTCGGCCCCGGCGTCGAAGCCGTCCAGTTTGTCGTCGGTCGTGCCCAGCGCCGTGAGCATCAGAATCGGCACGCCGGCATGGATCCTGCGGATCTCCCGGCAGAGTTCGAATCCGTCCATGCGGGGCAGCACGACATCCGAGACGACCAGCTGGAACGGCTGTGCCCGGAAGAGGCGCAGGCCCATGGCCCCGTCGTAGGCCACCGTCACCCGGTAGCCGTTCTCCTCGAGCCCCGTTTTCAGCAGGTCGGCCACCCGCTTTTCATCCTCCACGATCAGTATCGATTGCATCCTTCTGCGGTTTGATGGGTCTGTATTGCACTTTTTTCGGCCGTTAAAGATGCGTAAAAATCCCGTAACCGCCATATTTCCGGGCAAAAAAAGCATGGCACCCTTCGGTTCGACCTCCGTTTCCGCCCCTTCTTGCGGCCTTTACCCCGGGCACGGGCTGACCTTCGGTATGCTGGAAAAGCAGAAGGGAAACGGCTTCGTTTCCCTCCTGCCCGATTTGTCACCGCCCGACGGATGGCTCCGTCATGGCTTCTCTTTCAGCTGGTCGATGATGTCGTCGCAGGCCTTGAGTACTTTCCTTTTTCTTTCTCTTCTGTCCGTTGATGCAGGTGTTGAGACTTATGCGGTAGATCCAGGCCCTGAATCTGACTCTCCGCGGAATGTGTCATATCCTTTCCAGAGCCAGACCAGCACATCCTGAAAGAGGTCTTCCGCCTCCTCTCTGCTTCCGGAAAGCATATAGCAGACGGTATAGACAACAGTCTTGTGCTTTTCTACCAATCGGGAGAATACCTGTTTCTTCTGTTCCATCATGATTTCAGATTTCTACTCTGTTAGACAACGGAGTCTCCGAAAAACGATAAATTGATCGGTAATATTCATTTCTTGAGACACAAGACACCGTTGCCCAAACAAACAATTGGATTGACGGGGAGTTGGTAGTCGTTCCCGCGCTTAAAAACGCATTAATATTCTTCCTCGTTGAAGAAATTTATCTATACAGATGATCAATATATTATATTACAATCAATAAAATTTGCGCAAACAAACATCACCGTCTGACACGGTCTGAGACAATCCGAGTGCATATTATATAGTTGCCCCTAAAAAAGCCCGCTTTTGAGGGATATTGTTCTCACACAGTATCTTGCAGATTTATCAAAGACTCTTATAGATTAAACAACTGAATACCAGTAGATGAAGACATTTTTAAGGGAAAACTAAGTGTTATTTTTCTACAACTACATTCGGATATTTACTTTTCCATATATCTCTACCCAGATCAGCAGAAAATACAGAGGTAATCAGGAATTTTCCCACTCTAGTATCCGGATCCTCCGGTTTTAACTGCTGTAGATAAGTACATTCATTCCCGTAATCATCGACAGCATATACTATCTGCTGTCTGATAATCACTGCACCATTAGGATCTTGTTCCGCAAAGTTGTTATCGCAATAGTATATATAGGCAATATCTCCTGCTTCATCATATTCGACTCCCCAGGCTGTCATAGCATGATTTCCAGTCTTGGGGCCGGCAACATCAAACACATTTAGACCGATAGCCCTCTTGTTGAGGAGGGCATCTGTAACAAATGTATTGAACTGCTCTCTATCTGGTTTGTGTGAGGACCTTGCCGTCAAAGCATTATTTTTCGTGAATACTTCCGGAAGGAATCCTTTAAACCCATTGATATCGCCACCAAGATAAGCCCCGGTAAAAAACCATTCAACTCCTTTAGGATCATCGTTGCCAAAATTCGGGAAATGATCTTTGAAGAACTGGAAAACTTCCGATCTGTTGACTGTGACATAATCTGGTTCCGGAAGAGAACCGTCCCAGTTGCCAACCCCGTCAGGGTAAAGCGGTTTGAAAGCATAGGACGGCCGCTCGAAAGTACCTGAACCAGTCGTCACCGAAGAGCCATAATCTACATCGTATGCAGCAAGGTATTCTTTATTCATGCACATCCACCATGACACTACATTTGATGCCGATGCCGCCCAGCACATTTGGGAATCGTCTTCATAGTTTCCATGTGACTTGTTGCAGTCATACCAGCCACATCCTTCAGCCCATGTGAGATATTGCTCCTCATAGTAACGATTGTCATATCTGAGCCACTGACCTTCTGGCAAACCATACTTGTTACCGAGCTTATATGTAGGAAGGTTCTCCTTACCTGGGAAATCAGGCACATTCAATCCATATACCCACAATGTTTTTCCTGCAAGTTCAGGATCGCCCGGTCTCAGAGTAAGGTTTATCGAGATCTGCTTTCCAGACTCGAAAAATGTAAGGTCATTGTTCTCTTCTGTCTTTTCAGGAGCTTTGAAATACGTTGTCTTACCTTCTGCAACGATCTGCAGAAGTCCGTCATCGTTCTTGTAAGGAATCGCACTTTGGGGAATAATCACAGCGGCAAAATTTCCTTCTCCATCCTTGGATGGGGTAATCCATCTGAAATCGGTTCCTCTTACTTCGGCCTCACCGGTAAGTAGATTGAAATAGCCCTGTGTCAGACTCCTGACTTTAACCTCTGGCGAAGTCATACTGCCAGAGAGAAAGATCCTGATTCTGTGAAGTGCATGCCCGAAATTCATATCAGCTTTGTATACACCTGATTCGACGACTGTTTTTGAAAACAGCAAATCTGAATTATAAAAATCATCTCCAGTCTGGTCTAATGCTATATTCAGCTGATAAGTCTCTGGATTCTGTTGTTCTCCAGTTGCCGGATAATGAGCAGACAATGATAATGGTCCTTCACCAAAATCATTACGCTTTAGACGAGGAATCCACTGTCCTCCCGAATATGTAAGTTCTCGATAAGAAAGACCTTTATCCCCTTGAAGGTAAAGCCCAACTTTATCGCCCTCTGTAAAACTTCCGGAACCATCATTTGCAAGGTCAGCCCTTGTCTCCACATTGAAAAAAACGATATCCAGATATCCGTCATCCCTATCCTGGAGATTATCCTGAAATTCGGAAGAACAAGAAAAGAAAGATAAAGACAAAACGCTGATAAAGATACCAGTATATATACCTTTAAATATAGAAAAACATTTAACCATAAAAAACAGATTAACCTATATTGCATTTATATACAATAGGAAATATTTCATTAGTGTGTCTGGTGTAAGTCTTCAGACCTCTCAAAAATTTTGCAAATATATCAATTTATTTGTTAATTCACCGGCAGGTTAGCCTGCCGATGAGCGTTTTTATTCGTCCGGGAACAGATTCCTGTCAAGATCTATTTCGGAGCCCCGAGGCAGGTAAGACTTCTCACCCATTGCAGTCTTTCCCATAAACAGGATGACCGATTTCTCCTCAGAAAAACGTATTTTATCCAAATAAACCACGCCATTTGAAGCGGTCAAACGCCATTGTCCAAACAAATTAAATCCCCGTCAATCTTACTGATTGACAGGGATTTAATAGTTGTTTTCGTGCTTAAAATCGCACTAATATTCTTCCTCGTTGAAGATGTATTATAATTGCTTATTATCAATTATTTATATTAAATAAATGCTTAATTTAGATTGTTAATAGGAAGTTTATTTTTCGTTCTTTTCGCTTAGCTTTTTCAATAAAATTTAGAAGATTAAGGGATTAGTATAAAATGATTTTCATAGGATTATAAATATGTGCTGTAAACTTGGATGTTATTTTGATATTTATATGATTTCCTATGTTCACTTTGTATTCAACTAAAAAATATGTTATTTTTGTTATAGAAGTTTACGTTTCAGGTGTAGGCTTAGATTAAGCCCAAATAGGTTGAAGAACCTAAATCTATATTTATATGATTAAGAAAGTTAAATACATTCTATTCTGGGTTACGATACTTTTTGTTATATTCTTATTTAAGAGCCAGATAGATGCATTCATATGTAATCATCTGACTCTTTTAAACTATGAATATATTGGAACAAAAATATTGTATATTATTCTTGTAATAATTGCATGTATTCTGCTTTCTAGTAAGATCAAGATATATAATGGTGATTACTTATTGAATAGCGTATGTATAGCTATTTTATATCTCATATTCAGACTTGATATAATAAAACACGATGATTGGTATTATGCGTCGTTATTTGGTCCAATAAAATATACAGACGTTCTGTTAGTAGTACTTGTTGTTCTTAATCGGCATATCTGGTGGTTATCGAAGGAATGCACAGCACAAATTTCTGAGAACCAAATTTCAGATAATAATCCTATTGAGTCTGAAGGCGATGATCTGTTTGGATATTTTAATGATGCTAAAAATCTATTGAAGATCATAACTCAAAATAAGTCTAAAGCGGAAAAAGGGGCTGTTGTTATTGGCTTACAAGGAGAGTGGGGTAAGGGAAAAACCTCTTATCTGAATATGATGAGAGTAGCAGCTTCCCAAAGTAACAACGTAATACTGGTGCGAATCAATGTATGGATGGGAAACTACGAAAATATTGCCAAGAACCTTCTTAACACTATTGCAAATAGTATTGATGATATCTCCATAAAAATGGAGTTAAGAGATTATTCCAAAGCAATTGTTGATGCAGATCTTTCATATTTATCTAAGATAGTTTCTTTCCTTTTTAGAAATAAGACCAAACAAACAGAAGAGCTATTTGATACTGTAAGTGATAGAATATCTCATCTTGATAAGATTATAATTGTTCAAGTAGATGATCTAGATCGGATCACTAAAGATGAATTATTGCATATATTAAAACTAATTAGAAATGTTGCTAATTTCAAGAATACATTCTTTATAGTAGCCTATGATCCAATATATATCAGCCAATGTTTTAGGTCTTTAGGTATTGATGATGGATATTTGGAGAAAATATTCAATATAATCTATCCTTTACCCACTATAAGTGAGGAACAGCAAATTAATCTGGTAAAAAGAGAAATGTCTGCCTCTCTTTTGCTTGATGGTGATATAAATGCAATTATAGGAAAATTCATGTGGGTAATCGAGAACAAAATATCTCTTAGAAATGCAAAACGGTTAATCTCAGGTATTCAATGTGGAATATCAGATCTAAAAGACGAGGATGGGGAAATATTGGTTGATCTATTAGATTATATTCTGGTTCAATATCTAGGAATGATTAATTTAAACGCATATAACTTTTTATCAACTCTTAATCCACGACAAAAATATAATCTTTACGCATCCATAAAGAATAATGGAAGGGTATATTCTATAAATAAGGGTAAAGAATATGTTACGGATTCAATAGAATTAACTGATGATGAATATAAAGAACAGAGACTAAAAAGGGATATAGGAGAATACAATATAGACCTATCATATCGAATATTGGAAGAATTGTTTGATAATAGGGAGGGTATTGCAAGAATGAAATATGTTAATTCTCACCCATTGTATTTTAATAGAAATTTTGACACAAGATTGATTGGAAGAAAAAAGTTTATCAATAGTTTTAACGCTGGGAAGGAAATATTTATTCAAGACCTTAAGAATTGGTATGGGAGTAATGACAGATTTGCTTTGTCTCGATTAATCGCTAATTTCAAATGTGAGACCCAAAAGGATTGGATGAATTTTTTGGAGGCTATTTTAAATATAGTTCCGATTTCGTATACTAAATCTCTGCGGATGGATAGAGATTACACAGAGTTTATCCCATCACCAGGTTTGGATCTTATTTATTCTGATTCAACAAGTTGTATTATATTACGTGATGCTATTGGAACATTTTTCTTTGATAACATGATTCTTAAAAGAGAGTCATTGGATATACTTCAAAGAAAGTTAGCCCTTTATTTGTCTAATAGAGAGATGTATATTAAATTGTTGTCTTATACATCGGAGCCAGAAGTAAAGGAGATAAATATTTTTAAGCTATATTGGGCTACTTATATAGATAATGGCGGCTCCTATGATTCTTTTGATGAAGACTTTTGGTATTATGCGAACCAATTTAATTTTCAAGAGAAGTTAAATCTTAGAGTTACTTTACGAGAACACATAAAAGATAATATCAATAATTTTATGAGACATTATCCAGTTCCCAATATAATGAATAATCTCTGGCTCCAATCTGTCTTTTTTGAATATGTAGTATCAGATGATGGTAATGCATATAGAGAGAATCCATCTGTATGGATACCTTATTTTATATCATTTCTAGAATCAATAGAAGACAAATCTTCAGAATTACTCACATACATTGATGAATGTAAGCATATAGCATAAATTGTGCTAAAATCTTAACTGTGCTAAAATAATATCTGCCACCCGCTATGGATGGCAGATATTTTTGTGATAGATTATCTTTTTATTTTAAGACGCTACAAGCTTTTTTTCAGGTTAAAAATATCGGTATTCAGTCCGATGTACACCTTGCCAACCATATCACCCTTCCAATCCAACTTTTCCATTAGGTCTCTTTTGATAGCTTGACGGCGGAACCTTTGATTTTTTATGTTAATCTTATCATTGTATATAAAAATAATGAGACGACAATCTCGGGTCGTAAGGATCTCTTTAATTCGCTCCCACCATATCTTATCAGTTTCTCCCATTGAATGCCCAAATATACATATCAATTGAGAGTCTTTTAGGAGTGCATGACATTTGTTGTCTGTAAGTTCTCCAATCGCATCATTTGCTTTGGGTTTAACAAACATTTCCACCAAATCAACATGATTTCGGAATTCAGTTTTCCTTATCTGCTCGCTATCATTTACGCCCAAGAGTATGGTATCATCATACATTCCATGTACATATTGGATAGAGCCCACAAACACAGGCATATTGAATTCATTAACGCCTATTTGTGCCTGAACCTTACTATCAGCATTGGCAAGGATCCTCATGATTGTATCCGTGTAATTGAACGAAATAATATTTACATCCCATGAACTCGCAAATCTCAGACAGAAAGTCTTTAAGATAGTCCTATCTGCCTCAACCAAATACTTACTTGGATAACATAAATCTTTGCGGAAACGTTTTGTATCATACAATCCAATCCGAACACTATTGTTTATCTCAGTTATATATTTACGCAAATGATCTGAAATATCAGCAAGAGCAACCATAAAATCATCAGAGGTTTCATACTTGGCTGATATTCTCCCCAATCCGATCTCCAAGTCAGACCATAGTTCATATCCATCTTGCTTTATAGTATCTTTCAATAATTCCACCTGAGAGTTAGGGCTCGTTTTTGTCATGTAGTAATCATAAAAATTCTGATATCTTGTTTTTAAGCCAAGATTCAGGTCAAAGCCATTCCCTATAATATATGTAACATTCATTGAGGTTTCAGGTTTATATCAGCTCAAGAGGTTGCTTCAATTCTATTCGGAGCAGAGTGTTATTTGGTTTTTCTATTGATTAATTATGCCTTTGCTGCAAGCACTTCCTTAATGTATTGCTGATTCTTCTCATCAATACCAAAGAGTTTGTAGAGCTGTAAGTTCACATCTTCATTATAGTTAACAAGTCCATTAGTGTCGCTATAATCAATAAGGTCAGGAACTTTCTTAGCTAAAGAAGTCAGAGACTCGTCAGTTAGTAGGAAGGCAAAACGAATAATTTCACTCGTAGCATATTTAAAGAAGTTTTGCGCTTCTCTTTCAGTTTCAAAAGCCTTCAACGCTACGCGTGAACGTCCAAACGCACTGTGATTATCAACAATACTAATTTGATTGCTTCGTTTTTGTCCTCCAGCATTGGCGCTAGATACACAAGCTCACTATTGAAAATTCCTTCCTCCCCAAACCAAGCATTGTCAATCAGATTATTTTGGCAATTACACATCCACGCAGGCGTAAAAACCTCTGCCTTATCTCGAACTCTACATATTTGTTCCTCTTTGGATTTGGCTATGCGAGGACGAATCATCAATCCATTGTCTCCTGTAATGGCATCAATGGTCATTTCAGCCGTAGGTTCAAACCCTACGCCCATAGATACATAGTTATCTGTCGCCCAAATGATATTCTTTTTAGAACTGTTATCTTTAAGCAAGAGAGATAGAATCCGCCTATCTAACTTTAAAATCTCATTTTCTTTTATATCAACGTCTGCCATCTTCTTTATTCTGCTTTGGGTGCGGTAATGAGCGTGCCTTTTCGGATGATGCAATATTTGTTTGTGAAGGGTTTTTCTGGCGTAATGCCGTAGTTGGCAAGGCTTTTATAAGTAATTCCTATCTCTTCCTTGCCAAAATTATCGCATAAAGCCTTGATGCTCCCAAAGTAGTGGTGCTGCCCGTTCAGTTCAAGGTGAATGACCGTTCGTTCCTGTTTATTCATTTCAATAAATGATATTTCTAACAAAGTTAGAAAAAAGTGGAAAATAATCAAAATAATCCATATTTTCTCATGTTAAAATTTGGATATATTAAATATAATCCATATTTTTGTATTGTAGAAAAGAGACAAAGAGTATGGCACAGGCAAGAAAATATCACATCAGTCGCTCGGGCAGCGGTTGGGGAATTTGGGATGCTGAAGGTAAAAAAGTCATGGGATGTTGCTCTCATTTTCATGCAGTGGAAAGCCTGTATAAATTGATGGGGTGGAATTGGGACCCTGCCAAATATCGCAGAAATTATTGAATGTGTAATAAAAAATCTTACAACAATATGAACACTTTGATTATTACTGAAATGACGGCTACTCGGATGGAGGTTATTGCAGCACGCACGCAGAATCTTTTGGTAGCAGGTGCGAAGGCTATGATGATTGAGTCTTTGAAAGAGAAGCTGCGCAGCGGAGTTGCTCACTTCATCTTTATCAAGAAAGACGGGACAGTGAGAGAGGCATTTGGTACAACCAATGCGGCTGTGGCTCGCAAGTACACCAATGGCAATGGTTGCAGCCGTGAGTTGTACAGCACAACCGCCTACTTTGATATTGAGAAAGGGGCTTGGCGCTCTTTGAGATGGGAGTCTATTGTCAAGGTCTTCTAAAAATAGGCAATTATGGCTGACTACATTCTTTCAATACTCCGTACACAATTGATGGTAGTGTTTTCGTGGGGCTTTCATCGCCCCACGGCACTTCCTGATGACAAGGGATTGGCTTTTAAAGTAGATGGTTTTAAATACAAAGGCTGGGTGTTTGTCAAATATAATGAGGGAAAAGACCTGTTTGATATAGAGCTCTGCGGGAATGACATGACCATCATCAGTGTTATTGAGGATGTATACTTTGACCAATTGGTTAATGTAATTGACCATGCCGTAGAACGGACCTCAGATTATGTAAAGCAGGTAAAGAAACTTTATAACATTCAATAACATGAGGGTTGTACTATTTTGTCGTGTTTCTACAAATAGCCAAGACTACAATAGACAGGTGAATGAGTTGACGGTATATTGCCAGCAGCAGAGATGGAATATTGAAAGGGTCTTTGCCAACAAGGTCAGTGGCGCCAAGAAAAATGAGGAGCGTCCCGAAATCATGGAGATGGTGGAGTATGTCAAAACGCACTCTATTGATCGAGTATGTGTCTTGGAAATTTCAAGATTGGGCAGAAATACACTTGAAGCCTTGAAGGTCATCCAACTCTTCAATGAAATTGGAATATGCCTCTATGTAAAAAACTACAACCTTGAAACGCTTATCAAAGGGAAAATCAACCCCATTGCTTCTTTGATTTGTACCATCCTGCTTGAAATTGCTCAAATGGAACGCCTGACTATTCGGGAACGTATGGCTAGTGGTAGAGAGCAGTATATTGCCAAATGTCGTAAAGAGGGCATTAAGATGGGACGCCCATCAACCTATAAGAAAACAGATGAGCAAATGAAGGCACAGTATTCAAAAGAAATTTCCTTGTTAAGAAAGGGGCTTTCGTTGAGGCAGATTAACGCCATTACAGGAACTTCAATCATGACTATTCGCAAACTCTATAAATTTGCAGATAAAGCTATTTTAAAATAAAAAGATAATATAGAACAAAAATATCTGCCATCAGAAACGGTGGCAGATATTATTTTAGCACATACTTGAATTTAATACAGTTATTTTATTTCATGTTCAAAAAAACACAGCGGGTAATCCAAATGATAATCAATGTATCCTTGGTCTCGGATAACGGTCAGGATTTTCCCAAAAGCATTCTCCCCTGACAACGTATAATGGCAATGTTCCAATAGTGTTTGTTCGTATACATTTTGCACCTTCTCCACTATTGCTTCCCATTTTTTCTGTTTCTGTTCCTGTCGCTTCTGGGCAGTTTCAGCCCGAGGCTTTTTTAATGTGGCCTGTTTCTTCTTTTCTTTATTCAGAGTCTCTGAAATAAAGGCCTTTATATCTTTTCTGGTTAGTTTGATTAAATCTCGTTTTTGAAGGTCCTGACACCCCCATCTCAGGGCGGAGTTGGAAGAGTTTTGCATGGTTGTATCTTCAACAATGATTTTTCCCTTTGTCTCATTGAGTAGAACTCTGAATCCTTCGTTTTGTTGATATTTTAGATTGATAATATATTTCATTACCTCTATATCAAAATAGTTGTCTCTCCAATGAGGATGTTGGTATGATTCATATTCCTTAGAGTTAATGAATGTCTTTTTGCACCACATGCTGTTTTTATACTCCAATACTTTTTGTTGGATGTCTGGGTGTCCTGAAAATCTTAAGGCAATAAAAAGATGTTCAGATGTATAACAATGGTGCCCGAATAAATTGATGGGAAAGGCTGTGCTCATGTTTGAAAGAGCCCCATATTTACCTGATAATTTTGAGAATGTTACTATGTCTGATGCTTTATAATGCTCCGTTCGTCCAAATTCTATTGTATAGGGATCATATTCTGATGCAATCTCCTCAGGAGTTCTATATAAGTCTCTAATTGGAAGATTGAGTACGCGAGACATATTCTCCAATTGCTTTTTACTGACATTCTCACCCCGTAAAACATGATAACAATGTTCACGGGTAATGCCAAGCATTTCAGCAAATTGTCTAACAGATATATTTCTTTGATTTATAATTTGTTGAACTTTTAATTCATTCATATAATTTTATTTTTCATAAATGTAATAATTTTTATTACAATATATATTTTTTTTCATCAATAAAATTACATGAATAAAATTGCATGACTATTCTTGTAATTATTTTTCTGATTTATAGAAAAATAAACCAAAAATAGATGCAATGGCAGGGGTGGTTGTTATATAGTCCTGCCATTACATTAATATATCTTGCCAATTAAGCTTTTGGCGTCCTCGAGAAAACCGTATTACTGACGCAAGATGATAATAAAACATATCTGTTAAAAAATCCTGATTGAAAATTAAATCCGTGCATTGTGTGATGTGGCGAGCATTACAATAGTCTCGTATTTCATTGGAATTCTGATGGACTTCAAGCCTGTGCAGATTTTGGGGATGATTATAATAATCTAAGATATAATCCTTGTTGCTCACATTCTTGATTTCAGCTATTTTATTATAGCAGCATACACAAATTCCCTTTGTTTTATCATGTAGTGATTTCCGTTGTTTTGCGTAAAAAGTTGGATTTTTCAATCGGTCTAAACTCACTTCAAATGATATGTGGAATTCAGGGATAGATTGCTTCCTGTCGCGGATTGCTTTTCCATTGACAATAGTCGTTATGTTCTTATCTTTATAATAGCGCCTGATTAGATTGGTGATATTTCTTTTGAAATCTTTTGCCAAATCCAACGCTGTGATATTGTTGAATACCAATCCAAAAGATTGAGGAATTGACAATGTATATTTTAGGCTCTCAGCATCATATAATACCCAATTTTCAGGGCGGTACCATATATAATTACTTGCGACATCTCCTATGCGGTCAAAATTCAGCGTTGCAAACTGTTTTTGCCCTTCTTGATCTTGGCATAAGTGAAATGTAAAATGGAAATAACGGCTGCTGACACGAATAATATAGAAATCCGTGAAGTCAATGCGCTCTGTAATTTTGCAACAACGTAATTGGTTAAGCAATGAAGGCTCCGCCACATAGCAGAGCCTCAATTCATCAATAATGGTTGTACCTAACTTACATGATGCCATCCGCTTTATCAGATTCTACACTCTTATTTTTGGACGGCACATTTTGCCAATAACTTTTTAGCCCTTTTGATATATTTTGTACATGGCTGTAACTTTTACTTCTCCCTTTTAGTGATTGACTTATTTTCTTTTTCGTCTCGTCATCCAACTCTCTGTATTGACGCTTGTAGTTTTTATTCATACTTATTTATTTTTTTTATAATTATTAAATCCTTTATATAAATAAATAGTATGAATGCTTAAAAAGTCAAGAGCGAAAGGCAAGAAAAGTTGATTTTATTTTTTATAAAAATATATCTATGCGATATGCAAGCAACGGTACCCTCATCTAGTACACCTATCTCTGACAGCTTTAGTTAAGGGTGCTTATGCGTGTTAATGTGCTATATATCAGTATGTATATTAGACTGCAATGGAGTCTGTTTTGTAATCCAATCTATATTGGAGCCGTGTCAAATTATTAAAGAATATATAAATAATTTGGTTTTTAATTTTAAAAAATGTACAATTACAAAAACCTCGATGGGGTACTCTGACCTGCTGAAAAAGAGGGCAAGCGTTGCTTGAGCGAATAGAAATAAGAAGAAATATTATAATGAAAAATGTTTTCAATTAATTTTAACAAAGATGAATTTGAAAAGCTAATCAGAAAAGTGGTGCAGGAGGAACTGGGCACTGCACAAGATTGCAAGAACAAGGCTTCGCAGAAACCTTGCTATACCAACAATGAGATGTTAGAGTTGTTGCATGTAAACTCTAAAACACTGAAAAAATACCGTGATAATGGATGGCTTGGTTATAGCCAAGCAGGCGATAAATTCTTTTACTCAGCCGATGACCTGAACCTCTTTCTAACCAAGACTCATCAGGAAGCCTTTGCTTGGAATTATGCCTCAAAATGATGATGGCATATATCCAAATGAAAGTTTGGTTTTTACTTCTTCTGTGATTGTGTCAGGCAGGAATTCTGCATAAACTTTCTCAGTCGTAATAATGGAAGAATGTCCCAACAATCGACTTATCATGTGAATAGTGACACCCCGGTTCAATGCCATGACTGCGAAGGTGTGACGTGCAATGTGTGAAAAACATGCCCGAACGGCATTTTGCAGCTGGCGGCAACAGCAACGTAACCGGTTTGGAATGAGCCGATTTTCCATTTTTGAGGAAGCAGTCCACCGCATATTGTAGAGAGACATCTGTTACCAGACCGTTACCCGTATCGTTACCTCGGCGTCCATAGGTAACCGGCAACGATTGACAGACATCCGCACGGCGTTTTATTCTCTGAATCACCGG
>FR891963.1 GCA_000434235.1 Alistipes sp. CAG:268 | reverse complement strand
CTGCATCGACCGGATGGAATTCGACGACGAAGGGTTCATCAAACCCGTAAAGATCACGTTCGGCGGCATCAAACCCGTCCGGATCGGCAAATAATACATCCATAACAAACGACACATACCCAGTCATGAGACGAATTTTCCTTTTCCTGACCGCTTCGGTTCTGCTCGGTTCCTGCACAAACGCTCCGGGCGGCAACGGAGTCGAACTGCTCGACGACGAAGCGTTCCGCACCGAGATCGACGGCCGGCAAACCGGCCTCTATACGTTGTGCAACGACAACGGGATGACGGTACAGATCACCAACTACGGTGCCCGGATCGTCGCCCTTTGGGTTCCGTCGGCCGACGGAGTGTTCCGGGACGTCGTATGGGGGTTCGAGAAGATCGGAGACTATATCGCCTCCACGGACAACTACTGCGGTCCGATCGTGGGCCGCTACGGAAACCGGATCGGCAAGGGCCGGTTCACGCTCGACGGCAGGGAGCACCGGCTCACGATCAACAACGGAGAGAACCACCTGCACGGCGGCAGCGGCGGATTCGAATGCCGCGTCTGGGAGGCGGAGGAGTTCTCCTCGCCCGAAGGAGACCCGGCGCTCGCCCTCTCCTACCGCTCGCCCGACGGCGAGGAGGGATATCCCGGGAACCTCGACATCACGGTAACCTATACGCTGACGCGCAACAACGAGCTGAAGATCGACTACTCGGCAACGACCGACGCCCCGACGGTGCTCAACCCGACCAGCCATGTATACTACAACCTGCACGGCACGACGGCCCGTTCGACGGATTCGCACCTGCTGACGATCCATGCCTCCAGATTCACGCCGACCGACGCCGGGCTGATCCCCACGGGAGAACTGCTTGAGGTGGAAGGCACGCCGCTCGACTTCCGCACGCCCCGCACGATCGGAGAGCGGATCGACGACCGATCGTACGAACCGCTCCGGTTCGGCAACGGGTATGACCACAACTGGGTGCTCGACAACTACCGCCCGCACGAAATCGCTCCCGCGGCCGAACTCTACGAACCGGCTACCGGAATCCGCATGCGGATACTCACCGACCAACCCGGGCTGCAATTCTATGCAGGTCAGGGCATGGACGGACGGGAGACGGGCAAGCGGGGTGACCGGCACGCATTCCGCACGGGAATCGCCCTGGAGACACAGAATTTCCCCGACGCCCCCAACCACCCGAATTTCCCGTCGGCCGTACTCCGTCCCGGCGAGGTCTACTCGCAGCATACCGTCTACGCCTTCGAAACCGACAAATAAAGGACCCCGACCATGAACCGAAACGCAAGGATACTCCTGCTGCTCCTCTTCGCCCTGCCCGGCACGGAGGCATCGGCCGCACCGGAGAAAAAAGCCGGGACGATCACGCCCGTCCCGTTCAACGAGGTGACGCTGACCGGCGGATTCTGGGCCGACCGCATGCGGACGGAACTCGACGTCACGGTTCCGTTCTCGGTCAGCCAGTGCGGACCGGCCGTCGAGAGGTTCCGCCGTTGTGCGGCCTACATGCGCGGAGAAGAGACGGAACTGCCCGAACCCCACCGGTTCATCAGCTCGGACCTCTACAAGGTGATGGAGGGCGTGGCCTATTCGCTCATGGCCCGCCGCGACGCAAAACTGGAGGCATTCATGGATGAGACGATCGGATTGATCGGCGCCTCCCAACAGGCAGACGGATACCTCTACATTTCGCACATCTGCCACAACCCCAGTATCCCGGACATGGGAGACAGGCCCTATTCGCTGCTCAACTACAGCCACGAACTGTACAACGTCGGCCACCTCTACGAAGCGGCCGTGGCCTACTATCAGGCTACGGGGAAACGCTCGCTGCTCGACATCGCCATCAGGAACGCCCGGCATGTCAATCGGGTCTTCTTCGAGGGCGATCCCGACTACAACGGAGGCAAACCGGTCATGCAGGCCCCCGGGCACGAGGAGATCGAGCTGGCGCTCTGCAAACTCTACCGCGTGACGGGCGACGGGCTCTATCTGGAGATGGCCAAGCGGTTTCTCGACATCCGGGGCGTAACGTTCCGCCCCGACGGCGAAGGGGTACTGGCCCCGAGCTACGCCCAGCAGCACCTGCCCGTAGCCGAACAGATGAAGCCCGTGGGTCATGCCGTCAGGGCCGCCTATCTCTATACCGCCATGGCCCAGGTCGATGCGCTCACCGGGCGGAACGACTACGAACGGGCGCTGCGTTCGATCTGGACGAACCTCGTATCGACCCGCATGCACATCACGGGCGGACTGGGCGCAGTGGCCGGCATGGAGGGCTTCGGTGCGGAGTACGAACTGCCCAACAAAACCGCATACGACGAGACCTGTGCCGCCGTAGGAAACGTGTTCTTCAACCAGGGGATGTTCCTGAGCAGCGGAAAGGCCGAATACCTCGATGTGGCCGAGGTCTCGATCTTCAACAACGCCCTGGCGGGAATCAGCCTCTCGGGCGACCGGTTCTTCTATGTCAATCCGCTGGAGGCCGACAACGAATACCGGTTCAACCACGGGGCTGGCGGCCGGGTGCCGTGGTTCGGATGTGCCTGCTGCCCGCCGAACATCTCCCGGATGATCCTCCAGATCCCCGGTTACATGTATGCCTACGACAACAGCCGCCTCTATCTCACGCTCTACGGGAGCAGCCGGACCAGTGTGCCGATGGAGGATTCGGCGGTAGGGATCGAGCAACGGTCCGGCTATCCGTTCGACGGACGGGTGCGCGTGGAGCTGACGCCGGAAAAGGCGATGCGGTTCGGGCTCTGCATGCGGATCCCCACGTGGTGTTCCCAAGGGCAGTTCATGCCCGGCGGGCTCTACACCTACCAGGACACGACGGACGAAGAGATCGAAGTGCGCGTGAACGGGCGAACGGCCGAGTACCGCATGGAGAACGGGTTTGCGGTCATCGACCGAAAGTGGAAAAAGGGCGATGTCGTGGAGCTGAATCTGCCGATGCCCGTGCGGCGGGTACGGTGCGACGGGCGGGTCGAAGAGAACGTCGGCACCTCGGCCGTCACCCGGGGGCCGCTGGTCTACTGCGCCGAAGAGGCGGACAACGGCACCGTGCAGCAACTGCAGCTCGGAAAGGGCCAGGCCGACGTCCGGACTGTCTCGGAAGGAGTCCTGCAGGGGATTCCACGAATCGATCTTCCCGGAAGCAGAACCGGCGAGGATATGGCCGAATCGGACGTGACGGTGCGCTTCATACCCTATTATGCCTGGTGCAACCGGGGCGACAACCAAAGCATGCGCATATGGATTCCCAACCGGGGCGAACATAGAGCGGCCGAGCGTACAGAGGAGACGATCGCCGACCGGATCGCCTCGGTACAGGCCAGTTCGGCGGCCGAAGGCACCCCTCCGGCAACCGTATGCGACGGCAAGGCGGCCCGGCGCTCAGACGAGGACAATATCCAGAAATGGGTTTCACGGATCGAAGACCGCACGCCCCGGATCGAGATTTCGTTCGACCGGCCGGTGGAGCTCTCCGCCATATCGGTATTCTGGGTATGCGGCCGGAAGGTGGAGCTGCCCGAATCGTGGAGCGTCTCCTGCCTCACGGAGGGTGTGTGGTGCCCGATGGAGCTCTATATCACGGATTCGTACCAGACACAGCCCGACCGGTTCAATGTAGTTCATCCGGCAGCTGCCCCGCTGCGGTGTGAGGCTGTAAGGATCGATATGACACCCCGCGCCGAACGGACCGTCGGCATCTCGGAGATCCGGTTCGACTGAACGGATCGGCAAAAAGATCACTTCAGACCGTAAACGAACAGCACACACCCCCAAGGAACCGCGCACAGCGCTGCCGCCTTTGTATGGTCCTGCCCATGCAAAGGCGGTTTTTCATACTCCCGATTCTACTTTCAACACATTCCGCCCGCCTGTCCCCAAAAGTAAGAAGCAGTGCCTTATATTATAGGTATCAAAAAAATTATGCAAAATTCAGTATTATGTTATACATACTATTAATATTTTTCCATATATTTGTAGTGCATTCTAAAGTGCACGACAAAATACAGAAAATAACAAAATAGTATGAAAACACTGATTACCTGGATTGTGATGATGGCCTTTACGGCACAGGGGGCTTTTGCGGCCCGGTTGTTCCCCTCGAAGGGACGCGTGGTGAATGAACAGGGCGAAGCCGTGGAGTATGCGACCGTCGTGCTGCTGAAGGATGCGGAACAGGTTGCCGGAATGACCACCGACGGCGAGGGTCGCTTCGAGCTGAAGGCCCCGGCGGGCGACTACACGCTCCGCATCCAGTATCTCGGCTATGAATCCCTGACGCAGCAGGTGAAGGTCGAACAGGAGAACGATCTGGGGGATTTCGTGATGAAAAGCGGCACGACACAGATCGAGGGGGTCGTGGTCAAGGCCCGGCTGGTACGGCGCGAAGCCGACCGGTTTGTGATGGATGTGGCCAACGCCCCGGCCGCCATCGGCAAGGACGGCATCGAACTGCTCGAACGGGCACCCGGCGTATGGATCAACGACGAGAAGATCTCGATCAACGGCAAGAGCGGCACGAAGGTATTCATCAACGACCGCGAGCTGAGGCTCGAACCCGAACAGCTGGCCGCCTACCTGCGCTCGCTGCGCGCCGAGGAGATCCAGAAGATCGAGGTGGTACCCGTCACGGGAGCCGACCACGACGCCGACGCCTCGGGCGGCATCATCCGCATCACGCTCCGCAAGCAGCGCGAGAACGGCGTGCAGGGGTCGGTCTCGATGCGGACGCAACAGAGCGACATCGTACACGTCTACTACCCGGGTGCGAACGTTGCGGCGCACACGGGCAAGTGGGACTTCAACGCGTCGGCATGGGGATCGCTCGGCAACTCGACGATGCGAACCTCCGAGCGAACCGACTACACGCTCAGCAACAAGCAGCTGGCGGCCCGGTCGGAGGATGCGTCGGACGACCGCAACGGAGGGGCGACGCTCGGGGCAATAGTCTCGATCAACGACCGCCACAGCCTCGGGGCCGAGTTCTCCTACCTGCACCTCAACACGCAGAACGAGACCGAAGGGACAACCGACCTCACGGCCGAAAGCCGCACGAACACCGCGAGCCGCTACATCGGCAGCGACATCACCGACGGTTACGAGGGGACATTCAACTATGTGTGGAAGATCGACACGCTGGGTTCGACGTTCAAGGTGCTGGGCGACTACGCGCACCGCAACACGGGGATCGGGCACCGCAACCGGAGCCTCACGACCGGGGAGGGGCTTGCGGCGGCAGTCGATTCGCTCTACCGCGACCGCACGCGGAGCAGCTACGACGTGGCGGCGCTGACGCTCGCCCTCGAGAAGAACTTCTCGCCCCGCTGGAGCCTCAAAACGGGAGCCAAATACACCCGCAACGAGATGCGCAACGACGCCCTGTATGAATACAGCGACGAGGGGGCCTGGGTGCGCAACGACGACCAGAGTTTCGTGATCAACTACACGGAGCACATCACGGCGGCCTACGGCGTCGTGACGGCCAACCTCGGGCGCTGGAGCCTGGTGGCCGGACTGCGCGGAGAGTACACCCACACCTACGGGCGCAACGACGTCGGACAGGACTACTTCTCGCTCTTCCCCAACGCCAACCTCTCCTGGCAATTCTCGAAGGAGCGGGGGCACTCGATCGTCGCCCAGTATGCCCGCACGATCGAACGGCCGCGGTTCTGGTGCCTCACGCCCCAGCGCACGCAGATCTCGGACTACACCTACCAGACCGGAAACCCGCTGCTCGCCCCCGCATACGAGCAGGATATCAGCCTGACGCTCGTACTCGGCCACAGATACACCCTCACGGCCGGCGTGGAGCTCCAGAAGGACGAGATCAACCAGACGATACGCGCCGATAAGGACAACCCCGACATGCTCGGCATCCACTGGGTGAACTTCGACAACACGAAGACGTGGTATGCCTCGGTGAGCCTCCCCTTCCAGCCGACGAAATGGATGCAGCTGAACATCCAGGCCAACTACATGCGCCGCGGCCAGCGTCTGGACCAACACGCCCCGGAGAGTTTCCAGAACATCCTGATGGCCAACGCCGCGACGACCATCACGCTCCCGGCCAACTTCTTCATCGACCTCTCCTACTCGTATCAGAGCCGCGTCGAGTTGGGCAACGTGGCCGTCAAGCCGATGCACCTCGTCCATGCCGCCATCAAGAAACGTTTCGGCGAGCGCTTCACGCTCACGTGCAAGGTCGCGAATTTGACAGACAGTCCCCAGCGCATCGAGGCGAAAGGCGAAGGGTTCGTGCGCAACCTCCGCTGCAGGCAGACATGGTGCAGCCGCTCGTATGTGATCGGCCTCACGTACAACTTCCAGGCCGGCAAGGCATTCCGGCAGCGGAGCATCGAGGCCGGAGCCGCCGAGGACAAGGACCGCATGTAGGACGGCAGCGATAGGGCGGGAAAAGAAAACGAGCGACGCTCCCGGAACAAGTTTCCGGGAGCGTCGCGCATTCGACGGAAACCGTCAATGGCGGTGGCGGATACGCGGCAGCGGCAGCCGGCGCAGCCAGGCCAGCGTCCAATGCGGCAGGGGCGGACGCGCCAGCCAATGGGCCAGATGGGTTACCGGAGTCGGAATGCGGAGCGACTTGCCGGCAATGATGAGCGTCACGGCCACGAGGATCAGGACGACACCGAGCAGGATGCGCGGCGTAAGCTGCTCACCGAAGACCAGTACGCCGAAGAAGAGCGCCGTGACGGGCTCCAGGGCGCCGAGGATGGCCGTAGGCGTGGAGCCGATGCGGCGGATGGCGCCGGCCATCGTGACCAGCGAGACGATTGTCGGGAAGAGGGCCAGCGAAATGGCGTTGATCCACAGCAGCGGCGTGGAAACCGGTTGCAGGTCCACGCCCCCGCGCAGGCGGACCAGGTAGATGCTCAGGCCGAAGAGCAGTACGTAGAAGGTCAGCTTCTCGGTCGAAAGGTCACGCAGCGACGAGCGGTTCGCCCCCACGATGTAGATGGCGTAGCTCAGCGACGATATGAATACCAGCCCCACGCCGATGAGGCTCAGCGTCGCCCCGTCGCCGCCCTTGTAGAGGAGCCCGATACCGGTGCAGGCCAGCAGGATCGACACCACGGTGGCCGCGGTGATCCGTTCGTGGAAGAAGGCCGCCATGATGACGGCGACCATCACCGGATAAAGGAAAAGAATCGTCGAGGCGATGCCGGCATCCATATAGTTGTAGCTGGCAAAGAGCGTCAGCGACGAAAAGGAGAAGAGCAACCCCATGACCACGAGCGGAAGGATGTCGCGGCGGGTGAGCGCAAAGGAGTGGCGACGGAAGATCATCAGCGTTCCCAGCATGATGACGGCCAGCAGATAACGGTAGAAAAGGACCGAATCGACGCCCATGCCCGCACCGTAGAGCGGCAGGGCGAAGAGCGGATTGAGTCCGTAACTGGCGGCGGCTACGGCACCCAGCACGTAGCCGCGGGTCTTTTCGGCGGACATCTCAGATCTGTACCTCGGGGGCTGCGTCCGTGCCCTCTGCCGCCTCGAAATAGGGTTTGCGCGCGAAGCCGAACAGACCGGCGATCAGATTGCCCGGGAAGCGGCGCACGGCCGTGTTGTAGCGCTGTGCCTCCTCGTTGAAGGCCTTGCGGGCCACGGAGATGCGGTTCTCGGTCCCCTCGAGCTGGGCCTGCAGCTCGATGAAATTCTGGTTGGCCTTCAGGTCAGGGTACTGCTCCGCCACGGCGATCAGGCGGCCCAGCGCCGAGCGGACCTCGCCCTGAGCCTGCTGGTAGGCGGCGAGCGTCTCAGGGGTCAGCTCATCGACCGTGAGGTTGATCGACGTGGCCTTCGAACGGGCCTCGGTCACACTCTCGAGGGTCTGCGACTCGTGGGCGGCATAGCCCTTGACCGTATTGACCAGATTGGGAATCAGGTCCGAACGACGCTGGTACTGCGTCTCAACGTTCGACCACGCCGTATTAACGGCCTCCTCCTTCGAAACGAACCCGTTGTAAGAGCTGAAGATGAAGATCGCGACGATGACGACGACGGCGATCCAGATCCATTTTTTCATACGCTTATCAGTTGTTTTTACTTGATTGTTTGTCGTTTGTCCGCATGCTACCACTTCGAGCCGGCACCGCCCCCGCCAAAACTTCCGCCGCCGAACGAGCCGCCGATGCTTCCGCCGCCCATGCCGCCGAAACCTCCTCCGCCGATGATCATTCCGCCACCCGGACCGCCGAAGCGGTTGCCGCGCTCGGAGCGGACCCGCCGCCGCACGGTGGCCCCGCACGACGAGCAGACGTAGGTGTACTCCATCTCACGATAGGTGCGCGTCAGCGCCACCTGCTCGACGGAGTGCTGCCGCAGGGTGAAGCGGCGGCAGTGCGGGCAGCGCCGCGAGCGGTAGTAGTTGAGAATACCCAGGGCCAGGAGCAGGCCGACGACGAGGCCGACGATCGCAAGGATCGCACCTCCGGAGAGCTCCCCTTCGGGCTCGCTCAGGTCGGGCGTGCCGCCCGCAAGCACCTCGGCCGTCACCGCGAGACCGGCGAGCATGCCGGCGTCGTAGTCCTCCTGCCTGAAGGCCGGAAGCATGTATTTCATCTGGATGCGCTTGCAGAGCGCGTCGGGGAGGATGCCCTCGAGGCCGCCGCCCGTGATGAAGCGGATCTCATGCAGGTCGCGGACCAGCAGGACGCCCAGTCCGTTGTCGCTCTTCGCGCTGCCGACGCCCCAGCTGCCAAACAGCTCGATGGCAAACGAGAAGGTGTCGCCGCCGGCGATGTCGTCCACGGCGACGACGGCCACCTGGGCAAGGCCCCGCTCGCGCAGTGCGCCGCACAGCGAATCGAGCCGCGCGACCGCGGAGGCCGAAAGAATGCCGTCGGGATTCGAGACGTAGCGGTTGCGGTCGGCCCGCTGCACGTTGGGGACATCCGCGGGACGGTAGGTCGCGCCACAGGCCCAGAAGCCCGAAAGCAGCAACACGGAGAGCAGAAGCAGTCGTTTCATGACCGCAAAGATAAACGTTCGGAGGTCAAAAAGCAAATCGCGCCCTACCGGGTCAGGATCCGGTAGCTCCACGGTGCCATCGACTCGCGGACATGCCCGCGCAGCTCGTAACAGTCGCCCGTGAGGGCATCGGTATACAGTCCGGCATAGATGCCCGTATAGTAGTCGGCCTGGATGGTGTAGGGCGAGAGGTTCATGACGGCCACCACCCGGTTGCCCTCCACCTCGCGGACGAAGGTCATCAGGCAGTCCTCCGCGTTGTTGCGGATCTCGATCATCTCGCCGCCGCGTTCGCCCGAGGCGAGGGCCGGGCACGAGTGGCGCATCGCCGTGAGGCGCCGGTAGAAGCCGGTATGCCAGTTGGCCCCGTAGGAGGGGATCGGGTCGCGGTCGAAGAAGGAGAACGAGTGGTCGTAGCCGATCTCCTGGCCCGTATAGATCAGCGGCAGCCCGCCCGGCATGACGAACGTGAAGACCGTCATGATCTCGCGGGCGTCGCCCAGGCGGGTGAACTCCGAACCGCTCCAGGTGTTCTCGTCGTGGTTCGAGGTGAAGGCAAGGCGCATGGCCGAACGCGGATAGCGGCTAAGGTCGGCATAGAGCCAGTCGCGCATCGCCGTGACGCGCACACGCTGGCGCGCCACGTCGTTCATCAGGTGGTGGATCTCCCAGCCGTAGCAGGCGTCGAAGGCTCCCTGCTCGAAGAGGTTGGTCTCCTCGGCCTCGGCCAGCAGGAAGAGGTCGGGCTTCACGCGGCGCAGCCGGGCGGCCGTCTCGTTCCAGAAGTCGATCGGCACGAGCATCGCCATGTCGCAGCGGAAACCGTCCACGGCATGCTCGCGGATCCAGAACTCCATCGCCTCGGCCTGGGCGCGCCAGACGTCGCGGTTGCCGTAGTTGAGCTTGGCCGTGTCGGACCAGTCCCACGGCACGGCCGGACGCCCCGCGGCGTCGCGTTCGTACCACGAGGCGGGCTCCTCGGAGATCCACCGCGCATCGCGCGAGGTATGGTTGGCCACCCAGTCGAGCAGCACCTTCATGCCCAGCCGGTGCGCCTCGGCGATGAACGAGTCGAGGTCGTCCATCGTGCCGAACTCGGGATTCACGGCCCGGTAGTCGCGGATCGAATAGTAGGAGCCGAGCGTACCCTTGCGGTCAAGCTCCCCGATCGGGTAGATCGGCATGAGCCATACGGCATCGACGCCCATGTCGTGCAGAAAGCCGAGTTTCGCGGCGGCGGCCCGGAGCGTTCCTTCGGGCGTAAGCTGGCGCACGTTCATCTCGTAGAGAACGGCGCCGTAGCTCCATTCGGGATGCAGATTCATCGTCTGTTACAATGTGTTTCCAAATCGCGGCGCAAGGTCCGGCAACGGCTCCGGAACCATCCGGAACCCGCAGCGGCACTACCCTTCCCCACTCCAATTTCCGCGCCCGAGGCTGCAGCCGCACACCGGAACCGTGCACGGCGCACACTCGGGTGCGTTCCGTTCCGTCCGCAAGATGGCCCTTTCGGACCGAAATGCGGCCGAAAGGCCCGTCCGGTGCAAAAAGCCGCAGCCGGAGGGCACCCGCGCAACCGGGCCGGGCGGTCGGAAAACGCCCTGCGAAGGGCTCCGGAGGGGATCGGAAGCGGGAAACGGGAACGGCAGAGACCGACCTGCAGAAGGGCTGTCCGCCCGAAGAGGCCATGCCGGGACCTGCTTGTTTCCATTTTCGGATACCAAAGATACGATTTTTTTCCGCAAGATGCGGCATGTTCCGGACTTTTAATCACATCGAATTGATTATCAACAAAATCAGCCTGCAATCGCACGCTGTTTTTTCCCGTATCTTTGTCGCCGGACAGTATCAACCATCTCATCATGCAACAACCTCTCCGCCACCCGATCGTATGGATGATCCTGGGATGCCTGCTCACGGCCTGCTCGGCCCAGAAAAGAGTGTGGTATGTGCAGGACACCGAGAACTTTACGCCCGAAGCCGTCGCCGAAGCCGGCCAGATCCGCATCAAGCCCCTCGACCGGCTCACCATCGTCGTGAACAGCCGCAACCCCGAACTGGCCGTGCCGTTCAACTCCTCGACCTCGTACAACTCGCTCACCGGAAGTCCGGTGACCGGCACCTCCGGGCAGCAGTCGCTCCAGGTGCGGACCGTGGACGAGGAGGGCCGGCTCGAAATGCCGGTCATCGGCACGGTCGAATGCAGCGGGCTGACGCGCAGCGAGCTGGCCCGCCGGATCGCCGACCGCATCCGCGAGGAGGGATACATCAACGACCCGACGGTCAATGTACAGTTCGCCGACATGAAGATCTCGGTCATCGGCGAGGTGCTGCGCCCAGGCTACTACGACCTCTCGCGCGACCGCATCTCGATATTCGACGCCCTGGCCATGGCCGGCGACATGACCGTCTACGGCGTGCGCAACGACGTGGTCGTCACCCGCGAACAGGGTGGCGTGCGCACGATCGAGCACCTCGACCTCACTTCGAAGGAGGTGTTCGACTCCCCGGCCTTCTACCTCCAGCAGAACGACATCGTCTACGTCAAGCCCAACAAGTACAAGGCCCAGGCGGGCGAGATCAGCCAGAACCGCAGCTTCTACCTCTCGCTGGTCGGGACGGCCGTCTCGGTGGCCACACTCATCGTAACGCTCACCAAATAAGCCGCCGCCATGACCGAACGTACAATCAACCCGCAGCCGGCCGAGGAGACGACCGGAAACGTCACCCTGCACGACATACTGCGCATGGTCGCAGCCAACTGGTACTGGTTCGTCATCTCGGCGGCCGTCTGCCTCGGGGCCGCCTACTACTACCTCGCCTCGACGCCGCGCATCTACAGCCGCACGGCGACCATACTCGTCAAGGACAGCCGCAAGGGCGGCGACACGGACCTGGCGGCATTCAGCGACCTGGCCGGATTCCAGAACCGCCGCAGCGTGGACAACGAGGTCTTCATCCTCCAGTCGCGCCGCCTGATGTCGGAGGTTGTGCGGCGGCTCGGACTCACGACCGACTACTCGGTGCGCGACGGGCTTCGGACCCGCGACCTCTACGGGCAGTCGCCCCTCCGCGTGCGCTTCATCGACGAGACCGAGGATCTCTCGGCCGAACTGACCGTCACGCCGCTGCCCGACGGGCGGCTGCGCCTCTCGGATTTCGACGACGGGTTCCTCCCCAAGTCCGAACGGCGCACGCAGATCGTCGTCGGGCCGGGCGACACGGCGGCGACACCGGTGGGAAAGGTCGTCGTCGAGCGGACCCCCTACCTCACGCCCGCATACGAGGGCGTGCCGGTCCGCGTCCGCAAGCGGTCGCTCGGCTCGGCGACGAGCGCCTACCGCAACGCCGTGAAGTGCGACGTGGCGAACAAGCAGGCCTCGGTGGTGACCGTGACGATGTCGAACACCGTGCCTCGGCGCGCCGAGGAGGTGATCGACGCCCTCGTGGCGGTATACAACGAGGACGCCGTGGAGGACAAGCGCCGCATCTCGGTGGTCACCTCCGACTTCATCCGCGCCCGGCTCGACGTCATCGGGCGCGAGCTGGGCGACGTGGACCGCGGCATCGAGGAACTCAAGCGCAGCAACCGCATGATCGACCTCCAGTCGGAGGCCGCGCGCAACGTCACCGAGAGCAGCCGCTACAAGGCCGAGGGGCTGTCGCTCGAGAACCAGATCGCGGTGGCGCGGTTCGTGAGCGACTACCTCCGCGACCCGGCGCACGCCGGCGAACTGATCCCGATGGCGGCATCGGTGGCCAGCGAGACCGTGGCGGCACAGATCGACCGATACAACGAGGCCATACTCACGCGCAGCCGCCTGCTTGCGAACGGTTCGGAGCAGAATCCCGTGATCGGCGAGATGGACCGCGAACTGGCGGCCGTGAGGCGCTCGATACTCGCCTCGCTCGATTCGCACATCGCCACGCTCACGCTCCAGCGCGACGCCATGCGCGGCGAGGAGGCCACGGCAGACGACCGGATCGCCGCCATGCCCTCGCAGGAGAAGGCCATGCTCGGCATCGCCCGCCAGCAGAAGATCAAGGAGGAGCTCTACCTCTACCTGCTCAACAAGCTGGAGGAGACGCAGCTCAACTACGCCGTGGCCGAGAGCAACGCCCGCATCATCGACACGGCCTACGGCAGCCCGCTGCCCGTCTCGCCGCGCGCGACGATGATCCTCTCGATCGCACTGGTCGTCGGGCTGGCGATCCCCTTCGGGCTGCTCTACCTGGTGGGGATGCTCGACACGACGATCCGCGGCCGCAAGGACATCGAGGAGCACGTGAGCGCCCCGTTCCTGGGCGACATCCCCTACCACGAGGGCGGCGACGAGCGCGGCGTGGCCGTGCGCGAGGCCGGCCGCGACCCCCTCTCCGAAGCCTTCCGCATGCTGCGGTCAAACATGACCTTCATGAACGTATCGGCCGGGAACGGAATCCGCAGCGTGCTCTTCACCTCGACGAATCCCCACGCCGGAAAGACCTTCGTGGCGGTGAACCTCGCCG
>FR891962.1 GCA_000434235.1 Alistipes sp. CAG:268 | reverse complement strand
GGATGCGGCCGCCGCGGCGTTGGTTAGTTAAAGGTTAAAGGTTGGTGGGATGTCTATTTGTCGAATTTGCCCTTGAACTTCTCCAGTTGGCGTTTCAGGGCGTCGATCGCCTCGTCCACCGACTCCTCGAAGGCTTTCGACTGGTGGCAGGCCACCAGGTCCTCGCCGGGCATGTGCAGTGTGATGGTTGCGATCTTGTTTCCTTTTTCGTGGTCCTTATCGAGTTTCAGAATGACGTCTGCGCTCGTCGCGCGCTCCGCGAAGCGGTCAAGCTTGGTCATCTTGGCGTTCACGAATTCGACCAGTTTCTTGTCGGCGTCGAATTTCACGGATTGAATCTGTACGTTCATAGCCTTACGGTTTAATAAGTTAATTACTTCCCTCCCTTTTCACGGGGATGGGCCTTCGCATATACCTCCCGGAGCCGGGCGATGCTGTTGTGCGTGTAGACCTGTGTGGCCTGCAGCGACGCGTGCCCCAGGAGCTCCTGTATCTCGCGCATGTCCGCCCCACCGTTGAGCAGGTGGGTGGCAAACGTGTGCCGCAACACATGGGGACTTTTCTTGCCCTGCACGCCTCCGCGGCCCAGTTCCCGTTGAACGATGCGGTAAACCGCCGTACGGGATACACGCTCTCCTTTCAAAGTTAAAAATAGCGCTTTTTCTCCGGATTTGCAAATATTTTGCCGCCGAATGAGATCGAGGTAGCGCAAAATCTTCTCCCGTACGAACTCCATTACCGGCACGATCCGCTCCTTGTCTCCCTTGCCCCGGATGCGCAGCGTGCGGTAGTCGTCCGAGAAGTCGTCGCAGTCGATGCCGATGAGTTCGGCCAGGCGCAGGCCGCAGGCGTAGAGCATCAGGACGATCAGCGAGTCGCGTTCGCGGAGGGGGGCGTCGCTCTCGGTCTCGCAGTCGCCGACGATGCCCGTCATGCGGCTCTCGGGAACGAAAGCCGGGAGGCGGTGCGGCGTTCTGAGGGCCGGGATCCGGCTCATCACCTCCTTCTCGACGCGGCCCGTGCGGTGCAGCCAGCGGAAGAAACTCCGCAGCGACGACAGTTCGCGGTTCATCGATGCGGCGCCCACGCCGTCCGCCTCCGAGCGGTGGAGGATCCACTCGCGGATGTCGTCGGCCGAGACGCTGCGCGGGTCGAACGTGGCGTCGTCGTCGCCGCGCCACGCCAGGAACCGTTCGATGTCGCGGCGGTAGTTGCGCACCGTGAGCGGAGAGTAGCGGCGTTCGGCCTCCAGATATCGGATGAATTCGTGCAGCATACGATGCAAATATACGCAAAAAGAGGGGAGGGTGCGCTTCGCTCCCTCGGGGATTCTGTCCGCTTTTTCGTATCTTTGTCCGCAAACAGAAACCGAATCGACATGAAACAGACCTGGAAGCCCGGAACGGTGCTCTATCCGTTGCCGGCCGTGCTGGTGAGCTGCGGCGCCCGGCCCGACGAGTACAACATGCTGACCGTAGCGTGGACCGGAACGGTCTGCACCAATCCGCCGATGTGCTACATCTCGGTGCGGCCCGAGCGACACTCCTACGGGATCATCCGTCGCACGGGCGAATTCGTCATCAACCTTACGACGCGCGATCTGGCTCGGGCGACCGACTGGTGCGGGGTCCGCTCGGGTCGTGACTGCGACAAGTTCCGCGAGATGAGGCTGACTCCGGCCCCGGCCGGGGTGGTTGCGGCGCCGATCATCGTGGAGTCGCCCGTGAACATCGAGTGCCGTGTGCGGCAGGTGCTGCCGTTGGGTTCGCACGACATGTTCCTGGCCGAGGTGGTGAACGTGCAGGTGGACGAGGCCTACATCGATCCTGCGACGGGGCGTTTCTGCCTCGAACGGGCCTGCCCGATCGTCTATTCGCACGGGGAGTATTTCGCCCTGGGCGAGGCCCTGGGCCATTTCGGCTGGTCGGTGCGCAAGAAGCGCAAATGACCCCGGATGATGTGCGGGCATGCCTGTGCGTGCAGGGCTTGAAGAACCGGTGTCGTGTTGATGCCGGTTCTTTTTTGTGTCTGTATATCAGATGTTTAATCTTTCTATTTTTATATATAAGTGTCGTTTTTTCAATGAGTTCCCCGTGCAGTATTTCCGGCCGTCGGGGATTTATATGGGTGAAAGCTTTCAGTGAAAAACCGGTTTGGACAAATGGTGATTTGAACTTAAAAAACGGAAACGATGAAAACTTTTTTTGGAAAGAGCTGGATGGCGGTACTTCTTGCCGGAGCCTGCTGCGTGATGGTTGCATGCGATGATGATGACAATGGCGGCGGGCAGACGCCTCCGCCGACCGAGCCCGATATTACGGCCGTTTGCGGCGACTATGCCGGAACGATGTCGGTTGTGGAGGCGGCACCGGCTGCCGACGGCGAAGAGCCCGCAGGTACGGCGATCGAGGCTGTGGTGTCGGAGGCGGAGATCTCCTTCACGGATTTCCCGATTCGCGACCTGGTGGTCAAGGTCCTCGGAACCGAGGAGGGGGTAGATGAGATTGTGGCAGCCATTGGTCAGGTCGATTACCGCGTGCCCTATACGGCCGTGATGAGCGAAGACAAGGCCACGGTTGCGATGACGCTTGCGCCCGAGGCTCTGAAGCTGACGCTCCCGTCCGGCGGTGAAGGCGACGGCGAGATGTCCGATATCGAGATCGAGGTGTCGATCACGGCCGAGGCGGATGCGGTCTACACGCTTGAGTCCGGAAAACTTCTCTTCGGCCTTGCAGCCACCGGGGTCAAGGTGGGCGGTGTGGACATGGAGGCTTTCGAGCCCTTCTCGCTGGCATTCGATCTTTTGCAAAAATAGCTCGGGCCTGGTTGCCGTGTCTGACGGGTGCGGCGCCGGATTCCCGAAAAAAAACGGCCCGAAACGCTGCAATCAGCATTTCGGGCCGTCGTTTTTGCGGGGCGGAGTTATTTTGCTCCGAAGCGGTAGATGCAGGTCTGTGTGTAGGTCTCTCCCGGACGCAGCACGGTCGAGGGGAAGTCGGCGTGGTTCGGGCTGTCGGGGTATTTCTGGGTCTCGAGCGCCAGCGACTCGCGGTAGCGCAGCGCTTTGCCGGTCTTGCCGACCGACGAGCCGTCGAAGAAGTTGCCGCTGTAGAACTGCAGGGCCGGCTGGTCGCTCCACACCTCAAGCGTGCGGCCCGTCGTGGGCTCGTAGACCGTGGCGGCTAGCTCCACTTCGTCGGCTGTCCGGCGGTCGATGATCCAGTTGTGGTCGTAGCCGTGCCCGTTGCGGAGCTGGGCGTTGTCGGCCTCGATCCGCTCGCCGATGGCGTGCGGCTGTCGGAAGTCGAACGGCGTGCCCGTGACGTCGGCGATCTCACCCGTCGGGATCAGCACCGAATCGACCGGCGTTGTCCGGCTCGCGCGGATCGTCAGCACGTTGTCGAGCACCGTGCCGTTCCCCTCACCCTTGAGGTTGAAGAACGAGTGGTGCGAGAGGTTCACGACGGTCGGTTTGTCGGTCGTGGCCTCGTAATCGACGCGGAATTCGTTCTCGGGGGTCACCGTATAGGTCATCCGGATCTGCAGGTTGCCCGGGAATCCCTCCTCGCCGTCGCGGTGGAGGTAGCTCAGCACGAGCTTCTGCTCCGTTGCTTCGCATACGTCCCACACCACGCGGTCGAGTCCCGTCATGCCGCCGTGGAGCGTCTGCCCGTTGTCGTTGGTCGGAAGCGTGTACTCCGTGCCGTCGAGCGAGAAGCGTCCGGCGGCGATGCGGTTGGCGTAGGGACCCACGACGGCTCCGAGGAACCGTTCGCCCGTGTTGTTCACGTAGCGGTCGAGCGTCTCGTATCCCAATACGATGTCTTCGCAGCGGCCCTCGCGGTCGGGGGTCCACAACGAGACGACGCGGGCGCCGTAGTTGGTCGCCTGCAGCGTGATGTCGCCCGCATGGAGCGTGTAGAGGTTTACCTGTTTCCCGTCGATGGAGGCTGCGAAGTTCTCGGCCGGCAGCAGCTCCGGAGCGGCGGACTGTGCGCCGCAGCCCGCCAGTAGGAGGGCTGCGGCGACTGTCGCGATACGATTCATTCTATTGTTCGTTTAAAGAGTTGCAGATGGTGCGGTTGATCTCCCGGATGCGCTCCTCCTCGACCTTCACCACCTTGCGGTCGTAGGTCATCAGGCCGTTTACCTCCACCTCGACGTCGGTCGTCTGCGTGTAGACGGCGGCAGCGAATCCGCAGCCGATCAGGCGGAGCAGTTCGTCGGCGTAGCGGGCATATTCGTCGGTCACCTCCTTCGGGGAGTTGAAGCGCGTGTAGCCCCAGTTGTCGCGGTTCTTGACCCAGACGTGGTCGGGGATCACCAGGCCGATGCCTCCGTATTCGCCCAGTACGGTGGCCCGGTTGGTGTCGAGCAGCGTCATCTTCGGCTGCGGGTAGTGGTGCAGGTCGAGGATGTCGCCCGTGAGGTAGTGGTTGCCGCCGCTGGCGGGGTTCACCAGACGGCTCGGGTCGTAGGCCTTGGTCCATTCGGCGATCTCGGGGCCCTTGAACTGTCCCCATGCCTCGTTGAACGGAACCCAGACGCCGATCGACGGGAACGAGTAGAGGTAGTCGATGATCTCCTTCCACTCCTTGCGGTAGCAGGCCTCCGATTCGGCCGAGCGGTGGCGCTCCTCGCCGGTGAAGTAGCTGTGCATCTGCCACTGCGGACCCTGGTCGCCGTTGGGCATGTCCTGCCATACGATCATGCCGGCCTTGTCGCAGTGGTAGTACCAGCGGGCGGGCTCGACCTTCACGTGCTTGCGGATCATGTTGTAGCCCAGCTCCTTGGTCTTGATGACGTCGAATGCGAGCGCCTCGTCGGTCGGGGCCGTGTAGAGGCCGTCGGGCCACCAGCCCTGGTCGAGCGGACCGAACTGGAACAGCGGCTTGTTGTTGAGGGCCAGGCGAACGATGCCGTTCTTGTCGCGCAGGGTCGAGAATTTGCGCATGGCTGCGTAGCTCTCGACGGCGTCGATCCGGCGTCCGTTGCGCAACAGGGCGACCTTCATGTCGTAGAGGAAGGGCGAGTCGGGGCTCCAGCATTTCGGATCGGCGAGCGTGAGTTCGACCGTTGCGCCGTTGAGTGCCCGGGCCGATGCGACCTCGGCCCCGCCGTCGTAGAGGGTTACCTCGACCAGATCGCCCGGCTGTGCGTTGCAGACGGGAACCTCGACGCGGAACGTCTTGCGGTCGAGGTCGGGTGTCGTGCGCACTTCACGGATATACTGTTGCGGCACGGCTTCGAGCCATACGGTCTGCCAGATGCCGCTGACCGGCGTATACCAGATGCCGTTGGGGTTGTTCACCTGTTTGCCGCGCGGCTGGTAACCCTCGTCGGTGGGGTCCCAGACTCGGACGCGCAGGGTGTTTTCGCCCTTGGCGAGGGCGGCGGTGATGTCGAACGAGAAGGGGGTGTATCCGCCCGTGTGCGAACCGACGCTGATGCCGTTCACCCACACGTCGGCTTTCCAGTCTACGGCACCGAAGTGCAGCAGAATGCGTTTGCCGTTCCATTTCGGGGAGATCTCGAACGTGCGTTCGTACCACAGTTCGTTTTTCGAACCGAGGCGTTCGCCGACACCCGAGAGCGATGACTCGACGGCAAAGGGAACGAGGATCTCGCCGTCGAACGCGGCGGGTTGCTCGCCCAGGGGACGGATGGCGTAGTTCCACAGTCCGTTGAGGTTTTTCCATTCACTGCGGACCATCTGCGGGCGGGGATACTCCGGGAGAACGTTCTGCGGATCGATCTCCTCGCTCCAGGCGGTCCGGATCCGGTCTCCGGCCGGCTGCCACTGTGCCATGCCGCCGAGCGTCGTCAGCAGGGCGGCGGCTGTCAGGATAAGTGTTTTTTTCATATCAGCAAAGCTTTTGGTTATTTGGGTTCGTAAAAATAACCTTTTCTTTGCAATATTCCAAGCCGGTGCGGACATGCCCGGTCCCGATCCGGTGCGTGTCGGGATCGGACGGTTTCCGGCCGTGACGGTGCCTCCTTGCGTTGGAGTTGCGGTGAATGTCGGCCTCCGAGCGGCTGGAGGCTACGGCCAGAACAGGAAGGTGATTTCGTACATGCCTTCGTCCTCGAGGGCGATTCCGATCTTTTCGATCCCTATGTCGATCTTCCCCGTGCCGCTGCGGATGACGTATCGGGTCTGTTCGGAGTCGGCGTAGGTCCCGGAGCCGAGGCGCTCGGAGAGTCGCCCGGTCAGGATGTCGAACGGCCGCCGGGCCTGCTGCAGGGTCGGATAGTGGGTGAGCAGACGTCCCGAAACGGAGTACACCTTTCCGTTTTGCGGGTCGGCCTGCAGGACGACCAGGCAGGGCATGCCGTAGAAGTCGCCTTCCAGCGTGGCCTGATCTGCGGAGCTCCCGAGCAGGCCGGCCAGTTCGCCGTCGTATTCATTCCACGCCGCATCCGTGTCGCCATCGGACAGTTCGGCGAAGCCTCTGTCCCGCAGTTGCCGCTTCGTCTCTTCGAGCGAGCGGCCGAGCGGGACTCCCAGGAAGGTGAGCTCCCCGGATATCCGGCTCCGGGGCAGGCAATCCTCGATGTCGCACTCCTGCAGGAGCGTGTAGTTCCTGTGGCCCGCCCGGTCGGTGCCGGGCAGTTCCCCGGAGCGGTAGTAGACGGCCCGCCTGAAGTCGCGGCTGGTCCACAGCTCCATTCCGGTCTCCTCCGAGTAGGCTCCCGTGTGGATGAACCTCCATCCCCGCTCGCCTTCCTTCAGAGAGAGGCTGTTGCCGCTCCTGAAATCGGGGCCGACTTTCAGCGGACTGTCGGCAATGCCGGTGTAGCAGGGCGTGTTGTAGCCGATGCGTCCCTCCTTACGGTCCTGTTCCGTCAGGTGGCAGTAGTGGGCGATCCACCGGTTCAGCACTTCGACGGCCTCCCTGCGGGTGAGCGGGCCGTATGTGCTCTCCCGTTCGCGGATGCCGTAGTGGAGGTTTTTCCCCGCGTGTTTGGCCAGCACGGCGTTGCCGTCGTCCTGCAACAGCAGTATCCAGATGTCGGAGCCGGCCCGCACGGCCTGTCCGGGATCGGCCTGCCTCCGGGTATCGGACCCGTCGGGGCAGGACACGTAGTAATGTATGCGCGGTGACCGATAGTCGGTGTCGCACGTCTCCTGGGCCTGCAACCCCCACGGGAGCAGCAGGAGGATTGTCAGCAGCTGTTTCATCCTTTTTCGGGGTGTTATCGGATTCCGTCCGTTGCCGGCTTGACGATCAGCCGTTCCATCTTTTCGGCCTTCCCGTTCTTTCCCGTCCGCCGGTAGAGGCTGGCCATGTATCCGTAGACCTCGTTGGTCGCATCGATTCCCAGTGGGTTGGGGTCCCTTTCGACCAGTTGCTCGAACAGAGGCATGACCTTCCCGGTCATCACCTTCAATGCGCCTTTGGGATCGCGGACCGAGAGCCCCAGCGAATGGCAGAAACCCGACAGGACGATCACCTGGGTGTATTCGTCGTTGTCTCGCTCTTCGGTGTAGAGCCTCTCGAAGAGCTCCTTGACTCGGGCGCGTCCCTCTTCGGCGGATCGGGCGAAGTTGCCGCGTGTACTCTCGGCGATCAGGAGCAGCAGCGCATGGTCGGGGGTAAGGCGGCCTTGTGTTGCCGATTCCGAGCGTCGGGCGATTTCGAGCAGCGCATCGCGGTAGGGGGCGAGTCCTTCGTCATGGAAATGTTCCCGGCCGTCGTAAATATTCGTGTCGGGGAGTTGCGCGAGCAGGTCGGCTGCCAGATTGAGCGCCGAGCGCAGGTATTGTTCCGTTGTCGGGCTGCCGAGCAGGAAGTCCAGGTTGCTCAGGGGTTGCGGCCGGCTGACGAACTGGTTGTATACGGTGTCATAGAACGCTTCGAACTGTTCGGTGAAATACGCTTCGTCGGCCGCCAGCCCCATGTCGGCATATTTTCGGGCCTTCTGCGGGTCGGCCAGCAGGGCGGCCCGGTAGAGTTGGAAGGCTAGTGCCGGGTCCTTTGCGGCATATTGTTCCGCAGCGTCGTACGTCTCGAAGAGGCAGAGCAGTTCGGCATGCTGCCCGGCTTGTATCATGCAGTGGGCGGCGATGCCGCAGAGCAGACGGCTGTATTCGTCCGGGGTCTCCGGGTCTTTCGCAGCCCGGGCTATTTCGGCCGAGATGCGTCTGCCGGCTTCCCCGTAGTCACCGTCGATGCAGCTCAGCGTCCCGCGGGCCAGGTCGGTGGTGCGGCATCCGTATCGTTCGCCCAGTGCGGAGAGCATCCTGAGGTCGGGGATGCGGGCGTCGTGTGCGTCGGGGTCCTGCCAATATGCGTAGACCTCGCGTTCTGCGGCGGTTTCGATCATGGGGCGGGCATAGCGTTGGCTGGCATACATCAGTGAATCGACCGCCCGGGTGATCTTTGCAGCCGAGGGACGGTAGTAGAGGAACCGGTTCATGCAGTCCGCGGCCACGTCGTCGAGGTTGAGCCGTGCCGCCCGGTTCCCGAGACGGACCCATGCCAGGGTGTCCCGGGGCGTTTTGCCTGCCTCCATGTCTGCACATCGCAGTCGGTAGAACTCCCGTACCTGCTCCTGTGCTTTCCGGTATATGGTCTTCGGGTCGGGCAGCCTGAGCGAGCGAAGCCGTGCCTGGGATGTCTCCTGCAGGGCCCGTAACCGGGCGGTGTCCGGCAGGGCGACGATGGATGGAGGGGCGGGTGCAATCCGCGGCAGGGACGGCATCTGGGGCTTGTATCGGGTCGCATTGTAGAGGTCTTTGACCCCTTTGCCGGTCAGGGCGTGGATGACCTGCCTCTTCTGGGCCGGACAATCGGTGCCGAAGGCCAGCAGGAGAACGAGCAGGATGGGGATAATCCGTATCTGTTTCATGGCTGTAAAAGGTTTGGAATTGGGTTTCAGACCGGAGGATTGCTGCTTACTTCCCCTTCAGATTTCCGTAGTGCATCTTCGGCGAGAGGAGTGCGGCTGTGGGCAGGTAGGCAGGAGAGGTGAGCGGCTTTTTCGAAATGGGGTTTGGGTTCAACAGTTTGATCCGGAAACGGAACTCCGTGGATATGGAGCCGGCTGCCGTAAACAAAAATAGGGATAAATTTTTGTTTTTGCAAGTCTGTGAGGTTCAATATTCGAATCCGTCTGACATCTTCCGAAGGGCCCCTTTGCAAAGGGCGACGGCGCAGGAGCCGACCGTTTGCCCGGGTATGGAGACTTGGCTGCTGGAATATGGCCGCAGCGTGTTGGCGGGCTTTTCGGTGCAGCCGGTAAAAGCAAACCCCCGCGAGACTTTCGTCTGCGGGGGTTTCAGTGCCCAGGACAGGAATCGAACCTGCACGCCTTGCGGCACACGCACCTGAAACGTGCGCGTCTACCTATTCCGCCACCTGGGCATTGTACCGGTGTTTTCCGGAATTGCGGTGTGCAAAAGTAATGCTTTTTTTTGAATCAGCAAGCATTTTTTGAAGAAAAATTTACTTGCTGAAGAATCTGAACTGAAATACAAGCAGATAGACTACTGCTACCGAAATGTAGGCATCGGCCAGGTTGAAGACTGCGCCGAAGAAGTAGTTGTTGCGGTCTACCAGGAACTCCAGCAGGCGCGGTACATTTTCCCATTGGAAGAGGGGGAAATAGAACATGTCCACCACCTTGCCCATCATGAATCCGGCGTAATGCCCGCCGAATTCGGCTACCGTGTAGGGGGTGGATTCCGAAAAGAGCAACCCGTAGAATGCGCTGTCGAGGATGTTGCCCAGGGCGCCCGCAAGGATCAGGGCCAGTCCGACAAATACTCCCTTCGGGGTGTCGGGCCGGCTGCGGTACAGGTGTGCCGTGAACCAACCGATGACGCTTACCAGGGCGATGCGGAAGAGACCGAGCAGGAGCTTGCCCCAGTCATAGGTGTCGCCCAGCGAGAGGCGCATGCCGAACGCGGCGCCCTTGTTCTCGATGAAGTGCAACTGGAACCAGTCGGGGAAGACTGTGATCGATTCTTCGAGGTGCATGTGGGTCTTGACCCAGATCTTCAGCGCTTGGTCCGCTATGACCAGCAGCAGTACGAGCAGCGATATTTTTTTGAGATTCATCTTGTATAGTTCGGTATATCGCACAAAAGTAGTAAAAAATCCGGGTTTTCGGGACGTCGGGCCGAAATTGTGCCGTCAATTCGTTGTTTTCTGGCTGCTCTTCGGGATCCGGATGCATCGTGGAAGGTCGGCCTCACGGACGATGGCCAATGCTGCCTTTCTCCCGGTGCGCGTGCGGGATATTATGAGGCATGCCGGCCGGCGTGCGGCTGCGTATTGTATGTGGCAGGTGCGGGCTTTGCAGACTGAAGCTGTGGACGAGCGTTCGGTGACGGGCTTTATATAATATATATGTATAATCACCTTTGTTGCGAAATAATGAAGATTTTTACAAAAAAAGATGTCCGAACGCTTGCAGATTCGGAAAAAGTCGCTACCTTTGCATCCGCATTTGAGAAACAACGGTTCTTGCAAATAAGTCGAGAGTTTACAATAAAGGAGCTTGAGATGGTTTTGTTGTTGATTTTAAGCGAAATGCGAAGTTCTTGAAAAAGTTTTTGGAGATTAACGGATAAGCGATTATCTTTGCAGTCCCTTTCGCGATTTAGCTCGGAAACGGGTGGTGAAAAAAAATCTTGAAAAAGATTTGCGGGATTCAAAAATATCACTTACCTTTGTAGTCCCTTTCGCTACTAAACGCGAAACTTTTTTAAACTGGTTCTTTGAATTACTGGTTATATTTGAGAGAAGAATGTAGTATTTATCTGTCAATTTCCTTTAAAGGAAACGAATAGTCAGGACTCTAACGAAACATTGATATTTTTATACAATGGAGAGTTTGATCCTGGCTCA
>FR891961.1 GCA_000434235.1 Alistipes sp. CAG:268 | reverse complement strand
GGCGCGGTTCAGCAAACCGTTTGCGAGCTGGTCGATCGTCCCCTCCTGGGACGAGACCCCCATGGAGCAGCTTTTCAGCCGGGGGCTCGAAGGCGAGTACTTCGACAACATGACCCTTTCGGGTACTCCTCGGGCGACGAGAACGGATGAAAAGATCGATTTCGAATGGGAGGGGGCTCCGATCTCGGGAATCGGTCCGGACAACTTCTCGGTCCGGTACCGGGGTGTGCTCCGGGCGAGAACGTCGGGAACGCACCGCTTTTACCTGACGAGCGACGACGGTGCCCGCATGTTCATCGACGGGAAGCTGGTCATCGATGCGTGGTACGACCACGGGCCCACGACCGAGATCTGTTCGTGCGAAATGGAGGCGGGCCGCGAGTACGAGGTGGTCGTGGAGTATTACGAGCATACGAACTCCGCCACGTTGAGGCTGGGGTGTATCGAGCCGAAAGACTTCGATGCGGAGCGTCTTGTGCAGATGGCCCGCAAGGGCTCCTCGGCCGCTGCCGTCTGCGTGTCGTTCCCGACCGAGAGCGGAGAGGAGGTCGAGGTGAAGATCGGTACGTCGTTCATCAACTTCGAGCAGGCCCGCCGCAACCTTTGCAGCGAGATCGGCGACAAGAGTTTCGAACAGCTTCTCTCCGATACGGGAGAGGCATGGGAGGAGGCGCTCGGAAAGATCCGGATCGAGACCTCCGAGACGAACCGGGAGATATTCTACACGGCCTTGCAGCGTTGCATGCTGCTGCCGAGAGACATCACCGAGCAGGGTTACCACTACAGTGCGTTCAACGGGAAGATCATGCCGGGAGTCATGTATACCGATTTCTCGCTGTGGGACACCTTCCGCTCGCTGCACCCGCTGCTCGTCCTCCTGGAGCCGGACCGCGTCAATGCGATGATCGAGGCCCTGCTCAACTCCTATGACGAGGGCGGCTGGATCCCCAAATGGCCCAGCCCGGGTTATTCGAACATCATGCACGGCACCCACGGCGATGCGGTGATCGCGGATGCCTACGTCAAGGGCCTCCGCAACTACGACGAACGAAAGGCGCTCGAGGCCATGATGAAGAATGCCACCACGAAGGGAACGGGACATTACGTCGCCCGGGTGGGGATTCTTGATTTCATCCGGCTCGGGTACGTCCCGACGGACAAATACGGCGAGTCGGCCATCCGGACCCTCGAGTTCTCCTACGACGACTTCTGCATCGCGCAGATGGCCCGGGCCATGGGCGACGGGGAACTCTACGGGCGGATGATGGCCCGTGCGATGAACTACATCAATATCCTCGATCCCGAGACCCGGATGGTCCGCGGACGCAACAGCGACGGACAGTGGCGCGATGCGAAGGATCCCTCGATCAGCGGGTGGGCGCAGGGCTCCGACCGCGACCGGGAGACCTATTTCCGGAACATCACCCTCTTCGTCCCGCACGACGTGCAGGGCCTGGCCAACTTCATGGGCGGCAACAAGGCGCTGGAGGAGTATCTGGACTATTTCTTCGACAACGATTTCTATTATGTGGGCGACGAGTATTCCATGCATTCGCCCTACCTCTACAACTTCATCGGCAAGGCGTGGAAGACGCAGCGGACCATCCGCCGGCTGCTCGACTACAACTTCACGAACGACTCCTGGGGCCTGCCCGGAAACGACGACTGCGGGCAGATGTCCTCGTGGTATGTGATGGGGGCGATGGGTTTCTACCCCGTCTGCCCGGGAATTCCGGCCTATCAGATCGGCAGCCCCGTCGTGGACCGTCTGGAACTTTCGCTCGCCAACGGAAAGACGTTCACCCTCATAGCCGAGAACAATAGCCCGGAGAACGTCTATATCCAGTCGGCCGAGCTGAATGGGAAACCCTATACGAAATGTTGGATCAGCCACGACGACATCATGGACGGGGGCACCCTGGTGCTCAGGATGGGCAGCCGTCCCAACCGGAAGTGGGGCGCTTCGGCGGAGGATATCCTTCCTTCGGTCAGCGCCCCGGCCGGCGAATAGCCCCGTTCTTCTTCAGCCCCTCGGGAAGCGGTCGTTGATTGTTTCGACGGCCGCTTCCCGCGTTTCGTTCCTTCCTGCCCTAATGCCGACGATCGTCGGCTCCACTTCGAGGTCAAACCGGACTCCCTGCCCCTGCACGCACCAGCCGCCGGGATAATGCCAGTCCAGGCCGGAAAAACAGCTGCGGATTCCGCCGGGCAGGACGAACACCGAAATATTGCCGTTCGTCCCGGCCGATTGCGTTCCGATTACGGTAACATCCGGATTGGCCTGCATGCATTGGACGCAATATTCCGCATGGCTTTGCGCGGTGGCAGCAATAATTACGACAACCGGTTTGCCATACTTTTCCGACCGGTTCCCCGATACCTCGGGGCAGAAAAGGAGAAACACCCCGGAAGCTGCACGTTCGGGCGCACGACCTTGTGGAAACGCGGATGGTTGTCCGGTATGATCCGGCTGTATATAAACTCCATGAATTTTCGATGCAGAAAAGCGTTGTAACTCGTTAATTTTCTGTTAGTTGCAACGTTAACCGATGCCGCAAAAAGACACGCTGTAAAGAGGCGGCAAAACCTTGTTTGACGCTTCATTTCTTGTGTCCGATATTCTCGGAAAAATGTAAAACTCGGGTTCGGAGTCTGATTTTGGGCGATTCTTTTCCCTCACCGGAGCGGGTCGCAGGAGGGGTGTGACTCCATGAGCAAAGGTAGTAATTTTTGCGGGAACTCCAAGCCCCGGCAGAGGATTTTTTCGCCGGAGTTCGCAATTCGAATGCGGGAGGTGTTGACGACTTTTGAGAGAGAAATTTGAGTCGATGGAGTAGCTGCTTCATGTCTCGGTGGCTGGAAAATTATCGCATCAATCGAATAGCTTAGATGAGTAGGCGTATTATGGAATGTTATCAGTTTAAATCTATCTTCCTATCTATAGTGTTGTATTATATACTATGTTGAATTATGAAATGCTAAGTTATTCAGAATACTAGAGCAAGAGTAAAAAATGCAGATAGGGTCAAGTAGTCGAGATTAAAGATTAGTTTAATTATAATAATTTATGTATATTTAAACTATTAAAATCTTAATTATGAAGGTACTTTCAAGACAGAGCCCAATTCGGAGTGGATTATATAGAACATCCACTAGACTATTTTATGAACCGAGTAAGTTGTTGGAAGCTCAGATTACTGAGGTATTTGATGATGTGTGGCCTACAATAACCGCACTCAAGAATCTGCGCTGGCAGGTACAAGGATACCATCATGAATATAATGTTGCGACTAATAGCCTATTAACTAGTAAGTTTGTAGAGCCAGGAGATAAATCTAATCGCCCAAATTTGTATCGTTCATGCATTGAACAGACCTGGGATGATCAGGAGTTTATTATCGCAAAAAATTTGTTAATAAATATATTTGCGTGCTATGAAGCTTGGATTGAAAATATTCTTAATATTCATAGATGTAATATTTCAGCCAATCAAAAGCTACTGCAAAGTACGAATTGGAATAATTTGATTTCACGATTAAACGCGACCCCGGATAATAAAATAGTTACGAACTTTTATGAAGGATATAAGAAATGTAATAAGAATTATGCTTTGAGTTACATTGATAAGTATATGAAGCTCTTGCGATATTTCAAAGAGTGTAGAAATTGTATTGTTCATTGTGGTGGTCAAACTACTCAACGTGTAATTGATACTTATCTGGATATTGTAGATTATACGGCAAATGATTTGGGGATTAAAGAAAAACCGCAAATTTTTTTAAACAATATAAATGATTCCATTAAGCTTTCTTTACGTGGAGTGGTGGGATTTTCTCAGATAATTCTTAAGATTGTATCCACCTTTGATATTGAATTAATTAAGAGCAATGTGGCAAAGTCATATTTTATTCAGCAATTAAAATCTGCCAATCCTCATCCTTTGATATTGCCATTATTGCAACCTAAAATTATTAGTACAATATGTGGTATTATAGCAAGGGCTAAATTTATAAAGCCTAGTGAACCAAGTGATTTTTTACCGTTATTGTTGCAGGAGGATATTTTAAGACGGGATACAAACAGGTAGTTTTGATGTTATTCTAGATATGATGATCTTTGATTAATTAGGTTTTGTGCTGATAAATAGCATGAAGTGATGTGTTATATGTTTTGTCACTTCTTTTTACTTGCCAATTCTCTCGGAGATCTAAGCCTTGAGTCCGAATTTTAGAGATTCTTTTTCCTCTCTGAATCGGGTTGATAGATGCGTCGAACTCCATGAGTAAGGGTAGTAACTTTTGTGGGATCTCCAAGTTTCGACGGAGGATTTTTTCGCCGGGGAGGGTGTGATTCGGCGGTAAGAAAAAAAGCCCGGCACGTCGGAACGTGTCGGGCTGAAAAAGAGGCGTTGTGCCTTATTTCGTCTCGGGAAAGTTGTCGTTGGTCAGCAGCTTGCCCTGGTATTCGCCGGTCAGCGTCTTCAGGAAGGCTACCATCCGGTCGACCTCCTGCTGCGTCAGCTCTTCACCCACCTCATAGCGGGCCATCGAGACGACGGCATCCTCCAGCGTAGCCTGCGTGGCATCGTGGTAGTAGGGGGCCGTCAGAGCGACGTTGCGCAGTCCGGGCACCTTGAAGCGGTGGCGGTCACGCTCCTCCTTGGTCTCCTTGTAGCGGCCGTTGTCCTCGATGGTGAGCTCCGTACCGCGGTCTGCGAAGTAGTCGCGCTTGATACCCATCAGTTCGTACGACTGTCCGCCCATGTTCTCACCGACGTGGCACGTGGCGCAGTTGTACTTCTTGAAGAGCTCGTATCCGGCAATCTCGTCGGCGTTCATGGCTGTCTTGTCGCCCTTGAGGTACTTGTCGAAACGCGAGTTGGGCGTCAGCAGCGTCTTCTCAAACTCCTGGATGGCGTTGGTGATGTTGGCCTGGTTGATACCGTCGGGATAGACCTCCGTGAACTCCTTGCTGAATGCGGCGTCAGCCTTCAGCTTCTCGCAGATCTCGTCGAACGACTTGCAGGCCATCTCCACCGGGTTGACCGGAGGTCCGGCAGCCTGATCGGCCAGCGTGGCGGCACGTCCATCCCAGAACTGCACGAAGTTGTAGTAAGCGTTGAAGACCGTCGGGGCGTTCACGCCGCCCAGCTGTCCGCCAACACCCTCCGAGAAGGCCTTGTTGTCGACACCTCCCGTGTTCAGACCGTGGCACGAGGCGCACGAAATGGTGTTGTCGGCCGACAGGCGGGTATCGTTGTAGAGCTTGTTACCCAGCATCACCTTGCGGATGTCCACCGGAATCGAGTCCTGAATCGGGCGGATCGTCTCGTTAGCCCACTCCTGGTCGGCCAGCGGGTTGGGGTAGAAGGCCTCACGCTGCGACTTGGCCCATGCGAGCGCCATCTGCGTCTCCTTGTTCGTGAGCGACGCACCCCAGTGTATCAGATAGTACTTGGCCAGCGGCATCGTACCGTCGGCAATCACCTTCTCGACCTTCGCCAGGTCCACTTCGTTGATCTTCTCACCGTTCTTCAGCGCCTCCATCATCGGAGCCATGTCGAACGAACGGTAGCCCAGCCGCACATCCTCCTGCACCAGCTTGCCCGCTACCGGGAAGTTGGCATAGAAAGGCAGCTTCGGATCGGCCGAGTGGCAGGAGATACATCCGCTGCTCGCCACGATCTGCTCCATTTGCGCATTGCTTTCGAGGTCGGCCGACGGTGCCTTGTTCACCAGCCGGTAGACGACGCAAAGCACGATTATCACTACCAGCACGGATAGAATAATCTTTGAGCCTTTTTTCATAACAAATGAATTAAAATTAAACAGTTTATATAACTAAGAACGTGAATACATGTGAACACTCTGCCGGGCCGCCGGGAGGTAGTTGACCCCGTACCAGCACATCTGCAGCGCCAGAAACGAGACGATCAGAATCCAATAGAGCGGCCGTGAGGCGTTTTTGCGGAACAGACGCAGGTGGACGTAGAGCAGATACCCAGCCCACGTCACTGCGGCCCAGGTCTCCTTCGGGTCCCAGCTCCAGTAGTGGCCCCAAGCGGCCTTGGCCCAGATTGAGCCGGTGAGCATGCCGACGGTCAGAAAGGCCAGCCCGGTGTAGACCAGCTTGTCGGTCGCTTCGAGGTAGTCGGCCCGACGTTTGATGAGCCCCATGCAGGCGAGGATAAAGGCGCACCCCAGCACCGAGTAGGAGAACATGTAGACCGTAACATGCGGGATGAACCACGGGCTCTGCAGGGCGGGCATCAGCGTCTGGTCGTGAATCTCGGGTTTCAGGATGTTGATGAGGGCGAAGACCGTCGCCACCACCGTCGAGAAGCTGAGGATCCAGGGGTAGCGCCAGCGCAGGTAGGTCAGCAGTCCGGATACGCTCATGAAGAAGGAGTACCACAGCCGGGTCTCCCCCATCGTGCGCAGCGGCGGACGCTGCATGTAGAGCCAGAACCCAGCAATGAATGTCGCGAAGACCAGCGTGCCCACGCCGGTCAGCAGAATGGCCCAGCGGCGCCGTTCTTTGCTGAACAACGCCACCCCTGCGCCGGCTGCCCATAGCACGATGGAGACCAGCGCAAACCAATCGAAATTATCCCACGTGAACATCATACTCGCACACTTTTACAATACGTCTTTCGTCACCGCGATGTTTCACAAAGTTCCTTATTTTGTCTGTTCGGGCCGGCGAGAAACAGCAGGCAGCCTCCGCACAGCATCATGACCACGCCCAGCCACATGACGTATTTCAGCGGCTCCCGTACGATCTGCACCACGCAGTAGCGCGGCTGCTCCGACTGCACGTCGTACGACGTCAGGTAGTAGTCCTCTGCCCAGTTGGCCGCATAGGGGTGGTTGACCTCCAGCCGGGCCGGCTTTCCGTCGATCGAGATCTCGGCAAAGAAGTGGCGCGGGGTGCCGTTGGCGTAGTGCTCCACCGTGAAATTGTTCAGCTGCAATTCCTTTGGCAGGTAGATCTTCGCCCCCTCTTCGCTGATGGCCTCGTTGTTGGGCCGGTCGCGGAAGACCGGGATGCGCAGCGTCTGCTCCTCGGCGCTGCCCACTACGCCGGCAAAGAGCGCCAGCCACAGCCCGGCATGGTTGAGGACAAAGCGCCAGCGGTTGCGTCCCGGGCGGAAGCCCCGCCGCAGGGTAATCATTCCGAGATGGGTCAGCAGGGCGAAGAGCCCTACCACGAAGATCCAGGAGGTAGTGAAGTGGTAGCAACCCAGCCGGGCGAGCAGCCCCGAACGTTCGGCAGCCTCCGCGGCCGAGAGCTGCGGGAAGAGCCCGATGACCAGACTGCCGGCAATAAGCCAGCCCAGCGTCCAGTAGGTGCATTGCGGCGAGAGCCACATCTGAACGAACCGCGACGAGCGGTTTTCCTTGTAGGCATACACCATTCCTGCAATCCAGAGCAGGGCTATGAGAGCATCCAGCGGGAAGGCGAAGAAGGCAAACGGGAAGTTGCCGAACGCGCATTGAATCACCACCGAAAGCAGCAACAGCAGGATGAACAGATGTTTAGCCTCGAATTTCATATGTCGGTCATCTATCTAATCGGCGCAAATATAAAAAAATATCGTTTACCCGGTTACTCCAAATAGTGCGTTTCGGAGGATAAAAGGGCTGCCGATTGGAGAGATTTGTCCGTGCAGGCGGCAACAATCGTTGAGGCAGTTGGCAAACTTCGAAATCGGGAGACGGTCTGTTGGTACGCTTAATCCGCAGGGCGGCCGTAGGTGTGTCTGAAGGTGATTGGACCCTAAATCCGAAATATAAATGCGAAATATTTGCAAATGCGAATTATTTGCATTATGTTTGCACCAGAGAAAGAAACACGACGATGAACAACGAAGGACTGCAAAGAATCAAGGAGGCGGGGCTGAAGCTGACCCCGCAGCGCCGCGAGGTCTACAAGGCGATGCAGGAGCTGCGCCACGCCACGGTGGAGGATATCATCGAACGGGTCCAGTCCCGCAACAAGGAGGTGACCGTTTCGACCATCTATCGGATTTTGGACAGCTTCCGTTCGGCAAACATTTTGTCGTTCATCTATCACCCCGACACCGGGAAGTGTTATTACGACATCACGGTGGCGGAGCACCATCACCTCTTCGACGGCAAGTCGATCGAGGACTATGCGGATCCGGAACTCTCGCAGCTGATCCGCGAATACCTCGAACGCAAGCACTTCCCGACGGAGGAGATCGGTAAAGTACAGGTACAGGTAACACTTAAAAAGAATGTCTAACTTAAAACCGCAATTTGTTATGAGAAGTATCACAACATTCGATCTGCAGTATGCACACCGTTTCTACGGTTTTCAAGGAGAGGCTCAGTATCTCCACGGCCACACGGGACAGTTGACCATCGAGGTGGAGGATAGCATCGAAGCGGGTGTGAACATGGTTTACCCCTGCAACGAGATTCAGAAGGTAGCGTGGGACGTGCTCCGGAATTTCGACCATGCGCTGGTTCTGCGCGAGGATGATCCGCTGCTGCCGGCCGTTCTGGACGTCTATGAGAAGCAGGGCATCCGCAACGGACACCCGCAGAACAAGATGAAGGGCCCGGCCTTCAAGACGGAGCTGGCCACGGCCTATCCCGATTGCCGTCTGGTAGTCACGAAGGAGACGCTGACGGTCGAGGGGATGATCAAGATTGTCTACGACCTGCTGAAGGATAAGCTCAACATCGCCAAGATCACCTTCACGAGCGGTGTGAACGCGGCCTCGGCGGAGTTCGTGACCAAGAACGACATTGACCGCTGCCCGCTGTGCGGCGTTGCACTCAACGAGGAGGGTGTATGTCCGAAGTGCGGGTATCACAAGAAGAAGTAACCGTCACACTCTGTGGATAGGGTAGTCGGGTTCCGAGATTCGGAGCCCGACTTTTTTATTCTGTTGAGAACTTCCTGCCGGTTGCAAGGAAATCTCTCTTCGCAGTCCGTGTTTCATGGTGAGTATTGCTTAAATGGAAGATATTGATTATATTTGTAAGGAATACTATTTTGTTTGTTTCGCGGTATGAATAGCATTTATGAATAATATGATAGCGTTTGATATCTTAAATCCAGGTGAGGTGGCCATGCGGATTGCGGCGAGAGTCAAAGCTCGGAGATTGGAACTGGATTTGACGCAGGAGGGTTTGGCTGTGAGAGCAGGAATCAAGTTCGCAACCTATCGCAGATTTGAGCAGACGGGGGAGATCTCGTTGAAGGGGCTGCTCCAGATAGGCTTTGCCTTGAATGCCCTTTCGGAGTTCGATGCTCTTTTTGCGCAGAGGCAATATCAATCGCTCGATGAAGTCTTGAATGAGCAAAGTGTTACGCGTAAACGGGGTCGGAAAAATGAATAACATCAAACAAATCGAAGTTCTTCTTGCAGATCGGTTGGTAGGTCGTCTGGCTCTGACCAAGGAGGGGTTGTGTGCTTTTGAATATGTTCCCGATTGGCTCGGTTCGGGTTTCTCCATTTCTCCCTTTGAGTTGCCTTTGCGAAGTGGCGTCTTTATCGCCAAACCGCGTCCGTTTGAGGGAGGATTCGGTGTCTTCGATGATTGCCTGCCCGATGGATGGGGCCTTCTTATCCTGGATCGATACCTGCAGCAAAAGGGGATCAATCCTCGCGCGCTTACTCTGTTGGATCGCCTCGCATTGGTTGGGTCGTCGGGACGTGGCGCCTTGGAGTTCCGTCCGGATCATAGTGTCGTGACGCGACAGGATTATGCCGATTTCGAGAAGTTGGCATTGGAAGCGGAGCGGATATTGGACAGCGACGAGTATAATGGAGAAGGTATTGAGGAATTTCAAGACCGTGGTGGTTCTCCGGGTGGCGCACGTCCCAAGATCTTTGCTCGTTATGAAGGCAAAGAGTGGCTGGTAAAGTTTCGAGCCAAGAGAGATCCGCAGAGTATCGGTGTGGATGAATACCGCTATTCGCTACTTGCTAAAGAGTGCGGAATCGAAATGCCTGATACGCGGCTTTTCGAAGGCAAGTACTTTGGCGTGGAGCGTTTTGACCGAACGCCGCAAGGCAAATTGCATGTTGTTAGTGTGGCCGGTCTTATCGGTGCTGATTATCGGTTGCCCAGTATCGACTACAAGCATATTTTTCAAGTGTGCGCCGTGCTGACGCATAGTGTAGCCGAGTTGTGGAAAGTCTATCGACTGATGGTGTTCAATTATCTCATCGGCAATAGGGACGACCACGCTAAGAACTTTGCCTTTATTCATCGGGATGGCGATTGGCATTTTGCTCCGGCCTATGACCTGTTGCCCAGCGATGGCATTAATGGTTTTCGCATAACCTCAATCAATGACAGTATCGAACCGACGAAAGAGGATCTTTTGGCTGTAGCAGCAAAGGCTGGGTTGAATGAGAAAGAGGCGGTCTATGAGTTTAACAGACTGCGAGAAATACTTCCTACTACATAATAAGAATTTAAACTGTGTTAGTGAGTCGAAAGAAACTCAAGATTATTAGATTCTTAAGATATATGCGATTCCTATTTCATTTTTATGCACAATGAAAGCTATGTGGCCATATACAACGTGAAGAGTTCAAGAGATTGAAGTCCGGCTCAAGTGCGTTAAATATTCTTTATCAGGAAGGATGTACTTATGTAATGGACAATCATCTTGCGGCAGGGTGGTGCTGGTATAATACCTTAGATCGTCGTAAAGAATATAACTTTTGTCATATTGATCAGCATGATGATCTCGCTAATGATAAGCATGATATTGTGAAGGACTTATTTGAAGAAACTCCAATTTCGCTTGAAAGATATATTTCCTTACATTATGAACAGCCGTCTAAAGTTGTGATGCCTCCAGTAAAAGCTATACGATGGGATAATTATATACTTCACATGAAATCAGTGTTTCCTCATTGGTTTATGAAAGAAGTTTATGTATGTCATGATTTTGTATCAGGCAAAAAAAGCAGTGTAACAAATACTCAGCCATACGATAGCTATTATGATCTTGATAACGGATGGCAAGAATATCCAGTTCATCCAATAAATATCAATTGTTATGATTTGAGTCAAATATTGGAAGAACACATTGGTAATAATGAAGGAAGATTATGGATTGTAAATCTGGATGTTGATTATTTTCTCAATAATAAGGTTCAATTATTTACAGAGACGTATATAGAATCTATATGTACCCAGATTGTTAAAGAGAAAGCTAAAATAGCTGTACTTACTATTGCTCTCAGTCCTGATTGCTGTGGTGGTTGGGAGAATGCCATTAGAGTATATAATTATATAGCAGAACGACTTTTTATTGAAATGCGGTTATAATGTGGTGGACAATTAATGGTCTTTTTCTCCAAAATAGTTTAGATTTTATTGGGCTAAATGAAATTTATTGGTTTTGGAAGTCTTATTTCATGATTCACGCTCTTTATTATATGGACACAAATCAATAGTTAACTCTTTGAGCTGTTCATCCGAAAGATGCATATCTTTCAAAAGGTTCAACAATTCTTCCTGGCGTGGCTGTCCCAATGTCATACGATATAATGCAAGTACCTTGATCAGGCGATCGTATTTATATCGATCACGGCTGAGAGGATAAAGCGGAACAATACGTTCAATGTATTCCAATTTTGCCCGTTGTTCTTCTGTTAGTTCTGCGACAGGAAGGCACCAATAAGGAACGATATCTGAATGCGTACCTTTCAAATCTTTGTAAGCCATAGAGAATAAATCATCCCAAGTATGATACACTGCATTGCCATATAATTTTACCACATTTCTGCGTATAGCCAGGCATTTATAGCGGTTAATACGGCCTTCGCGTTGCTCCAAATCAACCGGATTCGAAGGTAAATTCCAGTGAATAATCTTTCTGGCATACCAATGAAAATCAAGACCTTCCTGTCCAATTGAAGTGGTAGAAAGCAAGAATGGCCGGAAGGGAGAGTTGAATGCCTTACGGATATTGCTGGTACGTGCGACTGATTTGTCTGTGACTGTTTTATCAATGAACGGAATTGCAAAATGGCAACGCATAAGTTGCTTTTTCTTATCCGTACCCAAAGAATCGGTTGTGTCTATACTAAGATTGCTCGTACCGATAATGGCATCCGAGATAACATGTCCGAGTTTCTTTTTTTGTGCCATGTGTGCATATTCATCGAGAACAGCCTGCAGGTTGCCTATCACACAGTAATCAAGTATAGATTCGTAATAATCATCATCATTTTTCTTGTTGTACATCAGATCTATCACAACTGCACTTTCGGGCTTGTTGAACACTGAGACGATTGCTTTGGCTACCATCTTGGCATCTTCTTCATTGCCTGATTGTCGATAGGCACATACTGCAGGTGAGGCTATAGCGATATCTGTCATCACATCCAATGCATTCGAAGGTACATACAAGCCAATCAAGTCTTCTACTGGTTCGTCATCCAGTATTCTCATGAGGGAAAGAATAAGTTGGGCGTTGTTTCGTCCTTGTTGTGGAAGGGTATGTATGAGCGTATTCTGGGCAAATTTTTCTTGAATTCGCTGTTTTATGATTCTCCGGATTGAAGAAAGTTTTTCTCCATAGAATTCCGCAGGAGAGAAAAGACCCGCTAAAGTTCGGCAAGGATACTCCAATAGCCCGCCTGTTCTTAAACGGCCTTCACCGTAACGATTCTTCTTTTTTGAAGCATAGCCTATCTTCGGCTCGGTTAACTCTCCAAAAGTATATAAATCAGAATAATATGACATCATTATGGAAATCATTCTCGGTACCATTTCCCATGACGAGAACAGGATAACCTTAGAGAAACTGCGGGCCTCGTTGCACTCGAATACACTCTCGGCCGTATAGTAAGGATTGGATGCAGGAACCCAAAGCAGCAGATGTGTTTTCTTTTCATGGCGAACTCCAAATACCAAGTCGTGAAGATACTTTAATTTGCCACTGGCAAAAGGAATTGAACGATATTTGTTGATTGCATCTCTTGAGAGGAGTAATGCTTTCATTTTACCGGATTTCTTTACCTCTAAATGATGCAATGCTGAAACTATTTGCTTCTTCAGTTCATACTTGTCCATAAAGGACAGTAAATAAGGCGAAGATTTGACATACTCCATGGGAAGATTACCCAAGTGTATTTTTTTATTTTCATGGCTTAGACAATCCATAAGATGCTGGCATTCTGCAAACGAAAGAATATCTTCCGGCAAGACCTGTACATCGCATACTTGAGAATCGTCTATAATGCCACTATTAAATCGTTCCGTGCGGCACATCACTCCATATAGAGTTTCTTCCGCCTCGTTTTTGGCGGAGACGAGAGGTGTCAGATCAACTACATCAGTACGCTTCAGTGCGGCAGAATATGTATGCCATATCAACTTAAATCGGTCTGTTTTATCTTTTGTGGCATATAGAAAGTCCATTACTTTCATGAAGTCCTGATAGTGCTCGTCATTTCCATCCGTATTCAACTCTTCAAGGGTAGAATATGGCTTGTAGGGCGTAGCGGAAAGCAACAGAATCTTGGTATTGGATCGCTTGTTATCGAAAAATTTGTTGGCCAGCATGGATTGCTCATCATCACTTTGTTCGAGCAGTGAGTTGAAGCGTTGGAACTCATCCATGATAACCAGATCCGGATCGAGCATGTCTATACTGATCCCGGCAAAAATACGACGCAGTTTGTTAATCAGATCTGCTCGCTGCCGATTGTCGCAACCATTCTGAGCATATTCAATCAGTTGATTGATAATCGTATCTGACAGGCTTATCTGCAACTTGCCATACATCTCGCAAAGATAGTCTTTGCCACATTCTTTGATTTTACCGTTATAGATGATAGTAAGTTCATGCCAGTTTTTTACATTGCAACTAAGAAGATTGCTGATGTCTTTTTTATGATCTTTAAATTGAGGGAGCTCGCATAATATATCATACATCAAGGCCCGTTCATTGGCTGTTCCTTGTGCACTGTAAAAACGGAAGGAGGTTGATGGTGTCAGTGGAATGATCGATTCTGGCATTTCCCCTTTCTCGCGTTGTTCCGCAATCCTTTTTTCTGCCAGTTTAATATAAAGATGCTGCATTGACAGACGGCTCTCACTGATACTCATCCGATTGTCAACTCCCAATTTCTCAATGTTCTGGTCGGCTATATTAGCATTAGAACAAATATAGACAACCTTAAAGAAATCATCTTGTTCCTGCTTGTGCCATTCTCGAATCAAATTAATAACTTGTTTGGCCACATACGTCTTACCCAATCCTACCTCATCGGCAAGTAATACCCGACGGTGCCCTAAGTTTTTATAGATATGTAGAATGCGCTCTGCTGTGGCACATTGAAAATCTTTGATTTCCTGGCTCATAAGCGTTTGATTCTTTTAAGAACATTTTCAAATGTGCTGTACATCTCCACGAAATGATCTGGAATAACAGACTCGTCCGCTTTTTCTACGATTTGTCGGATAGATGCAATGCGGTCTGGATCTTTATATGCCATTTTTACCATATCCTCATAAAGGGAGGTGCTGATTTGCTGTTCCAAAGCAGCAGTTTTGTCTTCGGCCAACTCTTTTTCCAACTGTTGACTTTCCAATATATACTGTTCCACATCTTCTGTCAGCATGAAAGCCAGATAGTTGATGAACTTCCCTTTTGTATTGATGAAAGAACGGAATATGGCTTTGTCTCGCTCGTCGGTTGGCATTCCTTCCGTCTTTATCTTTATCACTCGGTGTAAATCTCCAGCTCGTATTGAGTAAAACTCTGTCAGTGAATCCAGTGGTATGTCTTCAAATATCAGATCGTCAGTCAACTCTTGTTCTTTGCCATTACATCCTAAAGGATAAAGGAAAACGGATTCCGAAGGGAACTTGTTTGGCAGGCATTGGATTGTAATGGTATAGCTGCCGTTATTTGATTTGATTTGTGCTTTTTGAATCGCTGCAATCGCATGACGCAATATCAGTTCGTCGGTGATATTCTTTTCCCTACCGTCTTCTTTAGGTACCGAAATAACCTGCTCGAACATACACTCTTTACTGTCGTTAATCAGTTCACTCCGGTATTTTTCATACGAGGTCTTATATGGGGCAAACTTCAGGTGCAGTAAAAATTCCACATTCCGTCCGAATCCGTTCTTGGTAGCATTGGTAGAACCGAGATACATATGGTTATAGTAAAGATGGTCTTCATGTCTGCGTATGAAATAAACTTTCTCGTGCAAATCGACAGCTACATCTTTTTCTACTTTATCGGTCAGTACCTCCTTGGGTGTGTACACTTCGTTATTAAACAAATTTATGATCTCTTGTGTAACAGAAGCATGTCTTGTGATGAGTGTCTTTCTGGCTCCGTGGCTGCAACTGACCATTTGATTCAAGATATGTGTGTCTACGAATGGAGAGATAACCAGCATCTCTGTTGCATGCTTCAACATACTCTGTTCAAGGCATTCTGCATGTCCATCATATCCAGGTATTCCCATGGGGAAAAACTCGTAATCTTCAAAGGGCGAATCCGTAAGATCAAATTGTTCGATGCAGTTAATGTCTATGCAGAGCGAACGCATATTTTTACGGATAGTACAGTTATCGGTTTTTCCGATCAACCATGTGAGAAAGTCCACAAGCGGTTTATGTTTGCTTTGGGCTTTTTGAGTAGCTTGTTTCGTGCTGATCTTTCCGGAAAGTTCACATACTACGTCCAGGTCGTTAGAACTGGTTAGGTTGCGTGAAAGGACAATCAATTTGATTTGCTGCGTACCTATATTCGGGTTTGTTTCTTTGATTATCCATACTTTGGGATGAAAATTGATGAAGCCTCCGCCTTTCGCCTGGAGTGTTACCTGCACAACGCTTTGCTCAAGAAGTGAATACACTTTGGAGTTGGCCTGCGGTATTGCAATACATCCGGCGTTACAAAAAACTGCAAATTTACCTGCCGATTGATTGATAGTCTCAAGAATCAAGTGGGGAGAACGCATGATTGCTTCCGTCAAATCTGTCATCGTACCCAGCATAAATGGTACCGACAATAAGGAAGGCATGTCCAGACTATAGGTCGTGCATACGGCATAATCAACCACAAAGCCGTCACTTTGCAATACATCCGTATAGACAATATCATTCCATAATGCCTCAGCCATTGATAGCCTCCTTTCTTAATTCGTCAACAAAGATTTTCACCGTATCCCATCGGTACGTGAGTTTATAGTAATGTATGCGGGCTTTCTTGTCGTAAACATATGCAGGATTTCCAATTTTCCTGCGATTCCCTTTTACATTTCGTTCTCGACTGATAATCAGTTGGTCCAGATCTCCATTTTCTTCAATATCATTGGCAGCAAGGCGCTCCGCAACTTTTTCGCAGAACCTTTTCCCGCTATCCTCCCGTATGTTTACGGCATTCAGTACCTTGTCTATATCGGTCCCACTTTTCCGGTATTCTTCAAGTTTCTCCTGAAATTCAACTCGCATCTCTTCATCCTGGTATTGCGAATAGATATAGTTATAGCGGATGTGCACCATATATATAAAATCCGCAAAGCGTCGGGCCAGGTCTTGCAATTCTCCAATCTCCTGTGGCAATTGGCGGTATGGGATCTGTTCAAATCTATCGGTTATCGCAAAGTCTGGATTATCTACGATGTAACGTAATAATGTACCTTGACATGCTTTTGCATTCAGTATGTGACCCACAATGAAGTCTTTGTCCTCTACGGTCAGGTCTAAGGAGCATTTTTGAGTAAAATCATAATCCACATTTGGGAAAGAACAAAACTGGAACAGGCCTAACCTGTCATCAGCATCGTTATTGGTATCTTCGTCATCTGTCCTGACTGCCGTCGGGGCGTTGTGTAGTGCATTGGATGTTGAGTAAATAAGTTCATACAATTGCGGACTGCGCAAGATTCCAAAAGTGAGCAATCCTGTATTGTAGATGTATGCAGGATCGTATTTAACGTAGTTGTTCCCGGGTTTATTAATAACTTCGCTTCCTATAATTCCTCGTGTGTCCGTACTGCCTTCACAGAGATTCTTTGTCATGATGCGCTCCAGCCGTATAATTTCCGTTTTCACCTCTGAAATCCGGTTATATCGTTTTTCAGTAGCCTTGCGGTAGAGTTGAGGCATGAGCGAGAAATATTTAATGTGCTTCTGCAGGGTGGATATTCCGGGGAACATCCGGTCTGAAAAAGCGTCACGAATACGGCCAATGCCGAGTTCGTCGAGGGCTACAGATTCCGAGGTCATTTTCAGTACCTGCATGACCCGGGTTTGTTCTTCCCTGTTGCTATGTATATATCCTAATTTCATGAAAGAGGAGGTCGTGAGTTTTTATTGTTTCTTAAAGCTTGGTTTTGTATTGCAAGTCTGATCCTGGTAGGGTGTAGGTTTATAGGATTCTTCTGTGATAACCTTCTTGAGCGGGTGGGCAAGTAGATAAATTCTGTTAATTGCGTTTTAATAGCGTGTGGATCTTGGCCTCCTCGTCGGTGCCCGTGGTAGAGAGGCGCAGCAGCGGAAGAGC
>FR891960.1 GCA_000434235.1 Alistipes sp. CAG:268 | reverse complement strand
GCTTGTCGGTTGCCTGTGCAGCCGGAGGACGAGGAATCCCTGAATCCTTGTATGCCCCGATCGCCTTACAAGAGAAACGGGGCCTGCCCGATATCTCTGCCCCGCCGGACGGGGAATCGTTCTGAGCTTCGCCCTCGGCTTGCTGCAGGAGCAGGAATCTGTTTCGAACGGTTGTCGGGACGGTAAGACAGGAAGAGATACACCCGGGGAAATCCCCGGGTGTGTCGTTTTCAAGGTTTTGTACGGCGGTACCGGGCCGACCGGTGAGAATGTTTGTTGGCTCCCGTCGTGTCGGTTATTCAAGCAGGAGGGTTTTCCCCGTATGGCGGCTGTGCTCGGCTTCGAAGCAGATCCGGTGGCTTTCGACCGACTCCTCGATTGTGGTGCGGAACCGGTGTCCGCCCCGCCGGCTGATCGCTTCGACAAAGTCCCCGATCAGATTCAGGTCCGAACCGGCGTGGAACGGCGTTCCGGCCAGCTCCCTGAAGTCGATGATCTGCTCCTCTCCTCCGCGGAACTTTCGGATCCGCAGTGTGCGTTCGTCGCCCTCGATTTCGCCGTGCGTCATTCGTATGTGTGTTTCGCGCCGGTCATCAAGCGTGAAGGTCTCCATGGAAAGCGATATCGTGACACCGCTTGCCATCTCCATGGTGACGACCTGGTTGTCCACCACATTGTTGTCGCAGCGGAAGACGCAGCGCCCATAAGGTCCGTCGTGTAACTGCCGTTCGATTACCTCGTCGAGCGTTGCTCCCTCGGGTATGTCGAAGTTCGAGATCCAGTCACGCCGGGTGCGGTAGAGGTCTACGGCCGAGTAGGGGCATGTCGGTTCGACGGGGCACGCTATGCAACGTTCGGCCGAACCCTGCGGGGCATTCTCCCGGCGATACCACCTGAGCGATCCGAACGACGATATTTTCCGGCATTGCGACGATGCAAGCCACAGCAGAAAGTCGATGTCGTGGCAGCACTTCGAGATCAGCATCGGGTTGGCACACTCTTCGCGGCGCCAGAGTCCCCGCACGAAGCAGTGGGTCATGCGGTCTATGCCCACTGCTGCCGTATGGTTTATCGAGATGAGTTGTCCCAGTTCACCCGAATCGACGATCTCCTTGATCCGGACGAAATAGGGGTGATAGCGCATGACGTGGCAGATCCCGACGATCACGCCCCGCCTGCGGGCCGCTTCGGCAATCTGCCGGCATTGGTCGAGCCTTTGGGCGATGGGCTTCTCGAGCAGTACGTCGTAGCCCGCCTCGATGGCCAGCATGCAGGGCTCGAAGTGCGTGTCCTCGGGAGTCGCGATCAGCACGGCATCGGCCGACCGGGGCTGCCCGAAGAAGAGGCGGTAGTCGTCGAAGCATTGCGACGGCGCGAGTCCGAATTTTGCAGCCACAGCCTCCCGACGCAGCGGGTTGAGCTCCACGACGCCTGCAAGTTGCAGCCGTTCGGGGTGTTGGACGGCGTATTCGAGGTATTTGTTCGTGCGGTTGCCCGCTCCGATGGCGACGATCCTGACGGGACCATTGCCTGGGTTGGATCTGTTCATATCTTTTCCGTGCGGTTCAATTCGCGGGATGCGGGGCGCTGATGCGGCATCCCGGTACGGTGCGGAGGGCGGATGTTCTCCTGGATCGGTCTCCGCCCTCCGCCGTGGTTCAAAGTTCCTTGATGCGGATGTTGCGGAACCGGATGCCGGGGCCGTGGCCGAGCAGCCCGATGTGACCGCGTTTGTTGAAGAGCCCCGGGTGGTTCCGCCCGTCCACGGTGTAGGGGTTCTGCTCCGAGCCGTCGGGGGCCACGTTATGGCCCTCGCAGGCTTCGCGGATGTTGCCGTCGAGGATCACCTCGCCATTGACCGTTACGGTGATGCGGTCGCCTGCGGCGCGGATCTCCTCGGTGTTCCACGTCCCCTGTTCGCCGAAGACGACGTGCTTTTGCGCCGGGATGACCCCATAGACAGAGCCGTGTTGCTGGTAGATGTGCAGGTTTTTGTAGATCGGGTCATCGTGGTCGAGCACCTGGATCTCCATGCCGTGGTAGGCGGCATCGACACCCATCGGGGTGCGGATTCCGATTCCGTTGTTTACACCCGGGCGGACGAACGAGAACTCGAAGCGCAGGATGAAGTCGCCGTACTCCCTGACGGTGTAGAGGTTTCCACTGCCGCCGTATTGCGCCGTGACGTAGATCGTCCCCTCCTGCGGAACGTAGTTGGTCTTGTTGCCGGTCCACTTTTCGAGCGAGAGGCCGTCGAAGAGCACTTCGAAACCCTCGGCCGCCTCCTCTTCCGTCAGCTCGAAGCGCGGCACGGCGGCGTAGCGGGCCAGCAGCCCGTTGATCTCGTCCACCGCATAGCCGGCGTCGGCGTCTTCAGAGGCCAGCCCGGCGTAGACCGTGCGGGCCCGCTCGAGAGCCGCGACCACCGTTTCTCCGCCCGTGCCGGGGCTCTTTGCCGCGATTCTCCGCACGGCATCGGCCGCCGCCGCGGCTGTCGCGGGATCGTCGAGGTATCGGGCGGCCACCTCGACGGCCGGCAGTGAGGCGGTGCCTGCCAGTGCTGCAAGCAGCCGGTTCTTCACCTCCGGGGCGGGATCCGTTCCGAGTGCTTTCGTGCAGCAGGCCACCTGCTCCTCGGGCGTGCGGTTCGCGGTCACGAGTTCCGTGTAGCGTGTGATCGCCTCGTCTTTCCATTCGGGGTGCTCGGTGGCCAGCGAGAACAGCACCTCCGGCACGACAGGACTCTCTACCGTCAGCAGTGCCGCGAAAGCCGCCTTGCGGTCGTCGCCGCCGAGCAGGGCGTCGATCGCCTCCTGTGTGCCCGTATGTGCCAGCAGCGGGTAGTAGCGCGCCTTTTCAGCCGATGCGGCCATCCGCTCTGCCGTTCGGGCGTATTGTTCCTCGGGAGCCATTTGTGCCAGGGCGTTCAGCAGTCCGGCCTGGATTTGCGGCGTTTCGCTCTCCGTGGCGTTGTCGAGCCGGTCGCAGAGTCTCGGGAAATCCGCCGCCGTCGTCATCCCGGCGAGGGCCGCCAGCGCGGCCTGTCGTACGGGTTCCTGTCCGGCGTCGAGCAGGGCGAAGACCCGGTCGGCTGCCCGGGTGATCCGCCGTCGTGCGACGAGCCGCAGGGCGTTGGCCTGCGTTACGGGATCGGCATCGAGCGCCGCGACGAGCCCGTCGTCCACCTGGCCGTTGAACGAGGCCAGTGCGGCTACGGCCTCTTCGGCCAGCGGGCCGTTCAGCCGGCCGATCAGCGCTTCGAGCGCCTCCTGGCCTCCGAGACGGCCGGCCGCACGCACGGCGGCTGCGGCGAGCCCGGGATCCGAGGCGTCGATGGCGGCCAGTACCGTCGCGGTCTGCGAAGCGGCGTGGCGGTCGCCCAACCAGTTCACCACATCCGTGCGCGCCTCGGCCGTCAGTTTCGGCCATTCGCCGACGATGGCTGCGCACAGCGCCTCGTCGGTATAGTCCGCTGCAAGGGTGAGTGCCGCGCAGCGGTAGGCCCGGTCGTTGTCCCCGAGCGTCGCGAGCAGCAGTTCGGTACGCTGTTCGGGGGAGGTGCGGAGCAGAAGTTTGAGCGCGGCCGTGCGGATGTTCGTGCGTACCGACTCTTTGGCCAGCGCACGTGCGGCCCGCTGCACGACCTTCGTGTCGCCGCGTTCGGCGAGGTTGTTCAGCAGGTCGAGGAAGGCTCCCGTCGCATCGCCCGGGGCAAAGTCGAAGTCGGCGGCTGCCGCCGCATCCCCGAGCACTCGGAGCGATGTCCGGCCGCCGCATGCCGCCAGGGCGGCATAGATGGCTTCCCGGGTCGTATCGTCGGTGGGGTAGTCGGCCAGCCACGCAAGGAGGATCTCCTCGGCCCCTTCGCTCGGCCGTTTTGCGGCGGCATGGGCCAGCCGTGCCGACGGACCGTCGGATTGCTGCATCAGCTCAAGAATTGCCGGCTCCGATCCGGGCGTCGCGATCAGGCCGCGGACGGCGGCATCGGCAAGCTGTCCGTCTTCGGCGTATTTCGCAAAAACGGCTGCATCCTCTGCCGTGGAGCAGCATGCAAGCAGCGAGATGAGGAAGGCGCGGTCCGCAGGGTCCGGGCAGGTGTCGATGCTCTGTGCGAGTCCTTGCCGCACGGCATCGCGGGCCTCTCCGCTTTCTTGTTCCGTCACGTGATGGACCACGCCGCTCAGGGCGTACTCCACGGCGGCGTCGCTGCCCTGCCCGGCGGGGACGAGCATCCCGGCGAGTATCCGGATGCCTTCCGTGCCCGTTGCGGCCAGTTCGTCCATCAGGGTTCGGTAGTCGGCTGTCTGCCCGGCGGGCAGCTGTGCCAGCACGTCGGCCACGACCGTCTCGACGGTGCGCTGCCGGCCATCCTGTGCCCCCGCGGCAAACGGCAGCAGACACAGGAACCAGAAAAGTAGTATGGCTCTTTTTTTCATCGTTTCATGCGCTTTGGGGGTTGTCAGATTTTCCACGGCGACCGCATCGGCTGGTCGATCAGTCGGTTGGCAGCGTCGTCGCCGATGAAGAGCTGCGCGTCGGGATCGAAGTGCAGCGTGCGGTTGAGCCTCAGGGCGCAGGCGCCCAGATTGACCAGCGTCGAGCTGCGGTGTCCCTTCACCTCGTCCAGCGCGAAGTGCTCGCGCTTTCGGACGCAGGCGAGGAAGTCGGTGCGCTGCGGCTCGGGGTCGGGCATCTCGGCCAGCTTGTTCATCACGTCGGGGATCGTACACTCGAATCCCTTGTAGACCTTGCCCAACGGGCCCTCGATGTAGGGGACCTTGCCCGAGCTCTCGAACCCCTCGCCCTCGAGCACGATCTGGCAGCCGTCTTCGTAGGTGTAGACAATCCTGCGCCAGATGCCCACCGCGTCGGGGTGCTGCTGCGGGGCATCGACCTCGATCTTCACGGGCGACGTGTCGTCCTTGCCCAGCAGGTACTGCACCGGGTCCATGTAGTGCTGACCCATGTCGGTGAGCCCGCCGCCATCGTAGTCCCAGTATCCGCGGAAGGTCTGGTGCGTACGGTGGGCGTTGTAGGGTTTCGCAGGGGCCGGGCCGAGCCACAGGTCGTAGTCGAGGGCTGCAGGTACGGGTTGCGGTTCGAGGTGTTCGCGGCCCACCCAGTAGAATTTCCACGTGAAGCCCGTGGCCCCCGAGATGGTCACCTTCAGCGGCCATCCGAGCATGCCGCTCTGCACGAGTTTCTTGAGCGGTTCGACCGTCGTACCGAGTCCGTAGAAGGTGTCCGCAAAGCGGAACCACGTATTGAGGCGGAAGATGCGCCCGTAGCGCCTGACGGCCTCGACGACGCGCCTGCCCTCGCCGATGGTGCGTGTCATGGGTTTCTCGCACCAGATGTCCTTGCCGGCCTTGGCGGCCTCGACGGCCATGATGCCGTGCCAGTGGGGCGGGGTGGCGATGTGTACGATATCGACATTAGGGTCGGTGATCAGATCGCGGTAGAAGTGGTAGGTTTTCAGCGTCTGGCCGAACTTGCGCCGGCCCAGCTCCGCGGCGCTCCGGAGGTGGTCGCTGTCCACGTCGCAGATGGCCACCAGCCGGCATTCGGGTGTGCTGGTGAAGTGGTAGCTGCTGCGGCCGATGCCGCCGACGCCGATGATGCCCTTGGTGAGCTGGTCACTCGGGGCGATGCGTCCGGGTCCGCCCAGCACCCACCGCGGGACGATGGTGAAGAGCGTGGCGGCGCCCGCCGTTTTCAGGAAGTTTCTGCGGTTGATTCCCATGGCTTTCGATCTGTTTGCGGTTGGACTTGGGTGATCAGAGCGTCTTGAGGCGGAGGTTGCGCCACTGCACCTTGATGCCGCCTCCGTCGTGGATCTGCAGGGCGATGCGGCCCTGTGCGGCGCCGATCTTCGCATCGTGCAGGTCGGCCATCGCCTCGCCGTTGAGCCACGTCTGCACGTGATCGCCCTCGACGCGCAGGCGCAGCGTGTTCCAGTCGCGCTCTTTGAGCAGCGACTCCTTCTCGTCGGGAATCTGTACGAGCCAGCCGCGGCCGTAGGATTCGTAGATGCCGCCCGTATCGTTGCCCCTGGGGGCTACCTCGCACTGCCATCCGTGCACCTTCACGGGCGGCTCGATGAACGAGCGGAAGAAGATGCCCGAGTTGCCGTTGGCCAGCTGGCGGAACTCCACCGTGAGGTCGAAATCATCGTAGTATGCGCGTGTGGCAAGGTATCCGTACTGCTTGTCGGGCCCGCTTTCGCAAACGAGGAGCCCCTGCGGATCGACATACCACTTCTCGGTGCCGTAGGCCTCCCAGCCCGTGAGGTCACGGCCGTTGAAGAGCGAAACCTCGCTGCCGGCCTTGCGGGGCAGCTCCTTGATCTTCAGGTTGCGGAACGAGGCCGGGTAGCCGTGGTCCTGCAGGCAGATCACGCCGCGGCGGGCCAGTCCGTATTCGGGAGCGGTCTCCCATTTGCCGCTCGCCTTGCGGGCGAACCAGTCGTCGGTCCAGGCTTCGAATTCGAGGATCTTCACGCCGTTGAGCCAATGCTCGACATGGCCGTTGTCGAAGACGATGCGCGACGAGTTCCACTCGCCCTGCGGATTGAGCCGCATGGCCGCGCGGTCCGGGAGGTGCATGGCGTAATCGACGCCCAGGCGCTGCCACTCCTCGAGCTTCGTCGGAGCGTTCTGCTCCTCCCAGCCCTCCTCGTCGATGAGCTGGTATTCGGGGCCGGTGACGTAGGGTACCTCGAAGCAGGGGTCCTCGACCACGTGGTAGAGCATGCCGCTGTTGCCGCCGCGCGAGAGTTTCCACTCCCAGTCGAGGATGAAGTTTTCGTACTGTTTTCGGGTGACGATATAGCCCGAAAGGTCGCTGCCGTCGCCGTTGGCCTGGATGCAGCCGTCTACGACGTGCCACGGCTGTGTGAGCGAATCCCCGTTGAAGTCTTTCCACTGGTCGAGGTTCTTCCCGTCGAAGAGCAGCTCCCAGCCGTCGGCGATTTCCTCTTCGGTGAGCATGTTCTGCCGGGGGGCGCAGGAGGTGATGAGTGCGGCGGCGAGGGCCGTGCCGCACAGCGAACCGAGGAGGTTCCCGAATGTCGGACGTTTCATAGGTGGTGTAGTTTAGGTTGGTTACGATGTTTGCCCGGACCGGCGGGTATTTCCGATCCCGCATCTGTTACAAATTTAGAAAATCTTCCCCGCGAAAACAAGTGAATATCCGCCGAATTCCCGCTTCGGGACGATAAAAAAACGGGGTTCCGGCCGTTGGACCGGAACCCCGTATCGGTGCGGGAAGCAACCCTTCCGTGAAGGCTACTTGCCCATGTACTTCTTGATGTAGTGGTGGTGCGAGCCGAAGCGCTCGAAAGCGGCACGGTCCAGCTCCTCCTGGGCCGACGGGTGGGCTACCGAGATCAGCAGGCGGGCACGCTCCTGGAGCGTCTTGCCGTAGAGATCCACGGCGCCGTTCTCGGTGACGAACCAGTGGATGTGGTTACGCGTCGTAACGACACCGGCACCGGCCGTGAGCACCGGGGCGATCTTCGAGATGCCCTTGTTGGTGATCGAAGGCATGGCGATGATGGCCTTTCCGCCCTTCGACAGCGAGGCTCCGTAGACGAAGTCGATCTGTCCGCCCACGCCCGAGTAGAACTTCGTGCCCAGCGAGTCGGCGCACACCTGGCCGGTGAGGTCCACCTGCAGGGCCGAGTTGATGGCCGTCACGCGGTCGTTCTTGGCGATCACGTAGGGATCGTTCGTGTAGCCCACGTCCATCATCATCACGGCCGGGTTGTCGTCGATGAAGTCGTAGACCTTCTGCGAACCCATCAGGAAGGTCGAGACCATCTTGCCCTTGTCGATGTTCTTCGCCTCGCCGTTGATGACGCCCTTCTCGACGAGCGGCAGCACGCCGTCGGCGAACATTTCGGTGTGGATACCGAGGTTCTTGTGGTTTCCGAGCTGTGCGAGCACGGCGTTGGGAATGGCGCCGATACCCATCTGCAGCGTGGCGCCGTCCTCGATCAGCGCGGCGCAGTGCTTGCCGATGGCCGTCTCGATCTCGTTGGGCTCGGTGAAGTGGGCCTCCATGAGCGGGGTGTCGTCCTCGACGAAGAGGTCGATCTTCGACATCGGTATCATGGCCTGGCCGAACGAACGGGGAACGTGCTTGTTTACCACGGCGATCACGTGGTCGGCGCACTCGACGGCGGCCAGCGTGGCATCGACCGACGTGCCGAGCGATACGAAGCCGTGCTTGTCCGGGGTCGAAACCTGGATCATGGCCACGTTGCACGGTACGGCGCCGCAACGGTAGAGACGCTGCGTCTCGCTCAGGAAGATCGGAATGTAGTCGGCATATCCGCTCTGGGTCACCTTGCGGACGTTGCCGCCCACGAAGAACGAGTCGAGCTGGAAGATGCCTTCGAACTTCTCGTCGGCATAGGGGGCCGGGCCCTCGGTGTGGAGGTGGTGGATGTGTACATCCTTCAGTTCACCGGCTTCGCCGCGCTTGCACATGGCGTTGATCAGGCACTGGGGAGCCGAAGCTACGGAGCTCAGATGCACGTGATCGCCCGACTTGATGACCTTGACGGCCTCTTCGGGGGTGGTAAATTTGATTTGTGTGTTCATTGGTGTGTGTTTGGGATAATTGGTACTATTTGCGTTTTACCTCAACCTGTTCGTAGCCTTCGACGATGTCGCCCACACGGACGTCGTTGAACGATTCGATGTTCAGACCGCAGTCCTGTCCGGAGGTGACCTCCTTGACGTCGTCCTTGAACCGCTTGAGCGATCCGAGTTTGCCGGTGTAGATCACGATGCCGTCGCGGATGACGCGGATGGGGGTCGAGCGCTGGAGCTTGCCTTCGCGCACGACGCATCCGGCCACGGTGCCCACCTTCGAGATGCGGAAGATCTCCATCACCTCGACCGAGGCGACGATCTCCTCCTTCATCACCGGTTCGAGCATGCCCTCGATGGCGTCCTTGATGTCGTTGATCGCGTCGTAGATGATCGAGTAGAGGCGGATTTCGATCTCCTCCTTCTCGGCCAGCTTGCGCGCGGCGGCCGACGGGCGCACCTGGAAGCCCACGATGATGGCGTTCGAGGCGGCGGCCAGCAGCACGTCGGACTCGGAGATCTGTCCCACGGCGGCATGGATCACGTTCACCTGGACAGTCTCCTTCGAGAGCTTGATGAGCGATCCGGACATGGCCTCGACCGAACCGTCCACGTCGCCCTTGACGATGATGTTCAGCTCCTTGAACGAACCGATGGCGATGCGGCGTCCGATCTCGTCGAGCGTCACGTGCTTCTGGGTCATGATGCCCTGCATGCGCTGCAGCTGCTCGCGCTTGTTGGCGATCTCGCGGGCCGAGCGGTCGTCGTCCATCACGTTGAACAGGTCACCGGCCTGCGGGGCGCCGTTCAGACCCAGCACCTGCACCGGTGTCGAGGGACCGGCCTCGGTCACCTTCTTGCCGTTCTCGTTGAACATCGCCTTCACGCGGCCCGTGAACGTACCGGAGAGGATGACGTCGCCGATGCGGAGCGTTCCGGCCTGCACGAGCACCGTCGAAACGTAGCCGCGGCCCTTGTCGAGCGTCGATTCGATCACCGTACCCACGGCCTTCTTGTTCGGGTTGGCCTTCAGTTCGAGCATTTCAGCCTCGAGCAGCACCTTCTCGAGCAGCTTGTCGAGGTTGATGCCCTTCTTGGCCGAGATCTCCTGATCCTGGTATTTGCCGCCCCACGACTCGACCAGGTAGTTCATCTGCGAGAGCTGCTCCTTGATGTGGTCGGGGTTGGCATTGGGCTTGTCGATCTTGTTGATGGCGAAGACCATCGGCACACCGGCAGCCTGGGCGTGGTTGATCGCCTCGATCGTCTGCGGCATGACGTTGTCGTCGGCCGCGACGATGATGATCGCCACGTCGGTGATCTTCGCACCGCGGGCACGCATGGCCGTGAAGGCTTCGTGGCCCGGCGTGTCGAGGAACGTGATCTTCTGACCGTTGAGTTCGACGCTGTAGGCACCGATGTGCTGCGTGATGCCGCCGGCCTCGCCCTCGATGACGTTCGTCTTGCGGATGTTGTCCAGCAGCGAGGTCTTACCGTGATCGACGTGTCCCATGACCGTGACGATCGGCGGACGCGGCACGAGGTCCTCCTCCTTGTCTTCGTGGTCGTCGGCGATGGCCTCCTGAATCTCCACCGAGACGAACTCGACCTTGTAGCCGAACTCCTCGGCAACGACCACCAGAGCCTCGGCGTCGAGCCGCTGGTTGATCGACACCATCAGTCCGAGGTTCATGCAGGCGGTGATGACCTCCGTCGGCGAGACGTTCATCATCGTGGCCAGCTCGCTCACGGTGACGAACTCGGTCACCTTGAGGATCGAGCGTTCCTGCTGCTCGCGTGCCGACTCCTCGCTCATGCGTTCGGCGACGGCCTCGCGTTTCTCCTTGCGGTATTTCGATGCCTTGGTCTTGGCACCCTTGGCCGTCAGGCGGGCCAGGGTGTCCTTTACCTGTTTCGAAACCTCCTCGTCGCTCACTTCGGGGCGGACGATCGGTTTGGGGGTGTTCTTGTTCTTGTTGCGGCGGCCTTCGCCCGGACGGGGCTGGTTCTGCTGCTGGCCGCGGTTCTGCTGCTGGCCTCCCGGACGGTTGTTGCGGTCGTTCTGTCCGCCCTGTCCGCCCTGTTTGCCGCCGCCCTGCTGGCCTCCCTTCTGGGCCTTCGAGACATCGACCTTCTCCTTCTGGAGGCGCTTGCGCTTGTGCTTGCCTCCGGGAACGAATCCCGAGACGTCCATCGTGCCGAGTACCTGCGGGCCCGTGAGGGTCACCGTAGCCGGACGGAAGATGTTGTCCTTCGGGGGCTCGGGTGTCGCGGGAGCCTGCTCGGCGGGAGCCGGTGCGGCCGGTTTGGGCGCCGGGCG